>CAZRGT010000011.1:0-116208 GCA_964599725.1 uncultured Gemmatimonadaceae bacterium | reverse complement strand
CTCGACCACGGCGATGTTGCGGGCCGCAGCGCCGACCAGTTGGGCCACCGCCTCGTAGCTCGCACGTATACGCGGCTCCGCCTCGTCGGCGGCTTCGTAGCCGCCGATCGCTGCCTCGCGCTGCAAGTGCGCGGTGATGGTGGTGAGCACCGGCTGCGGCATCAAGCCGGCGCCGGCGTTGTTCAGGTGGACCCGAGTGGCGCACCCGGGAGTGTCGGTGCGCCACCGGGCCAGGTCGGCAGGGTCGGTCAGCGGCTTCGTCTTGCCGGCGCCGGAGGCGGCGGCAACGGGAGGTTGCTGTTCCAGGTCAGCGTCACGTAGCGCCACGTGCCGTCGGTCTGGCGCAACTCACCCATCCACTTGCCGGTGTCGGCCAGCGCCGTCGTCCCCGCCGGGGCATTGGGCCCGGGAGTCATGCCGAGGTCGTACGCCCCACGCGCGACGGCCACCGGGCCGTTGGCGGTCACCTGGTCGACCGAGATGTGGACCACCGTTTGGCCCATGCTGAACAGTTGCATGTGATATGCGGCGATGGCGTCGTGGCCCATGGCCGGCGGCGCGTTGGGGGCCAGCTGATAGCCGCGATCCGTGAACACGCTGGCGATGGAATCGGCTTGGCCGGCGGTTACCCAGCCCTCCCAGCTTCTCGCCAACGCTTCGATCTGCGGCCGCACCGCAGCGGCCTCCCGCTCCATCCGCGCCTGCGTCTGGTCCGGCGTTTCGGGTTTTGGTTGGCAGCCTGCCACGCCCAATAGCGCGGCGGTACCGAGGATCACAACAGCTCGCATACGGCCTCCGGGAAGGGAAATGGTTTGCCTGCGCTGCTTCGCACCCCTGGTGCGTGATTCCGGTGACACGCCGACCCTGCTCGAGCGGCAACATGGGAGGTGCTTGCCCGCGTCCGTTCCGCTGCCGTTCTGGGTATCGACGCCTACCTGGTCGATGTCGAGACCGACATCGCCAACGGCCTGCCCACGTTCGCGACCGTCGGCCTCCCCCAAGGGGCGGTGAAAGAAGGACGGGAGCGCGTGTACGCGGCCATCGCGAACACGGGCTACACGTTCCCCCTGAAACGCATCACTGTCAATCTGGCCCCGGCCGATGTGCGGAAGGACGGGTCGGGGTTCGATCTCCCGATCGCGGTCGGAATTCTCGCCGCCACGGAGCAGATCGCGGCCGAGCGACTCGCGCGGGTGGTGGTGCTGGGCGAGCTCGGACTCGAAGGCGCGATCCGGCCGGTGCGGGGGGCGCTGCCGGTGGCGCTCGCGGCGCGGGCCGCCGGTGCCGAAGCGCTGGTGTTGCCGATGGAAAACATCGCCGAGGCCGGGGTCGTCAGTGGATTGCGGGTGCTCGGCGCACCGGGTCTGGCCGAGCTGGCCGACTTCCTCGACGGTCGCGGGGAGCTGGCGACGGCGGACGTCGATGTGTCGCGCCTGTTCTCCGAGCGCGCCAAGGACGACGTGGACTTCGCCGAGGTGAAGGGACAGCCGCATGCCAAGCGGGCGCTCGAGGTGGCGGCGGCGGGGGCGCACAACGTGTTGATGGTGGGACCTCCCGGATCGGGAAAGACGATGCTCGCGCGCCGCCTGCCGACGATTCTCCCCCGCATGAGCCTCGAAGAAGCGCTCGAGACGACGAAAATCCACTCGGTGGCGGGCGTGCTGCCGGTCGGGGAGTCGCTGGTCGCCCGTCGCCCGTTTCGCGCGCCCCATCACACAATTTCGGACGCCGGCCTGATCGGCGGTGGGTCCTATCCGCGGCCCGGAGAGGTGAGCCTCGCCCACGGCGGCGTGCTGTTCCTGGACGAGCTGCCGGAATTCCGAAAGAATGTGCTGGAAGTGCTGCGCCAACCGCTGGAGGATGGGAACGTGACGATCGCCCGCGCCGCGATGAGCCTCTCCTACCCGGCGCGCTTCATGCTTGCAGCCGCGATGAACCCGTGTCCCTGCGGCTGGTTCGGCGACCCGCAACACAGCTGCTCGTGCGGGAACCTCGGCGTGCAACGCTACCTGGCGCGCGTTTCGGGGCCGCTGCTCGATCGCATCGACATCCATCTGGAAGTCCCGACGGTGCGCTATCAGGCGCTGGTGGAGCAGGGCGGGGGCGAGCCGAGTGAGGCGATCCAGGAGCGGGTCGACCGGGCGCGGGTCGCGCAGCGGGAGCGATTCGCGGCTCGTCTCGGGGTGTACGCCAACGCCCACATGGCGCCCCGCGATATCCGCACGTTCTGCCGCGTGTCGGATGGAGCGGACGCGCTACTCCGTACCGCGATCACCCGTCTGGGTCTCTCGGCGCGAGGCTATCACCGCGTCCTGAAGATCGCCCGGACGATCGCCGATCTGGACGGCAGCGCGGGGCTTCACCCCAAGCACGTGAGCGAGGCGATCCAGTATCGGAGTCTGGATCGGCGGGGGGCTGGGTAGGCGCCCCGCGATCTACGTCACCCGGCCCACCGGCAAGCGCCGGATGCGCTTCCCCGTCGCCGCGTAGATCGCGTTGCACACGGCGGGCGCGATGGGCGGCAACCCCGTCTCGCCCACGCCGCTCGGCGGCTCGTCGCTCGCCACCAGGTGCACCTCGACCGCCGGCATCTCCGCCAGCCGGAGCATCGGGTAGTCGTGGAAGTTGCTCTGCACCACGCGACCGCGATCGATCGTGATTTCCCCGTACAGCGTCGCGGTCAAGCCGTACACGACGTTACTCTGGGTCTGCGCCTCGACCGTGTCCGGGTTGACCACGATGCCGCAGTCCACCGCGCACACCACCCGGTGCACGCGCACCGCTCCATCCCGATCCACCGAGATCTCGGCCACCTCTGCCACGCGCGTCTCGGCGAACTGCCACAGCGCGATGCCGCGCTGGTGGCCCGCCGGCGGTGGCGTGCCCCATCCGGCGCTCCGCGCCGCGGTGTCCAGCACGGTGAGGAGCCTGGGTCCCTCCTGACGGCGGGAAAAGAGGCGGCGGTTGCGAGAGGGATAATGTGCGCCCCGCGCGGTCCGCGTCAACTCCAGCGGAGACGGGTCAGCGCAGCGCGATGATCCGCCACCCCGCTGCAGTCTGCCGCAGCGTGACCTGCCAGCTCACCGACCGGCTGCCGGCCGTCCCGCCCTGCATGTCCGTGTAGTCGTAGGACCCGGCAAAGCTCGCTTGCATTTCCGCCGGGCCGGTGCGGTTGGCGTCCGTCGCCCGAAGCTGCATCGACACGTCGCGAATGCCCATGAATAGCTGTCCCCACTCCTGCGCCTGCTGCTCGGTCATGCGGGGGAAGACCACTCGCATCCGGGCCAGGCTCTTGGCGCTGAAGGCGTCCGCGAACTCCGCCGCGACCTGCTCGGCTTCCCCCCGCGGCCCCTGACCGCCGCCACCTCCACCACCGCGCCGGGGGCGACCCTGCGCTGCGACGGCCGCCGAGTTCCACCGATCGATCGCCGACGCCAGCCGCGCCGTCGCCTCGCCGTACCTGCCATCGCGCGCCAGGGCCTCCGCGGCGGCGGCATCGGCGTCACCGGCCGAAAGCTCCTGCGCCGTGGCACCCGCCGACGTCGCGCGCACGCGACGCGCAATGGCCCGAGCGGCCTCGATGCTGTAACCGGTTTTTGACCCGGGGTTGGACCGGACGGTTGCAGGTGTGGTCGATCGCGTTTCGGATGGGGTACTCGGCTGATCCGGTGCGGTCGCGGGGGCGCTGCTCAGCCGGACGGTCTCCGCGGGAGAGCGCTCAACCACCGTGACCGTCTCCACTGGCGCCGCGGCGCCCGGGGCCGACGCCGGCGGTTGGGACGGCGTGCCAGGGCCGAGCACCAGCCATGCGGCGACGCCGCCCAGTGCGAGTACCGGGAGCGCCCACAAGAGTGGCGACCGTCCGCGCTTGACGGGGATTGCGGCCGGTGGGGTTCCGGTGCGCGTGGCCGGACGCCGGTCTTTGGGAGTCGTGGTGCGGGTTGCCGGTGGCGGCGCGGCGCGATTGGCCGGGACCGGGCTCATCGGCGTCCGGATCGTCTCGGCGGGGCTCGCGGTACGGCCGCCCGCCAGCTCCACCAGCTGCGCCCGGATCGGATCGTCGTGACCAATCGGGGCTCCACCCAGCTCGCCTGAGGCTGTTTCAATGTCGGGCCAGCGCTCCTCCGGCTCTTTCTCGAGCATGCGCATCACCGTCGCGGCGACTTCGGGAGGGCAGTCGGGACGCAGGTCGGTGATCGGCGGCGGCGCTTCGTGCACGTGGGCGAACAACAATCCGATCGCGGTTTCCGCCCGGAACGGGACCTGGCCACTGAGCATCTCGTAGGCCACAATTCCCAGCGAGTACTGATCCGACGTCCCGGCGAGCTCGCGTTTCGCGGCGCACTGCTCGGGACTCATGTACGAGGGAGTGCCGATCGCGGCGCCGGTTTGGGTCAAGCCCTGCGACTCCGACACTTTGGCGATGCCGAAGTCGGTGACGACGGCCCAGCCGTCGGCGTCGATCATGATGTTGGCCGGCTTGATGTCGCGATGCACGACGCCCCGGCGGTGGGCGTAGCCGAGCGCGGCGCTCACCTGATAGAGAATCGCCTGCACCAGCGGGACCGGCATCTGCCCCAGCTGATGCACGATCGATTCGAGCGAACGGCCTTCGATGAACTTCATGACGAAGTAGACGATCTCGGGGCTTTCCCGGACGGCGTGAATCGGAATGATGTGGGGATGACTCAGGGAGGCGGCGGTGCGGGCCTCGCGCTTGAAGCGCTCGACCATCCCGGCCGTGCTGAACAGGGCGGGCGACATGACCTTGATCGCCACCTTGCGATCGAGCGCGATGTCGTGCGCCAGGTACACCGACGCCATGCCGCCATGGCCCAGCTCGCCCTTGACCTCGTATTCGCCGACCGTGGCGCGCCGCAGCGCATCGACCAGGCTCCCCTGGGTGACGGTCATGCGCGTCGCCTCCGCCGCGGCCGCGTACGCGGTGGCGACCTGGCCTTGCTGGCCGGACACGTCGGCGCCGCAGTTGGAGCAGGCACGGGCTCCAGGGGAAACGGGCGTGCCGCAGCGCGAGCAGGTAGCCGTCGGGCCGGTCATGGATTCAATATATTCTCCCCATCTCCAGACGAGGATCGCGATGTGGTGGTGAAGTCGGCGTGGACGCGGGTCGCCTTGGCGACCTTGGGAATGGTGCTCCTGGTCACAACCGTCGGCCAGGGGCAGGGGCAGGCGCTCACGCCGGATCAGGCGCTCGCCCGGGAGATCCTGGCCGAGCTGATCGGGATCAATACGACAGCGGAGCATGGCAGCACGACCCCGGCCGCTCTGGCTGTGGCCCGGCGCCTCGTCGCCGCTGGATTCCCGGCGGCGGACGTGCAGGTCGTGGGTCCGGAGCGCGACCAGAACGTCGTCGCCCGCCTGCGCGGAACCGGGAAGCGCCGGCCGATCCTGCTGCTGGCGCACCTCGATGTGGTCGAAGCCCTGCGCTCCGACTGGTCGATGGACCCGTTCACCCTGACGGAGCGGGACGGGTATTTCTACGGCCGCGGCACGAGCGACATCAAGGACATGGCGGCCATCTTTGTGGCCACGCTGATCCGGCTCAAGCGTGAGCATTTCGTCCCCGACCGCGACATCATCCTGGCGCTGGAGGCGGGCGAAGAAACCGACGCGGCGGGCATCCGCTGGTTGCTGGCCAACCGCCGCGACTTGATCGACGCCGAGTACTGCATCAACGGTGACGCCGGGGACCCGTTGCAGCGGGGTGGACGGCCGGTGGCGCGGATGGTGCAGGCGAGCGAGAAAGTGTACCACGATCTGCGGTTCGAGGTGCACAACCCCGGCGGCCACAGCTCGCTGCCGGTAGCGGACAACGCTATCTACCGGCTGGCGGCGGCGCTCGAGCGCCTCGCCGGGTTCCAGTTCCCGATGAGCCTGAATGACGTGACCCGGGCGTACTTCGAGCGCATGGCGCCCACCCAGCCCGCGGACGTAGCCGCCGACATGCGGGCGTTGCTGCGCGATCCACCGGACTCAGCGGCGGCGGCGCGACTTTCGGCGCGCTCGCCGATCTTCAACTCTATCTTGCGCACCACCTGCGTCGCGACCCGGCTCGAGGCTGGGCATGCGAACAACGCCCTGCCGCAGACGGCCCGAGCGGTGGTCAATTGCCGCATGCTGCCGCAAGACCCGCCGGAGCGCGTCGAGGCGATGCTCCGGTCCGTGGTGGCGGACACCGCGGTCGCGGTGATTCCGATCGATACCGCAACGCCGTCGCCGCCGTCACCGATCGCTCCCGACGTGTTCGCCCCGCTGGAGCGTGTCACGCGCCAGATGTGGCCGGGCGTACCGGTCATCCCCAGCATGGAGACCGGGGCGACCGACGGCCTGTACCTGCGTAACGCCGGTATGCCGGTGTACGGCGTGTCCGGCGTGTCCCTCGATGCCGATGACATCCGGGCGCACGGCCGCGATGAGCGTATCGGCGTGCGGGAATACTACGCCGGTCTCGAATTCACCTATCGCTTCGTGAAGGCGCTCACGACGCCATGAGAGTCTGGCTGGAGCAAAACGCGGGGCTGAGCCAAGCGCTCCAAGACCGGCTTCTCGCCACGCTCCTGGTGGTGGGGGGGGTGTGGCTGGTGCAGCGGGTCGCGCTCGCGCTGGTGTATCGGGGCGCGCAGGACCCGCGGACTCGCTACAAGTGGCGCAAGACGATCACGTACCTGGCGCTGCTCGTCGGTTTCCTGTGGGTGGGGCACCTCTGGGTCGAGCGCGTCGGCCCCCTGGCCACGTTCCTGGGCCTGTTTTCCGCCGGGCTCGCGATCGCGCTCAAGGACCTCGTCGCCAACCTGGCCGGCTGGGCCTTCATCGTGTGGAGCCGCCCTTTCGACGTGGGCGACCGGGTGCAGATCGGCGCCCACGCGGGCGACGTGATCGATCTGCACCTGTTCCAGTTCACGCTCAACGAAATCGGGAACTGGGTGAACGCCGATCAGAGCACCGGCCGCATCATCCACGTGCCGAACGGCCGGGTGCTATCGGAGCCCGTCGTCAACTACGACAAGGGATTCCGCTACATCTGGAGCGAGATCCCCGTCACCGTGACCTTCGAGAGCAACTGGAAGCAGGCCAAGCAGATTCTCGAGCGAATCGCGGTGCAGCACGCCGAGCAGCTGACCGAACAGGTCGAGAAAGATCTGCTCGAGGCGTCACGACAGTACCTGATCGCTTACACGAAGCTGACGCCGATCGTGTACGTGCGCGTGCTGGACCACGGTATCTGCCTGACGATCCGCTACCTCATCCGGTCGCGGTTCCGGCGTGGCAGCGAGAACGCCATCTGGCAGGAGGTGCTGGACGCGTTCGCCGCCGAATCCGACATCGACTTCGCCTATCCGACGGCGCGGCATCTGGTCGAGGGGACGGGGAAAGGCCGTTAGCTGGCGCCCGCCAAACGGGCCAGCACGTCCTTCGTGTCCAGCACCGTAGCGAATTCCCCGTGGAGATCGGCGAGGGCGACGTCGTGCAGCAGCTGGGCCGGCCACACACGACCGTCGGGGCCGGTATTGTCGAACGTGCCGGTGGCGTCGGACACTACGTACGTATCGAACCCCAGGTTGCCGGCCATCCGCACCGTGGTCGAGACGCAGTAATTGGTCTGCAGGCCCGTCACGATGAGCGTCTGGTATCCACGACCCCGCAGATCGTCCTCGAGCGTCGTCCCGATGAACGCACTGTTGACGGACTTCTGGACGATCGGTTCGTCTGGGAGCGGCCGCACGTCTTCCTTGATGTCGACGCCCGGCTGGTTGGGACGCAGCGGGGAATCTTTGAGCCGGGAAACGTGCTGCACGAAGATCACGGGCCGCCTGGTGCGGCGCCAGGCGTCGAGCAATCGCGCGATGTTCGCTTCGAGCTCCGGGGTCGTGCGGTGCAGGGACTCGTTGTAGCCGTCGAATCCCTTCTGCACGTCCACCACGAGCAGGACGGCGTTCGCCGGCAGGCCGCTCATGCGCCCGCCGTGCCCACGGGGTGGGGGCGACGCTCGGCGTGGACCGCGCGACCGAGGTCGACCACGGTGCGGACCAGGAGGTCGAAATCTTCGCGCCGGCTGCGCTGGTTGGTGTTGGCAACGCGGATCGCGAATTTCCCGTCCAGCACCGTATGCGACGGCAGGGCGACCCCGCTCTCCTGCAGGCGCCAGAGGATTTCCTGATTCACCGCATTGAGGCCCTCGGCATCCAGGTCGGGGGCCGTATACCGGAAGCAACAGATGTTCAGAGGAGCCGGTGCCAGGCGCTCCAGCGACGGCTCGGCATCCACCAGCCCGACCAGATGGCGAATCTGATCCACGTTCTGGGCGATCAGCCGGCCGATTTCGTCGACGCCGTGGGTCTTGAACGCCATCCACACCTTCAGCGCCCGGAAGCCGCGGGACAACTGCAAGCCGAGATCGGCGAAGAGTACGCCACCCGCTGCCGGACCCCGGGCCGTAGCCCCCAGGTAGCTCGGGGCCACGGCGAAGGTGTCGCGGTGGACATCCCGGTGCCGGACCAGCGTGCATCCCACTTCGAATGGCAGGTAGCCCCACTTGTGCAAGTCGAACGCCACCGAATCGGCCGACTCGAGGCCGCGCACCAGGCCCTTGAGCGCCGGCACGAGCACGACGAGAGCGCCAAACGCGCCGTCGACGTGGAACCACAGCCCCTCGGCCCGGCACAGCTCGGCCAGCGCCTCGAGATCGTCCGTTGCCCCCGTGTTCACCGTGCCGGCGTTTCCGACGACGCAGATGGGCCGCCGTCCGAGTCGGCGATCTTCGGCGATGGCCGCGCGAAGCCCGTCGATGCGGATCCGGTACTCTGCATCCACCGGAATCAGCCGCAGCTGGCGTCGACCCATTCCCATCAGCTCCACGGCTTTGCGCACCGAGCTGTGCACCTCGGTCGAGGCGTAGACGGTGAGGTGTGGCGCGCCGTCGCCCATGCCCTGTTCCCGGACGTCGAATCCGGCTTTGGCCTGACGCGCCACGGCCAACGCCACGAGATTCGCCATCGAACCGCCGGAGAGGAGCAGGCCGCTCGAGTCGGCGGGGAAGCCCATCAGCTCCGCGAGCCAGGCGAGGACCCGCTCTTCGACGTACCGCGCGCCCTCCTGAATCCCGGCAGCCTGGGGGTTCATTCCTGATGCGAGCATGTCCGCGAGCATCGCGAGCGGCGTGCCGGTGCCGATCACCCAGCCCCAGAACCGGGGGTGAATGTTGCCGGGAGGGTAGGGCAGGACGTCTCGCTGGAACTGCGCGTACACCTCGCCCGCTGGGCGTCCTTGGTGCGGCACCGGCTCCGCCAGCCGGCGTTTCACATCCTCGGGGAACGGCTGCCACACCGGTCGCTCGCGCACGCTCGCCAGGTAGTCGATCATGTCGTCCAGCATGCGGTGGCCCAAACGGCGCAGCTCATCCCAGTCTTCAGGATCGAGCGTCACCTCCGGGCGATGCGGGGCGCTCATGCGGCCTCCGGATGCTGAACGGAAGGCGTTTTCGGTCTTCGGTCATCGATAGTCGGCGGTGCGCCTGCGGATGACCGTTTACCGATGACCGATGACATCCTATGCGCCACCTGGATCCACACGACCGCTGCCAGAATCAACCCGATAGCGATCATTATGCGCCCCGTGATCGGCTCGCTGAGGAACAACCAGCCGAGCAGCACGGCGATGACCGGGTTCACGTACGCGTAGGTTCCGACGATAGTCGCCGGGGCGTGTCGCAGCGCGTACCCGTAGGCGCTATAGCCCACAATCGAGCCGAACACGACGAGGTAGCCGAGTGCCAGGGCGCCGCGTGCGTGCAGGTGCCAGGCCCCCCATTCACCCAAAGCCGTCCCGATGAGTGAGACGACCGTGCCCCCTGCCAGCATCTGAATCGCGGCGGTCATGTAGGGGCTCGACTCGGTCGGGTTCCGCTTGGCGTAGATGGAGCCGAGCGACCAGAAGGCGCTGGCGCACGTCAGCGCGATCGGACCGCGGAGATCGGCGGCCAGAATCTCCCGTGGGTTGGCGCCGATGAGCAACGCGGTGCCCAGGAAACCCACCAGGAGTCCGATGATCACGCGCCAGCCCAGCGAGCCCGAGCCCCCGGGGATGACGGAATCGAAGAAGGCCATCCACAACGCCACCGTGACGACGAACACGCTCGCCACCCCGGAGGGGGTGTATTGCTCGGCCCACACGACGAAGGCGTTCCCACCCGTCAGGAGCAGCACACCCGCGATCGAGGCCCGGCGCCAATCCGAGGCCCTTCGGGGCAGGCGATCGCCGAACAGGAGGGCACCGACGAGGAGCAGTGCCCCAGCCGCCACGAAGCGCAGCCCGGCGAACAGAAATGGCGGGAGCACGCTGACTCCGACCTTGATGGCGAAGTAGGTCGAGCCCCAGAAGACGCACACGAGCAGCCAGGCGAACAGCGCCTTCCCGCGTAGACCGGCCATCAGTCGAGATCCTCGGCCATGAGTCCCGGCTTCTCGAACACGGTGGACAAGACGATCGTGGTACGAGTGTTGAGCTACATCATGAATTATCGCAAGTACAAATATGTTCGGTTTCCACCGACGAACCATCCGGTTCTGTCGGTCAAACTGTCCTTGAGTTAGGACACCTCCGATGAGTACTTTGCGGCCGATGAGCAGCCAGCTAACGGAACTGCGACGCGTCGTCGAGGAGTTGCCTTCGGCGCTGCTGGGCTACTCGGGTGGCGTCGACTCGACTCTGTTGGCGGTCGTGATGCGCCAGGAGCTCGGTCCCACGCGGATGCTCGCCGTCATCGGACGCAGCGCCTCCTACTCGGCCGTGCAGTGTGAGGTAGCGCGATCGCTCGCTGCCCAATTCGACGTGCCCATAGTCGAGGTCGAGACGCAGGAGCTGGCTGATCCGCGCTATCTGGCAAACCCGACCAATCGCTGCTTCTTCTGCAAGAGTGAGCTGTGGCAGCGACTGGGTGCCCTGGCGCGGGAGCGCGATTTCGCCGTCGTCTGCGACGGCACTAACGCTGACGATCCGCGGGAGCATCGCCCCGGTCACGCGGCCGGTGTCGCGGCCTCCATCCGGTCGCCGCTCGCAGAGGCAGGACTTTCCAAGACGGATGTCCGGGCCGCGGCCCGCGATCTGGGAATCCACAACTGGAACGCTCCTGCCGCCCCGTGCCTGTCGAGCCGAGTGCAATACGGCTTGCACATCACTCCCCGGCGTCTGCAGCAGGTTGAGGACAGTGAAGCAGTGCTGCGGCAGCTGGGCGTGGGCGGCGACCTGCGGGTTCGCCATCACGGCGACCGGGCGCGAATCGAAGTTGAGCCGAAATGGATTCCGTGGCTCGCAGCGCACCTCCCGGAGGTCACCGAGCACCTTCAAGCTTTCGGATTCGCCGCCGTCGAAGTGGACCCGCGCGGTTACCGGCGCGGCAGCCTCATACTCGATCACGCCCAGCCGTGAGGCTGTTCGTCGCGCTCACGCCGCCTCGAGACGCGCAGCAAACCGTCTGGGACGCTTTCGCCCCATTGCGCGCCCGCTCTTATCCTGTGAAGTGGCTCCCGCCGGGCGGGATCCATGTCACGCTGAAGTTCCTGGGGGAGGTCGAGGAGGGGCGTCAATCGGAGCTCGTCCGGGCGCTGGGGGAGGCGGTGACCGGGGCTCGAACGGTCACGCTGGTCGTGGGCGGCGCCGGCGCGTTCCCAGATCCTCAGCGCCCGCGTGTCCTGTGGGCCGGAATCGCGCCCGATCCGGCGATCGAGCTCCTGGCCGACCAGGTCGAGCGAGTGTTCGCCCCGCTGGGGTTCCCGACCGAGGCGCGCGCCTTTCGTCCCCACCTCACGCTCGGGCGCGTGGCGCGGCACGCTCGCCCGCGGGACTTCGCCGGCATGGCAGACGCCCTGGAGGGGCTGCCGGTCGACGCGATCGCGGTCGTGGATGGTGTGGAACTGATCATGAGCGTGCTCCGTCCCGATGGGGTGGGGTATGAGAGGGTACATCGTGAACAGCTGTCTTAAAGGGTTATTCCGGCTGGTGGCCTTCGTACTGTTGGTGGTGGGGGTGGCGCTCGCGTGGCGGTATCGCGCGCCGCTCTCCCATGCCATCGGCCGCCTGGTGGGGCGCCGTGACACGGCATTGCCGCCGGTGGCGGCCGATTCGATCGGCGCGCCGACTCCAGGGGCACTGGTCTCGGCCCAGGAAAAACTTCAGGCGCTCGGCCGGCCGGGCGGCCCGGATTCCGTCGTCTTGAACGCCAACGAGGCCGCCGCGCTGGTGGGGAGCGGCATCGACTGGACGGTGCGGCGCTCGTTCGATTCGCTCCGGGTGGAGCTCCTGGAAGGAACCCTGGCCGTGCATGCCCGACTGGACACGAGACTCATCCCGCCGGATGCGCTGGGCCCGTTGCGCGGGCTCCTGGCCGAGCGCGAGCCGCTGCGCATTGCGGGTCCGGTGGAGATCGGGCGCCCGGGGATTGCCCGGTGGACGGTGCGGGAGCTCAGCCTGCGTGGCTTCCCATTTCCATCGCCCGCGGTGAAGTCGCTGGCCCGCCAGGCGGCGGGAGCGGATTCGACCGGGTCGGTGGCGATCCGTGTCGACGCGGCGATTGCCGATGTCCGGGTGCATCCGGCCGGCGTCGTGCTGTACCGGAAACGTCGCGCATGACCCGGCGCGTCCTCGTAGTGGACGATGAAAAGGGCGTGCGCGAAGCCCTGAAACAGGTATTGGAGTTCGAGCAGATCGAGGTGCAGACCTGCGCCTCGGGTGTGGATGCGCTCCAGGCGTACACGGAGTTTCGGCCGCACCTCGTGTTCCTGGACGTCAAGATGCAGGGATTGGACGGCCTCGAGGTGCTCAAGCGCTTGCGCGAGCAGGATGCGCACGCCCAGGTCGTGATGATCTCCGGTCACGGCACCATCCAGACCGCCGTCGAAGCCACCCAGCTCGGCGCTTACGATTTTCTCGAGAAGCCGCTCGACACCGATCGCATCCTGTTGACGTTGCGGAATGCCCTGCAGCACGTGGATCTTGCCGTCGAGAATGTCCGGTTGCGCGCCGAGGTCGAGGCCAGCTACCAGATCGTCGGGTCCTCCAGGGCGATCAAGGCGGTCATCGAGCGTATCGAAAAGGTGGCGCCGACGCCGGCCCGCGTCCTCATCACGGGCGAAAACGGCACCGGCAAGGAGCTCGTCGCCCGGGCGATCCACGACCTGAGCACACGCGCGCGGCGAGCGTTCGTGGAAGTCAACTGCGCCGCGATTCCGTCCGAGCTGATCGAGAGCGAGCTGTTCGGTCACCTGAAGGGCAGCTTCACCGGGGCCGTGGCGGACCGGCCGGGCAAGTTCGAGCTGGCCGACGGCGGGACGCTGTTTCTGGACGAGATCGGGGACATGAGCTTCTCGGCCCAGGCCAAGGTGTTGCGCGCGCTGCAGGAAGGCGTGATCTCCCGCATCGGGTCGGGCAAGCCGCTGCAGGTCGACGTACGCGTCGTCGCGGCGACCAATAAGACGCTGGAGCAGGAGATCGCCGCGGGGCGGTTTCGCGAGGATCTCCTGTACCGCTTGAACGTCGTCCCGATCGAGGTGCCGCCTCTGCGCGCGCGCCGTAGCGACGTTCCCCAGCTGGTGCGCCATTTCACGGAGCAGTTGTCGAGTACCGGCCGGGCTGGATTGAAACCGAGGGAGTTCGAGCCGGGCGCGCTCAAGCTGCTGGCTGCGCACGATTGGCCCGGCAATGTTCGCGAGCTGCGCAATGCCGTGGAACGTCTGCTCATCCTCGCGTCCGGGGAGGCGGTGACGGAGGCGGATGTCGAGCGGCTGGTCGGAGATGGCGGCCGCACCGTCGCGGCGGGAGAAGCGGCGGCGAGCGGAGCGATCCTGCGGGCCGGGACGTTCGAGGAGTTCAAGCAGGCGGCGGAGCGGGCCTATCTCCAGGCCAAGCTGAAGGAGCACGACTGGAATGTGAGCGAAACCGCGCGTACGTTGGCGATGCCACGCAGCAACCTGTACAAGAAGATCGATCGCTACCGGCTGGCGCGGGAGAGCTAGGTGTCCGAGAAGAAGGGTCAGGAGCGCGACTGGGATAAGGAGCTGGCGGAAGTCGACCGCCTGCTGAACCAACTGCCCACGCATCAAGCGGACCAGGCGGCGGCGGCGGCCGCCGCGGCGGCGAAACGTCCGGCGGCGGCTTCGGCCGGGGCGGCCGCGCTCCAGACGGCGTCCGGCCGCCAATGGCTGGGGACGTGGGCGCGCGTCGGTCTCGGCTTGCTGGTCGGTATCGGAATGACCCAGTGGCCGTACACCCATGGGTGCGGCTTCAAGCTGTTCGTCTACCTGGGCGGCGTGCTCACGGTGGTCGTGGCCGGCGTGTGGAGCGGCTTGTCCTCGTGGAAGCGGCGCTTGGGCGTGGCCCACGTCCTGTCGCAGGGGCTCGTGATCTGGGGGCTGATCCTCGCCGCCCGGGAGATCCTGCCCAGAGTGGGCTACGCGAAGGACGCGGCAACCTGGTTTTGTCCGTGATGCGACAGCGCCTTCATCCCAAGACGAACCCTCTGCGAGAGCCGATGCCCGACAACTTCAAGAACTTTCTCGCCGGCGAGTGGGTCGCACCCTCCACCGGCAATTACTTCGAGAACCGCAACCCGGCGGACTGGAACGATGTGATCGGCGGCTTCCCGCGTTCCGGTCCCGAGGATGCGCAGCGCGCGATTGCGTCGGCCCAGCGCGGATTCGCCCAGTGGTCCAAGACGCCGGCGCCGCTGCGCGGTGCGGTGTTGCAGCGTGTGGGTGAGCTGCTGGTTCAGAAGCAGGAGACCATCGCGCAGGCCATGACCCGCGAGATGGGGAAGGTGCTGGCCGAGACGCGAGGCGACGTGCAGGAAGGGATCGACACGGCCTTCTATGCGGCCAGCGAGGGCCGCCGCCTGTTCGGACGCGTGGTCCCCTCTGAGCTGCGCAACAAGTGGGCGATGTCCTACCGCCGGCCGATCGGGGTGGCGGGAATCATCACGCCGTTCAACTTCCCGCTGGCGATCCCGACCTGGAAGATGTTTCCCGCGCTGCTGTGCGGGAACGCCGTGATCTTCAAGCCCGCCGAGGACGTGCCGCACACGGGACACCTGCTGGTCGAGGTCCTGTTGGAGGCGGGCCTGCCTCCGGAAGTGATTCAGCTGCTCCACGGGCAGGGGTCCGTCGTCGGCCGGGCGGTCATCGAGCACCCCGACGTGCCCGTGATCTCCTTCACGGGCTCGACCGAAACGGGCTCGGTGATCGGGGCGACCTGCGGCCGCCTGCACAAGCGGCTGTCGCTCGAGATGGGCGGCAAGAACGCCATGATCGTGATGGACGACGCCGACCTGGAGCTCGCGCTGGACGGCGTGCTGTGGGGCGCGTTCGGCACGACGGGGCAGCGCTGCACCGCGACCAGCCGACTCATCTTGCACGAAAAGATCCACGACCGCTTCCTGAAGCTGCTCGGCGATCGCGTCGGAAAGCTGCGCCTGGGGCCGGGGCGGGAAGAGCAGACGGAGGTGGGACCGCTGATTCACGAGGAGGCACGCCAGAAGGTGGACAGCTACGTCGGCATCGGAAAACAGGAAGGCGCGACGGTGTTGGTGGGCGGCGCCACGGCCACCGGCGGGGCGCTCGACCGCGGCTGGTTCTACGAGCCCACCGTGCTCGCGGGGGTGAAACCAGGCATGCGGGTCGAGCAGGAGGAGATTTTCGGCCCCGTATTGTCGGCGATCAAGGTGGGCTCGCTCGACGACGCAGTGCGGGTGAACAACGACGTGCTCTACGGTCTCTCGAGCTCGCTCTACACCCGCGACGTCAACGCCGCGTTCCGCGCCATGAGCGATCTGGACAACGGCATCACCTACATCAATGCCCCCACGATCGGGGCCGAAGCGCATCTGCCGTTCGGTGGCGTGAAGCAGACCGGCAATGGTCATCGCGAAGGCGGCTGGGAAGTGTACGATTTCTATTCCGAGACCAAGGTCTGCTATGTCGATTACTCCGGGCAGCTGCAGCGCGCGCAGATCGACACGTACGAATGAGTGCAAAAGGATGAGTGCCGAATGCAGAATTGACCCATTCTGCATTCTTCACTTCTCATTCTTCATTTGTCTTGGGGTGTAGCTCAATTGGCGGAGCGCCCGGCTGTTAACCGGGAGGTTGGAGGTTCGAATCCTCCCGCCCCAGTGCGTGAATCGATGCTGCGGCGCGATATTCCGATGACGCCGCGCGACGGGCTCGGCGTTAGCGTCTCTCCGTGGAATACGAGAGTCTCGTCGTGTTGCTCGCCGCCCGGTCCGCCCCTCCTGACGCCGATGCGCTCGAATCGCTCGCGGATATCCGCATCGTCTGGCTTCGTCTCGAGCGGGAGGGACGGTCGGTGTGCCTGGCCGCCCGGGTGCGTCACGGGGATCCACCCGACGATTTCCGCGTCCGCGTCCGGGGGTGGGGGGCGGCCCGGGGGTGGGCAGTGACTGTTGCGCCTGCCGCTCCTCCCTTGTAAAGTGAATCACATGCATAACTTGGCGGGCCCCGTGGGAGAGCCGGACGCGAACGCGACGTCCGGGGAGCCCGCCACCCCCGAACCGCGCCGCTCCAGACTGGCCCGCGGGTTCGATAGCTGGATGCGGTCGCTGGGCATGGCGTTAGTGCTGTTCCTCATCATCAAGACATTTTTCTTCGAAGCGTTTCAGATCGCCAGCGGGAGCATGACGCGCACGCTGCTCACCGGCGACTTTCTCTTCGTCAACAAGTTGTTGTACGGCGCGCAGATCCCCGGGACGAGCGCGCGCCTCCCGGGCTTCCGCCAGCCGCGTCGCGGGGACGTGATCGTGTTCGCCTATCCGCGCGATCCCAACCAGGACTATGTCAAACGGGTGATCGGGACGCCGGGCGACACGGTGGAGATGCGGAATGGCCGGGTCAGGGTGAACGGGGCGCCGTTGATCGAGCCGTACGTGCAGCGCATCGATCCTGCCAACAACGTCATGAACGCCGAGTTCGAGTGGCAGCGACCGTATTACCTGACCGCCTCAGGTCAGGATCGACGGGACTACCAGCCCAGCCGTGACACGTGGGGGCCCCTGATCGTTCCGGCGGACAGGTACTTCGTGCTGGGCGACAACCGGGATGACTCGTCCGACTCCCGCTATTGGGGTTTCGTCGACGCGACGGCCGTGAAAGGCCGGACGCTGCTCGTCTACTTCAGCTACGATCGGGACGCGCACGACGCGCTGCCCTGGTTGACCGATATTCGCTGGAGCCGCCTCGGGTCGCTGATCCACTGACCCGAGCGTATGCCCGCCCTTGGAGGGACGGGGGCGGGAACCGTTGTTATGGAGGGGTGGCGAATCCATGCGTTTGAACACGGCGAAGCGCGTCTCGTTCGATGAGGGATCGCTCGATCAATACTTGCGCGAGATCAGTCAGTACCCGCTGATCACCCGGGAGGACGAGGTGGATCTGGCGCAGCGGATTCGCCTGAACGATGCAGAGGCGCTGGACAAGCTGGTGCGCTCGAATCTCCGTTTCGTCGTGAGCGTGGCCAAGAAGTACCAGAACCAGGGGGTATCGCTCTCGGACCTCATCAACGAGGGCAACCTCGGCCTGATCCGCGCCGCCCACAAGTTCGACGAGACTAAGGGCATCAAATTCATCAGCTACGCCGTGTGGTGGATCCGACAGGCGATTCTCCAGGCGCTGGCCGAGCAATCCCGCATCGTGCGGGTCCCGCTCAATCGAGCCGGCACCTTGCACCGGATCGGCAAACGCTCGTCGATGCTGCTCCAGGAGCTGGGACGCGAGCCGACCGTGGAAGAGATCGCCGAGGGCATGGACATTTCCCAGGAAGAAGTCGCGAAGACGCTGTCCATCTCCCAGGCGCACCTCTCGCTCGATGCGCCGCTCACGCCCGGGGAAGACAACAAGCTGCTCGACTACCTCCCCGACACCCAGAATCCCGGCCCCGACGACCAGATCTTCGAGCACGCGCTGACCGAATCGATCGAAGGCGTCCTGTCGACCCTGAAGGACCGCGAGGCCAAGATCCTCCGCCTGTACTTCGGGCTGGAAGGCCAGGAGCCGATGACCCTGGAGGAAATCGGCTCCTTGCTCGGGATCACGCGCGAGCGCGTGCGCCAGATCAAGGAAAAGGCGCTGGCGCGGCTGCGCCACGTGTCCCGGGCCCGGGCCCTGGAGAGCTTCCTGTCCTGAACAAGGACGAGCTGTACCGTCGCCTGCTCCAGCGGACCCGCGACAACGCGGACCAGGTCGACCGAGACATCATGGCCGCGCTCACGACGACCGGCGCCGTCCTGGTGTGCGACTCGTCGGGTTTCACAGCCACGACACGGCGCCGCGGCATTCTCCATTTCCTCGGCCTCCTCATCCGCAGCTACCAGTTGACCATTCCGCTCGTCACCGAGTACGGTGGGACGTTGATCAAGAACGAAGCCGACAATCTCATCGCCATCTTCGAGCGACCGGAACAGGCCGTGCGCTGCGCCGTGGCGGTGCAGGACGCCCACCGTCGCTGGAACGCGACGGCCGAGGACGAGGAGGACCGGTTGCAGGTGTGTATCGGGGTGGACTGCGGGGCGTTCTTGCGGCTCACCGATGACGTATTCGGTGACGCGGTGAACGTGGCCTACAAGCTGGGCGAGGACCTCGCCGGTCGCGGCGAGATCCTCGTGACCGAACCAGTCGCCCGGGCCGTCCACGGCGCGTTCCGCGCCGTGCCGCTGGGCACGCCGGAAGTGGGCCATGTGACGATGGCGGTGTACCGGATCGAGTCGTCCCTGGGCTAACTTACCGGCCATGGCCTCCCTCGCGTCCTTCGACGTCTCGACCGGCGCCGATCTCCAGGAAGTCGACAACGGTGTCAACCAGGCGACCAAAGAGGTCGTGCAGCGCTACGACTTCAAGGGGTCGAAATGCGCCATCGCGTTCGACCGCGTCACAGCGACCCTCACGCTGACGGCTGACGACGACTTCCGGATGAAGGCGCTGTTCGACATCCTGCAGTCCAAACTCATCAAGCGCGGCGTGCCGGTGAAGAACCTGGAGCTGGGAGCGGTCACGCCGGCGGCCGGCGACACCGTGCGGCGCGAGATCAAACTGACCCAGGGAATCGGTCAGGAGAAAGCCAAGGCGATCGTCAAGGCGATCAAGGACCAGAAGTTCAAGAAGGCCCAAGCTTCGATTCAGGGTGAAGAGATCCGGGTGCAGTCGCCGTCCAAGGACGATCTGCAGGAAGTGATCGCCTTTCTCCGCGCGCAGGACTTCGGCATCGAGCTCAAGTTCGGGAACTACCGCGGATGAAGCTGGGCGTCGTGTCGCTGGGGTGCGACAAGGCGACGGTCGATTCCGAGCGTCTCGTGGGCGAGCTGGTGGGTCACGGGGCTACCCTCACGCCCGATCTGCCCAGCGCCGACGTGGTGCTCGTCAACACGTGCGGGTTCATCGACGCCGCCAAGCAGGAGTCGATCAACGCCATGCTCGAGGCTGCCCGGCTCAAGCAGACGGGCAATGTGAAGGCCGTGGTGGCCGTCGGGTGCCTGGTGCAGCGCTACAAGGAGGAGTTGCAGTCGGAGCTGCCCGAGGTCGACCTGTTTCTCGGATTTTCCGATCTGCATCACCTGGTGCCCGAGCTTGCCCGCCGGGGCCTGATCGTGGACCCCGTCGCCGGGCACCCTGGTGTGCGGCAGTTCCTGAGCGGACCCACGCACGTCCGCTATCTCAAGATCTCCGAAGGGTGCGACCACACCTGCGCCTTCTGCGCCATTCCCCTGATGCGCGGCAAGCACCGCTCCGAGCCGATCGAGCGGCTGGTGCGCGAGGCGCAGACGCTCGAGGCCCAGGGCGCGAAAGAGATCAACCTCGTGGCCCAGGACTTGGGCCACTATGGGCGCGATCTGGGTCGCGACGGGCCGAAGCTGCCCGAGCTGCTCGAGGCGCTGCTGGCCGGGACGTCCGTGCCCTGGTTCCGGCTGTTGTACGTGTACTCGGCGGGACTCACGGATCGGTTGGTCGAGTTGATCGCCCGCGAGCCCCGCATCGTCCCGTATCTCGACTTGCCGATCCAGCATGCCAGCGACCGCATGCTCGAGCGTATGCGCCGCCCGGAACGGCAGGCGACGCTCCGGGAAAAGCTGCGCTGGCTGCGCGACACCATTCCGGATGTGGCGATCCGGACCACGTGTCTGGTCGGGTTCCCTGGTGAACGCGAGGACGAGTACCGCGAGCTGCTGGCTTTCCTAGAGGAAGCGCAATTCGATCGCCTGGGGGCGTTCGCCTACTCGCCGCAGGAAGGGACACGGGCCGTGCAGTATCCCGACGACGTGCCCGACCCGGTGAAGCGGGAACGGCTCGAAGAGCTGCTCGAGGTCCAGCGCGCCATCTCCGCCGAGCGCCTGGCCAGATTCGTGGGCCGCGAGGTGCCCGTGCTTGTGGACCGGGTCGCCGATCCGCTCGAGGCGGGGAGCAATGAGGCCGGGGTCACACACGTGGGCCGGGTGGCGTGGCAGGCGGACGATGTAGACGGGGTCACGTATCTGGAGCAGGGCGGTTGGGCGCAGGAGGGCAGTTTCGTCCGCGCCCGCCTGACAGGCAGTGAAGATTACGACTTCCGGGCGGTGGCGCTCGCATGAGCATACCGGCGCCCCAGCCGGATTGGGCGTCCCGCGCATGGCTCGGGACGCCCTTTTTGTGGCGGGGGGCGATCGTCGTTCTCCTGGTCGGGTGTCCGAAGCCCCAGCCGCTCGCGTTGGGACCGGAGCCTGAACTGCGGGTCGGGCTGTCGGTGGGAGTCCCGAGCGTTCGATTGGGCGGCGACGGGGAGCTGTTCGTGACCGACGACGGTGATGGCACCCCGGTCGGTGCGGTAGCGTCCGGGACCGTGTGGACCGTCCTGCCGGATTCGGGCGGCGGTCTGGTATTGGTGCGGCCGGACGGGACCCGTACCGAACGCCATGCCGGCATCTCGGCGGTGAACGTCACCGAGGGCCGCTTGGCGATGGTGAGCGGTCGGCGGTACCGCGGCCGAGTGAATCTGCTGCGTGACCGGACCGGTCTCACGCTGGTCAACCGCGTCCCGCTCGAGAGCTACCTGGCCGGCGTCCTGGCCCGGGAAATGGGTCCCCGTCGCTCGGAGGAGCGCGAGGCGCTGCTGGCGCAGGCGGTGGTGGCGCGCACCTTCGCGCTCCGCAACCGGGGGCGGTGGGAGGCCCAAGGGTACGATGCGACCGCCGATACGCGCGACCAGGTGTATGCCGGGGCGGACGGGGAGACTCCGCAGGTCTGGGATGCCGTTCGCGCCACCGCCGGTGAGGTGGTGCGCTATCAGGGTCGGCTGATCGAAGCCTACTATCACGCCAGTTGCGGCGGCCGCACCGCGGCGGTCGAGGAGGTGTTTCGATCTGCACTGCGCCAACCCTATCTGCGATCGGTCTCCGACCAGGCGCGCGACGGCCACGCGTACTGCGAGCGGTCGCCGCGGTTCCAGTGGCGCGAGGAGTGGGATGCCTCGACGCTGCGCGCTATATTGACGCGAACGCTCTCGGCGGTGATGTCCGTCGGTGGCGACGGCCTGCAACCGATCACTGATGTCCAGGTCGCGCGCACGACGGCCTCGGGGCGGGTGGCCGAGCTCCGCATCGTGTTTGCGCACGGGGACGTCCGGATCGCCGGCCCCGACGTCCGGACGATGCTGCGGCCCGCACCGGATCGACTGCTCTCGAGTACGGAGTTCCGCCTGTTCGTCACGAAGGACGGTCCCCTTGTGGGCCGGCTCACCGCCCAGGGCGTTGGGGCGGGGCACGGCGTGGGGTTCTGCCAGTGGGGCGCGATCGGGCGCGCCCACGCCGGGCAGCGCTACCGCGACATTCTCGCCACCTACTTCCCGGGGACTACGGTTGGCCGACTGTATTGAGGAGGCTCGGCGCGGCTGCGTCGCCGCGCTCCGCACCGCGACGCTGCTGCTCGCCGTCGCGGGGCCGGTCCGCGCCCTCGTCGCGCAGGGGGTGTTGTCGCAGTTCACCTACGACGAGCTGCGGGTGTCCGGCCTCCAGGTGGACGTGGGCGCCGTCGCGACCCAGGATCTGCGGGGCGCGCTGGTGTGGGGCCTGCGCCTGGACGCCGGGTATCTGGCGCCGCACGTGCGGGTCCTGCTCGGGGTCAGTCGGACCGGGTCGCGGTTCACCGACCGGGCGGTGGCGCGGCTGAACCGCACCCTGCTCGCGCTGGTGAACGATCCCGACTCCAATGCGACCATCGATGTCGGCCGGGTGCGGCTGTCCGACATCATCATGGACCTCGATCTGCAGTACGTCTTCAACGACGGACGGCCGGTCACCATCGCGGCCGGTCTGGGGGCGGGCGTGCATTTCCGTAACGGTACCGGCCGGGCCATCGACCGCACGTTCCTCGAGGACGCACTGGACGGGGTCGCGCCGTCGCTCAACGGCACGCTGGCTGTCGGGGTGGCCCTGGCATCCTCGTGGCGACTCACCGGCGAGCTGCGCGGCGCTCTGCTGAGCGACTATGCGACGGCGGGAGCGCGGGTAGGGTTCCAATACCGGTTCGGCGCGCCGCGGAGGGGACCGTGAGCGATCCCGTGCGCGTGGCGGTCATCGGTGCCGGTGGCGTGGCCCAAGTCGCGCATCTCCCCGTGCTGCGCAGGATCGCCGCAGTGGAGATCGCAGCGATCTGCGACAACGATCTCTCCAAGGCCCAGGCCCTCGCCGCCCGCTTCGAGGTGCGCGACACGTACGACGATATCGAGGAGGTGCTGCGCTACGCGAAGCCCGATGCCGTGGTGATCTGCACGCCCAACCACCTGCACGAGATCCATGTCGTCGCCGCGTTGTCCGCGGGTGTCCACGTGTTGTGCGAGCGCCCGCTCGCGTTGAGCCTCGAGGGCGTGGAGCGCGTGCTCCAGGCGGGAGAGAAATACGGCAAGCGCGTGATGGTGGCGATGAACCACCGCTTTCGCGCCGACGTGCAAGCCGTCCGCGGGTTCCTGGCCGGCGGGGAGCTGGGCACGATCGACATGATTCGCGGCGGCTGGTTCACGTTCCAACCGAGCCAGACCCGGCAACAGTTGGGCTGGCGGTTGCGCCGGGCCCAGGCGGGTGGCGGGGCCATGCTCGATCTCGGTCTGCCCTTGATCGATCTCGGGTTGTGGCTCGCCGGGTGGCCGGCCCCGAAGCGGATTACGGCGCATCTGGTCGGCGGAGGGCGCGAGACGGTCGAGGAGATGGGGATGGCCCTCATCGTGTGCGAGAACGGGATGTCCATCGGGGTGGCCGTCAGCTGGCGGCATCTTGGCCGCGGCGAGCGATTCTGGTTCGAGATGGTCGGCAAGAAGGGCACGGCCGATATCGCTCCGCTGCGCATGTACAAGGAGGTGCATGGAGCGTCCACCGACGTCACGCCGACCGGGGCCAGCGGTCGCGAGACCCCGTTCATCCAGTCGTATCGCGCCGAATGGACGTATTTCCTGGCGGTGATCGGGGGCGCCGTCAACGCGCCGCCGCCCAAAGACCAGCTGCTGCTGCAGCAGGTGATCGAGGCCGTCTACCGCTCCGCCGACGAAGGGCGCGACATCCTGTTGTGAGCGGCCGCGCCTGGCTGCTCGTCGCCCTGGGCGCCGTCGCGCTCATCGCCAGCTATCCGCCGTTTCCCCTCCCGGTACTGAGCTTTGTCGCCGTCGTGCCGGCTGTCCTGCTGCTCCAGGAGAGCGCTGGGGACCCGGCGCGCGCCTACCGCTGGGGATTCCGCTACGGCCTGGCGGCCAACGGCGTCGTGCTCCACTGGATCGTCGTCGCGCTGTGGCATTTCACGCCGCTGGCCGCCCTCGGATACGTCGTCACGGTGTTTCTGCTCGGCGTGTTCACCGGCGGGCTGTTCTGGTTCGTGACTCGGGCCCGGATCGCCTATCCTACCGTGCCCCTCGCCGTCGTCTTTCCTGTCGCGTGGACCGCGTTGGAGTGGGTGGTGGGCCACCTGGGCGATGTGGCGTTCCCCTGGCTCGGGCTCGGCACGTCCCTGGCCGACGCCCCCGTGTTGGTGCAATGGGCCGATCTAGCCGGGGCGCGCGGCGTGACGCTCTGGCTGGTCTGGTGCAACGTAATGGTGGCCGGAGTCGCGGGGGTGTGGGGAAAGTGGAGGGCGGTGGGGAGGCGGCTCGCTCCCGTGGCCGCCACCATCCTAGTCGCGGCCGGCTATGGGATGTGGCGGCAACGGACCCTCACGTTGCGCGAGCTGGGGACCGTCAGCCTGGTGCAGCCGAACATCGGATTTCAGGAGAAGTGGGTTCCCGAGCGTGCCGACAGCGAGGTGGCGACCCTGCTCGCCCTGTCGCGCCAGGCGACCGCGGCCGCGAAACCCGGTCTCGTGATCTGGCCGGAAGCGGCGCTACCCTACTATCTGACGCTGCGTCCCGATTGGCAGTCGGCCATCGGACGGTTCGCGAGCGAAGCCCGCGTGGCAGTGCTCACCGGGGGGTTGCACTTCACGGTGCTGGAGGGCGAGCGCACCCAGACCTTCAACGCCGCGTTCCTGTTCGACTCGCTGGGTCAATGGCAACCTTACCCCATCTACAAAAAACACTATCTCGTGCCGGTGGTCGAGCGCGTGCCGTTCGTGCCCGTCCGCTGGTTTCGCGCGCTGCCCGGGCTGGGACGCTGGTCCGGAGGATTCGGTCGTGGGCGCGACCTCCCGGTCTATTCGACGGTCGTGGGGCGCTTCGGCGTCATCGTGTGCTACGAGTCCGTATTTGAAGACCTGCCGCGTCGCTATCGCCGTGCCGGAGCGGACTTCCTCGTCAACATCACCAACGACGGGTGGTTCGGGCGCACCGCGGCGCCGTATCAGCATGCCTCGCACCTCATTCTGCGCGCCATCGAGACCCGCATGGGCGTGGCGCGCGCGGCCAACGACGGCATTTCGGAGTTCGTCGATCCGCTGGGGCGGATCTCCCAGCCAAGTCGGCGCCAGACCCAGACGGTCGTCACCGGCCGACCCCGCACCAGCGACGCGCGATCGCTCTACGTGCGGCTCGGGGATTGGATCGGCCTGCTCACGGTCCTGGCGACGCTGACCCTGGCCGGCGCGCTGGTGATGCGGCAATGGCGTCGCCGCCCCTGAGGGTCGGGGTCGACGTCGGCGGCACGTTCACCGACCTCGTCGCCGCAGGGGCGGATGGCACGTTCGAGATCCGAAAGGTGCTGTCGACGCCCGACGATCCAGCCATGGCGGTGTTCGCGGCCGTGGACCGGCTCTCGCGGTCCCAACGCATCGCATCCCTTATCTTGGGCACCACAATCGCGACCAACGCCCTGCTCGAGCGTCGGGGGGCTCGCGTGATTCTGGTCACGACCGCGGGATTCGAGGATCTGCTCTGGCTGCGCCGGCAGGACCGCGCCTCGCTCTACGATCTGAGTCGCGATCACCCACCGCCGCTGCCGCAGCGCGGGGATGTGATCGGGGTGAGTGAGCGGATGGGGCCCCAGGGTGTGGTCGCTCCGCTCGCGGGCGACGAGATCGAGCGGGTGGTCGATACGATCCGCGCGCGGCGTCCGGAATCGATCGCCGTGGCCCTGTTGTTCGCCCACCTCCACACCGACCACGAGCGCGCACTGGCAGAGGCTCTCCGGAGCGCGTTCCCAGATGTCCCCGTGGTGGCGAGCCACGACGTGCTTCCCGTGTTTCGCGAGTACGAGCGGTTTTCCACGACGACCGCCGAGGCCTATCTGCGGCCCCTGGTGTCCGGGCACCTCCGCGCGGCGGCCGAGCAGGCCCGCGCGCGGGGGATCACCGAGTTTCGGGTACTCACGTCCGGCGGGGGCTCCCTCTCGATCGATGCGGCCAGCCGATCCGCGGCGGCCCTCGCGCTGTCCGGGCCAGCGGGGGGTGTCGTCGGCGCGCGGCTCGTGGGAGAGGCCGTGGGCTACCGTGACCTCCTCACGCTCGACATGGGCGGGACCAGCGCCGATGCGAGTCTGGTCCAGCAGGGAGAGGCGCGGCGAGAGGGAGCGACCGTGGTCGGCGGCATCCCGCTCGCTCTCCCATCGGTGCTGATCGAGACGGTCAGCGCGGGCGGGGGCAGCGTGGCCTGGGTCGATGCGGCGGGAACGCTGAAGGTCGGGCCGCGCAGCGCGGGCGCCCGTCCCGGACCCGCGTGTTTCGGTCGCGGCGGTACTGAACCAACGGTCACCGATGCCTGCCTGGCGCTCGGTTGGCTGGATCAGGCCTGGTCCCTGGCGGACGGTGTGCGACTCGATCCCGGCGCGGCGGAGCGGGCGCTGCAGTCGCTCGCGCAGCAGCTCGGCATGGACGTTGGGGGAGTCGCGTCGGGCGTGGTGGACGTGGCCACGGCAGTGATGGCCCGGGCCCTGAAGCGGGTCAGCGTGGCGCGCGGCGTGGACCCACGGAGGCTGGCGCTCATACCGTTCGGCGGGGCCGGGCCGTTGTTCGGCTGCGCGCTCGCCGACCTGCTGGGCATGCGGACCGTGATCGTCCCGTCGCATCCGGGTGTCCTGTCCGCGTTGGGAGTCGCGGCGGCGCCCGAGCGGGCGGAGTTGGTGGCCTCCCTGCCGGGTCCGGCCGTGCCGGACCGCCGCCTGCTGCTCGCGCTGTACGCCGACCTCGAACGGCAGGCGGAACGCACGCTGCCAGGCGGGGCCATCCGGCGCTATGCCGATGCCCGCTTCGCCGGGCAGGGCTATGAGATCACGATGCCGCTGACCAACGGCGAGCCCGATGGGCTCGAAGCCGACTTCCGCGCCGCGCACCGCTCCCGTTTCGGTCACGAAGGCGCGGGGGGAGCGATGGAAATCGTCAGCGTGCGAGTCGTGATCGAGCGCGCCGCCCCCCGACCGGAGCCGGCGCGTCGCAGCGGAAAGGGCCGGCCCACACCCGGGCGGCGGCGCGTGACCATTCGGGGGGCCGCCTTCGACGCACAGGTATGGCCGCTGGGTGGGCTGCCGGCCCGTTTGCGGATTGCTGGGCCGGCGATCCTGGCCGGTCCCGACGCCACCGCGCTGATCGAGCCGGGTTGGCGCGGCGTGGTGGATGCCTCGGGCGCGATCGTCGTGGAGCGTGCATGACGCTCGACCCAATCACCCGGGAAGTGATGGCGCACGCCTTCGCCGGGATCGCCGAGGAAATGGGCCTCGTGCTGATCCACTCGGCCGTGTCTCCCAACATTCGGGAACGGCGCGACGCGTCCGCGGCGCTGTTCGACGCTGCGGGCGACATGATCGCCCAGGCCGCCCATATCCCCGTGCACCTGGGCGCCCTCACCGACGCCGTGGCCGCCGTGCGGGCGGAGCGACCTCGCCCCGGCGAGCTGTACATCGTGAACGATCCCTATGCCGGGGGCTCACACCTCCCGGATCTCACGCTTGTGGGGGTGATCCGCGCGGCGGACGAGGTGGGCGGGTTCAGCGTGGTCCGGGCTCATCATTCCGATGTCGGCGGGGCGACGCCGGGGAGCATGCCCGCCGGGGCGCGCGAGCTCTTTGCGGAGGGCATCGTGGTTCCCCCGGTGCCGCTCACCCCGGAAGTCGAGCGGCTGCTCCTGGCCAATGTGCGGACCCCCGAGGTGCGACGAGCCGATCTCGCCGCGCAGCGCGCGGCGGTGAAACGAGGGGCGGAATCCCTGTGGACGCTGGCGGCCCGTCATGGGTGGGCATTCGTGAACGCCGCCGCCAGGGACCTGATGGACGATGCCGAGCGGCGCACGCGGGCGGTGCTGGCGCGGTTGCCATCGGGCGCGGCCACGGCCGTGGACTGGCTCGAGGGGGACGGGATCACGGATGCAGACATTGCGATCACGGCGAGCGTCGAGATTCGAAACGGTGCGTTGCACGTCGATTTCCGGGGTACCGCCCCGGCGGTGGCCGGCAACGTCAACTGCCCGCTTGCGGTGACCCGTTCGGCGGTGCTGTTCGCCGTGCAGACGCTCATCGGCGCCGACACGCCGATGAATGCCGGCGTGACGCGGGCGGTGCGGGTGACGGCGCCCGCGGGGTGTCTGGTGAACGCCCGACGGCCCCGCGCCGTGGCGGCGGGAAACGTGGAGACGTCTCAGCGTATCGCCGACGTCGTCTTCCGCGCGCTCGCGAATCTGGGGGTGGCGGTTCCCGCGCAGGGCCAGGGTACGATGAACAACATCACGTTCGGCGCGGGAGCGACGGCGGATCGAGGTGAATGGACCTACTACGAAACGCTCGGGGGTGGACAGGGCGGGGGGCCGGCTGGGCGGGGTCCGTCCGGGGTGCACGTCGGGATGTCGAACACGCGCAATACGCCGATCGAAGTGCTCGAGACGGAGTACCCGGTGCGGCTGCGACGCTACCAGCTGCGCAGCGGCAGCGCCGGGTCAGGGAAGCACGCGGGCGGGAACGGCGTCATCCGGGAGTACGAGATACTGGCTGCCGCGGAAGCCAGCATATTGAGCGAGCGACGCCGTCATGCGCCGACAGGGGCAGCGGGAGGCCGCGCCGGCGCGCCGGGGCGCAACCTCCTGAACGGATCGCCGGTGTCCGCCAAGGCGAACCTGCGACTGAAGGCGGGCGATGTGCTTCGAATCGAGACGCCGGGAGGTGGCGGCTGGGGCGTCGACTCTGAACTGGAGGGACGATGAACTACGTTCTTGTGGCGGTGCTCGGTCTCGTGGCGGGAGTCGTGTCCGGGCTGTTCGGCGTCGGCGGCGCGATCGTGGTCGTTCCCGGACTCGTGCTGCTGGCCAACCTGCCGCAGCATGCGGCGAATGGCACCTCGCTGGCCGCACTGCTGCTCCCGGTCGGGTTGTTGGGCTTTCTGCAGTACTACAAGCGCGGACAGGTCAACCTTCCCTACGCGGCGATCGTCGCGGTGGGACTGTTCGTGGGGGCGCTCGTCGGGGCGAAGTTGGCCGGTTCGGTTCCGGATGCCGCGCTACGGCGGGTTTTCGGGGCCTTCCTCCTTCTCGTGGCCAGCAGGCTGTTGTTCTTCTAGAACGGGACTGGAAGGACGTGCCGCATCGTGACCGGGCTTACAGCCCGGGTCAGCGCTGCGCGGCACATTGAACCGTTGCGACCCCATCTGGTCCCTACCACCCTGGGCGGCGGCGGGAGATATGATGATCGACGCTTCCGATTTCTTCGCGGCCGTCCGCGCCGGCAGCATCGAGCAGGTCCGTGACCAGCTCGCGCAGGAGCCCGCATTGCTCCACGCCCGGCACGAGGGCGGGACGGCGCTCCACTTCGCCGCTCTCGATAACGACCGGGCGATAGTGGTCCTGCTGCTGGACGCCGGCGCCGACTTGAATGCCAGGGACGCCACCTATCAAATGACGCCGATCGGCTGGGCCAACGAAGAGGGTCACGAAGCGATGGTGCGCTTTCTCTACGATCGCGGCGCCGAAATCGATCTCCACCAGGCGGCGGCCTACGGTCTGGTCGATCACGTGCGGGACCTCGTGAAGCGGACGCGCCGTCAGGTCAACGCCGTCATGGGGGGGTGGACCCCGCTGCAGCTGGCGACGTTGTGGGGTCATCCGGAGGTGGTGGAGCTGCTGTTGTCGCGTGGCGGGGATCCCCTGGTGCGCGATCCTTTCGGCCGGACGACGCTCGAGATCGCCCGGGCGCAGGTGACGACGGAAGGGGGAAACACGCCGCTGGTCCGCCAGGAGCGTCGCCTGGAGATCGTGGCGGCATGTTCGGCCATCGCCGATCGGCTGATGCGCCGCAATCCTCCGGCGTGAGCGGTCCTGATACAAGCGGGGGCCGGGATCATGGCCGATTCGATCGCCGAGCGTGAGTGGCGGGAGAGCGTGCGGAAGGCCGAGGCTGTTTCGGAGGCTTGAATGAAGTGGACACCAGGTGGAGTCAGCCAGAACGTTGAGGACCGGCGCGGCGCAGGCGGCGGCGGCTTCCGTGGTGGGTTCGGCGGCGGGGGGATGAGGATCGGCCTGGGGGGCGCCCTGGTATTGCTGATCCTCAGCCTGATCTTCAAGCAAAACCTGTTTCAGCTGCTCGATCCGAATGCCGCCGGCAGCGCTCCGGCCGCGGGAGCGCCTGCCCAGTCCAGCGCCGCCGAAGATACGCTGGTCAGATTCGTCTCGTTTGTGCTCGATTCCGCCCAGTCGATGTGGGCGCAAGCCGTGCCGTCCCTCGGCGCGGAGTACCGGGAAGCGCAAGTCGTGCTGTTCCGCAACGCCATCCAATCGGCCTGCGGCTACGCCGAGACCGCGAGTGGTCCGTTCTACTGCCCCGGCGATCACAAGGTCTATATCGATCTCGGGTTCTACCAGGAGCTGAAGGACCGCTATGGCGCCCCCGGCGACTTCGCCCAGGCCTATGTTCTGGCGCACGAGATCGGGCACCACGTGCAATGGCTGCTGGGGACCGAGGAGCAGGTGCGGCGCGCTCAGCGGTCTCGGCCGTCGCGGGAGAACGATCTCTCGGTGCGACTCGAATTGCAGGCCGACTGCTATGCGGGCGTGTGGGCGCACGAGGCCGATCGCGAGGGCATTCTCGAGGTGGGGGACGTCGAGGAGGGCCTCAACGCCGCCGCCGCCGTGGGAGACGACCGGCTGCAGCGCATGTCGAGCGGTCATGTGAACCCCGAGAGTTTCACCCACGGCTCGTCGGCGGAGCGGGTGGCCTGGTTCCGCCGTGGCTACTCGAGCGGGCGGCCGGACGCCTGCGACACGTTCACGGGGCCGGTCGACCGGTAGCCGATCGCGGCATGACGGTCCACCGATTGTCCGGCATCCCCGGGTTCGCGATCGATCAGATCGCCGCCCGGGCCGGTGCGGATCCCGACGTGCTGCGCCTGGAGAACCTCGATACCGATCTGACGCCGCCCGCCGCGGCGATTGCCGCCACCCACGCGGCACTCGAGGACGACGCCGCCAACAGTTACCTGCCGTTTACCGGCGCGGCCTCGTTGCGGGAGCGCGTGGCGCACCGGCTCGAGCGCCACACGGGCCAGCCGTACGGCCCGGAACAGGTCGTGATCACGGCCGGCGGCACGGAAGGGATGCTCGACGCCCTGCTCGCCACCACCGACCCCGGCGACGAGGTCGTGCTCACCGATCCCACCTACGCCGGCATGATCAATCGGGTGCGGCTGGTCGGTGCCCGACCGCGCCTGGTGCCGCTCACGATCCAGGAAAATTCCTGGCGGCTCGACATCGCCGCCCTGCGGTCTGCCGTGGGCGCCCGGACCCGCGCCCTGTTTCTCATGAACCCGTCGATCCCATCCGGCGCCGTGCTCGACGCCATGGAATGGGAGGCGGTGGCCGCGGTGTGTCGCGAGCACGATCTGTGGCTGCTCTACAACGCCGCGATGGAGCGCATCCTGTTTGACGGGCGCGGCCTCGTTCATCCGGCCGCCCTGCCCGGAATGGCCTCGCGCACCATCGTGATCGGCTCGATGTCCAAGGAGTACCGCATGATCGGATGGCGGACCGGATGGGTGGCCGGGCCGAGGGAGATCATGGCGGACGTCGCGCGGGTCCATCTGTACAACGTGGTCACGGCCACCGGGATCGCGCAGGCGGCCGCGGCGGCGGCGCTCGAATTGCCCGACGGCGACCTGGCGGCGTGCGTCGTGGAGTGGCAGCGGCGGCGTGACGTCGTGATCGATCAGCTGCGGGGGTGGTCGCTCGTTCCCGCGGCCGGCGGGTGGTCCATGCTGCTGGACGTCGGCGCGCGGGGATACGATTCGTTCGCGGCCTCCGCGCGCCTGCTCGAGCGCGGACGGGTGGCCGCCACCCCGATGCGGGATTGGGGGGAACGCAACGGCGATCGCTTCGTGCGATTGGTCTTCAGCAACGAACCGGTGGAGCGACTGATGACGCTGGGGGCGCGGGTCCGGCGCGCCCTGTGACGGGTCAGGCGCCAGTGGTTTCGAACACTTTTCCTTCCACGAACAACCGGAACAGCTCGGCGTCGAGCTGGCCGGCGTTCACTTCGTGCGTGAGGATGTCGAGCGCCCGCTGTGGGGCGACCGCCGGCTTGTAGGGACGATCCTGGGCTGTGAGGGCGTCGTAGATATCGCTGATCGTCATCATCCGGGTCTGGATCGGGATGTCGTCCCCGGCGATGTGCTTCGGATACCCGGTCCCATCGAGCTTTTCGTGATGGCCGCGAGCGATCACGGGAATCTGCCCCAGCTCTTGCGTCCACGGGATCTGCTTCAGGAAGTCGTACGTGTGGGTCACATGGCTTTCGATTTCCTTTCGCTCGGTCTCGTCCAGGCTTCCCTTGCGGATCGTGAGGAAGCGGACCTCGTCGTCCGTGAGGAAGGGGAGGGGATCGCCGGAAAGAGCGGCGTATGTGCGCCGCGCCATGCTCTGGATGTCCTCGAAGCTTCCCTCCGGCAACAGACTCGGCTCGTTGGCCTTGATCACGACATCCAGGAAGCGGTCCAACTCCGCGAGCTCGACGCTGTGCGTGGACTCGAGTTCTGCCACGAAGGCCTCGTATCCGTCCCGGCCGTGTGATTCGAGGTGCGTCGCGCGGCGGCGCCAGAAGTCGCTCTCGAGGGTCCGCCGGATGTAGGCATGCCGATGGCGGATCAGATCGAGATTGGGGGCGTACAGTTTTTTCGCCTTGACCAGGACCTGCTCCCGGACGCCGACCTTCCCGAAGTCGTGCAGCAAGCCGGCGTACTTGATTTCGTCGATTTGCTTCCGAGAGAAGCGAACAAGGCGATATGCTCCCTCGTCGGTCCGGTCGACCACCTCGGCGAGACTCACGGTGGAATGGGCCACGCGCTTGCTGTGGCCCTGGGTGACCGGATCGCGCTGCTCGATGGCTTGCACGGCCGCGTTGACGAATCCCTCGAACATATGCTCGATGCGCTTGTATAGTTGGCTGTTCTCGATCGACACCGCTGCCTGTCCGGCGAGCGCCGTCACGAGCTCCACCGTGCGCTTGGAGTAGGGCACGACCAGCCGCTCCACGTCCTCCGGGCCTGCCAGCGTGGCGTCGAACTCGCGCTTGCGGTTGATCAGCTGCAGGACCCCGATGATCTCTTCCCGATGGTCCTTCATCGGGATCACGAGCATCGACTTCGAGCGATACCCAGTCCGCTCGTCAAACGAGCGATTGATCGAGTATTCCACGTCGGGTGGCAGGAAGTAGGCGTCGTCGATCACCAGTGGCTCGCCGGTGGTGGCGGCATAGCCGGCGAGGCTCGTACGGTCCCTCGGGATCGTGAATTCGATGAACGGGATGTTGTGTTTGGAGTGGTTTTGCGTCCGCAAGAACCGCAGCCGTTGCGAGTCTTTCTCGTCGACCAGATAGAGGCTGCCGGCGTCCGATTGGGTGATGCGACGCGCCTGTTCGAGGATGTCGTCAAGCAACTTCTCGAGATTGCGCTCGGTCCCTAGCGCCATTCCGATCTTGGTCAGCTCGTCGATCTCGCGGCTGCGCAAGGCCGCCTCGCCGCGTGCGCGCGCCGTCTCAGCGCGGGCGGCAGCTTCGCGATACCCCGCCCGGATCGCTACCAGCAGCTGTCGCATCCCCGCGGGCTGGGGCAGGAAAGCCGCGAGCAGCTCGGTGGGCAGCCCTTCCGGCACGTCACTCTCGCCCTCGCCGCCCAGCGCCACGATCGCCCCGCCGGCGTCGACGAAGCCGCGCAAAGCGTCGAGGGGGAACGCGGCGCGGCTCTCGGCGTCGAGCAGAAAGACCGTGGGCTGATCGTTGGGGACCAGCTCCCGGCCGGCGTGGATGGCGCGCGCGTCCACGCGGGCGGCCTCGAGCGCCGGCGCGAGCGGGGCCGGGGACCACGCAGGGGGGTGAAGCAGGACGTAGCTCACGGACGAGCCGAGTCGGCGGGGAGCGGCTTGACGCCGGTCAGGGCACGATACGGCCGGCGCGAGATCTCCTCGGCCAGATGGTTCAGCTGGCGGGTGAGCTGGGTGAGATTGGCGACGGCGGTCCGGACGTCTTCCCGGTTCTCGGCGGTCATCTCGCCCGCCCGGGCGGCCAGCGAATCGACGCGCAGCAGAATCCGGTTGGACAGGGTGAGGGCGGTGGAGACGGAATCGGCCAGCCCGGGGTCGAGGCGCTGCACCAGTTTGGCGACCCGGTCCATCGTGGTGGACACGTCCGCCAGGGTCCGCACGATGCTCGGCCGGACGTCATGGAGCACGCCCTTGGCGTCCGCCAGGATGCCATCGACGTGCTGCAGGGTCGCATTCGTCCGGTGCAGGACTTCCTGCACGTCTTTGGAGAGTTGCTGGGCGACGTCGGCCACCTGGTCGAGCACCGAGGCCTTTCGCTCCGAGTCGATCGTGTCGCCCACGGCGAGCAGCCGGCCGGTTCGTTGGGTCGAGTCGGGCAGCACCAGCCGTATCAGCACCGTCGGGGAAATCTGGCTCGCCGGCTCGAGCTGCCCGCGCGTGCCGATGGGCAGCTGCAGCGTGGCGCCGCCACGAAATCGTCCGATGAGCGAGAGCTTCGCGATGAACGAAATGGTGCGCGTCGTGGAATCCACCCGCGGCGAAACATTGGCGACGCGGCCGACTTCGAGGCCCTGGAGCAGCACCTTGCTGTCGGCCGTGAGTCCGTCGGCGTTGGCGGCCCGGAGGTACAGGTTGTACCGCCGCTCCCCCCACCCGCTGGTGGCGAGCAGGGCGCCGATCACGACCGCAATGGCGCCCACGATGAAAAGACCGACGACAAAATCCTGGCGGGTGGTGTCCACCTCGACCTCGGGTCAGACCGTTTCCAGCTCGAGCGAGCCGGCGCGAGTGAGCCGGTACAGGCGATCGCAGCGCCGCTGCACCACCGCCGGAAGCTCCTGGCCGGTGATGAGGATCGTACGCCGCGCCCCTTCGGCGGTCTCGCCACCGCGGGCCACTTCCAGGAGCTCCGCGGCTGCCCGTGCCGTTACCCCGTCGAACGGCTGCTCCAGCAGGAGCAGGCTCGGATCGAACGCGATGGCGCGCGCTAGGGCCGCGCGTCGGCACTCTTCTTCGTTGGCCTGCGCCGGTCGCCGGTCGGCGGTGCCGCCCAATCGCACCGCCACGACGATCACGTTGACCCGGCCGTCAATGTCGCGTGGGCTCGCCGTGCTGCCGAAGCGCAACGGCAGGGCGATGTTGTCGCGGAGCGTGAGATTCTGCAGCAGTCCGTCGCCCGCGGGAAGGTAGCCCACGCGCCGCCGGAAGGCCAAGCGCTCGCGGTCGACCAGGCCGGCGATGTCCGTGTCGAACACCAGCACCCGGCCGGCGGGCGGTGTGTCGAGGCCGAGGGCGTACGCCCCGAGCCGGTCCACGCCGCTCGCCTCGTCGCCCAACACGGCCACCGTCTGGTGGGCGGCGACGCTGAGCGTGAATGGGGTGCGCGCTCGGGAATTGAGCGGGACCGCTTCGAATACGAGCGGGGCGGTCACCCGCTCAGCCGAGCAGCACGAACAAGGCGGAGCAGAGAAACACGCCCACGATCGAGGCAACCGTGGCGCGGCTGACGGCCACGGGCACGTCGGTCGCCGCGCGATGGACGGAGAGGCCGAAGTAACTCGGCACGATGCCCACGATCAATCCGAGGGCCAGCGCCTTCGCCACGGTGAGCCACACGTCGCGGGCCGAGAGGGAGCGCAGCACGATCTCCGCGTACCGACTGCCGGTCATGCCGTTGAGGGCCGCAGCCGCGAAGCCGGCGGTGATGGCGACCACGTCGAACAGGATGAGCAGGGAGAACAGACTGGCCAGGGCGCCGATGAAGCGCGGGAGCACCAGGTACTGACGCGGGTCGATGCCCATCGCTTCCAGCGCCCGCACCTCGCCCATCACCGTATTCGTCGCGAGCTCGGCGGCGATGGCCGTCCCCGATCGGCCCACGATCGCGAGCGCTGTGATCAGCGGACCGAGCTCCCGGACGATGGCGACCACCATGAGGGTGCCGATCAGGCCCGTGGCGCCGATCTGGCCCAGCTCGCGCACTGCCTGCGAGATCACCAGGAACGACAGGATCCCCGACAGCAGGACCACGAGGCCGATCGCGTGCACGGCGGTGAATCGGATCTGGTTCAAGGTGACCCGCAACACGACGGCCCGGCCGGCGCGCGGCAGCCGCGCTGCGGCGCGGGCGCCGCCAAAGCTGAAGCGCGCCAGCGCTCCCAACAGGGAGAGCCAGCGCGCCATCAAGCTCCCGAGACGGGGGATCGGGTTGGTCACTGCACGGTCGTCAGCCCTGCAACCGCCGCAGACCTTCCGAGGCCTCGGTGTATTGCGGGAACACGCTGAGGGCCCGGTTATAGTACTCGATCGCCTTGTCCCGCTGCCCGCGATCCTGATACAAGAGCGCGCGGCTGTAGTACGTGAGCGCCTCGGTGGGCACCTGGCGGTTCATCCGCTGCTCCGAGACCTGGCGGGGCAGGGCGGGCAGGTTGAGGTCCTTGTTGAGCGCGGCGGCGATGGTGCGCACCAGATCGAACAGGTGCTCGCGCTGCATCGTGGCTTTCTCGGTCTTGATGATCTCCGACGTCTCGACGTTTACCACGCGCACGTCCACGCGGAAATCACCGTACAGGTCGATGAAATCTCCCATCACGGCGTAGCGGGCGCCTACCAGCTTGCCGACCTTGGACGCCGTCTGCGCATCGACCCGTCCGGAGGCGCCGAGATTCTGCTCGTCCACGAGACGCTGGATGTTCTCTCGCTCAACCACGCGCAGTGCGGGGTTCGCGGCCAGCTCGGAGATCAACATCCCGGCCATGCCGCGCTCGAGCGCGTCGTAGTCCTCCTTCTGCTGCCCGTACGAGCCGCCGTTGGTGAACGCAAACACGGCGACGCCGGGCCGGGCGTCCTGACCACCGCCTTGCGCGGCCAGCGCCGGCAGGCCGGCCAGGAGCGTGAAACCCACCAGGGCGACGAGTGAACGCAAACGCATAGCCTACCCTCGATCTAAAGAGAGAGTTGCATGCCTTCCTGTGCCGCAACGACTTCCAACGATCCCCGCCGCGCCGCGGAGCGCCGCGCCGCGCTCAGCACCGCATCCAGGGCCCCGTCATCGTGCTCCGGCTCGTGGTGGAACATCGCCAGCCGCGTGACGCCCGCCTCCGCGGCCAGCTCCACCGCTTCCTCGTACGACGAATGCCCCCACCCGCGATGCGTCTCGAGCTCCGCCGGAGTGTACATCGCGTCGTGAATCAAGAGATCCACCCCCGACAAAAACCGGATCAAGTCCTGGCGCCAGCTCGGCGGAATGTCGTAGCTGCCACCCGAACCCAGCTCGTTGTCGGTCACGTAGGCCATGCTCCGACCGCCCGTCAGCGGCACCAACCGATACGCCAGCGTCGTCCCCGGATGCCGGAGCTGCATGGCCCGGACCCGGAACGGTCCCACCGTAAACTCTCCACCCGCGTGCACTTCCTGCACCGACAGCGTCGCCGCGACCGCCGTGAGCGGCACCGGAAACACCGCCGGATCCATCTGCAAATGCAAGATCGCGTCCAGCGACATCGCGCCTTGCTTCGATCCCCAGATCCGTACGGAGTTGCCTGCCGCGAAAAACGGCTTGAAGTAGGGCAACCCCTGAATGTGATCCCAATGCGTGTGCGACAGCAGAATCTCGGCCTTCACGGCGCCGTTCGGTTGCTCCAGCAGCGTCGCGCCCAAACCACGGATCCCCGTTCCGGCATCGAGAATCACGAGCTGCCCGCCGGGGCCCTCCAGCGCGACGCACGACGTGTTCCCGCCGTAGCGCGCGGTGCTGGCCCCGGGGGTCGGGATCGAGCCGCGCGTCCCCCAGAAGGTCACCGTGTAGGCCATGCGTTCAGGCACGCCGAGTCCTGAGCTAAGTTACGGAGAATCGGCGAGGTAGGACAAGTTGGCCGCTCACCGGTGGCCTGTGACCTCGCTCACCCGGCTACGACCGGCCGGCCGCGGATTCCAGCGCGGACCGGTCACGGATCACAATGTCGCGTCGGGAGACCTCGATGAAGCCTTTGTCGACCAGCTCCCGCATCGTACGGCTGACGGTCTCGCGACTGGAGCCGATCATCTGTGCGATGGTGTGGTGCGTGAGGCGCCGCGTAATGCGCTCGCTGCCGGCTTCCTCGGCGAGGTCGAGCAGCAGCCGGGCCACGCGACCGTTGACGTCGAGCAACACCAGGCTGCCGACTTTCTCGTCGACGCGACGCAACCGCCGCGTCAGCTCGCGCAACATCGCCAGAGCGATCGCCGGGGTCTGCATCAGGAGGGCCTGGAAGTCCTCGCGTCGCAGCACCAACAGGGCCGAGTCGCTCATGGCGATGACGTGCGCCGAGCGCGGCTCGTCGTCGATCAGGGCCATCTCGCCGAAAAAGTCGCCCTCCCCGAGCACGGAGAGAATGACCTCGCGCCCGTCTTCCCCGATCAGCACGACCTTGACCTGACCCTGCTTGACGACGTACAGCGCGTCCCCGGGGTCGTCCTCGAACAGGATGACCGAGTTCTTGGGGTAGGCGCGCTCCCGGGCCACCTCGAGCACCCGCTGCAAATCGGTGGGGCCGAGCTGGCTGAACAGGGGGACTTTTTGAAGGGTAGCTTCGACCGACACGCTCGAACTCCCCTCACGGGAACGTGTTGTGATGGGGCAAGCTTATGGCCAGGGAGCTTCGGTGTCAATTCGCCCCGCGGTGGGCGAACCGTCGTCAACTCACTGCGCCGGTTGTGCTTCCGATGGCCGCTGGTCGACGGGTAGACCATAGCACGGCGGCGCAGAGGACGAACAGCCCGAACAGCCACCGCCGGGGAATCGGTACGCGGGTCGGCGTTCTCGCCACCGACGCCGGGGCCGCCGGCTGAGCGACGCCGTGAAGCGCCGAAGCGTCGAGTCGCTCGGCGGCCTGACGACTGCGCCAGGCAGCGGATCCTTGGACGAAAAACCCGGTTCCCTGACCGCCGCCGACTTGATGCCAACCGGTCTCCCGGGGCCAATAAACACCCCGCCACGTGTCGGGCGTCAGAGGATCCCGGGCCAGAAACACCGTATCCGGGGTCCCCGACGGAGGCGTGACGATGGCCGCCGTTTGATCGCCGGATCCCACGGCACGGACGACAAGGGGACGGTTCACGAGCCACGGTCCGGCGGTCTCCACCTCCAATCGGTCGGGTGATGCGCCGGCGGTCAGGGCTGCGAGCAGCCGCGACCAGTACGCCGCATACACGTCCCGCTGCCCACTCCGTAGCCACCGCGTCGACCCGGTCACGAGGCTCACGCCGACGCGTCCGGCCCCTCGGGGCGCCACCTGGGCCTCCGCCTGACCCGTCCCATCGTCCATGATCGTCTCGATCCCGAACCGATCTGCCAGCGCATAGGGCTCCGCCGGAACGGGGCTCGTCACGGCGATCCGCAGGCCCGCCCAGGCGGGGCGTACGGTTCGCTGCTCCAGGTCCGGGACCCGGCGTAACGCGAAACCGAAGAAGAAACCGCGATCCGAGAATCGGGCACCAGGGTCGAAGATCACGGTGTCCGCGACCACGAGCACGCCGAGTCCGCGCTCGGTGACGGCCTGACGCAGCGTGGCGCGCTCCGTCGCGGAGAGGCCGATGAGGGTGCGACCGTCGATCTGGACCATGTCGAACTGGGTGAGCAGCCGGTCGGTGACCGGCGCCAGGGCGATCCGGTCTCGATTCACGAACTCTGTGCGGTAGCGGTCGCGGCTCACGGCGGTCCGGATCGCGACCGCGCCGTCGCGGACCGCCAACCAGCCGCGTAGCGCACTCGTCTCGAAACTGGGCGCGGCTTCCAGGATCAGGACGCGGCGAGGGGGCGGCGTGATCACGCTGACGGCAAGCGTTTCCCCGGCCGCGGCGTGGTCGCCGGCTCCGGCCTGGAGCAGATAGAGCTGGCGCCCGGACCCACGCGGTCGGAGGTCGAGGTGGAAAGACCCGTCGGCCATGGCGCGCGTCGAATCGAGGCGGCCCGCGGGATCCGTGCACCAGACCGCCGTGCCTGCCGGGAGACCAGCCACCCGTCCTTCGATCACCAGGGCGTCGCCCAGGATGAGCTCCGTGCTCCACGTCACTCGAATGAAGCCCGGGGCGATTGCGGCTGGGTGCAGGATGACCGGTCGGGAGCCGAGCTCCGGCCATTGATCCGTGGGAAGTCCCCACCCGACCACATGCACGCGTTCCAAGGGTCGGCTCGACGGCGCGAGATCCTCCGGACTCGTGAACACGGTCGCGCCGCGCAGCGAATCCACGAGTCGTTGCACCGCCGCCGCGTCTGCACCCGGTGTGACGAGGATGGCGTCGCCCGTGAGTACGCGACGCGGCCAGCTCGGGCGCAGCCCGATGGCGGCGAGGGCGAGGATCGCGCCGGCGCTGGCGAGGAGTCGCACGGCGCTCATCTCAGGGCCTCCCCGGACGCCGTAGCCGATCGAAATAGTCACGCGCGATCCCGCTCGCGGGCTTCCCGCCACGCCGCTCCGGATCGGCGACCGGCAATGCGCGCCACAACCCCTTTTCCAGCTGCCCCAGGCAGTCGGTGCAGGTCGGACCGGGCGCGCCGCTGAGGCTGTCGAGGAGGGCGCGGAGATCGCGCAGGGTCTCGAGGTGGGCCCCGGGCTCGTTGATCGCCAGCTGGGCGATCTGGCGACCAGCGGCCTCCAGTGTCACCGTATCACCCGGTTGTCGCCGCCCGCCGCCTCGGAGACGCTGGACGACGTGGAGCGCGGCGCGTACGGTTGCCAGCGGCACAGCCGCCGCCACGTCCCGAGAACGGGTCGGATTCCCAATCGCCGTCAAGGCACCCGTCAGACGCTTGCGATCCGGCTCGAGCGGCGGTGGCTCGAAACCGACGCGCAGCACGTAGACCCGCGCCGCATGCTGGGCTTGCTTCAGGAGCTCGAGCGCCCGGTACTCGTAGGGCAGGGCCGCGCGCGGCGCGTACGTGCGGAGCCGCAGCTCGGCTTCCCACATCTGGGCAACCGCGGCCTGCAGCGTATCCTTCACGCTTTGCGCGAGCAGCGTGGCGCTCTCCGGTGTGTCGTGCTCGTGCTCGATGGTCGGCTCGGGACCCGCGTCCACTTCTTCCTGACCCACGATCTCGCCGTAGCGCTCTCGCAGCAAATGCTGGTCGAGGCCGATGTTGTTGGACCGATCCCGCACCGTCTTGGGAGTGAGATTGGCCGCCCGCGCCAGCAGCTCCTCCGTGTCGATGATGATCTGCCGCTGGCTGCGGAGGTACTCGGGGAGCGCATTGGCGGCGAGACCGCTCAGGTCCGCAACCACGACGTGGGCGGTGTCGGCCAGAGAGACGAAAAAGGTCTCGGACCGGGCCTCGTTGGGCACGGGCGTGCGGCGGTCGTGAGCCAGCACGTAGAAATACAGCTCGTCGCCTGGCTGCATCGCGAGTGCGGTCAGATTCAGCGCCTTGCGCAACAGCAGCGCGTGTGGGGAACCGGATCTCGGGATCGACGTGTCGAAATCGAGCTCCTGCTCACGGAATCGCACCGCTTCCCCAGCCCCTGTGGTCAGCGTGGCGACGATACGGGCGTCCGCGAGACCGTAGTCGTCGTCGGCCAGCACTTCGAGCGGAACCACCGACGGGGTTCCGAATGCCACCTCTGTGCGGGGCTCCGGCCGGACTACCGTAAGGGTCGGCGCGGCGTCTGGAATGATGGTGAGCCGGTGGTAGGCCGAGGCAACCGCGGTCGTCGAATCGCGCAGCAGGATCTGGTAGAGCAGGGAGTGCTCCGCCGGCATCGACATCTCAAACTCGGATTCGCTCCGGGGGTGCCCCCGGGCCGAGTCGCTGTCGGTCGTCACGAGGAGCGCTGCGCTCACCGGCCGATCCGTCTGCAGGCGCCAGGTGACGCGCGCGCCCTGTTCGACGTCGAGGTCCCACGCGTCGGTCCGGCGCACGGATCGCGCCGTGTATGGTGGGGGGCGAATGGTCACCATCACGCGGGTGAGCGCCGGCGGGCCGCCGGGGTGACGGGTCGCCGCCGCCACCGGGGGGTCGTGGGTCGGGCGTGGGCTGCCAGGGGCGGCGATCGTGAGCAGCCCGAGCGACGCGAGCAGCACGGCGGCGGCATATCCAAGCGCCAGGCGGAGTCCGCGAGCAGGCAGCCGGGTTTCGGGCGAGAGATCGCCCAGCACCCGTTCGACGCGCGTCCGTTGCATGCGTTCCACCGCGGACAGCGCCTCGGGGGCTCGCACCAGCAGATCGGCGCTTTCTTCCAGCGCCGGGACCGTGCGATTGAGATGTCGCGCGATCACCAGCGCATCGACCCGTCGGCGACGGAGCAGCGCGGCGATCCCCAGTGCGGTCCCTACCGCGACGCCCAGGGCGGGCGGGGATCCGCGGAGCGTGCGGCTCGCTGCGGCAGCCGCGAACAGCGCCGTCGCCACGCTGGCGATGGCCACCTGCAGGAGCCAACCGCGGCGCCAGCGCCGAACCAGGCGGTCGAGGACCATCATGCGATCGACCGGCGCGGACGCCGCGACCACCAGCGTTCAGCGAAAAAGAGAAGGACGGCCAGTGCCCAAACCGGGAGAAACAGCGATCGCCGCGGGCCGCTCTGGGGGCCCCGGTTCTGGGCGCTGTCGTATGCCGGGGTGAGCTGACTGACGGTGATGCGTCGATCGTCTACGGTGGCGGCCGCCGAATCGGTCGCCGTCCACAACCGGGCCAGGGCGAGCGGAAACGCCGGTCGCAGCACGAGGTCGCTCCAGGCCGGGGAGAAACGGCTCCGGAAGCGATAGCGCCTTCCGCGTCCCTCGCGCTGCACCGTGAGAAGGGGCGCACCGGTTCCGTCGGCCCACACCAGGGCGCCGGGATCGGAGTCCGTGGTCCGCTGCCGCAGCCAGGCATCGGTCGGCTGCGGCCCCGTGACGACACGCGTGTAGTGTTGTTGCGCGGCGGCGCCGCCCGCGTCGCTCAACAGAATGGCTCCCCGCTGGACGGACCGTTGGATTGGCTCCGGCACCGCGTGATTGGAGAGCCAGACGATCCAATCGACCCGCGCCGTGACCGCGTCGACCGTCGTCGGGTGCAGCGAGACGATGGCGGGGATCCCGGTCGCCGCCCCGACGGCGCCGAGGGCCGCGCTCACGTACCGCGCATCATCCCATCGGGACGGATCGGCGAAGATGGCGACCAGCCGGGCGGCTGGAGGAGGCGGGAGCACCCCACGTACGGGACCCACCGGCCGGGCGTGCCAGTCGACCCGGGCCCGGAGCGTGGGCCGCTCACCGCGGAAGTAGCGCAGCAGGTTCGGCGCAAAGACCACGAATTGCGTGCCCGGCTCTTGAGCCCGATCGGCTCGACGCAGGGCGGCCCACAGATTCGACGTCGTGGCAGCGCTGTCCAGCGGGGCGACGATGCGTCCCGCGTGACGCAGGGAGTCGATCAGGGCGTTCCTGTCGGCCACGTCGATGGCCACGAGCGCCACGGTGCGCGTCCCCCGAGTCGCGGGAGACCAATACGGTCCGGCGAGGGCCAGGACGAGCGCGGCCAGCACGGCGCATCGCAGCACCAGCAGCCAGGGGTCTTGAATCGTCCAGCTGCGGCGCGTCGCCGGTGCGAAGCCGGTGAGCAAGCGAATGCTGCCCACCCGGATGGGGCGGCCACCGCGGCGGCTCCACAGGTGCAAGGCGATGGGAACGGCGAGTGCCCCGAGGCCCGCGAGCCAGATCGGTGAGATCAAGCCGAGCATGCGTTACCGCCGCCGCGTCCGGCTCACCAGATAGTGCCGCAGCGCGAGGTCGAGCGGCTGGTCGAGCGCGAACCGCGCGTACTCGACGCCCGATTCCTCGAGTGAGCGGCGCAAGGTCCTGAGCTCCTGATCCAGCGCCTCGAGATAGCCGGCCCGTGCCGCGTCTGCGTCGACTTCGATCCGGCGGCCGGTCTCGAGCTCTTCGAATGTGACCACGCCATGGTACCGGAACTCGCGTTCGATTCCGCCGATGACGTGCAACAGCAACACCTCGTGCCGCAGCGCGGTAAGCTTGGCGGCCAGGGTGCGGATCTCGTCCCGGCGTTCGTGCAGGTCGGTGACGATCACCAGAATGCCTCTCTGGCCCCCGGCGGTGAAGGAGCCCTGCATCCGTTCCCAGTCCGGCCAGACGCCGGCCGGCGTGAGCTGCTCCAATGTGTGCAGCAGGCGATACAGATGCGGTTGCGGGCGTTGCGGGGGCATCACGGATACGTCGCCGCCGGTGACGGTGGAGAGTCCCACGGCGTCACCCTGACGATGCACCAGGAGCGCGAGGGCCGCGACGATCAGGCGGGCGTAGTCGAACTTGGAGACGCCGCTTTCTTCCTGCGCCATGGACGCGCTGGCGTCGAGCACGAGCCGTACGGTCACGCTGGTGTCGGTCTCAGCGTCGCGCAGGAAGTAGCGATCGGAGCGCGCGAACAGTTTCCAGTCGAGTCGACGCGGATCGTCTCCCGGCTGATAGCTGCGGTACTGGCTGAATTCGAGGCCGGCGCCCGGGATGCGACTGTGGTGCACACCGAACATGAACCCGTCCACTACGGTGCGCGCGGCGAGGGTCAGGTCACCCAGGGCGACGAGCGTCTTTGGGTCGATGAACCGATACGTTGCGTACGACACGGGCTGTCAGGCGAGCGGGCTCTTCGGCTCCGGCACGGCCTGCACGAGCTGTCGTGTGACCTCGTCGGCGCTGATGCCCTCGGCCTCGGCCCGGAAGTTGACCAGGACGCGGTGCCGCAGCACGGGTGGGGTGACGGCGCGCAAGTCGTCGAGGGTGACCGCGAGCCGGTCGTGCAGGATCGCCCGGGCCTTGGCCGCGAGCACGAGTGACTGACCGGCGCGGGGACCGGCGCCCCAGCGGGTCCATTCCTTGACGAAGGGGACGGCCGTCTGCTCCGGGCGCGTGGCCCGGACCAGCCGGGTCACGTACTCCAGCAGATCGTTGGAGACGTGCACGTCACGCGTCAGCGCCTGCGCCTGCAGCAGTTCCCGCCCCGTGAGCACCGCACGGATTTCGGGTGTCTCACGTCCGGTCGTGCGGCGCAGAATCTCGAGTTCCTGGGCGGCGGCGGGATAGCCGAGCCGGATGTAGAGGAGGAAGCGGTCGAGCTGGGCCTCGGGCAGGGGGTAGGTTCCCGTCTGCTCGATCGGGTTTTGTGTCGCCAGGACGAAAAACGGCCGCTCCAGCGGGTAGGTGGTGCCGGCGTACGTCACCGCGTACTCCTGCATGGCCTCCAGCAGCGCGGCCTGTGTTTTGGGGGGTGTGCGGTTGATTTCGTCTGCCAGCACGATGTTCGCGAACACCGGCCCGTGCACGAACTTGAAGAAGCGGTGTCCGGTGGCGTGCTCCTCTTCGAGGATCTCGGTGCCGACGATGTCGGTCGGCATCAGATCGGGCGTGAATTGAATGCGCCGGAACGTCAGATCGACCGCTTCGGCGAGGGTGCGGATCATCAGGGTCTTGGCCAGACCCGGCACGCCCTCGAGCAGGCTGTGCCCGCCCGCCAGAAAGGTCAGCAGCAGCTCCTCGATCGCCTGTTCCTGGCCGACGATCACCCGGCCGACCTCGGCGCGCAATGCGTTCAGGCGCTCGCGCAATCGGGTGAGGTCGGTCTCGCTCGTGATTCCCGCCGTCATGATCGCCTCATGCGGTCATCGCATGCATGACGATGTTCACGCCGAATTTCGTGTTGTCCTCCGACAGGAAGCGCTTGTTGCGAAAGTCGTAGTCCCACTCGCAGCCGTAGTCCTTGTTGCTGTACAGTACGGCGACCCGGCCGTCCAGGACGATCGCCTGCAGGTAATCGTGCACCAGATCGTCGCCCCAGCCGTTCAGCTCGAACGCCGTGGCCGGGGGTCCGTGCGGAAACGTGAAGAACGCGCGATACAACTCGTGGTCGTTGGGGATCTTGCGCAGCGCGCCGGGGCCGAACAGCGTCGCCATCTGCGCTTCGAACGACTTGGCGAACAGACCGTCGATGTCGTGGTTGCAGTCGTCCACGAACACAAATCCGCCGTTGGTCACGAACCGTTCGAACACGTCCCGCTCCGGCCGCGTGAATTGCACCAGCCGGTGTCCGGCCAGGTAGCAAAACGGCGCGTCCAGCACCGCGCTGCTCGCGAGGGGCACGACGCGCTCCCGGGTGGCGACGCCGACCGTCGTGTACTCGATCAGCGAGTTGAGCAGGTTGGCGGGCATGCGCTGGTCCACATCCCAGTCTCCGGATGCGTATTGGAGGCGGGTGAACACGAAGTCGGCGCGACGGCGACCGAGCGCCAGCGCACGCGCTTCGGCCCACGGGGCCAGCGCGACGGCGGAGAGGGTGTAGAGGAACTGGGTGCGGTTCATTCCGGTATCCGGAGTCCGGTATCCGGGAATCTATGGGGCAAACCCGGACACCGGACTCCAGACGCCGGATACCGCTTCAAACCGCGTCGGACAGGCTCGTAAACGTGAAATCCCGGATCCGCATCACCGGCATCAGGCTCGTGATCCCGGCGTCTGAGCCCGACACGCGCTGCTGGCGGCCGAGCGCATCGAGGTTGTTGAGCATGATCACCGGGCTTTCGTTGAACCGGAAGTTCTTGACCGCGTGCTTGATCTGCCCGTTCTCGATGTAGAACGTGCCGTCGCGCGTCAAGCCGGTGACAAGGATCGTTTGCGGATCTACCGAGCGGATGTACCAAGTGCGGGACACGAGGACGCCGCGGCTCGTGTCGCGGATCATTTCCTCGGTGGTCGCGGTTCCCCCGTCGATGATCAGGTTTGCGGGGAAGGGGATCGCCTTCACTCCCTGCTTCTGCGCCCAGTAGCGCGAGTAATACATGTTCTTCGCGACCCCGCCAGCGATCCAATCGGTGCGCTCGTTGGGGCGGCCGTCTCCTTGCCACGGCGACGTGGGGATCTCCGGATGCGCGGGATCGGACCAGATGTGGACGCGCTCGTCGACGAGCTTCTCACCGATCTTGGTGCCGCCGCCGGCCTTCGCCATGAAACTGCGACCCTCGTCGGCGTTGCGCGCGTTCAGGTTGAAGATCAGGTTCGCGATGAGGTTGATGCCCGCTTCCGGCTCGAGAATAACGGTGTACTTGCCGGGCTCGATGGCCTGCGCGTTGCGACTCGCGGCGGCCTTTTCGATCGCGATGCGGGAAGCGGAGTCGGGGTCGAACTTCGCCAGGTCGTTCGCTTCCCGCGTCGCATACCCGGATCCAGTGCCGTCATCCGCCCGGACGGTGACCGAGAACGTGGCGCCCGTCTGACGGTGGTAGGCGAACAAGCCCGCGGTGTTCATCATCGCCTGCCACTGCGCGCCATCCTGGAGGAAGCCGGCTGCCGTGCAGTCCTTCGCCTTCGCCGGCGTGATGCTGTTGGCCGCGACCTGGAGCCGGTATTCCGGCGTGATGCTGGCGACGTTGTCGAAGAAGGCCTGGGTGGTGACGTACTGCTGCGCCCCCATGGGCGGCATGAACTCCTCGTCCTCGGGCGCCAGGTGGGCGAGCTCTTCGGAGCGGCGCACGGCCCGCTCGATCGTCGCGTCGTCGAATTCGTTGATGGTGACGGTCCCCGACCGTTTGCCGTAATTCGACTGGACCACCAGCTGGAGATCTTCGGTCCACCCGGCGGTGCTGACCGAATTGCGGGCGTAGCGGATGTTGCCGCCGGAGTTGGCGTTCAGATTGACCTCACAGGCGTCCGCCTTGGAAAGGTGGAGCGCCTTCCCCATCAGGGCGCGGGCTTGCTCGGGTGTGAGCGGTGCCATGTTAGAGTTTCCTCGCCGTATTGATGACGTTGACACCGTTGAACCGAGTGGTGGTACTGCCGTGGGAGACGGCGCTGGACTGACCGGGTTGCCCCTTCCCGTCGAAGAACGACCCACCCAGCCGGTAATCCCGCTGATCGCAGATCTGCTGGCAGGAATTCCAGAACTCCTGGGTGTTCGACTGGTACGCGACGTCACGCAGCTGCCCCACGATCTTGCCGCCCTGGATTTCGTAGAACAGCTGGCCCGAGAACTGGAAGTTGTAGCGCTGCTGATCGATCGAATACGAGCTGTCACCGACGATGTAGATGCCCTTGTCCACGCCGCCGATGATCTGCTCCGGCGTCACTTGCGCGGTGCCGGGTTCGAGCGACACGTTCGGCATGCGCTGGAACTGGACGCTGCTCCAGTTGTCCGAATAACAGCAGCCGTGCGACTGGTTTTGCCCGATCACGTGCACCTGATCGCGGATCGCCTGGTAGTTGACCAGGATGCCGTTCTTGACCAGGTCCCAGCGTTTGGTCTTCACCCCTTCGTCGTCGTAGCCTACCGCACCGAGCGAGCCGGGCTGCGTCTTGTCGGCGAAGAGGTTGACGATCGGACTGCCGTAGTTGAAGGTGCGGCTGCGCCACTTATCCAGCGTGACGAAACTGGTGCCTGCGTAATTGGCCTCGTAGCCCAGCACGCGGTCGAGCTCCGTCGGATGTCCGACGGACTCGTGGATGGTGAGCCAGAGATTGGTCGGGTCGAGCACGAGATCGTACTTCCCGGCGTCCACCGATTTCGCCGCGTGCTTCGCCTTGGCCTGTGCGGCGGCGAGCTTGGCGTCCTCGATCATGTCGTAGGAGTCGCGGTAGGTGATCGTCTCGACCCCGGTGGGTCCAGCGACCTTGTCGGCTGCGGCGGCGTCGAGGTACTCGTATCCCATGCCGCGCGGCGCGCTGAGCGAGTTCCGGGTCTCGAACTTCCCGGTCTCGGTATTGACGGAGGTCACCACGAACACCGGCCAGATGCGATGGACGTCCTGGTCGATGTAGCTGCCGTCGGTGGAGGCGAAGTACTTCTGCTCGTTGACCAGGAATAGCAGCGAGTTGACGAAGTTGGCTCCGTTCTGGAGCGCGGCGTTGCTCGCCGCGAGCAGGAGATCCGCCTTCTCGGAGATCGGCACCTCGAACGCGTTCTTCTTGATCGGCGTCCGCCAGGCGACCTCGCCGTGCCCCGGCTCGGGCGCCAGCTGCACCGGCTCGGTCTGGAGCCGGCTGTTGGCACGCGCGATCGCCACGGCGCGGGTGGCGGCCCGGGCGACTCCGTCCGGCGTCACGTCGTTGGTCGCCGCGAAGCCCCACGTTCCGTTGGCGATGACGCGGACGCCGCACCCGTAGGACTCCGTGTTCGTGATGTTCTGGACCTTGGTGTCGCGACAGGTGATGAACTGGTTCAGGTACCGGCCGATGCGGACGTCCACGTAGGAGGCACCGCGGGCTTTCCCGGTGTTCAGAGCGACATCCGCCAGCGCTTTCTTGTCAGCGGAGGGGATCGGCGTCAGCGATCCGGAAAAATCCGCGACGCGCCGGCCCCACGCCGGCGCCGACAGCGCGCCCAGGGCGGTGCCGGTGAGTTGAACGAAGTCACGACGTTCCACGATTGACTCCCGTGCAGGTTTGGTAGCGGCGCTTCCGGCGCCAGACTTCCGTGCTGCTGATATGCCGCGTTCTGAGAGAGGATGCAAGTCGCGGCGGAATCGTTGCGCAGGCCATGGGTTCGCAGCGCGGTGTTGTAAGTGCGCGCCAGCGGGTCATTTCGCGGCGGTGCCCGGTCTCGCGTGGGCCGCGCCGAACCTGACCCGGACATTCGGGGGCGAATTCTGACGGAGCCGGACCCGGGGTGCTGAGCCGGAGTGGGGCGTTGCACCACTGGTTCGACCATCGGCTTTCCCCAAGTCACTGCGGCGACTATATTTCCGTGCCTCACATCAACGTGATTCGTTCACCGAGGATGACTGCTGTGAAACAGGGAATTCACCCCCCGTACCGCCGTGCGTCGGTCCAGTGTGCGTGCGGCAATGCGTTCGAGACCCGGTCCACCACACCGGCGATTCACGTGGAAATCTGCGCGCGCTGCCACCCCTACTACACCGGGAAGCAGAAGCTCATCGATACGGCCGGTCGGGTGGAGCGCTTCCGCCAGAGGTACCGCACGGAGAAAGTGGCGAGCTAGGGTCCATGGAGGCCCGACTCCGCCAGGCGCTCGCGCGGGCGGAGGAAGTCGCCCGGCTGCTGGCTGACCCCGAGACCACGCGGCAACCGGCCCAGCTGAAGCAGCTGGGCCGCGAGCACGCTCGGCTCGAATCCATCCGCCAAACGCACGATCGCCTGTCCCGGCTCGAAGGCGAGCTCGGGCAGGCCCGCGAGCTGGTCGCGGATCACGATCCGGAGTTGGCCCAGCTGGCGCGGCACGACGTCGAACGGCTCCGTCCCGAGATCGAGCGGCTCGAGCGCCAGCTCGCCGACCTCCTCGTACCGCCCGATCCGCTCGACGACCGCGATGCCATCGTGGAGATCCGCGCCGGCACCGGTGGCGACGAGGCCGCGTTGTTCGCGGCCGACCTGGTCCGCATGTACACGCGATTCTGCGACCGCCGGGGATGGAAGGTCGAAATGCTCGCCCTGAGCGAAGGCGTACTGGGCGGGCTCAAGGAGGCGATCTTCGCCGCGCGCGGCACCAAGGCCTACGGCACATTGCGCTACGAGTCGGGCGTACACCGCGTGCAACGGGTGCCGGAAACCGAGGCGCAGGGCCGCATCCACACGTCGGCCGCCACCGTGGCCGTGTTGCCGGAGGCCGAGGATGTCGACGTCACAATCGAAGACAAGGAGCTGCGGATCGACGTGTTCCGCTCTTCTGGACCGGGCGGCCAGAGCGTCAACACCACCGATAGCGCGGTCCGTATTACCCACCTCCCGACGGGACTCGTGGTGCAGTGCCAGGACCAGAAATCGCAGCTCCAGAACAAGATCAAGGCCTTGGAAATCCTTCGCTCCCGGCTGCTGGACCGGGTGATCGCCGAGCAGGAGGCGGAGCGGGCCCGGTCGCGCCGGGCCCAGGTGGGCACCGGCGATCGCTCGGCCAAGGTCCGGACCTACAACTTCCCGCAGAACCGAGTCACCGATCATCGCATCGGCTATACCGCTCACGACCTGTCGGACGTCCTCGATGGGCACCTCGACGAGGTCATCGGTGCGCTGCGGCTCGCCGGGGAACGGGAGCGCCTCAGTGCCTGAGGCGTTGCTGGCGGCGGAGCTCGACGCCGCGGCGGCCACACTTGCCCGCGTCGGCGTACGCGAGCCGCGTCGCGAAGCCGCGGCGCTGTGGGGAGCGTGCACGGATGTCTCGCCCGGCGAGGCCTGGCTACGGCGCGATCGGCCCGCACCGCCCGACTCACTGGGCCGGTTTCGGGACGCCGTCCGGCGGCGCGCCGGCGGGGAGCCGTTCGCATACGCGGTCGGCCAGGTGACGTTCCGGACGGTGTCGCTCGCTCTGGACCGCCGCGCCCTGATCCCACGTCCCGAGACCGAAGGGCTGGTCGAGCATGTGCTGCAATGGGCGGGGGACGGGGGAAAGGGAAAGGGGATCGTCGCCGACATTGGGACTGGAAGCGGCTGCATCGCTCTTGCCCTGGCGGCCGAGGGGAGTTTCGAGCGCGTGATCGCCGTCGATAGCTCCGTGGAAGCCGCCGCCCTCGCGGTGGAGAATGTGAAGCGGGTGCGCCCGCGTGTTCCTGTGGAAGTACGGGTGGGAGACCTGCTTGAGCCGCTCGGCGGAGACCGGTGTCGGGCGATCGTCGCCAATCCACCGTATCTGACCGATCTGGAGTGGGAGGAGTTGGATCCGGCGGTGCGGGAATTCGAGCCCCGGAGCGCGCTCGCGAGCGGGCCCGACGGGCTCACCGCGACGCGGGCGTTGCTCCAGAACGCGGGTCGCGTACTCGAGCCGGGCGGGCTGCTCGCGCTCGAGGTCGACGAGCGACGCGCCGAGGCGGTGCAGGCGGTGGCGTTGACCGCCGGCTGGCCGCGGCTCGACATTCATCGGGATCTCTTTGGCCGCCCGCGCTATGCGCTGGCGTGCGCATCGGAGGACGCGTGATCGACGAAAAGGCCCAGGATCTCGGCCGCCTCATCGGCCAGACCGAGGAGTACAAGACCTTGAAGCGGGCCAGCGAGCGGCTGCGGGAGGACGCCGAATGCCAGCGGCTGCTCGCGGACATGGAGCGTTTGGCCGGCGAGATCGAGGGGGCTGCCCGCAGCGGCGCGGAGCCCACGACGGAGCAAACGGAGCGCTATGATGCGGCCGTCCAAAGCATTCAAGTGAGCCCGGTGTACCAGCAGATGGCCGCCGCGCAGGCGAATTTCGAGAAGGTGATGGCCAAGGTGAACGCCCGGATCTATGAAGGCATTCAGAAGGGCGCGGCCAGCCCGATCATCACGCTGGGCTGAGAGTGATGGGTACTTTCGTGGTGATCGAGGGCCCCGACGGCGCGGGGAAGTCGACGCTGGTTCGGAGTCTCGGTGCGAGGCTGCTCGTCGACGGGTTGCAGGTGTTGACGGTGCGGGAGCCCGGGGGCACTCCCGTGGCGGAAGCGGCGCGCAAGGTGGCGCTGCGCTCGCGGCACGAGTTGTCGGCCGCGGCCGAATTGTTTCTCATCTTGGCGGCCAGGGCGGATCTCGTGTCGCGGGTCATCCGCCCAGCACTCGAGGCCGGGCAGGTGGTGCTGGCGGATCGCTTTGACCTGTCCACGCGCGCCTATCAGGTGGCCGGGCGCGGGCTTCCGGCGGCCGATGTGGACGCCGCGCTGCGACTGGCCACCGAGGGTCTGGTGCCCGATCTCACCTTGGTGCTGGACGTACCCGTAGAGATCGGGCGAGAGCGCCAACGCCGGGCCCGAAAACTGCAGGATCGGTTCGAACGGGAAGGGGACGCGTTTCACGACCGGGTGCTGGCCGCCTACCGGGCCGCGATGGGTCCGGGCGTGGTGCACGTCGATGCGACGGGATCGAAGAAGCTGGTGCAGGAGACGGCCTGGCGGGCCCTGCAGGCCGCGGTGGCACTGACAACGCGGGGAGTCTCATGAATCGCAAGTGGCTGCTGGTATCCGCCATGGCAGGTGTGGCGCTCGTGACCGGGGGCTGGCTGTTGCAGCGGGACTCCAGTCCGCAAGGCAGCGTCTATCAGCAGGCCCGCCTGTTCGACGACGTCCTGTCGCGGGTCGCCGACTTCTATGTCGACTCGCTGGATGAGCGCCGGCTGTATCAGATGGCGATCGACGGGCTGCTCGATCAGCTGCACGATCCCTATTCGACCTTCCTGAAGCCCGATGACTTCCGCGCGCTGACCGAGCAGACGAGCGGGGAATACGGCGGGCTCGGCATCCAGATCGACGTCCGCAATGGTTGGATCACCGTCATCGCGCCGCTCCCCGATACCCCCGCCGAGCGGGCCGGCGTGCAGTCGGGCGACGAGATCGTCGCGCTGGACGGTCGCTCGACGGAGAACTGGAAGAACGACCAAGCGGTGAAAGAGCTGCGGGGCACGCCGGGCACGACGGTCGAGGTCAAGATCCGCCGCGGCGGCATCGAGGAGCCGATCACCTTCAAGCTCACGCGCGCGAAGATCCACATTCGCTCGGTGCAGGCCGCCCTGCTGCTGGACGATCACGTCGGCTACATCTCCCTGAACCCGGTGAGCCAGAGCTCCGCGGAAGAAGTCGCCGCGGCGATCGATAGCCTGACGCGGCAGGGCATGAAGTCGCTCGTCTTCGACTTGCGCAACAACCCCGGCGGCCTGTTGTCACAGGGTATCGCCGTGAGCGACCTGTTCCTCGATCCGGGGCAGGAAGTCGTGGCCACGCGGGGGCGCGCGCCCGATGCGACGCACGCGTACCGGGATTCGCGGGTGCAGCGCTGGCCCAAGCTCCCGATTGTCACGCTCGTGAACGGCGGATCGGCGAGCGCGGCGGAGATCATCGCCGGGGCGCTGCAGGACCACGATCGCGCGTTGGTCGTCGGAACGCCCACGTTCGGCAAGGGGCTGGTGCAATCGCTCTACCAGCTCTCTCCGCAAACCGCTCTCAAGCTCACCACCGCCCGCTGGTACACGCCGAGTGGCCGGACCATTCAGCGCGCGAGCCAGAGCGAGGAGGATCAGATCGCGGCGGTGTCGGCGGCGGCTCAGGGGAAAGACACCACGACCGACAGCGCGCCGGTGTTTCACACCGACGCGGGCCGCGCCGTACGCGGCGGCGGTGGCATTCGCCCCGACATGTTCTCGGCCCCGGACACGTTCACGACGGCCGAGCGCGGGTTCATGCGGGTGTTGGGGAGCAGCGTTCCGGCGTTCCGCGACGTAATGACGGCCTTAGCGCTGGAGCTCAAGTCGCGCCATGCGGTGGCATCGGAGAACTTCGTCGTCACCCCGGCGATTATCGAAGAGGTGTTGTCGCGGCTGCGGCAGCGGTCCGTGCCCGTGCCGGACAGCGTAGTGGCGGGGGCGCGAAGCCTGATCGCCGACGAGCTGGGGTACGAGACGGTCCGGTATTCATTCGGCCGGGCTGCAGAGGTGCGTCGCCGGATGCACCAGGACCACCAGGTGCAGGAAGCGACGGGACTGGCGCGGCGGGCTCGCTCGCCGCAAGACTTGATCGCCCTTGCCGGGCCGGGCGCACCGACGCGGAGTCCGTGACTTCGATGCCGGGACCAGCCCCCCGGGCTCCCGTGGGGGTGATCGGTCCCGGTCGCGCGGGAACTGGTCTCGCGCTCGCCTGGGCGCGGGCCGGCTACCCGGTACGACTCCATGGACGGCGGGCGAAGCGTGTCCCGTCTCCGTTGACACTGACGGTCGGTCCTCCGGGCGAGCCTCCGCCGTGGCTCGCGCAGGTGTCCGTCGTGATCCTTGCCGTTCCCGACGACGCGATTCCACCCCTGGCAAACGCGTTGGCGGCTTCCGGTGGCGTCCGCGCCGAACAGGTCGTGCTCCATCTATCGGGTTCGCGTGGCCACGAAGTGCTGCAAGGGCTCGCCTCGAGCGGCGCCGCGTTGGGATCACTACATCCGCTGCAGACGCTCGTCGAGCCGGATCGTGCGCCGTTGCACTTGCGGGGGGCGTGGGCGGCGATCGAGGGGATGCCGCGGGCGGTCGAGCTCGCCGAGCGCCTCGCCCGCGCCGTTGGGCTCAGGCCGTTCCGGGTCCGGCCGGAGGACAAGCCGCTGTACCACGCCGGTGCGGTGTTCGCGTCGAACTACTTCGTGGTCGTTGAAGCCGTGGCGGAGCAGCTGCTCAGGCAGGCGGGCTTGTCCGAGGCCGATGCGTGGGCGGCCCTGCGGCCGCTGGTTCGCGGCACGCTCGACAATCTCGTGCGTGAAGGGCCCCTGAAGGCGTTGACTGGGCCGGTGCTGCGAGGGGACGCCGAAACGGTCGCCCGGCACCTGGCCGCGCTGCCCGAAGCGGTGGTGGGGCTGTATCGGGGGCTGAGTACGGCCGCCCTGGATCTGGCGCGTCGCCGTGGTCTGGACGAAGCGAGCGCGGCGCGGGTGGTGTTGGCGCTGACTACGGATCCACCACCGTCACGCCGGCGGGAACCACGAACCTGAACTCCCGCGACGGCACGGCGACGTTGACCTGCAGGCTGCGCAACAGAATCACCCGCTGTTGACCGCTCGCTTCCGAAATCTCGATGCTGCGAACCAAGCCGTCCTCTCGCCCCACCGACAATTCAGCCGCGCTGTAGGGAAGCGACGCATCGCGCGGGGTGAGCGCCACGACGTCGACCCACCCTGTGGCCGTCGAATCGCCGCGCACGTACCGCGCGCTGTAGCGTTCCCGGGGCCGCTCCACGAATTGGCTGATCAGGTTGGGACCGGTCGTCCCGGTGGCCGGGATGCGGCCTCGGATCACCTGGCCGGGTGTCGTGCTCGGCGTATAGAGCCACAAGTAGCGCCCATCCGCCACGATGCGGTCTCCGGCGGGGTCACTGAACCGCATCGCAAAACGACTGGGCCGCTGCTGGAACAACCGGCCTCGCGTCGTGTCGGGGTCACCGATCATCGGATTCGTGATCACCTGGACGAAGTCCGCGACGAGGGTACGCACCGCCTCGAACGCCGAACTGGCGTGGTCGAGGATGAGCCAGGGATCGGCGGATTGGCGGATGGGCGGATGGACGGATGTCAACGACACTGCGCACAACAGGATCCGGCACCGAGTCACGATCCGCCCATCCGTCCATCCGCCCATCCGCCTACGCTCCTACCGGAGCTGGCTCCGCGATGTGACGCCCGATCACCTCCGCGATCACGCGCACTTCTCGCATCAACTGGGAGAACTGCTCGGGATACAGCGATTGGGCCCCGTCGGATCGCGCCTCCTCGGGGTTGGGATGCACCTCGACCATGATGCCGTCGGCGCCGGCGGCGACCGCCGCCCGGGCCATCGGGATCACGTTGTCGCGCACCCCGGTGCCGTGGGAAGGGTCGGCGAGGATCGGCAGATGCGACATTTTCTGCACCACCGGGATGGCGCTCAGGTCGAGCAGATTGCGCGTCGCGGGGTCGAAGCCGCGCACCCCCCGTTCGCACAGGATGACGTCCTGGTTCCCCTCGGCGAGGACGTATTCGGCCGATAGCAGCAGCTCGGTGATCGTGGCGGCGACACCGCGCTTCAGGAGCACCGGCTTGCCGGCGCGGCCCGCGGCCCGCAGCAGGGAGAAGTTCTGCATGTTACGAGCGCCGACTTGTACGATATCGGCGACTTCGGCCACCCAGCCCACGCCGTCCGGATCCATCGCTTCGGTACAGATGAGCATGCCGGTTTCCTCCCGCGCCTTGGCCAGGAGCTTTAGCGCGGGGCGGCCGAGTCCCTGAAACGAATAGGGGGACGAGCGCGGCTTGAACGCGCCGCCGCGGAGAATCACGGCCCCCGCCTCGCGCACGTGGCGCGCGGCTTCGAGGATTTGACGCTCCGACTCGACCGAGCAGGGCCCGGCAATGACCGCCACGTCCGTCCCGCCCACCGTGACGCCCCCGGGCAGCCGCACGATCGTGCTGTCGATTCTCCACTCCCGGCTCACCTGCTTGTATGGCTTGGAGACGTGAATCACTTCCTGGACGCCGGGGAGCCCCTCGAGCCGCGACGATTCGACCCGACCGTCGTTCCCGACCAGGCCCACGGCCGTCCGCTGCGCTCCGGGCATGGGACGGGCCTGGTAGCCCATCTCCCGAATGACCTCGACGACCCGCTGAATCTCCGCTTCGGTCGCCCCGTGGCGCATCACGATCAGCACGACATCACGCTCCCCTTCAGATGGTGAACCGGTCGCCGTCGGCGGCCGCCGTGACCGGACCGTCGAACCTGGTCGCGGCGGCTCGAGCCGGGTCAGAATTCTCCACCGGCGGATAGAAGTGCGTCAAGACGAGCCGGCCGGCCTGGGCCTCCCGGGCCAAGTCGCCCGCCCGCTCGGGGGTGAGGTGGATGTCCGACGCCATCGATTCGGGCAGGGAGCATTCGGCGAGCAGCAGGTCGCAGCCTTGTGCCCAGCGGGCCAGCTCGGGCGAAGGTCCCGTGTCTCCGGTATACACCAGACGCCCTTCCGGTGCCGTCAGGCCGAGCGCCAGGCTCTCCTCGGTGTGCGGGACGGGGAAGCTGTCGAGCGTGAGCTCGGCGTCGAGGGGGAAGGGCTCCCCGGGTTGGACATCCATGATGAGGATGGGGAATCCGGGATCGAGCAGCCACGGACCGTAGCCTTCGGACAGAGCCCGCATCAGGCGCACCACGCCGCGCGGGCCGAGCACGACCAACGGCTTGCGCCGGGCTGGGACGGTCGTGTACTTGAGCGCGTACACGAGCATCGGCAGATCGGCGAAGTGGTCCGGGTGAAAGTGCGACAGGGCGACGTGCGTGGTTTCCGGCCATGGGAGGTCGAAAGTGGCGAGCCGGTGCAGGGTTCCGGGGCCGCAGTCGAGCAGCAGGCGGACGTCGCCGCGACGCACGAAGTGACAGGCGGAGCTGCGGCGCGCGGAGGGCGCGACGGTGCCGGTACCGACAGTGATCAATTCCACAGGACTCAGGACGTCCTTCCGCGAAACACGATTCGTTTGAACTGAATTACGCCGGCCACCTTCAACTTGTACAGGTAGACGCCGGCCGGGAGCCAGCGGCCGTCGTCCGCCCGCCCGTCCCAGGAAAGACTGGGGTCGCAGAGCCCGCCACCGGCGCCGCCGCGGCCATAGCGGCCGGCCGGGAGGACGACCGGGAAGTCGGTGCGCGGTAGCAGGCGACGCACGACGCCTCCCCGCAGGTCGAGAATCTCGAGCGCAACGACGCCGGGTATGGACAGGTCGAACCAGAGACAGGTCGTTCCCTGCGTGGCGGTCGGAAAGGGGTTGGGAAAGTTCTGATACAGCACCGTGGCCGGGGGTGCGGTGGCATCGAGGACGACGAATGGCGCCGGCGACTCCACCAGCGACGTATCGGTTCCGGCGTGCACGACGAGTTGCCACCGGTACGTCGCATTGCGCTCGAGCATCGTCGGCAGTTGGAACGTCGTGTCGGTCGTACCACCCATGCCGAAGATCAGCACGCTGCTGTTGCTGCGCCGGACGAACAGGTCGTAGCGGAACGGGCCGGGAGGGTTGGCCACCGCGGTCGGCGACCAGGTGAAGACGGGTTGCGTCTCGGTCGTGGCGGACCCACCGGAATCGGCCAGAGTGGTCAAGCGTGCCCACGGGAGAACCCCGATCGGCCCCACGGTTCCGGTCGAGGCCATCACGCCGCCCGAACTGCTCGCGTCCACGCGCCAGAACAGCGGGGCACCCGGTTTGAGCGGAATCCGCAACGGGTATTGCGTCACGTCGAGCAGCGTGTCGACGATCGAAGCCAGGAGCGCCGAGTCGCGGGCGATGCGCAATCGGTACGTGACCGGCAGGGCAAATCCCGGCACCGAGCCGGCGGTCCAGGCGAAATCGGGCGTCACCGAGACGAGCGTCGGCGGCAGCGGGGCGAGTGGCGTGATGCCCTGGGCGAAGACGGCGGCGGCGCTCACGTCGGGTCGCCCCCAACCCGAGATCGAGTCGGGCGTGGCCCGGTTCGACGCCTGGGCCTCGAGCGCGGAGCGCAGGGCCATCGGCCCAATGGCGGGATGCAGCTGCCGGACGAGCGCGGCTGAGGCCGCGAGCAAGGGCGTCGCGAACGAGGTGCCGGCGAGTCGGCTCAGGGAGGTGCCCGTGACGGTACAGACGTCGAGACCGGGGGCCGTCAGATCCGGCTTGAGCCGGCCGTCGGCGGTCGGGCCGCGGGAAGAGAAAGCGGTGATCGTACCGAGCGAATCCTCGGCGCCAACCGTGATCACCGAGTCCGCGTCCCCGGGCGTGACGAGGGTGCGGTATCCGGGCCCGTCATTCCCTGCGGCGGTCACGATCAGGATCCCCCGCGCCGCGGCCGAATCGGCGGCAACCGTGGTGACCGCCACATCGCCGTTGAGCTGCGACGCCGGGTAGCCGAACCCGGAGTCGAAGTCGAGATAGCCGAGGCTCGACGAAGCGATGTCTACGCCGATCGAGTCCGCCCACTCGAGAGCGGCGACATAGTGGTCCTCCTCGACGCGCGTCTCCGAGCGGATGTCTTCGGTCTTGGCGAGGAGGTAGCTCGCCCCGCGGGCGATGCCGACCAGCCGTCCCGGCACGAGGCCCGCGAACAGCGACCAGACCGCGGTGCCGTGGAATTGCGCCGCCGGCGCGTCGTTCGCCTCATCGCGGACCACCGAGTCCCCGAACACGAAATCGCGTTGAGCGGTGACGGTGACGCCGGCGAACGCGGGCGAGAGCGTGTTGAATCCTGCGTCGAGGATCGCGATGCGCACGCCCGTACCCGTGATACCGGCATCCGTCAGCGGGCGCAGATGGAGCTGGCGATAGGGCATCTCGGACGGGCCGTAGGTGGGGTCGCCGCCCGCGGGACAGGTGTCGTTCGCGCTGGGGGCGAACTCGGCGGCGCGATCGGGCCGCAGCGATTGCCGCCAGCGGCCGACCGGCTGCAGATGACGCAGGAACCGCTCCCCGCTCAAGAGGGTCAGGAGGCTGGTGGGAACCCGGGCGCTTACGGCGTGCAACCACCGGCTGGCGACTCGGACCGTCGCCCCCGCCCGCTCGAGGCGCAGCGCCGCTTCGGAGAGCGGCGTGTCGCGTCGCACGAACAGCCACACCGTGATCGTCGTATCCCGGGACAACACCCGTACGAGCGGGGGAGAGATGGACGGTCGCTGGGCAGGGAGGCTTGCGGGCACGGCGAGCGCCAGCAGCACCGCGCCCCAGCGCTGGCGCATGGTAGGGCTAGGCCGTCGCGAGCTGACCGAGCCGCACGCCGACGATCGTCGAAACGCCCGGCTCTTGCATCGTGACCCCGTAGACCGCGTCCGCCGCTTGCATGGTGCGCGGGTTGTGGGTGATCACGATGAACTGGGTCTGGCTCTTGAACTCGGCCAGCAGGCGGACGTAGCGCCCCACGTTGGCGTCGTCGAGCGGGGCGTCGACCTCGTCGAGCAGGCAGAACGGGCTCGGCATGGCGAGGAAGATCGCGAACAAGAGCGAGACCGCGACGAGCGTCCGTTCGCCGGAGGAGAGGAGATGGATGCGCTGGGTGCGCTTGCCGCGCGGCGCCGCATGAATCTCGATCTCGCCCTCGAGCGGTTCGTCCTCATTGGCGAGCCGGACATCGCACTCGCCGCCGCCAAACAGCGTCTGGAACACGGTACGGAAGTTCTCGCGCACCTTCCCGAACGATTCGAGGAACATGGCCTTGGCGGTCTGATCGATTTCCCGGGCGGCCTGCTGCAGGGACGCGCGAGCGGCAACGAGGTCGTCGCGCTGGGTCATCAGGAACTCGAGCCGTTTGACCTCTTCGGCGTGCTCCTCGACCGCGAGCGCGTTCACGGGCCCGACGGCGTCGATCGCGTCGCGCAGCCGTTGGTTCTCCTGTCGCAGCCATTCGAGATCGCCGGCGACGTCGGGAGCTTCGCGGAGCAGCTGGGTGAGCGGCTTGCGCCATTCGGCTTCGACCCGCTCGGCCGTGCCACGCTTGCGGCCCTCCAGCTCTGTCCGTTCTACCGTGAGCCGGTGTTCTTCGTCTCCCAGGGTGGCCAGGGTCGCCCGAGCCTCCTCCACCACCGCTTCCGCCGCCGCGACGGCGGCTTCGGCGCGCTCGACCTGGGCCGCCGCCTCGGTCGCCGCCGTCTCCAGCTCGCCCTGGGCCAGGCGGCGCTCCTGCAACGCGTCCTGCCACTGGGCCCGCTGCGCCACGAGCTCGGTGTTGGTCGCATCGATCTGCCGGACTTCTTCGGCCAGCGTGGCGGCGTCGCGGCGGGCGGCGTCGGCGTCCGCCGCCGCGCGTTCCGCGCGCTCGCGCGCCGCACCGAGGCGTGCCTCCGTCTGCGCGGCTTCGATCTGCCAATGCACGCGCTGCTCGCGGGCCCGCTCCTGCTCGAGTTCGAGGCCGTCCAAGTCGGCCCGCTCAGCGGCGAGCCTCTCCTCATGCTGATGGCGGGTCCGGGTTCGGTCCTGAAGCTCCGCGTCGAGCGCGCTCAGACGGGTCTCCACGTCTCCCCGCCGTCGCGTGAGTCGTTCGACCTGTACGCTCGCCTCGCTCACCACCCGGCGCGCGTGCGCCAGGTTCCGCGCGGCCTCGCCCTGTCGCGCGCCTGCCTCGAGCTCCTCCTGCCGTTGCCGATCCGCCGCCAGGGCGGCCGCGGCGAGCGCCGCTTGCGACTCGGTGAGCTCGCCCATCGTCGCGTCGAGGGTGTTCTGAATGCGCGTGCGAGCCGCTTCGGCCTCGGCGAGCTCGGTGTCCAGACTCTCCAGCTCGGCTCGTCGCTGCAGCGGGCCGGACCCTGTCGCCGTCCCCCCATCGAGGAAAATGGCCCCGTTGGCCCGCCGCAACGTCCGGCCATCCGCGAGCACCTGGTGACCGGTCAACAACGCGCGCACCCAGGACACGGCCGGCCCGTCCACCCGCAGCTCATCTTTCAGCGGATGTCCGTCTGCGGCCAACCGCGGTCCGGGACTGGCGGGCAGCAGGACCAGGGGGCCCGGCTGCTCGGCGGCATGCCAGGCGCGGATCGTCTCCGCGGCCTCGGCATCTCGCACCAGCACGGCATGGAGCCACTCACCCAACAGCCGCTCGGCCAGCTCCGCATCGCGGCGGCTGGTGCGCACGAAGTCGGCTAACGGGCCAAGCACGCCGGTCCCGAACCGGTCACGCACCGCCAGCAACGCCTGGGCGGCCGGAGCCAGACCGACTCGACCCCGCTCGAGCTCCCCGAGCGCTTCCCGACGCGCCGAGAGCTGCGACCAAGCGTGCTCCGCCTGGCGCCGGGTCGTGCGGGCGCTGAGCTCTTGTTCCTCCAGCCCGCTCACGCGCCGACGGGCGAGCTGCACCGATTCCGCGGCGCGAACGGCGGCCTGCGCCGCACCGGCCGCGCCACGAGTGAGCGCGGCGAGCGATTGCTCCGCGGCGGCGGCGGCTTGCTCGTGCGCCGCATGGTCCGTCGTGGCCCGTTGCAGCTCCTGCCCCAGCTCGACGCTCTCCCGCTCCAGGGCCGCACGCTCGATCTCGAGCACATAGACGGACTCGCTCACCCGCTGCAGCTCGGTCTCGAGCCCACGCACCGTTTCGCGCAGCGCCGTGAGCCGATCGCGCACTTCGTTCTCCAGGGTGGCGCGACCGGACAGCTCGGTTGCCACGGCGGCCAGCTCGCGCTCCGCGCCGGAGCGATCTGCGTCCGCTCCTGCGCGCTCGCGGTCGGCCTGGGCAGCGCGCCGCTCTTTTTCGGTGCGCTCCTCGATCGCCCGCCCGCGGCGTTGGGTCGCGTTGCCAAGACGCTCGGCGGCGAGGGCGAGGTCGCCCTGCAATCGCTCTGCATCGAGCTTTGCATCGGCGAGGCGCCGTTCGACTGCCGTGTGGCGCGCGGCGGCCGTATGGCGCGCCTGGACGCGGGCCTCGCGCCCCCGCTCCGCCTCATCGAACCGCCCTCGTGCGGCCGGCACGCTCTCCGCCAGCTCGCGCGTGCGCACGCCCAGGGCCCCGAGCGCGAGATCCAGGTCCTCGAGCTCGCGTCGCACCAGCGTGATCGCCACCCCAAAGCGCTCCTCCACCATCTTGGTGTAGCGCTCGGCCTTGCCGCGCTGGCGCGCCAGGCTGCGGACCTGGGTCTGGACTTCGGAGAGCAGGTCTTCGAGCCGGGCCAGGTCCGTGGCCGTTTCCTCGAGCCTGCGTTCGTAGCTTTGCTTGCGATTGCGGAAAAGGCCGATACCCGCCGCCTCTTCGAAGAGGGCGCGTCGCTCTTCCGCTTTCTCCGACAGCAGCGCGTCGATCATCCTCGCTTCCATCACCACCGCGGCCTCGGCGCCGAGCCCGGTTCCCCGCAGCAAGTCCTGGATGTCACGCAGCCGCACCGGCGAGCGATTGAGCAGATAGTCGCTTTGTCCCGAGCGGGACAGCCGGCGGGTGATCACCACTTCCTGGTAGGCGATCGGCAGCGTGCCGTCGGAATTGTCGAAGACGAGCGAGACTTCGGCCACGTTCACGGGGCGGCGTCCGGTCGAGCCTTGGAAGATCACGTCTTCCATTTTGCCGCCACGCAACAGCCGTGGGGATTGCTCGCCCAGCACCCACCGCACGGCGTCGGAGATGTTCGACTTGCCGCACCCGTTCGGCCCCACGATAGCGGTCACGCCGAGATCGAAGGGCAGGTCCACCGATCCGGCGAACGACTTGAAGCCCACCAGCTCGAGCCGGCTCAGTCTCATGGAATCGGTTCCGTTCGGGTGAACAGCGTTGTCGGGATCCCGGCGCGATCGAGCTGCGCCTGCGCGACGACCGCCTGCTCGGGGTGCTCGAATGCGCCGACCAGCACCGGGCCGTGGACTCCCCACCGGAGGCCGGTGAAGCCCAGGGCACGCAGCCGCCCGCCGTCGTCGGGGCGCAGCAACGCCAGGGAATATGGCGCCAACAGCGGTTTGCCTTCACCGCGGGTCGCGATGCCCCGCCGCCAGTATGTGGCGCGCGCGGCCATGGCCGCGGCGCGGTTCGCGTACACACCGGTCTGCACGCGGTACCACACGGCACCCGAGGCGTCCGGCGCCAGCGGGCTGACCAATGCTGGAACGCTCTCCGCCATGAGGCGGTCGGCGTGCGCCAACGCCCGTTCCGGCGCGCCGTATGCCGCGAGCTGGAGCGTCCATACACCGGAGTCCAGTGGCGCGAGGATCGGCAGCGTCACCACAGGGGCAGCGGGCGCCGACGCCCGCGGCGGGCCGCCCGGCCGGCTCGTGGGAGCGCGCCCGCTGCGGAACGCCCCTTTCGCCGTCGCCAGGATCGCGGCGCCGCCGATGGCGATCACGGCGACAGCCGCCACGATCATCGGTCTTGTGGAGCGTCTGACGGCGCCGCTCGGCGCCGGGGCCGCGGTGCTCCAGCGCTCGCGCACCACGCCCAGCAGTTCGGTCCCACGTTCGCGAGCCGCCAGCAACGCCCTCCCTTCCGGGGAGCCCAGATCCACGCCGTTGGGAGCGAGGGCGAGCACGCCATCGGGCACCGCCCCAAGCTCTTCAAGTCGCTCCGCCAGCAGATAGACGAGCAGCAGCGCTCCTTCCTTGCGGAACCCGGCCTGCAGGCGGCCCCATCGCGCCGAGCCGCGTATCAGCACCGGGTCCGGGACGTCGCTCCCGGTCGGAACGAAGTTCACGCCTTCGACGTCACGGGCCACCTCGTTGAGCGACACGTCGGCGGCAATTGCTTCCGCGATGCCCGGAGCCGGGTCGAGCTGCTTCACGTCGTGGAGCATCGGGGCTTCGAGGCACAGGTCCACGAGCGCTACGGCGCGCCGGGCGCCCGGGCCCGCCGCGGCCGATGCACGCGCCACGCTCCAAGCCACAGCGGCCGCCCACTGGAGATCATCCCCAATGGGGACCAGGGCGACGAGGGCACACTCCCGAACCAGGGGCGGCACGACCCGGTCGAGTCGAGAGCGGGGGAGTACGCGCAGGGTCACTGGCCGGGCTGATAGATCCAGTAGGGTCGCCCGAGCTTGCGGCCGATCGCCTCCGCCTGATCGCGCGTCGAGTAGGGTCCGAGCACGACGCGGAACCCTTCGTCGATCGACGCCGGCGGCAGCACTTTAGCGGCGAGGCCCGCCCGGGTCAGCTCCTCGGCCATTTGCTGCGACCAGGTTGCGTTTCGGGACACGGACACCTGGACGTACATCGGGCCTTCCGCGCCGAGCGAGTCCGCCGCGGCAGCGGCATTGGCCGTCGCCGCTTGTACGGCGCCGCGCGGCGCCCAATCGGTGGCCACCCAGAGGTCGGCGGCGCCGTGCTGCACGCGGCCGATCTCCACCAGGGAATCGGGTCGCACGGCGACGACGTCGCTGCCGCGACGTACGAGCAGCGCGCCGTCCGGGGAGACGGTCGGCAGATCCGCATACCACGCGGTCGGCAATCCGCCCACGAGTCGCTTGATCGGCAAATCGACGATCCACACGGTATCACCCAGTGTCGGCCGAGCCAGCAGCCACTGGCCGAAGGGGTCGAGCCGCAGCGCCGCCGCGGGTGTGGGCAGCGCCACACCGTCGATCTCGCGCAAGGCATAGCGGTCGATGACGGCGAGCCCGAGGCCGCTGCGGCTGCCGACATACACGCGATGCCCCGAGGGGGAAAACACCAGCGCGCGCGGGTGGTCGGTGATGCGCACGAAGCCGGGTTCGCGTCGACCGAGCGGGTCGAGGAGGGTCACCCCGGAATCGCTCGCCACGGCCACGAGATCCGCCCAGCGGCTGGCCGCTACGTCGCCGTCGGCCGGCAGCGGGCGCGTCACGGCGGGCTGGTCCGCCGCGGCGACGACGATAGCGGGCCGATCGCCGCCGATGACCGCAACGAGCCGCTCGTCCGCACCACCGAACAGCTCCCGGGGATCGCCATCGAGCGCCCGCGGCCAAGTCAGTCGCACCCGGCGTGCCCGCGTGGTGACCCGGCGCTTCGCGTCGACCGCGTACACCGTCCCGTCGGGACCAAGCGTGGCGACCTGCGCGTCGGCGGACACGGTGTCGATTCGGCCGCTTTCCAGGTCCAACGCCAGGAGCTCGTGTTTGGCCGTGAGGACGAACAACTCGCCTGCCTCGGGATCGACGCCGAGCACCCGCTCGACGGCAGGCAAACGGCCCCGCAGTGGTGAGGGCCAGGCCGTGAGCGTCGGCATCCGGTAGAGACGGGGGGTTCCGCCGCCCTGGGGGACGCTGATCGCGAACCCACCGCGACGGCCCGGCGGACCGGTGCGCGGCGCAAGCGTAGGAGCGGCTGCTGATTGGGACGACGAACCAGCCGGCGCCTGGGCACGACAACCCCACAGCACCACCGCCATCATGAGGATGGGAACCAAGCGAGCGGGCAGCAAATGGCCTCGCCGCAAAATAGAAACCCGGCGAGGCCAATGCAAGTGGTGCTGCCGTGCGGAGTTAGAACGTTGGACCGAGACTCACCGTCCAGTACGCCTTCTTGAACGTGCGGTCCAGCGGTTTGGTGATGTCGAACCGCAGGATCACGAACCCGAGCAGGTTGGCCCGGATCGAGGCGCCGTAGCTGCGCATCACCGAGCGGATACCCGGGTTGTTCGGGTCACGATTCAGTTTGACATCCCGGCGGCGGTCATAGGCGACCCCGGCGTCATAGAACAGGGCGCCCTCGATCGGCGGAAACCCGATCGGGAGGAACCCGAGCACCAGACTACGCGTCAATGGGAAGCGCAGCTCGACGTTGGCCACGGCGATGTTGGAACCGATCAACTGGTCGAGGGCGCCGCATCCGGTGTATCCCGTCGGCAACGTGGGGCTGGTGGCGCATTCGCGTTTCAGGAGCGAGCCCGCCGTGTAGCCGCGCACCAGCTCGGTGGTCCCGAGGAAGATCGGGAACAGCCTGGCGTCGCGGCCCGTGTTGCCGTACAGCAGGGTCCGGAATGCCAGGGTGAAGGGCCGGGCGAACAGGTAGCGGCGATAGTCCGCCGTGTAATTCGTGAAGCGTTGGCCGCCGAAGCTGGGGGCGATCCCGAAGCGGGAGCGGCTGCCGGCGAATGGCCCCACATAGCTGAACAGGGCGTTGTCGTGCACGAAGGCGATGCGCGGCGACACGTATCCGATCGAGCGCTGGTTGGAGTCGGTCTGGAAGCTCCCGATGTATTGTCCCGTCTGCAGGTTGTAGGCATCCGATAGCGTGAGCTTCGACACCCCGAGCGCCACCCCATGCACGCCAAGCTCGATGCGCGTGAACCGGCTGAGCGGGTAATACGACTCGGCGAAGAAATCGCGGACGACGTAGCGCTGCAGTCGCAGACTGTACACCACGGCGCTGTCGCTGCCGCCGATGGGGACCACCTCGATGGTGCTCGGGATGTAGAAGTAGTACGGCGTCTGCGAGCCCCCGACACCCCAATTGATGCGATGCCGCTGATTGATGTAGGCCGCGAATACCTGGGCTTCACTGATCCGGCCGTTGACCGAGCCGGCGAATTGCAGCGTGTGATCGCCAAGCATGTCGGAGAGCGACACGGCGGCGCCGCCGAAGAAGCCACGCCCGAAATTGTCCCGCGCGTACCCGATCGTGGGCCGCGCGGTGTAGTCGGGCGAGAAGCGTACGCGATACGGGCGCACCGAGAACTCGGTCGTGTCGGGCAGCGCGAGCGTCGCCGAATCGAGCAGGGTGCGGACCGAGAGGGGCGCCGCCGCCGCCGTTGATTCGGCGGCCTGCGGGGCGCTGCTCGAGGGCCGGAATCCGCCGGAGGGCGGCCGATACACCGATACCACCCCGTCCCCGGACGGTGGCACCGCGGGCGCCGTATCGGTCGCAACCGGCACATCGGCTCGACGCGCGACGCTGTCGCGCCGCGCCGGGCCGGCCAGCAGGAAGACGGGACCGACGGCCGGAGCTTCCTGATAGGGCTGACGCCGGAGCGAGCGGGGATTGTCGACCGAATACACGTTGTATTCGCCGGCTTCATAATATGAGAACGCCAGCCGGTCTGCCTCGCGTGCCCAGGACAGGGCGGGAGAGATCGGCGTGATACCCGACACACCGGTAAACAGGTCGGTCAACTGGTACAACGTGCCGCCGCCCAGCTCGTAGAGAAACAGGTTGCTGATCCCGGTGCGATCGGACACGAACGCGATTGAGCGGCTGTCGGGCGCCCAGACGGGATTGATGTTCTTGCCCTGGTCCATGTGCCCCAGCATCTCGATCACGCCGGTGTCGAGGTGATACAGTGCCAGGCGCAGGTTGTCGAAGCGCAGCTGATCGAAATCCGTCTGACCACCGCGATCGGTCGCGAACGCGATCGTCTTCCCGTCGGGCGACCACGTGGGCTGGAGATCGGCGTACTTGTCGTTCGTCAGGCGGCGCAAGCCGGTGCCGTCGCGGTTGATGACGAACAGATCCGAGAGTCCCCCGTCGAAGCCGGTGAACACGAGCTTGGTGCCGTCGCTCGACCAGGAGGGCGTCTCCAGCCCGTTGAGCGGGACCGTGATGCGCCGTTCCTCGCGACCCCGCTTCACGTCCAGAATGACCAGGTCTTCGTGCTGCTTGCGCTTGGCGGCGATGGCGAAGAACCGCCCGTCGGGCGAGAAGGACCCGGACGAATTGATGAACCGGAGGCTCTCGTAATTGGAGTTGATCGTCGACTTGACCAGGCGCCGGATGGAGCGACCGGTCTCGGCGTCGGCCAGGTACAAGTCGATGAAGAACGAATTGCGCTCGCCGAAGAACGCGATGGTCCGACCGTCGGGAGCCAGTGCCGGGGCGAGGTGGTAGCCGCCACCGGTGCGCTTTTCCGTCAGCAGTGGTTGGGCGATGCGACGGGCCCGGTAGTGCTCGCCCAGCTGCGGCAGAAACGTGGTCTGGACCGCATCGCGCCACTCGTCGGACAGCTCTTCCAGCGTCAAGCCGAGGGCGCGCTTGAAGGAGCCTTCGATGCCGGACGTCGTGCTGGCTTGCAGGATCTCCCCAATGACCTCGTCGCCCCACTTCTCACCGATGAAAGACCAGATCGAGTGGCCGAACCGGTACGGGAAGATGCGCGGGTCGTACATGAGCTGTTCGATGGTCGGCAGGTTGCCCTCGAGCGATGCATCCCGCAGCCACATGGCCGTCGACGGATCGATCGGTCCGACCGACAGGTATTCGGCCATGCCCTCCATGAACCACAGCGGCGGATTGACGTTCACGAGTGTCTGCACGCCGGCGCCGATGCGGCCGCTGGCGAACACGTCGAACTGAAACTGGTGCACCATCTCGTGTTGCAGGACGTGCTCGAGACCGGCGTAGGAGCCCGTGAAGGGGAGCACCATGCGGTGCTTGAAAAACTCGGTGACGCCACCGGTCCCTTCGCCCACATCACCCGCGATCGCGTTGGTCTGCTCGAAATCGGAGTGCGAGGCGTACAGGATGATCGGCTTGCGCGACTGGAACTGATGGTGCAGCACCCGGGTCAGCCGGGCATACGCGCGTTCGGCCATGCGCGCGGCATCGAGGGCCGCGGCACGCTCCTCATCGTAGAAGTACACCTCGAAGTGATCGGTGCGGATGATCTGGAACGGGAAGGACCGGTACTGGACCTTGTTCTGCCCGAAATACTGGGCGGCGGTGCGTGGCGCGCCCCCCAGGAGGGCCGCGACCGCGGCCAACGCCACTGCGAACTTCGTTCCCGTGCTCATGCCGCTGTGATCCTTTCTCCGCCAGGTCTACCCGACCGTGCCCACTTCGTCGAGGGCCACCGGCGGGGCGTCGCCCCACAACCGCTCCAGCTGGTAAAACGCCCGCAGCTCGGGATGAAACAGGTGCACCACGACGTCGACGTAATCCAGCAACACCCAACGGCCCTGGGCGAGCCCTTCGACGTGATGCGGCGCCAACTCCGCCATCAGATGCTCCGCCATCCCGCGCACATGGGCATCGGAGGTTCCCGAGGCGATCACGAAGTAGTCCGTCGCTTCGGAAAGGCCCCGCAAGTCGAGCACGATCGGGTCGACGGCCTTGCGATCCGCCAGGGCGTCGACGATGTGCCGCAGGCTCTCGGGAGGAAGGCGCTGCCCGCCGCGTGTGCCGCGCCCGCGGCTCCTATTCATAGCGCGGCGCTCACCCCTTTGTTCCGTCCTCGATCTGGTAGAACACTCCCCAGGCGCCGATGCCGGCATGGGCCGCGATCACCGGCGTGATCGGGGTCACGACGATCTGCTTCGGCTGGTAGCGGTCCACCAATTCCGCCCGCAGCGTCTCGGCGAACTCGGGAATGTCGCCGTGCGCCACGCCGAGCCGCAACTGCTGTGGGCGCGGCGTGAGCAGCCGCTCGAGTCGCGCGAGCACGCGCGCCCGGGCCGCCTCGCGTCCGCGCGCGCGATCCACCGGCTCAGCCCGGCCCTCGATGGTCAGCGCCATGATCGGCTTGACGTTGAGACGCGTCCCGAGCCAGCCCCGCAGCCGTCCGACGCGGCCCGAGCGGATCAGTCGCTCGAGGTTGTCGACCGTGAAGAATCCGCCCGACTGATCCCGCACCCGCTCCAGCTCGCGCGCGATGGCCGGCCCGTCCCACCCCAGGGCGGCCAGCTCGAGGCCGCGGAGCACCAGCATGCCTTCGGTCAGGGACGCGCCGCGGCTATCGACCAGGTGAATACGACCGGGATCCACCACCCGCACGGCGCGCTCGGCGTTGGCGTAGGTACCCGAGAGCGCCTTGGACAGGACGATTGCGACGACGTGCTCCGCGCCGCGCAACGCGTCGGCAAAGGCGTCCTCGAACGTCTTGGGCGCCGGCTGCGACGTGCTGGCATCCTCGCCCGCGCGGAGCCGCTCAAAGAATTCGGCGGGCGACATCTCGAGGCGATCCTGGTACACGTGATCGCCGATGATCAGCTGGGTCGGGACCAGAGTGATCCCGTGCTCGAAGACCAGGTGGTCGGGGAGATCGCAGGCGGTGTCGGTGGCGAAGGCGAGGGGGCGCTTTTCGAGCAGCGCGCGGTGCTGGACGCGCATGTCTTCGGCCTTGGTGGTTTCCACCGTGCCCCAGGTGGCGCCCAGGGCGAACAGGGCATCCGGCGCATCGGTGTGGACGTGGGCCTTGAGCAGATCCCCGGTCTGCAGCACGACGATCGAGCCGCCCAGCGCGCGTAGCGCGCGGCGGACGTCGGTGCTCGCCGGCAGCGCGTCGCCCCGCACCAGGATCTCGGTGCAGTACTGGTAGTCCCGCTCGTCGGCGACCTCGGTGAGGGCCGCGGCGTTGGGGGGGGAGACGTCCACCCGGTCCACCGCGCCCTGGGCGAGCACTCCTTCCTCTATGAGCCGCTTGACCCCGTCCAGAAAGCGGACGAATCCCTTGGCACCGGCATCCACGACTCCCGCTTGCTTGAGGGCCTGCAGCAGCTCGGGCGTTCGCGCCAGGGCGACCTCGGCGCGGGCGACCAGGCGTCTCACGAACACCCGCACGTCACGCTCGCCGGCGGCACGCTCGGCCTCTTGCGCGGTTTCGCGCACGACCGTGAGGATCGTGCCTTCGACGGGTTCGTCGAGCGACTCTTCCAGGCGATCAAAACCGGCGCGGATGGCGGGGGCGAGATCGGCGGTGGAGGCGGTGAGCCGCGGACCGAGTCTCTCCTGGAGCCCGAGCAGGAATTGCGACAGCATGAGCCCTGAGTTGCCGCGCGCGCCGCGGATACTCGCCTGGGCCATCGTCGCCGTCACCTGCGGCAAGGGCGCGTCGCCGAGCTCCCGCAGTGCGTGGGCCACGGCCCGCAGCGTGAGGCACATGTTCGTCCCGGTGTCGCCATCGGGGACGGGGAAGACGTTGATCCGGTTCAGCTCGTCGCGGCCTGCCGCCACCCAATCCGCCGCCGCGAGGAGCGAGCGGCGCAGCCGGGGTCCATCGACGTACGCGATGCCGACGGTCACGGCCCGGCGTTACTCCTGCACCACGACCACGACGATTTCGGGTCGCACCTCGGCGTGGTACTTGATGCCCACCCGGAACTCGCCCAACGCCCGGATCGGTTCGGGGAGATCGATTTTTCGCTTGTCGACGTGAATCCCTTGCTCCTCGAGCCGGCGCTGGATGTCGCTGGCGGTCACCGATCCGTACAGCTTCTCTTCTTCGCCCACCTTCATCGGGAACGTGAGGGTGAGGCCGGTCAGTTTGCCCGCTTCGCCTTCCGCCGCCTGTTTCTCGGTCGCCCGCTGACGCGCCAGTCGATCGGCCTCGAAGGCGATCCGCTTCTTGTTGCCTTCCGTGGCCGGGTAGGCGAGCCCTTTGGGCAGAAGAAAGTTGCGGGCGTAGCCGTCCTTCACCTTGACGACCTCGCCAGCCTTCCCGACATGCTGCACGTCTTCGCGGAGAATGATCTCCATCGTCTCGTCCTCTATTATTAGCGCACGGTGGACTGGCCGACGCGCCGTCGGCGGAAGGCCAGCCAGGTATCGAAGACCCCGAGCGTCCACAGGCCGGGGATGAGCAACAGCAGCGGCACGACCAGGACCACCGCGACGATCGTCCCGGCCGTCAGCGTCCAGAGCGGAATCCCGGCGCTGGCCGCGAGCGCGACGACGATCGCCGCGCCCCGCAGGCAGTACAGCACGCCAAGCACCAGGCCGAGGTTCAGGGCGACGCCCTTCAGCGCGGCGAGCTTCGGTACCGCCCATACCATCAGGATCCCGACCAGGCCCCACACCCAAAGGTCGCCGAACTCGAACTGGCGGAACGGTGTCGCCGGCGCCCCCAAGGGGGCCGGCGCCAGTCGTTGATGCCACTGCCATGCGAGCGTCAGCGCGGCGAGGGTCTCGAGCGCCAGGAACCCCGGAAAGGCAGTCCCGAAGAAGTGCACCATCGGCTCGTACATCGGGTAGCCGTCGGGCCAGCGCTCGATCACCGACCGTACGGCGCTTGAGACCTGATGCATGACGTTCCACTGGAGCTCGGCCCAGAATCGGGTGCCGCGCACGACGAACCCGAGCGCCGCCGTACCGGCGCCTCCCCACAGGGTGGCGCGGAGCGCCTGGCGCCAGAGCCCGGCCGGGGCGAGCTGCGCACCGCCGGCGAACGCCGCGGCGACAATCAGGCTGTACGCGCCCAGCGCGGCGGCGAATGCGTCGGCCGCCGAAGCCAGGACGAACGCGAGACCGGCACCCCCGACCAGCACGGCAATCACCCGCTCCCGCGACCCGGGCAGACCAGCGGCCAGGAGCAGCGCGGCGAGTGACAGGGCCACGAGGCCCAGCAGCCCGAACGCGAACAGCCCAAAGGCGATCGTCGCGAACACCAGGCTCCAACCCCGGCCACGGGCCGGCATGTCAGGCCGTGGATCCGCTCTTGATGTACGGGATCAAGGCGAGCTGTCGTGCGCGCTTGATGGCGGTCGCGAGCTGGCGTTGATGGCGCGCGCACATGCCGGACAATCGCGACGGCAGGATCTTCCCCCGTTCGGTCAGAAACCGGCCCAACGTCCGGTCATCCTTGTAATCGAGCACGCGCACGCCGGACTCGCACACCGGGCATGTTTTTGCGGGCCGTCTCATGCTTCTTCCCCCTCGATCTCTTCTTCCAGCGCGGCGGGCGCCGCGGTCGGCATCGGCTTGGCCGGCTCGCCTTCGTTGAGCACGATCAGGTAGCGGAGCACCGACTCGTCGAGCTTGACCGCCCGCTCGTACTCCGGAAGCAGGTCACCCGTCGCCTCGAACTGCGCCACAACGTAGTAGCCGGTGTCTTTCTTCTTGATGGGGTAGGCGAGGGTGCGCTTGCCCCAATGGTTGGTGTTGCCCACGGACCCTTTACCCTCGTGGGTCAGCAGGCCGTGAAACCGCTGCAGCTTCTCGTTGATGGCGGGTTCTTCCAGGGCACTATCGAAGATGTAGACGGTCTCGTAGCGACGCGTCATGGGCACCTCCCTCTGGTCATGAACGACCCGGCGCAGGTGTCGCGCCGAGTAGGGGATATGGGAGGCGGGAAGATAACGGGAGGGGTCGGGCGCGGCCACCCCATTCGGTGCGGATTCGTTGTGGGCCATATCGAGGCGCGGGCGCGATCATCGCCTGTCCGGGACTGGTGCAATTCCCGTTTGGTGTCGATTTTAGACCGGCGAGGTGATCGCCACGTCCTGCAACTCGGAGCCGTCCATTTCGTCTGCACCCGCTGAATTCGTCGTTTCCGCCGCCGCCGAGCCGCATCGCGCCCGGACGCGGGACATCCTCCGGCGTCATCCGGAGATGCGCGAGCTGATCGGCCCCCATCCGGCCACCTTCTGGTGGACGTGCGGCATCGTCGCGCTGCAAATCGCACTCGCCTGGCTGGTGCGGGACCAGTCGTGGTGGGTCGTATTCGCCGTGGCCTACGGCGTGGGCGCGTTCGCGAACCATGCGTTGTTCGTCATGATCCACGAGGTCGCGCACAAGCTGGTGTTCAAGCGGAAAGTCCCGAACATCCTCACCGGCTTGATCGCCAATCTGCCGCTGTCCTTCCCGAGCTCGGTGTCGTTCGCGAAGTACCACCTGAAGCACCACGCCTTCCAGGGGGTGTACGAGCTCGATGCGGACTTGCCGAACCTCTGGGAGGCGCGGCTCATCGGCCACTCCTGGCTCGGCAAGGCGGTGTGGCTGCTGTTCTATCCGTTTTTCCAGATGACGCGACCGTTGCGCCTGAAGGAGATTCATCTGCTCGACGCCTGGAGCGTCACGAATATCGTCACCCAGGTGGCGTTCGACGTCGCGGTCTGGCTTGTGTGGGGGCCGCAGGCCCTCGCCTACTTCGTCCTGTCGCTGTTCTTCTCGATCGGCCTGCACCCGCTCGGGGCCCGCTGGATTCAGCGGCATTTTCTGACGACCGACGGGGATCAGGAGACGTTCAGCTACTACGGCCCGTTGAACCGCATCGCGTTCAACGTGGGGTACCACAACGAGCACCACGATTTCCCGTCGATCCCCTGGACCCGGCTGCCACGGATCCGCTCGACGGCCCCCGAAGCCTACGACACGTTGTCCGCCCACCAGTCCTGGACCCGATTGCTGTTCCGGTTCCTGTTCGACCCCAAGCTGTCGTTGTTCTCCCGGGTGGTCCGGAATGAGCGGAATCGCGTGGCGCTGGACGCCGAGGTGAAGCCGGACGTGGAACTGCTGGCCGAGACGACGGCGACCGCAATACGGTGACATCGATGGCCACCGCCTCACAGTCCACCCGGACCGTCCCACGCGAGGATCGCGAGCACGCCGTCATCCGGTTCGCCGGTGATTCGGGCGACGGGATCCAGGTCACCGGCTCCCAGTTCACGCTCGAAACCGCCCTGGCCGGCAACGACCTCGCGACGTTCCCGGATTTCCCGGCCGAGATCCGCGCCCCGGCCGGCACGACGTTTGGCGTGTCCGCGTTCCAGATCCACTTTGGGGCGCACGAGGTGCTCACCGCTGGCGATGAGCTGGACGCACTGGTCGCCATGAATCCGGCGGCCTTGACGATGAACATCGAAGACCTGCGTCGCGGCGGCACGCTGGTGGTGGACACGGCGGCTTTCACCGAACGCAACCTCGCCAAGGCGGGCTACGCGGCTAATCCACTCGAGGACGGCTCGCTCGCCGAGTATCGCCTCCTGCAAGTCGACGTCACCCGCCTGACCGAGGAAGCGGTCAAGGCCTTTGACATCACGTCGCGTGACGCCCATCGCTGCCGCAACATGTGGGCCCTCGGCCTGATGCTGTGGATGTACGGCCGGGAGCGGCAGGCGACCGTCGACTGGCTGACCAAGAAGTTCGCCGCGAAGCCGGCGATCGCCGGCGCCAATGTGGCGGCGCTGCACGCCGGCCACGCCTTCGGGGAAACCGCGGAGCTGCCCAGCAACGTCGGGGCCTATACCATCCCGCCGGCGCCGGTCAGCCCCGGTCGCTATCGTGCGGTGAACGGCACGGAAGCGCTCGCCTGGGGCTTGATCGCGGGACTGCGCGCCGCCGAGCTCGAGCGGATGGTGTTCGCGTCCTACCCGATCACACCCGCCTCGCCGGTGCTGCACACGCTCTCGGGTCTCAAGGCATACGGCGTGATCACGTTCCAGGCCGAAGACGAGATCGCGGCGATCTGCGCCGCTATCGGCGCCGCCTACGCCGGCGCACTCGGCGTCACGTCGTCCTCGGGGCCGGGGATTGCGCTCAAGACCGAAGGTCTGGGGCTCGCCATTGCGACGGAGCTGCCGCTCGTCGTGATCGACTCCCAGCGGGCCGGCCCCTCGACCGGGATGCCGACCAAGACCGAGCAGTCGGATCTGTTTCAGGCCGTCCTGGGTCGCAACGCGGACGCCCCGCTGCCGGTGCTGGCGGCGGCGACTCCGGCGGATTGCTTCGAGGTCGCGATGGAAGCGGTGCGCCTCGCCACGACCTACATGACCCCCGTCATGCTGCTCTCCGACGAGAGTCTCGCCAACGCGTCCGAGCCCTGGCGACTCCCGGATGTGGCTTCGCTGCCGCGCTTCCCGGTGCGGTTTCGAACCGACCCGGACGGGTTCCATCCGTTCGTGCGCGACCCCGAGACGCTGGCGCGCGTGTGGGCGCGCCCAGGAACGGCCGGGCTCGAGCACCGCATCGGTGGACTCGAGCGGAGCCATGAGACGGGCCACATCTCCTACGACCCGGACAACCACGAACGCATGACCAAGGTGCGGGCGGCGAAGGTCGCCGGGATCGCGCAAGACATTCCGTTGCAGCAAGTCGCGCTGGGCGAAGATCGCGGCGCGCTGGCGGTGGTCGCGTGGGGATCGACCTACGGGGCGGTGCATCAGGCCGTCAAGCAAGTGCGCGCGGAGGGGCGTTCTGTTTCGCACATCCACCTTCGTCACCTCGCCCCGTTCCCGCGCAATCTGGGCCAGCTGCTGCGGCGCTTCGGTCGAGTGCTCGTGCCGGAGCTGAACAACGGCCAGCTGGTGCAGCTGCTACGGGCCGCCTTTTTGATACCGGCCGAGGGGCTGAACCAGATCACCGGTAAACCGTTCAAGGTGTCCACCGTCGCCGAGGCGATTCGCGCCCGCGTATGACCGCCACGATCCCCTCTCCTCCCGTCACCCCGCTCTCGCCCAAGGACTATGCCTCGGACCAGGAAGTACGCTGGTGTCCCGGCTGCGGCGACTACGCGATTCTCAAGGCGGTGCAGAAGACCCTCGCCGACCTGGGCGCGCGGCGGGAACGGACGGTGTTCGTGTCCGGCATCGGCTGCTCGTCGCGCTTCCCGTACTACCTGGCCACGTACGGGTTCCATACGATCCACGGTCGCGCGCCGGCGATCGCGACCGGCGTGAAGCTCGCCAACCCGGATCTGGACGTCTGGATGATCACCGGAGACGGCGACGGCTTGTCGATCGGCGGCAATCATCTGCTGCACGTGCTGCGCCGCAACGTCGATCTGCAGATTCTCCTCTTCAACAACGAGATCTACGGGCTCACGAAGGGCCAGTACTCGCCGACGTCCCGCGAGGGGACCACATCCCCCTCCACGCCGGGCGGCTCGCTCGACCACCCCGTCTTGCCCTGCGCCTTCGCGTTGGGAGCGGGGGCGCGGTTCGTGGCGCGATCCATCGACACGCTGCAACCACACCTGGTCGAAGTGCTGAAGCGGGCCCACGCACACGCCGGCGCGTCGTTCGTGGAGCTGTTCCAGAATTGCGTCGTCTACAACGACGGCGTGTTCGACGACTTCACGGACAAGCAGGTCGCGCCCGAGATGCAGCTGCATGTGGGGCATGGCCGGCCGCTGTGCTTCGGGCCGGGCGGCCGGCGCGGACTACGGCTCGTCCCCGGCCGGATCGAGCTCGAGGCGGTCCCGGTGGGCGAAGGCGGCGTGGCGATCGCGGACGTGCTCGTGCACGACGAGACCAACCGCGCGCTCGCCAATCTGCTCGTGGCGCTCGCGCCACCCCGGTTCCCGATGGCCTTGGGCGTGCTGTACTGCGACCCGGCGCCGACCTATGAGCGGGATGTCCATGCCCAGCTGGCGGCCGCCGGGCCGGCCGGCAGCCTGGACGATCTATTGAACAAGGGACGCACCTGGACGGTGTAGGATCGGCGCCACTGTCCGTGGATGCGGGGGCCAGGTCGACGACCTGGCCCCCGATGTTTCAGTCGGAGGCTGGATGGTATATTGCACAGTCTGAACATGTTCACTGCTGCGACCGTCCCGGCCCGGCCCTGGGTGGCCGGGCCGAGGTAGGCCGATGACGCCCGTGTCCGGCTGCCCCCGCTGTGGGACTCCGGTCGTCCCCGGTGCGCGCTTCTGCGCGAACTGCGGGGCCGACGTGTCGAGTATCGCGGGATCGGTGGCGGTCTCGACCGTCTCCCTCCCGCCGGCGACTGCTCCTCGCGACGCCCTGCTCGAGATGCTGCGCGAGGCGACGCTCGGCGAGTACGAGGTAATGGCGGAGCTGGGACGCGGCGGCATGGCCACCGTGTATCTGGCCCACGACATCGCCCTCGATCGCAAGGTCGCCATCAAGGTGATCTCGCCGTCGCTGCTGGCCGGCGAGGGCATGGTGGAGCGGTTCAAGCGCGAGGCGCGGACGGCGGCCTCGCTCAGCCACCCGCACATCATCCCGATCTATGCGGTCAAGGAGACCGACCGCATTCTCTATTTCGTCATGAAGTTCGTGGAAGGACGGCCGATCGACTCGATCATCCGCGAGATCGGCCCCCTCCCCATCCCGATGGTGCAGGCCATCCTGCATCAGGCGGGGGGTGCGCTGGCGTATGCCCACCGGCGCGGCGTCGTGCACCGGGACGTGAAGCCCGCCAACATCATGGTGGACGAGGAGGGCTGGGCGGTCGTCACCGATTTCGGCATCGCCAAAATCTCCGCGGCCCACGCGCTCACCATGACGGGGGTGGCGGTCGGCACGCCGGCCTACATGAGCCCGGAGCAGTGTGCCGCGCATCCGGTCACGGGTGCGTCGGACCAGTATTCGCTGGCCGTCGTCGTGTACGAGATGCTGACCGGTCGCGCGCCGTTCGCCGCCGAATCGATTATGGCGCTGATGTTCGCGCATTTCAACGAGCCGGCGCCCCCGATTCAGGACGCGCGGCCGGACTGTCCCCCCCTGCTCGAAGCCGCCGTCATGCGCATGCTGGAGAAGGCGCCGGATCAGCGCTGGCCCAACATCGAAGCAGCGATTGTGGCCGCGGGGGGCGCGGCGTTGGCGCAGGACGAGAATACGCGGCGCAGCATGACCGAGCTGGCCCGCGCCGGCGGCACGACCGAGGTGCTACAACGGTTCAGTACGCCGGCGAGTCCGATTCCATCCATCAAGGCGTCTCACGTGGGCGCCGGCAGCACGCTGGCCCTCGTGGTCGCCGTCTCCGTGGCGCCGTCGGCCAAGACGATGCGGGTGGGACAGAACCTGCAGCTCGTGGCGACGGTGCGCGACGCCAAAGGCATCGCCCATCCGGAACGGCCGGTCTCCTGGGCGTCGAACGCTCCCGGCGTCGCGTCCGTTTCACCCGGCGGGCTGCTGTCCGCCGTCGCTCCGGGCTCCGCGATCATCACGGCGACGAGCGAGGGTGTCAGCGGTACCACGGCCGTGACCGCGACCGCCCCGCCCGCGCGTTCCGTGGCGGCGGAAGCCGCGGCGCCGATCCCGGCAGGCGGCGGACGTCGCCTGCCCATGGGGATCTGGGTGGGGGTGGCGGCCCTGGTCGTGGCGGTCGGGGTCTGGGCGGCGACGCGCAGCGGTGGTGGCGCCGATCAGCCAGGGACGTCCACCGCAGCCAGCGTGGTGGCGGCGCTCACCATTTCCCCAGCAGCGGATTCCCTGGTCGAGGGTGGCCGCCTGCAGCTCGCCGCGGAGGCGCGTGATGCGAATGGCGTCGTGCTGGCGGACCACCCAGTCAAATGGGCTTCGAGCCAGCCGTCCATTGCCCGCGTCTCGTCGACGGGGCTCGTGACCGGCGACGCGCCGGGTGTGGCGACGATCACCGTGTCCAGCGAAGGGAGAAGCGCCACCGCCGCCGTGACGGTGCGGGCGGCGGTCGGGTCCGTGGCGCTCACGCCGGCCGATACGTCACTCAGGGCGGGGGAGATCATCCTGCTACAGGTCGCGATCCGGGACGCGGCCGGCAATGCGCTCCGCGGCCACCCGGTGCGCTGGTCCTCGAGCGACGACCGTGTGGCGACCGTGACGTCCCTGGGAATGGTGTCGGCGGTCGGCGCGGGACGGGCCACCATCACGGCCACGAGCGAGGGACGCAGCGCCGGGGCCTCGGTGGCGGTGACGCCCGCGCCGGTGCAGACCGGGCCACCGGCGGCGGTCGCGACGGTGGCCGTGGTCCCGAATCAGATGAATCTGATCGTGGGCGAGACGGCACAGCTCTCGGCAGCGCTCCGGGACGCGCGTGGCGCCCCGTTGACCGGACGCCAGATCACCTGGACCTCCGCGGATCCCCGGATCGCGACGGTCGCGAACGGCACGGTCACGGCGATCGGCGACGGCACGACGCGCATCACGGCCGGAAGCGAGCGGAGAAGCGCGACGGCGCTCGTCACCGTCACCGCACCGGTGCCGCCGCCACCGACCGCGGTCGCCAGCATCGACGTCATGCCGGATCCCGGCACGCTCCGGGTGGGCGAGACGCAGCAGCTGCGTGCGATTCCCCGTGACGCCGCGGGGGCTTCGTTGTCGGGACGGCCGGTCCAATGGAGCACGAGTCACCTCGGGATCGCCACAGTCAGCACGGGTGGTTTCGTCACGGCCGTGGGGGCGGGGAAGTCGACGATCTCGGCGTCGAGCGAAGGCCAACGGGGCGGCGTCGAGGTGACCGTTGTTTCTGTGCCCGGTCCGAACCCGAATGAGAACGCGGCGGCCGAGATCGCCGCCATCGTGAGGGAATTCGCGCAGGCGCTGGCGTCGCGCCGCATGGACCGGGTGCGGAGCGTCTACCCCGACATGAGCCCGCAGCAGCGGCAGGGTTGGACGGCGCTGCTCGAGTCACGCGATGTCACGGACTTGACCGCCGTGCTGAGCGATCAGGCGACCCCGAACGTCTACGACACCACGGCGAGCGTCACCTTCGTGGTGACGCTCGGGTTCCAGACACAGGCGTCCGGGCGTCAGGCGCAGGCCGTCCCCTATCTGGGGACGCTCGTCCGCCGGTCCGTGGGCTGGCGCCTGCAGGTGCTCCAGGAAAGGCGGTAGGGACCCCTAGAAATTGTGCTCGGCGCCCACCGTCCAGACAACGTTCGCCTGGAGCCCGGCCTTACGGATCGGGAACAGCGAGTTGGCGAGGACGGTGATTCCCCCCTTCGTAGTGAACTTGAACCCCACCGATCCGTTGACGATGTGATCCCGCTGATCCGGGATGTTGGAGGTCTGCACGATGCGGACGGCCGGGACCTGGATCGTCACGCTGCCGGGAAGCTGGAGCTGGCTCGCTCCCAGCTCGTATTGCGTGATCACGTCGACGGCCATCGTGGCCCATGGAGCGAGCAGCTGGTCGAACCCGACCGTCGCCAGGAGGGCGGAGTTCTGTTTGCCCCCGCTCCGGTACAGGTACCCCACGTTGCCGTGCGGTGAGAAGTCCCCCCAACGCCCGGACCAGATGCCGACTCCGCGCAGGCTGAGATGCCCCGAGCCGAGGAAGTTGTTCTCGTCGCCGGTCGGGAGTCGTGTGTCGATCAGTACGGCAAAGCCGCCCCGGTCGGACTGCGACAGGTTGATCTTCAGGCGCGCCGCGATATCCCCGATGCCCGTCGCGGTACCGGATACGATCGAAGTGTCCTGGAACTGCTTGGTTGGCAGAGAATCCCCGGATGAGTCGCCAAAGAAGTGCGGGGTGCCCGGGCCGAACGGTCGAATGGCGGCAATGCTGAACCCGCTCACCGCGGTTCGCGCGAACGGCACCGCCACGCTGACGTCGATGCGGTCGAGGAGGCCATAGGTCACAAACAACGAGGCGACCGTGACGCTCACGTTGACGTTGGGTCGCACCTCGAAGATGTCGTTTTCGAACGCCGGAGTCCCCAGGGGGGGGGCTGGGGGCGTATCCAGATGGGTGAAGTCGAAGACAATGGAGTGCAGCGGAACGCCCCGCAGGCTCTGGAAGCTGATGCCCGTGACGTTGGTGCCCACCAGCAACTTGTTCCGACCGAGCGTCTGCGAGCGTTCTCCAAATATGGGCCCGGAGGAGACCGAAGTCTTGACCGGCAGCCCGCCCACGAACGTAAAGGTGGCACCGCTGCTCGTCGCGCTGATCGGGACGTCGGAGACGCTTACGCCGATGGCATCCGTGAGAAACCCGATCAGGCTCGTTTGCCCGGTGGCGAGCGCGCTATTGAAGTGGGAGCCGTGGGCCGCCCCCAAGTCCGGGTAGAGGCACAAGGGCACATTGCCGCACCCTTGCCCGAATTGGAATAGACCCTGGACGACCGTGCGCAGGTCCTGGGCGGAGAGCGGAACCGTGTAGAGCAGCAGGGCGAGAGTCAGCAACAGGCGACGCGACATACGGCCTCCGGACGTGAAGCGGCGATAATATCACTCCATAAGCCATGGGGCCAGCACCAGGCTCACCACCGCCATCAGCTTGATCAGGATGTTCATCGCCGGTCCGGCCGTGTCCTTGAACGGATCGCCGACGGTGTCGCCGACCACGGCCGCGGCGTGCGCCGGTGAGCCCTTGCCGCCGTGCGCGCCCGCTTCGATCAGCTTCTTCGCGTTGTCCCAGGCGCCGCCCGCGTTGGCCATGAACAGGGCGAGCAGCACGCCGGTGAGCGTCGCCCCCGCGAGCAGGCCCCCCAGCGCGGTGACGCCGAGCAGTTTCCCCACGAGCACCGGCGCGGCCAGGGCGGTCACCCCGGGGACGATCATCTCGCGTAACGCCGCCCGGGTGGAGATGTCCACGCAGGCGGCCGAATCAGGCTGGGCCGTGCCCTCCATCAAGCCCGCGATCTCCCGGAACTGCCGGCGCACTTCCTGCACCATCCCCGCGGCAGCGCGTCCGACGGCCGTCATCGTCGTGGCCGCGATGAAGCAGGGGATGCAGCCGCCCAGAAAGAACCCGATCACCACCATGGGGTTCTGGAGATCGAGCCCGCCGGCGGGCAACCGGACGGCGGTGGCGTAGGCGCTGAATAGGCCCAGCGCGGTGAGCGCGGCGGAGCCGATGGCGAACCCCTTGCCCATGGCCGCGGTCGTGTTGCCAAGCGCGTCGAGCCCGTCGGTGATGCGGCGAACCTCGGGGCCCAGGCCACTCATCTGGGCGATGCCGCCGGCGTTGTCGGCGATGGGCCCGTAGGCGTCGACCGACATGGTGATGCCGACCGTGGCCAGCATCCCCACACCCGCAATGGCGATGCCATAGAGGCCCGCGGCCTGGTAGGCGACGCCGATCGCGGCGCAGATCAGCAGCACCGACGGGACGGCGCTCTTCAGGCCGACCGCGAGTCCGGCGATGAGATTGGTGGCGGGACCAGTCCGAGACGCCTCGGCGATGGCGCGGACCGGCGCGGCTCCCGTGTAATACTCGGTGAGCAGCCCGATCGCGACGCCGGCCAGCGTGCCCGCGACGACCGCGATGAAGGGCCCGAGCGGCGGGAGGGTCGACCCGGACGCGGCCACGATCACCGGATCGAGCCGCCGCGAGATGAGCCAGGCCAGGAACAGAAACAGGCCCGCGGCCAGGATCGAGCTCCAGCGCAGCGCCGTCGCCGGCGCCCCGCGCGCCAGCCAGCGCACGGCCGCGATGCCCACGAGGCTCGCGGCCAGGCCGGCCACCGTGAACAACAACGGCAGCGCCACGGCGTCCACCCGATTGGCCACCGCGTCGCTCGTGGCGCCGATCACCACGGTGGCGATCACGGCCCCGACGTAGCTCTCGAAGATGTCCGCGCCCATGCCGGCGACGTCACCGACGTTGTCGCCCACGTTGTCGGCGATGGTGGCGGGATTGCGCGGATCGTCTTCCGGGATGCCGGCCTCGAGCTTCCCGACCAGATCCGCGCCGATGTCGGCCGCCTTGGTGTAGATGCCGCCGCCGACGCGGGCGAACAGGGCAATCGACGAAGCGCCCATGGCGAATCCGGAGATGATTTCCGCGAACGCCCGCCAGCTCTCCGCGGCGTACCCCGCCTCGTAGAACACGCCGAGCACGATGCCGATGCCGACCAGGCCGAGGCTGGCCACGGCGAGGCCCATGACGGCCCCGCCCGTGAACGCGATGCGCAGCGCCTGTGCCTGTCCCGCGGCGCGCGCGGCCTCGGCGGTGCGCACGTTGGCCCGGGTGGCGGCGCTCATGCCGAACCATCCCGCGAGCACCGAGCACAGGCCGCCCCCGGCGTAGGCCGCGGCGGTGCGCCAGCCGATCGCGAGCGCCAGCAGCGTCGCCACGACCGCGATGAATGGGAGCAGGATGGTGTATTCGCGTCGCAGGAACGCGAGCGCCCCGACGCGAATCAACGCCGCGATCTCGCGTTGTCTCGCCGCACCCTCCGGTTGCCGGCGAATCGCGACGAACAGCGCCGCGGCGACGAGCAGCCCGAACACGCCCGCGACCGTCACGATCGACGCGAGCATGGCCGGGGCGGTCAGGTCACACCCTCCCGGACCCAGACGTCCACCGCATCCAGTAGCGCGGGCATGAGCGCTTCCAGCTGCTCGCGCTCCGGATCGGAGAATGGTGCGAGCACGAAGTCCTCCCAGGGCTCGGCCGTCGGGAGCGGACCGATGCCGACCCGCAGTCGTGCATAGTCCGGCGACTGGAGCACGGTTTCAACGCTCTTCAGCCCGTTGTGCCCCCCCGCCGATCCGGATGGGCGCAGGCGGAACGTGCCGCTCGGGATGTTGAAGTCGTCCACCACAACCAGCAGGTCGGTGGCGGGGGAGAAAGACGGGTCGGCGCGTAGCGAGGCGAGCGCGGCGCCGGAGCGGTTCATCATCGTGGTGGGTTTCAGGACGCGCACCGGCCGGCCGTCGACTTCACCCGCGGAAACACGAGCGCGCTCGCCACGCCGGAAGGGGGGGAGCCTCCACCGCGCAACGAGCGCGTCCGCCACCCAGAACCCCGCGTTGTGGCGCGTCGGCGCGTACTCCGGGCCCGGATTACCCAGCCCGACGACGGCGCGCAAGCGCGTCAGCCTTCTTTACCGCCCTTGGGCTTCGCCTCCGCCGCCGGCTTGGCCTCGGCCTCGCCCTCAACCACTTCACCTTCCTCTTCACGCGGCTTGCGGATCAGCTCCGGCTCGGCGATTTCCACGCCGGTTTCCGCCGTGGGGGCGGCCACTTCCTCGGCGCGCGGCGGCACCACGGTTGCGATCGTGAGATCGGCGAGCGTGAGGATGGTCGCATGCGGAATCTGGAGGTCCCGCACGTGCACCGAGCGCCCGATGGTCAGCGCCGTGACGTCGAACTCCACCCGGTCGGGGATGTGCTCGGGCATCACCTCGATCTCGACCTCGCGCGTCACCTGATCGAGCACGCCGCCGGCGTTGCGGACGCCGTCGGGCGTCCCGGTGAGATGCACCGGGACCCGGAGCTTCACCTTCTCGTCCGCGCGGATCTCGTAGAAGTCCACGTGGATGATGTCGGGGCGCACGGGATGGCGCTGGATCTCGCGGATCAGCGTCCGCGCTTTCTTCCCCTCGAGCGTCAGCTCGATGATGGTGCTCGCGGGCTCGATGCCGGTGAGCGCCTTCTCGAGCGCTTGGGCGTCGATTTCGAGCGATTGGCTCGCCCGGCCGTGCCCGTAGATGACCGCCGGGACTTTCTTCTGGAAGCGGAGCTGACGCGCCGCCCCTTTGCCCGTAGCGGTGCGTGGACTGGCGGCGAGCGCAACGAATTGTGCCATGCGGAACCTCTACTCAATCAAAGAGAGAACTGACCGACTGATTCGAGTGCTCGTAGCCGATCGCCTTCGACATCAGCGCGGCGATCGATAGCACCTTGAGCTTGTCGAACTTCCGCTCCTCGGGGAGCCGGATCGTATTGGTCACCGTCACTTCCTCGATCGACGATTCCCGCAGCCGCTGCACCGCCGGACCCGAGAGCAGGGCATGGGTCGCGAACGCGAACACCCGCCGCGCGCCGAGGCGCTTCAACGCGGAGGCCGCCTCGGTGATCGTCCCCGCCGTGTCGATCATGTCGTCGGGGATGAGGCAGTCCCGGTCTTCCACTTCGCCGACCACGTTCACCACTTCCGCGACGTTCGCCGACACGCGCCGCTTGTCGATGATCGCCAGCGACGCGTCGAGCCGTTTGGCGTACCCGCGGGCCATTTTCGCCGAGCCGACGTCAGGGGCCACCACGACGGGCTGGTGCAAAGTCTTGAGCCGGTAGTGGGACACGAACGCCGGGGCCGCGTACAGATGATCCACCGGAATGTCCCAGAACCCCTGCAGCTGGTGGGAATGAAAGTCCATTCCCAGCACCCGGTCGGCGCCCGCGTGGGTGATCAGATTCGCCATCAGTTTGGCGCTGATCGCCACGCGCGGCTGGTCCTTGCGATCCTGCCGGGCGTAGCCGAAGTAGGGCAACACCGCGGTGATTCGCGCCGCGCTGGCCCGGCGGGCGGCGTCGGTCAGGAGCAGCAGCTCCAGGTAATTCTCCGCCGGCGGATTGGTGGGCTGGATGATGAACACATCCCGCCCGCGCACGTTCTCGTCGATCTTCACGAAGATCTCGCCGTCGGCGAAACGGCGAATCGTCACCGCGCACAGCGGCTGTCCCAGATGCTGCGCCATCTCCTCGGCGAGCGGCCGGTTGGCCGTGCCGGCGAGCAGCATCAACTGTCCGCGCGAGAACGTGAAGTCCGCCATTCGGGCCCTCCAAGCTAGTTGGCAAAGTGGCTGAAGCCAAGGGGTTGGGCCAACGTCCGCAGGGTGCGGCGCGTAGCCTGGGAAGGCCTATCACCTTTGGAGATCCGATGCGTCGCTTGGTCGCCACCCTGACCGCCCTCATGTTGTGCGTCATCCCCCTCGCTGGCCAGCAGCCCGGTCAGGGCTTTCAGCCACCCCCCGATCACTGGCTCACCCTCGACTCCCTGACGCAGCTGGTGGGTCTCGATGCGGCGCAGCGCCGCTCCGTGACGGATCCCTATCATGCCCTGAACGCGGTCCTCAAGCAGGCCGCCGACCGGCGGGCTGAGATGCATCGCCGCTTTGAGGGCCAGCCACGGCCCCAGTCGCCGCAGGAGATCACACCGGAGATGCGCGCCCGCTTCGACAGCGTACGCGCCGAGTTCGAGGGGATGCAGGAGGAGGCGGATCAGTGGTACCAGATGATCCGCGATCAGCTGCGGGCCGATCAGCTGGCCCGGTTCGATGCCATTCCCAAGCCGGTGGTGACGCGGCGCATGATGGTGCAGCGCGGCCCCTGAGCCGCATAGAGGCCGCAGGTCTAGCGGTGCCTCGGGTGGTGTGACCTAGCATGGGTGCCTCAAGCGCGGAGACGATCCTGTGAATGCCTACCGTATTCTGGCGGTCGCGTTCGTGACCAGTGCCGGCGTGGCCGCGATCGGCCGGCCGGCGATGGCGCAGTCCGCCGACACCAGCACGCTGCGACCGACGGACGTCACGCTCGTCATGGGGAACAGCCGTCGCTATGCCGGCTCGTACCAGGCGAGCGGTACGTCGCGTATCTGCGGCTACGGGCCACTGCGCGACATGGCCGGCTTCGTCGATGGGTTCACCCTGATGTTTCCCGATGGGGAAGACGTCGAGATCACCGACATCAACTTCAGCGCGGACACGCTTCCGGTTGGCAGCACGACGATGAGCTTCTATGTCTCGATCAGCCTCAAGGCCAAGCAGGGAGGTCGGCCCCCGGGGTATGTCGTACGCGCCAACGAGCCCAGGTTCAAGGAGAGAGGAACGGCGACGCTGACGGCGCAGGGAGGGACGGCCACGCTCAAGGTCGTCGGGACGAACGACATGGGCGAGACGATGAACATGACGGCCGTGTGCCGGCCTCAACGGAAGACACCCTGACCCCGGAGTTGGCCCCGAAGGATTCGAACCTTCATTCACGGATCCAAAGTCCGATGTCCTGCCATTGGACGAGGGGCCAGAAGGTGTTACGCGCTGCTAATCTACGTGCTCCGGTTACCCGGCGGCAGCGGGCGGGCGTGCCGTCACTTGGTCTGCACCGCATGCCCGCCGAACTCGTTGCGCAGCGCGGCGATCACCTTGGCGCCGAAGGACTCCTCCTGGCGGGAGCGGAACCGCGCCAGCAGCGACGACGTGATGACCGGCGCCGGCACGTCGAGGCGCATCGCCTCCTCCACCGTCCAGCGCCCCTCGCCCGAGTCCTCCACGTAGCCCCGGATGGCGGCCAGCTGGTCGTCACGGGAGAACGCCCGCTCCGCCAGCTCGTTGAGCCAGGAGCGCACTACGCTGCCGTGGTTCCACAGCTTCGCGATCTGGCCCAGGTGGAGCGTGAATTGCTTCGAGGCGTGCAGGATCTCGTAGCCCTCGGCATACGCCTGGAGCAGTCCGTACTCGATCCCATTGTGCACCATCTTGACGTAGTGGCCGGCCCCAGGCGGGCCCACGTGGGCGTAGCCGCCTTCGGGTGCCAAGGTCCGAAAGATCGGCTCGCAGTGCTCGAACGCGGCCGGCGAGGCACCGATCATGAGGCAGTAGCCCTGCGTGAGGCCCCAGATCCCGCCGCTCGTCCCGGCGTCCACGAACTCGATCCCCTGTGCCTTGAGCGCCGCCGCGCGGCGCAGCGAGTCCGAGAAGTTCGAGTTGCCGCCGTCGATGACGATGTCTCCTCGGGCGAGATGCGGCACGAGCTGCTCTATGGTGCTCTCGACCGGCGCGCCGGCCGGCACCATCACCCACACGACGCGGCGCGGCGCCCCCCCCAGCTGCCGGGCGACGTCGCCGAGGTCCTTCGCCCCCTTGACCCCCTTGACGACGTGCGCCTTGACCGCGTCGGCGCTCGAGTCGTACACAACCAACTCGTGTCCGCCCTGGACCAGCCGCCGCACCATGTTGCCGCCCATCCGGCCCAACCCGATCATCGCCAATTGCATTGATGCAAGCTCCCTAGAAGGTCGACCATTTCCTCCAGCCAGCAGAATAGCCCCGAATACGTCGGTGGTATAGGATTGGGGCCACTTCATGGGCACTGCGCACCCTGGGCTCTACGTGGTGATGGGCGTCTGCGGCTCCGGCAAGAGCCTGATCGGAGCGCAGCTCGCTCACGAGCTCGACATCGAGTTCGTCGAAGGTGATAGCCTGCACCCTCCGGACAACGTGCAGCGCATGGCGGCCGGGATTCCGTTGACGGACGACGACCGCCACGGTTGGCTGATGGCGATCGCGACCCGACTGCGCGAAGCAAAGCGCGCCGGCGTTGGTCTCGTCGTCTCGTGCTCGGCGCTCAAACGGCCCTATCGTGACCTGCTGCGCTCCAATGGGGAAACGGACGTGCGTTTTGTGTATCTCGCGGGGAGCCAGGCGCTCCTCGCGGAGCGCATGGCCCAACGCCGCGGGCATTTCATGCCGCTAACGCTACTCGAGAGCCAGCTCTCCATTCTCGAGGAGCCGTCGCCGGACGAGGGCGCGTGGGTGTGCGACATCCGCGAGGCGCCGCACGCGATCGTCGTCGATCTGGTGAGGCGCACGGCCTCCTCATGAGCCCGAACACCCGGCTGCTGCTCTACGCCTTCGGTGCGGTGGTGGCGCTGATCGTGCTGATCGCGCGCTTCAAGCTGCACCCCTTCGTCGTGTTGATCGCGGTGTCGCTCGGCCTGGGGCTGGCCGCGGGCATGCCGTTCGGCACTGTCGTGAAGGCATTCCAGGACGGGGTCGGTGGGGTGTTGGGATTCATCGCGATCGTGGTGGGCCTCGGGACGATGCTGGGCAAGATGATGGCGGAGTCCGGCGGCGCGACGCGTATCGCCACCACGCTCATCACGATGTTCGGCGAGAAACGCGTGCATTGGGCGATCATGTTCGTCGCCTTCATCGTGGGCATTCCGGTCTTCTTTCAGGTGGGGTTCGTCCTGTTGATTCCGCTGGTCTTCACGATTGCGCGGCGCACCGGCCTGTCACTCGTGAAGATCGGCATTCCGCTGGTGGCGGGGTTGTCGGTGGTGCATGGGCTGGTGCCGCCGCATCCGGCGGCGATGCTCGCGGTCGGCGCCTACCAGGCCGATGTCGGGCGCACGATCGTCTATGCCATCTTGGTCGGGCTGCCGACGGCGGCGCTGGCCGGCCCGATCTTCGCCTCGTGGATTGCGCCGCGCACGGTACTCCCCGCGGAGAACCCGATTGCCGCCCAGTTCGCGGGCGACGCGGGCGGCGTTCCGCGCGACCTGCCGGGCTTCGGTATCTCGCTCTTCACCGTGCTGCTTCCAGTGATCCTGATGTTGTGCGCGAGCACCGCCGACGTGGTACTCGACACCGCGAGCCCGCTCCGCTCGGGACTCGATTTCGTCGGGAGCCCGATCGTCTCGCTGCTGTTGGCGCTGCTCTTCTCCTTTTGGTCGCTGGGATACAAGCAGCACTTCACCCGTGATCAGATCCTCAAGTTCGCCAACGACTGCCTCGGGCCGACCGCCACCATTCTCCTGGTGATCGGCGCCGGCGGCGGATTCAACAAGGTGCTCCTGGAGAGCGGGGTGGGGCGCGCGATTGCCGACGTGGCGTTGGGATCGCACGCATCGCCACTGCTGCTCGCCTGGACCGTGGCGGCGCTGATCCGTGTGGCCACCGGCTCGGCGACCGTGGCGATGACGACGGCCGCTGGCATCGTCGCCCCCATCGCGGTGGCGACGCCGGGGACTTCGCCCGAGCTCTTGGTGCTCGCGACGGGCGCGGGCTCGCTGGTGCTCTCACACGTGAACGACTCGGGGTTCTGGCTCATCAAGGAGTTCTTCAACATGACCGTCCCACAGACGCTGAAGACGTGGACCGTAGCCGAGACGATCATCGGCGTGGCGGGGTTGGGTTTCACCATGTTGCTGAGCCTCGTCGTGTAACGACAAAACGGGCACTGGAGGACACATGGGCATGAGGGACCTTGCGGTGGCGGTGGGGCTCGGGTTGCTGGCGTGCGACACGCGGTCGAGGCAGGAGCTGAGCGCCGAGGGGTGGATCGATGTCACGGCGACGCTCGATCCGGCGCGGACGCCAGTGTACGAGGGCGACGCGCCGATGCAGTTCGATTTTCTCAAGGACATGCGGAAGGGCGATATCCTGACGCTGTCGGTCTACTCGCTGGGCGCGCACAGCGGGACGCACATCGACGCCCCGATGCATTTCGTCGCCACTGGAGCACCGATCGACCAGGTGGCGCTGGACCCGTTGATCGGTGCCGCGCGGGTGATCGATATCGCCGACAGCGTACAGGCGATCGATGCGGCGGAGCTGAACCGGCACGACTGGCGCGGCGCGACGCGAGTGCTGTTCCGGACGCGCAGCACGCTGCGCGGCTGGATGGACTCAGCCGAGTTCCACAGGGACTTCGCCTACATCGCACCGGACGCGGCGCAGCTCCTCGCGGACGCCGGGGTCGTGCTGGTCGGCGTGGACTACATCTCGGCCGAGCAATTCGGCGCCCCGGCGCCCGTGACGCACCAGATTCTGCTCGGGCGCGGGATTCCCATCGTGGAGGGGTTGGATCTGCGCCTAGTGCAAGCGGGTGACTACGATGTGATCGTGCTACCGCTCAAGGTCGCAGGGCACGAAGGGGCGCCGGCGAGGGCCATCGTGCGCTCGACTCGGTGACTGGAACGGAGGGGACATGGGCCGGGGACGGTTGGAGGCATTCAGCGACGGCGTGATCGCGATCATCATCACGATCATGGTGCTGGAGATGAAGGTGCCGCACGGCGACAGCCTGGACGAGCTGTTGCCGTTGCTGCCGGTGTTCCTCAGCTACGTCCTGAGTTTCGTCTATGTCGGCATCTACTGGAACAACCACCATCACATGCTGCATGCCAGCACGACGGTCACGGGCGCGATGCTCTGGGCCAATCTGCATCTGTTGTTCTGGCTGTCGTTATTTCCGTTTGCCACCGGCTGGATGGGGGAGAACCATTTCACCGCGGTGCCCACGGCGCTCTACGGCGTGGTGCTGCTGATGGCCGCGATCGCCTACTACCTGCTCCAGCAGGCGATCATCCGCTCGCAAGGGCCGGACTCGATCCTGAAGCAAGCGGTCGGGCGCGACTGGAAGGGCAAGCTGTCGCCGGTGCTCTATGTCGTGGCGATCGTGGCAACCCTGTGGGCGCCGTGGATCGCCGAGGTGATCTTCGTGACCGTGGCGCTGATCTGGCTGATTCCCGACCGGCGGATCGAAAACGTGCTGCCGCGCCACGGGACCTAGTGCGGGAATCGAACCAGCTTCTTCTGCTGCTCGTCCCACAGGGCGAGCCAGACGCATCGAAAGCAGCGTGCGGCGTAGAACCGCTGAAATCCCAAAGCAAACGCCGGTGGGAATGCCCGTTTTTCGATCAGAACGGCGCGACCGCAAGGCTTTGCGGGCTTGTGGGGTATGCTTTATGCAACTCGTCTTGTCTACAACGCGAAGAGCTTTGTGACCGCCGAGCTCCCCACCCTCAAGAGTGGCGAGATCGGAGGTCTCAAGGTCGAGTTTGCACAAAAGGAACGGAAGGCGATAGCCGAGCTTTCGGAGTACCTGCAAACGACCCAGCATGATATACTGATACTCACGAGAGCTGTCGTTACACTCAAAGAAGAGGTCGATCGCCTCAGGCCACATTGAGGATTCACTATGAATGACACCTTTAGTTGGTCTGACGTCTACGCCATCGGTCAGACTTCGACCAGCTCGCTCGCTCGAACGCTTCAGGCATTTCGCGATCTGGACCAAGTGCTTTCTAGGGTAGAGATCGCTCCTTCTGATGAGAGTTCGAGCACTCGCTAACGCGTAGCATTGGCTGCGCCCGGGCCCCCAGTTCAGGGGCCCTTTTGTTTGCCGGATTGTTTGCCGGACCATGCCGTCTGGTGGGGTCTGGTAAGGAACAACCCCTAGCTACATCGCGAACCACGGCTCACGTTTAGCGGCGTGACGTTCCCCACCTCTGCCCGCGTCGTCGTCGTCGGCGGCGGCATCATGGGCTGCTCCACCGCCTATCACCTCGCCAAGCTCGGCTGGCCCGATGTGGTCGTGCTCGAGCGGGCGCAGCTGTCGTCGGGCAGTACGTTCCACGCCGCCGGCCTCGTGGGCCAGCTCCGCACCTCCGCGAGCATCACGCAGCTGCTCGGGCGCTCGGTGGCGCTGTACGACATCATCGAAGCGGAGACCGGGCAGGCCACGGGCTGGAAGAAGAGCGGCGGCCTGCGCCTCGCCTGCACCGCCGAGCGCATGACGGAGCTGGCGCGCTCGGCGACCACGGCGCGCAGCTTCGGACTGGAGATGCACCTGCTCTCGGCCCAGGAGGCCAAGGCCCTGTGGCCGCTGATGGAGGTGCACGACGTCCGAGGCGCGGCGTTCCTGCCCACCGACGGCTCGGTGAGCCCCTCCGACGTCACCGCGGCCCTGAGCAAGGGAGCGCGGCTGCGCGGGGCGCGCATCATCGAGGACTGCCCGGTCACGGGCGTCGAGATCGTGAACGGCCGCGTGGTCGCCGTACAGACCGCGCAGGGGCGCATCGCGTGCGAGGTCGTCGTCAACTGCGCGGGGCAGTGGGCCCGCGAATTCGGCCGCCTCGCGGGGGTGAACGTGCCGCTGGTCTCCGTCGAGCACCAGTACATGATCACGGAGCCCATCGCCGGCGTGCCCAAGGACCTGCCGACGCTGCGCGACCCCGATCGGCTTACCTACTACAAGGAAGAGGTGGGCGGCCTCATCATGGGCGGCTACGAGCCTAACCCGATCCCCTGGGCCGTGGGCGATGTTCCCGACGGTTGGACCTTTAAGCTGCTGCCCTCGAACTTCGATCACTTCGAGCAGCTCGCGACGCTCGCCATGGAGCGCGTCCCGGCGTTGCAGACCGCGGGCGTGCGCCAGCTGCTCAACGGCCCGGAGAGCTTCACCCCCGACGGCAACTTCATCCTCGGTGAGGCCCCGGAGCTGAAGGGCTACTTCGTGGGCGCGGGCTTCAACGCCTTCGGCATCGCGGCGTGCGGCGGCGCCGGGTGGGCGCTGGCGGAGTGGATCATTGGCGGCGAGCCGCCCTCCGATCTGTGGCCCGTGGACATCCGCCGCTTCGGGGCCCACCACGAGGACGTGCGCTGGGTGCGCCAGCGGACCCTCGAGATGTACGGGAAGCACTACACGGTGGCGTGGCCCTTCGAGGAGCACGAAAGCGGCCGGCCGGTGCGCCGCTCGCCGCTGTACGACAAGCTGGCGGCGCAAGGCGCGGTGTTCGGCGAGAAGCTCGGTTGGGAGCGGCCCAACTGGTTCGCGCCCGCGGGGGTCGAGGCGCGCGACGTGTACTGCTTCGGCCGGCAGAACTGGTTCCCCCATGTGGGCGTGGAGCACAAGGCGGTACGCGAGCGGGTGGGGCTATTCGATCAGACCTCGTTCGCCAAGCTGCTGGTCGTCGGGAAGGACGCCGAGCGGGCGCTGTCGTGGATCTGCGCCAACGACGTCGGCAAGCCCGTGGGCGCGCTCACGTACACGCAGATGCTCAACCGCCGCGGCGGCATCGAGTGCGACCTCACGGTGGGCCGCACCGGCGACGATGAGTTCTACCTCGTCACCGGCACGGGCTTCGTGCGCCACGATCGCCACTGGATCGAGAGCAACGTGCTTGCCGGTCTCGACGCCCGCGTCGAGGACGTCACGTCCGCCACGACCGTGCTCGCGCTCATGGGGCCCCGGGCGCGCGACGTGCTCGCGATGGTCTGCGACGACGACGTCAGCACCACCGCCTTCCCGTTCGCCACTCTGCGCACGCTGCACGTGGCCGGGGCTCCGGTGACGGCGCTGCGGGTGACGTACGTGGGCGAGCTCGGCTGGGAGCTGCACGTGCCCATGGAGTTCGCCGCGACGGTGTACGACGCGCTCCTGGCGGCCGGCCGCGAGCACGGTCTGGTCAACGCGGGGTACCGCGCGATCGAGAGCCTGCGTCTGGAGAAGGGGTACCGGGCGTGGGGCGCGGACATCACACCGAACGACACGCCGTTCGAGGCGGGGCTCTCCTGGGCCGTGAAGCTGAAGCGCGACGTGCCGTTCCTGGGACGCGAGGCGCTCGTCGAGCAGCAGGGCTCACCGCTGCGAAAACGGATGGCGTGTTTCACCGTGTCGCCCGACGTCGTGTTGTTGGGCCGAGAGACGATCTACCGGGACGGCGAGCGCGTCGGCTGGCTTACGAGCGGCGGCTACGGGTACACGGTGCAGCGGAGCATCGGCTACGGGTACGTGCGCCGCGAGGCCGGCGTGGACCTGGCGTACCTGCGCGCGGGCACCTGGGAGCTCGAGGTGGCGACGCAGCGGGTGCCCGCGTCGTTCCACGAGAAGCCGCTGTACGATCCGGAGATGGCCCGCGTGAAGTGCTGACGGCGCTCAATGCAGCGTGAACCTCGCGTGGCGCGTTCAGGCTTGCTCTTTCGCGCAATCGGCTACGAGCTTCGCGTGAAGCACCCAATGAGGAACTTCACGACCTGGCGCATGCCATATGGGTGTGCCAGTCTTAACCATAATGAAGATCACCAACATCCTGGCCTATCGCGTCGAACTCCCGCTGCGTGAAACCACCTACAAGTGGAGCGGCGGCAAGTCAGTCACCGTCTTCGACAGCACGATCGTAGGTGTGGTGACGGACAGCGGACTCATCGGATACGGTGAGGTGTGTCCGCTCGGTCCGTTCTATCTGCCGGCGTATGCCGATGGCGTGCGCGCGGGGCTACGCGAGCTCGGACCGCACCTGATCGGCGAGGACCCGCGTCAGCTCGCCAAGCTCAATCGCACGATGGACGCAGCCCTCAAAGGTCATCCGTATGTGAAGAGCGGCATCGACATCGCGTGCTGGGACATTCTCGGTCAAGCCACAGGACTCCCCGTGTGCGAGCTGCTGGGCGGACGCTACGGCGAAGACATCCCTCTCTACCGCGCTATCTCGCAGGAGGCCCCCGACCAAATGGCGGCCAGGGTCGCGGGCTATCGTGCGGAAGGGTATCGCCGCTTCCAGCTCAAGGTGGGCGGCGACCCTGATGTGGACATCGCGCGCATTCACGCCGTCGCTGCGCAGCTTCAGCCCGGTGACCGCCTCATCGCGGACGCCAACACCGGTTGGGTACAGCACGAAGCCGTCCGCGTCGCCAAGGCCGTGCGCGACGTAGATGTCTACATCGAGCAGCCGTGTCTCACCTACGAGGAATGCCTGGCTGTGCGCCGCCAGTGCGAGCATCCGTTTGTGTTGGATGAGAGCATCGATGACTTGAACGTCCTGTTGCGCGCCAAGGCAGACCTCGCGATGGACGTCGTCAATCTGAAGATCAGCAAGCTCGGAGGCCTCACCAAGCTGCGCCAGGCCCGCGACCTGTGCGTGAGCATGGGCATCGCGATGACACTGGAAGATTCCTGGGGCGGCGACATCGCCACCGCCGCGATCGCGCACGTTGCGCACAGCACGCCGACCGAGTTTCTCTTCACCACGACTGACTTCAACAGCTATGTCACCGTCAGCACCGCAGACGGGGCGCCCCAGCGCGTGAATGGACGCATGGCCGCATCGAAGGCACCTGGGCTCGGCATCACGCCGAAGATGAGCGTACTCGGGAAGCCTGTGGCCGAGGTGTCGGCTCGCGTGAAGTGCTGACGCCGCCCTGCAGCCGCTAGATCTCGGCTGTGCCCGCGCTCACCCCCGTGGGAACCGCACCAGCTTTCGTTCCCGCTCGTCCCACAGCGTGAGGCGGACGCAGCGGAAACTCTCCCACAGCGTCAGGCTCGTGACCTGCCGCAGCTCGGGATGGGCATCGAGCACTTCCTGGAGCCGGTAGTTGGGGATCCGGGCGTTCAGGTGGTGAACGTGATGCAGCCCGATATTGCCGGTGGCCCACTGGAGCAGGCGAGGGAGCCGGTAGTAGGAGCTGCCTGCGAGCGCCGCGGCGTCGTAGGCCCAGCGATCGTCGTGCTCCCAGTAGGTGGGCTCGAATTGGTGCTGGACGTAGAACAGCCACACGCCGATCGAGCACGACAGCAGGGAAACCGGAAGCTGGACGAGGAGCACCTGCCGGAACCCCACCAGCACGCCCATCAGCACGATGAAAACTGCCAGTCCGACATCGGTCCACAGGATGCTGTGGCGCTCTCGGCTCCAGGCGCGCGGCACGATGGTCGGCATGCGGTGCAGCACGAAGAAATGCAGCACGGCCCCGGCGCCGAACAGCACCGCCGGATGGCGGTAGACGCGGTACTTGAACCGTTTCCAGCGTGACAGGGCGAGATACTCGTCCACCGTCAGCGTGTCGATGTCGCCGAACCCGCGATGCTCGAGATTGCCGGACGTGGCGTGGTGGATCGCGTGGGTCTTCTTCCAGTAGTGGTACGGCGTCAGTGTGAAGACCCCGAGGATCGAGCCCACGATGTCCGCCGTGCGGGACGACCGGAAGAACGCGCCATGGCCGCAGTCGTGCTGGAAGATGAATAACCGTATCAGGAGAAACGCCGCCGGCACCGCGAGCAGCAACGTGAGCCAGTACCCCACGCCGAGGGTCGCGTACATGAGCGCACACGCACCGACGAACAGCGCCGCGGTGCTCGCGAGCTGCCACACGCTGCGCTTGGGGTCCGGGTCCTTGTAGGCGGCGAGCCGCGCAGCCCAGGTTGCGCTCATCGGGACGACTCGCTTTGCCCGTCGCGTTTCCTCATGCAACTAATATAACAGCGAGACCGCCCCTTGTGCTTCGCCTTCTCCTACAACGTCTTCAGGAACGCGATCAACGCCGTCCGCTCCTCGGGCGAAAGCCGCAGGAAGTTGTCGCGCGCGCGCGCGCCCTCACCGTCGTGGGACTCGATCGCCTGGCCGAGCGTCGTGTCCCGGCCGTCATGCATGAAGTCGTGCTTGAACCTCAGGCCGATCAATGGCTCGGTGCGGAACTCGGCCGGGGTCGCCCCGCCGAGGCAGATGTCGGCCAGGTCGGGACCCATGTCGTGCAACAGCAGATCGGTGTACGCGGCGACGTCCTTGTCTCGAAGGGCGGCGATGGGGGAGTCGCCGGTGCGCAGCGTGGGGAAGTGGCACGCCGTGCACCCGATCTGCGCGAACAGGTTGCGGCCACGCTTGGCATCGCCCTTGGCTTTGAGCGGTGTGGGAGCCGCCAGGAACCGCACGAATGCGTCGGTCAAGTCGATCGCTTCCTGGTTGATCTCAGGCTCGGGCACGGGGTCGGCGCCCGCCGGAATCGGATTCCCGCCGATGGTCTCTTCCGTCGGGACCGCCGGATTGGTGACGCTCTGCTCGATGACGAATGCCCCGTCGTTGAATTCTCGCAGCGCGGGGAGGAGCCCCTTGCGGCCGAACCGGCCAAGGCGGCCGTCGAAAAAGCGCCCCGGGCGACCGGAGATGCCGTCGCCATTCTGGTCGTCGGGGTCGGCGTGGGCCAGAATCACCGAATCGGGTACGGCGTCGAGCAGGCCGCGCCCGAACACGACCGGCGAGGTCCGGCGGGCGCGCCCTGTGGCACTGGGCGGGAACGGCTCCGAGTCGATTCCGAGCGCGGCTTTGAGCGCGGGTGTGGCGAACTGCTGAACCACAGGCCCGCCTTCCTGGATGAGCGGGTCGCACAGCGGCGCGCGGAACGCGGTCGCGTGCACCTCCACTTCGTCGCCCACCCCACCGGTCACCGGGTCCTCGTGACATTCGCCGCAGGCGACGGAATTGAACAGCGGCCCGAGCCCCGTCTCGGGCGTGAACACGCTGTCGAACGCGACGCGACCGCGATCGAACTGTGTTCGCTGCTCGCGGGTCAACCCGCGCACCGGGTCACCGGGTTTGAGCGGCCGCTGGCAGGCCCCCCCCGCGGCGGCCGCCACCAAGACCGCGACGACACACGCACGCTCCGCGCGGCTCATGGCTGGCGTACCGGCGCCGAGCCCGCCGACGCGATTTTTTCGATGCGGTCGGCCACCAACCCGGCGTCCGTCCAGCGACAGTCGGCGCGCACGATATCGCCGAGCTTGATGTCGGAGAACGCCAGCGACGCTTCACCGCTGGTGATCCGCGTTTCCGGCAGCGTGCGCATATGCACGAGGCGGAGCGCGAATCCGACTCCGGTGATGACATCCAGCGAGGCGGTCTGCGGCTGCACCGCCTGGATGGTTCCCCGATACGTGTACGGCGGGGTTTGTGCCGCGGCAGTCGCCTGGTGCAGCGAGAGCAACAGCACGGAAGCGGCGAGGAGGCTGGGCTTCATGGTGGCGTCCGATGGAGTGGAGGACTGAAAGGAATTTGAATTCGCGGCCGCACCTTAATCAAGTGGCTTATCCCGTCGGCTCGGGTGCCGGTGCGGCGACCGCCCGCGTGGTCGTAGTGATCTGGGTCACGCTCGTTCGGCCCAGTTGTCCAACCGCGTCGTCGCGCCCCTGCTCGTTGCGGTACACGGCGGCGACCGCGCTGCCCGAGCCGCACAACCGCACCCAGAGCGGCCGGGTTGCGGCGAGCTGCTCGAACAACGCGCGCAGCTCGGGATGTTTGCCGAACACCGGCAGCTCGAAGTCGTTGCCGCCGAGCCGCCCCACGGATCCCCAGCCGGCAAACGCCTCGGCGTCGAGCAGCACCGGGCCGCGCGGGGCGGGGGCCGGGTGCATGGCGTCCCACCAGCGGTACGCGTCCGGCGTTGCCACGCCGATCCGGGGAACGGCGATGAGGGCGGGCGCCGCCGGCAGCGGCGCGAGGCGATACTGGCGCTCACCCCGACCCCACGCGAGCGCGGCGGGTGCGCCGCCCGCGAAGAAGGCCACGTCGGCCCCGAGGCGAGTGGCCAGGTGCAGCACTTCGTGGGGCGGAACCGCGTTGTTGGCGAGCGCGTTCACCGCGCGCAGGACCGCGGCGGCATCGCTCGAGCCGCCGCCCAGTCCGGCCCGCACGGGGATCCGCTTGGTGAGCGCGATCGCCACGCCGAATTTCTCCCCCGTCGCGGCGAGGACGGCGCGCGCGGCTCGGACCGCCAGATTCTGGTCGACGGGCCCCAGGTCGGGCCCATCGACGGTGAGCGTGACTCCGGCGTCTGCTCGCGTGACGACGATGTCGTCGGCCAGCTCGAGCAGGGCAAAGGCGGTTTCGATCTGGTGAAAGCCGCCGCTCTCCCGGGCGAGGACACGCAGAAAGAGATTGAGCTTCGCGTGCGCCGCGATGCGCACGCTGGACGGGATCACGCCGCCGGCTCCGTGGCCGCGGCGCCGCGCAGATCACCCAGGTGCAGGTGCGCGCGGGACAACGCCTCGAGGCCCAGCAGCGTGATGGGAATGAATCCCGCGATATGGAACACGAACGCATACGCGAGGGCGGCACTGGCCCCAACACCGTAGAACTGAAGGGTCAGCCGCGTCGCCCCCTCGAACACGCCCCAGAACCCGGGCGCCGCCGGGATCGCCACGCCGAATCCGATCAGCCCTTGCAACAGCAACGCGCCTTCGGCCGGGATGGGAAGACCGAAGGCGCGGAAGCAGAGCGCGAACGCCGCGGCGTTGACGAGCCACAGCACCAGCGACCATCCCACGACGGCCGCGAAGCGTGCGGGACTCTTGAGCACGGCGAGTCCCGCCAGCAGCCCTTCGGCGGTGGAGCGCATCCGGGCGGCGATGCGGTCCGGGAGCACCGCGCGCGTGACGCGGTCGAGCAAGGCGAGCCACGGGGCGGGGCGATGCACGATGAGGAGTGCCAGCACCAGGAGGGCGCCGAACAGCCCGGCGGCGAGCGCGGCGATCTGGGATAAGGACGTGCCCCCGACTCTGGCCTGGCTCGGGAACGACGGCGCCGCGATCGCCACGGCCATCAGGGCGAGCATCAAGAGCCCGTCGAACACGCGCTCGACCCCGATGGACGCGAGCGCGGTACTGAACCGCGTCGGCAGCTGGCGGCCGGCGACCCAGGCACGGGCGAATTCTCCAGCGCGGGCCGGCAAGAGATTGTTCGCCATGAATCCGATGGCCGTCGCGTCCCAGAGCGGTCGCACGGGAAAGCGCCGGCCGTCGACGTCGCGCAGCAGTACGCGCCAGCGCAGGGTGCGCACGGGAAAGGTCAGGGTGGCGACGGCGGCTGAGCCGAGCACCAGCCAGGGGTTGGCGCGCCGCGCGCCCGCCACGACCTCGTGCAGGTCGACGCCGTGCACGGCCCACGCGAGAAACGCGGCCGTGACGGCGAGCCCGACGGGCCAGGCCCAGCGCGACGGGTGTCTAGGCGCCCGGCTCGAGGGCGAGGACAACGAGATCGCAGACTTCGTCGAACAGGGCGGGCAGCGCTTCGGGCGGGCTGCGCTTGGCGATCTCGCGCAGCTCTTGGGCGCGGGCCAGCGCCCGCTGGCCGCGATACACGAGCGACCGCACGTCGACCAGGGGCAGCTCGAACGCCGCCGGGGCCGGGGGAGGCTCGACGGTGGCCATGATGGGCTCCGCCACCTCCGCCACCTCCGCGACCTCGCCCATCAGCACCTCCAACGATGCCGGACCGACGCCGTCGGCGACCATCCGCTCGTAGACGATCCACGACCCCACAATGTCCGGTGTTTCCGCCGGCACCTCGGACATCTCCGTGAGCCTGAGTGGAGGCATCGGAGTCTTGCGTGGCGTGGGCGCGAGTGCTTCGATCGGCACGACCGGGGTTTCGACCTCCCCGAGATTCGGTAACCACTCGGCCGGGAAGGGGACCGGCGGGGGGCCAGGCGGGACGGCGGGCGGCGCCGCGGCGGCCAGCGTGTGAAGCTGGCCGGCCACTTGGGCCAGGCCGGTGGCCAACCGCGCATCGTCGGTCGTGCCCGCTTCGGCCAGCAGCTCGCTGGCTTGCCGCAGCGCGGCGGCGAAGCGGGCCGGCTCGCGCACCGCGTGGCCCATGGCCACCGCATCGCGGGCCGCGTCCACGAAGCGGCTGAGACTCTTGGGCAGAGGCCCTTCGCCCGCCACGGCGAGGGCCCGGAACGTGCCGGCCAGCGTGTGCACGCGCAGCTCGCGCTGCGTGGGACTTGGCGCACGCTCGATCGCATCGGCCGCCAGGCGGAGATGCTCGCCATGGCTCACGAGCTCCAAGCGGGACAGCGGCGCTGCCTGCGCCGCTCCCGCGCCGCGCTGCAGGATGTGCGGCCCGGCGTCGTCGTAGTAGAGATCGGTGATCGGGACGACGGCGGGCTCACGCTCGAAAAACCGCGCCAGGTACGTGGCGAAGACCCGGAACGCCTGGCCCTCGGGATCGGGCCGGCCGCGCTCGGCGACCTCGCGGGCGGCCTGCGCGATCGCCGCCGCCGCGCTTTGAAAGAAATCGGACACCCCCGACGAAGACCCCGGCGGGGTGCGCATCACCTCGGTGACGGCCCGCTCGATGCCTTCGAGCACGTCGGGCAGGGGCGGCAGGTCATTGAGCGCGGCGAGACCGCGCAACGGCTGCAGCGACCGCAGCACGTGCTGCAGCGGGTCGCGGGCCGGCGCACCGGCCCGCATCGCGGTGGCCGCGCGGTCCAACGCGCTGGCGATCGCGGCGCCCTCGCGCGCCACAAACGCCCTAGCCCCGGCGTCGAGCCCCATCGCTTCGGCGGTGCGGAGCACGGCGGCGGGGCGACCCGAGAGCTGCTCCAGGTCGCGGGCCAGCGCTTCGGCCTTCGCGGTGTCGGCGTCGCCCCACGCGGCGACGCGACGCACCAGAATCTTGATGTCGTCGACGGCGCGGACGGCGACCTGGCGCGTCCCTGGGTCCCAGCCGCGGCGGCCCTCGCGCAACGAGCGGGCCAGGGACTCGAGCCCAGCGGCCGCGCGGGCGATCGGGTTCTGGCTCGCCATCAACGCGCTGCCGCGCAGGGCGCGCGACAGCCGCACGAACTCGTCCGCCGCAGGAGCGCCCTCCGGGGCGAGCAACGCGTCGAGCCGCTCCAGATACTCCCCCGCCTCAAGGGCGAAGAAGTCGGCCATCGCGAGCGGCGTGCCGGGTGGCTGGGTCATGGCGCTTCCAAGCTAAAAGCGCGGCGGGCTTTCGGCCATCGGCCGGGCCGTATCGACGAGTCCCCGCATGCGTCGCACCGCCTCCTCCAGGCCCCAAAACACGGCGTTGCTCACGATGCTGTGCCCGATGTTCAGCTCCTCGATCTCGGGGATCGCCGCCACGGGTTGGACGTTCGCATAGGTGAGCCCGTGACCCGCGTGGACCGCAAGCCCGCGCGTGCGGGCGTGCGTCGCGGCACGGGTCAGGGCCGCCAGCGCGCGACCGCTCCGGGCCCAGCTATGCGCGTAGCGGCCGGTGTGAAACTCCACGGCGGCGACGCCCAGCGCGGCCGCGCGATCGACGGTGCGGCGGTCGGGCGTGATGAACAGGCTGACCCGGATGCCGACGTCCACGAGCCGCCCCACGGTGGCCGTCACGCGCCGATCGTGCGTGCCGCCGTGCAGCACGAGGCCTCCTTCGGTCGTGATCTCCTGGCGTCGCTCGGGGACGATGGTGGCCTGAAACGGACGCAGCCGGACGGCGAGTCGCACGATGCCGGGATGAGCGCCCAGCTCGAGATTCAATACGGTGCGCACGTGCCGGGCGAGGCCCCGCACGTCGGCGTCCTGAATGTGACGCCGGTCCTCACGCAGGTGCACGGTGATGCCGTCGGCGCCACCGCGCTCGGCCGCCGCGGCCGCCGCGAGGGGGTCTGGCTCGTCGGTGCCTCGCGCTTCGCGAATGGTCGCGACGTGGTCGATGTTGACGTAGAGGCGCATGCGTTCTTACCTTCGGGGCACGTTCACGTGGAGTAGTTCGCGATGCGACGATTGATCGTGCTGGGCGCGGTACTGGGCGTCGCCTGTGGCGGCGGACGGAGCCAGATCCCGGTGCCCGCCACGATGAACGACGCGGTCAATCAATTCCTCGACGCGGTGCAGTCCAAGGACATTCCGCGGATGGGCCGTTTGTGGGGCAGCAGGCGCGGCCCGGCCGCCCAGTGGATGTCGGATTCTGTGTTGCAGATGCGGATGACCGTGGTGCAGCGCTACCTGACCGCTCCGGGCTATCGGATCGTGGAGGGCCCACTCGCGGTCCCCGGGCGCAGCGACCGGCGCCTGTTCCAGGTGGAGCTGCAGCGTCCGGAATGCCCCCACGTGCAGCCGATCGAGATCGTGCAGACGCGCAGCGGCGGATGGCTCGTGGCGGACGTGCATCTGGAGAGCGCGAGAACGCCGAGAACCTGTGCGCCGGGAACCCGGCCGTAGCATCCAGACGTTCCGTCATTCAGTCAGCTCGAGCAGAATGCCGGCCGTCGCCTTGGGGTGCAGAAAGGCGATGCGACGGCCGCCGGCACCACGGCGCGGCGTGTCGTCCACGAGGCGGTACCCGGCGGCGCGGCAGCGCTCGAGCGCCCGGTCGAGATCGGGGACGCGGTAGCAGACGTGATGGATTCCGGAGCCCCGCCGCGCCAGGAACTTGGCGATCGGACTGTCTGGATCGCGGGGCTCGAGCAGCTCGACGGCCACGTCGCCGAACGCCAGGCTGACGATCGTGGCGCCGTCGGCGATTTCGGGACGGCCGGGGGCCAGACCCAGCACATCGCGGTAGAAGGGCAGGGCATCGGCGATGCGGGGGACGGCGATGCCGACGTGGGCGAGGCGTGGCGTGGGATCGCTCATCAACGCGGGAACTTAACGATGGGACGAGAAGGAGCCAACGGCATGACGGCAATACAGCCGCAGGCGGTGACCGACGCCACCTTCGGGCAGGAAGTGGAGCAGCATCGCGGACTCGTGGTCGTGGACTTTTGGGCCACCTGGTGCGGTCCCTGCCACATGGTGGCGCCGATCATGGAGCAGCTGGCCAGCGAATACCCGGGGCGCATGAAGGTCGTCAAGGTCGACGTCGATGCGAACCAGCAGACCACGATGCGCTTCAACGTTCGCTCGATTCCGAGTATTCTATTCTTCAAGGATGGCCGTCACGTCGACACCCTGGTCGGGGCATACCCGAAGGGAGCATTCGACGAAAAGATCAAGCTGCACCTGCCATAACCGTTTCCCTCCCCGGAGGGTGTGATGCGCGCGAGCACCGCTCGCCTGACGAACTCGCCGGTTCGGCTCGCGGAGCTCGCGTTTCCGCAGACGGGTCGGCTGATTCATCGCACCCGGCTCGCGTTCATCCATCTCGAGAATGTGCTGTCGTTCGCCAAGCGCGATCGCGATGGCCGAGTCGACGGCTACCTCGTGACCTGGCTGCCGGACGAGTGCCTGTTGCTGTTGCTGCGATCCGGCGAGGCCGTGAACGCCCTCTCGCTCCATACGACGGGACGCGACGTCGTGCCGATTGCCGACGCGTTGCGGCGCATGGAGGCCGAAGTCGAGCGCGGCGAGCTGGCGTATTGTACGGCGCCGCTCGAGCAGCTGGCCTGCATGTATCAGTCCGCCGCCGAGCCGCCGCACATGAAGCCGGTGGATGCCCGCCACCCGGAGGCGCTGTTTCCGGCGCTGGCCCACGAGCAGGCCACCGGCGTCCTTGAGCTGATCTCCAACGGTCGCGTGTCCTACGTCCGCTTCGATGGGGGACGCTACGCGGGCGGGTACTTCTGCAACCGGCCCGAAAGCGTGCCGGTGCCCAAGTACGTCGAATCCCTGTTCAAGGACGACGCGGAGGGTCATGCGCCGGCATTGTCGGCGGCGCTGTTTCCCTATCGCGCCGAGCTGCCGCCCCAGGCGCCGGCCGCGCTGGTCGAGACGTATCGGGAGCTGTTCTGGCGCATCGTGGACGGTGTCGAGCGTGAGGTGCCGGGCGAGGGCAAGCGCCGCGCCCAGCGCGTGGCGGCGGGACTGGGAGCCACGCACCGCGCGCTCGAGCAGTTGAGCGCGCCCCGCGACGCGCCGCTCGTCGACTCGGTGGTGCAGCCCGACGAGCTCGCCCACGCGCTCACCGACTGGGCCGGCCAGCTGCTCGAAGGCGTGGAGGTCCTGATGCCCGGCACCGCCCCCAAGGTGCTCCAGGACGCCACGCGCGAGCATCGGTTCGTGCTGCAGTCGGCCGGATTCTACGATCGACTGCCGTGGCCGGTGACGTGGTAGCGTGTCCGGCACGCTGTACGTCGTCGCCACGCCGCTCGGCAACCTCGGGGATCTCTCGCCGCGGGCGGCTGAGACGTTGCGCCGTGTCGCGGCCGTAGCCGCGGAAGACACCCGCCACACGCGCCCGCTGCTCACGCACGTCGGCTCCCGCGCCGACCTCGTGAGCGTGCACGCGCACAGCTCGGCTGCCGCGATCCGGCGCGTGATGCGCCGGCTCGAGGGGGGACAGGATGTGGCGCTCGTCACCGATGCCGGCACGCCGGCCATCAGCGATCCTGGGGTCGCGCTCGTCGCGGCCGCGCGGGCGCAAAACGTTCCCGTCGTCACTGTGCCTGGACCGACCGCCGTCGCGGCGGCGCTTGCGGTGTCCGGCCTCAACGCCGACCGCTACCTCTTCCTGGGTTTCCTGCCCCGCAAGGGCGGGGAGCGGCGGCGCCTGCTGGCGATGGTCGCCAGGAGTGAGTGGACCGTCGTGGTGTTCGAGTCGCCCAAGCGGACGGCCGACCTCCTGGACGACCTGGCCGGGGCGTGCGGCGCGGCGCGACGCGCGGTCGTCGCCCGCGAGCTCACCAAGGTGTACGAGGAGACACGGGACGGGACCCTGACCGAGCTGGCCGGCTACTACCGGGAAACACCTCCACGCGGTGAAGTGACCGTCACGATCGCCGGGACCGGGACGCCGCCCCGCGACCCTCCACCGCCCGATCCGGAAGCCCGCGCGCGCGCCTGGCTTGCCGACGGCATGAGCCGGCGGGATGTCGCCAATCGCCTGGCGGACGAAACCGGGACCTCGAGAAACTCGGCGTATCGACTGGTCAACGACCTGTGAAACCGTACCCGCTGCTCCTGTTGCTCACGCTGTCATCCGACGCCTCTCTCACCATCGGCCGGCTCCATTACGACGGCGGCGGCGACTGGTACGCAAACCCGTCGAGCCTTCCCAACCTCCTCGCGGCGATCCAGGCCCGCACGACGCTCTCTGTGGCCCCGCGGGAGCAGGTGGTCACCTTGAGCAGCGCTGAGCTGTGGGACGTGCCTTACCTCTATATGACGGGACACGGCAACGTCCACTTCTCCGATGCCGACGTGCGGACGTTGCGGCGCTATCTGGAGCAGGGCGGCTTTCTGCACGCCGACGACAACTACGGTATGGACCGGTCGTTTCGGCGGGAAATCGCGCGGGTGTTCCCCGACCATCCGCTGGTGGAAGTCCCGCTGTCCCATCCCATCTACCACCTCGTGTATGACTTGCCACGCGGGATTCCCAAGATCCACGAGCACGATGGCCAGCCGGCGCAGGGCTTCGGGGTCTTTTTGGGGGACCGCCTGGTCGTGTACTATTCCTATCAATCGGACCTGGGCGATGGCTGGGAAGACCCGGACGTCCACCACGATCCCCCCGAGCTGCGCGAGGCGGCTCTGCGAATGGGCGTCAACCTGTTCACCTACGTAGTCAGCTCCACCCGGTGACCGAAACCGCGCGGCGCTTGCGCCGGCTCGGGTCGCCGCATGCCCGCGCGCGTACGCTCGCCGTCCTGCTGGCGGGTGCCGGGGCCGCGCTCGCGACGGCGGCGGCAGGAGTGCAGCTCGCTCCCCACGTCGCCGGGGTGGTCGCCGCGTGGGTGGGCATCGCGGCCGTTCTCGTGGCGACGACGCTCCTGGCCCGGCGGGCATTCCGGAGCGCCGGGACGCCCGCTTTGGCCCGTGCCGCCGAGCTCGCCGCCGGCGCGCGCGCCGGCAGCGTTGCCGCGATCGTCGCGGCTCCCGACGCCCAGCTTCCCGGCTCGAGCGCCGCGTTGTTCGATGCCGCGGATCGACGGGCGGCCGCAGTCGTGACGCACGCGGCCCCCCAGCTTTCGCGAGCGCTCCGTCGGACGGCCACACGCCGTCTGGGTCTCGGTGTCGGCCTCGTCGCCGCGGGAGCCGCGCTATTCCTGGCGGCGCCCACGGCCGGACGCGCGGCAGGGTTCTGGCATCCATGGCGGGCGCTCACCCTCGCGCGGGCGCCGCTGCGCCTCGCCGTCGATCGTCTGAACGTGCGGCGCGGGGACACGGTGACCGCGACCATCGCGGTGCCGGGGGCAGCCGGTGGTCGAGTCACGCTCTGGACGCGGCGGCCCGGCGAGCCGTGGCGTCCGATGATGCTCGCATTGGACTCGGCCGGCGTTGCCACGCGGCGTCTGGGACCGCTCGAGAGCGACCTGTGGGCCCGCGCCGCCCAAGGTGTCCGGCGCAGCCCCGAAGTGCGCGTTGCGGTGGCCGCGACGGCCTTTCTCGCCGACCTCTCGGTGGTGGCGCAGTTCCCCGCCTACCTGAATCGGGCCGACGAGCCCATTCCGACAGGCCCCGATACCGCTGCGCTGCCGGTTGGAACCGAACTGGTCGCGCGCGGCCTGACCAGCGTTCCGCTCTCCACGGCGAGCTGGCAGGCGCTCCCGGGCGGCGCAGCGGCGCCCCTCCGGGTCGACGGCGCGCGCTTCGATGGGCGCTTCGCGCCACGACGCAGCGGCGTGTGGCGGCTCGCCCTCGGGGCTGCGGACGGCGCTCCGTTTGAAGGGGAGCCGACGCTGCTCGTGGTGCGCCTGATATCCGATTCGGCGCCCCTCGTCGCGGTGCCGATACCGGGCCGCGACACCACGCTGCCGCTTTCCATGGTGCAACCGCTCGTGATCGACGTGCATGACGATCACGGCGTCGGTCGCGTGGCGCTCGTCAGCTGGCGGGCGAGTCAGACCGGTGCCGTGGGTACGGCGGTGCGGGAATCGCTCGACGTCAGCGGGGCCGGGGATCGCGTCATCCTTCAGACGGCGTTGCGCGCGGAACAGCGCGGCCTCTTGCCGGGGGACACGCTGCGATTCCGGGTCGAAGCCTGGGACAATGCGCCCGCCCCCAAACAAGGCCGCAGTCCGGATTACGCGCTGCGCCTGCCCACCCGCGCCGAGCTGCGCGCGGCGCAGCGGGCAGCGAGCGCGGACATCGCCGCCGCCGCGGAGTCGGTGACGTCGGCCCAGCGCTCCCTGGGCGAGCGCACGGCGGATCTGGCGCAAGAGCGCCAGCGCGATGCGACCGGCGGCGCGGCCGGGCGCCAGCCGCAGACGTCCCCGGGGGCGCTGCCGTTTCAATCGAGCGAGCGGGCCCGGGAGCTGGCGCGTCAGCAGGAAGCCGTCGCGGAGCGGGTGCGTGAGCTGTCCCAGAGCCTCGAGGACCTGGCGCGCGCGGCCCGGGCGGCCGGGATCGACGACACCGCGTTCCAGGCGCGGCTGCGCGAGGTGCAGGAGATGCTGGCCCGCGCGGTGACGCCGGAGCTGGAGCAGCGATTGCGCGACCTCCAGGCGGCGCTGGCCCGCCTCGATCCGGAGGCCACGCGCGATGCGCTGCGCCGCCTGGCCGATGCACAGCAGCAGCTGCGCGAGACGCTGGAGCGCAGCGAGCAATTGTTCCGGCGGGCCGCGGTCGAGGGCCAGCTGACCTCGCTCGCGCTGGATGCGGAAGCCTTGCGGCACGAGCAGGCGGAGTGGAACCAGCGGGCCGCCGCGCGTCCCGACTCGGCGGCAGCGGCGACGGAGCGGGGGCTCGCGGAGCGCGCCGACTCGCTGGCGGCCGGGATCCAGCAGGCCGGTCGGGACCTGGCCGCGACGCAGCGCGCGGTGACGGATTCCCAGACCGGGTTGGCGCGGCCGCTGGACCAGGCCCGGCGCGCGAGCGGCGCCATGCAGCGAGCGGCCGGCAGCGCCGAGCGCGCCGATGCCCGCGGCGCACGCGAGAGCGGTGCGCAGGCGGAGCAGGCGCTCGATTCTCTGCCGGGGTCGCTGCGCCGGCAACGCGATGCTGTGGCCGGCCAATGGCGGCAGGAAGCGCTCGATGCGCTCGATCAGGCGCTCGCGGAGACGGCGGCGCTCGCCGATCGGCAGCGGGCGGTGGGTCGTGCGTTGGAATCGGGCGGCAACCCGGCGGCGGCCCGGGCGCAGCAGGCCGTGCTCGAGGAAGGAGCGGAAGCCGTGCAACGGCAGATCCGCGACGCGGGAGCCCGTCACGCACTGGTCTCGCCCGGCATTGAAAGCGCGCTGGGGTACGCGCAGCGGCAGATGCGGTCGGCGAGCCAGCAGCTGGAGCAGGCGCAGCCCAACACGGAAGGGGCCGCTCAGCTGGCCGGTGAAGCGCTCGACGCGCTCAACGTCGCGGCGTATGCGCTGGCGCAGAGCCGGGCCGATGTGGCCGAGGCGCGCTCGGGCAGCGGCTTCCAGGAGGCGGTGGAGCGCCTGGCGCAGCTGGCCGGTCAGCAACAGGGTCTGAACCAGGACGCGATGGGGATACTGCCCATGGCCGGGGCGTTCGGTGATCAGATGCTGCAGCAGCTGCGCGCCCTGGCGGCGCGGCAGCGGGCGTTGGCCGAGCAGCTGGAGCGGCTCGAGGCCGCCGGCGGTTCCAGTGCCGCGGGACCGTTGGCCGACGAAGCCCGCGACCTCGCGCGCCAGCTGGACGCGGGGCGCCTCGATCGCCGGACCATCGAGCGTCAGGAGCGGCTGTACCGGCGCCTGCTCGATGCCGGCCGGACCTTGAGCGGCCAGGACCCGGACGAGAATCGGGAGCGCACCAGCCGCTCCGCCATCGGTGACAGCGTGCACGTGCCGCTCCTGCTCAGGCCCGATGCGACGGCCGGACCGCGCATTCGCTACCCTTCGTGGCGCGACCTGGAGGGGATGACCCCCGAGCAGCGCCGGTTGGTGCTGGAGTACTTCCGGCTGCTCAATGCGCCCAACTAGCGGTCGATGCGTTTCGCTTCTGGTGTTCGGCCTCTGGTGCGTGCCGGGCCGGGATGCTCGCGCGCAGGCGATCAGTCAGGGATTCGAGCTCGAGCGCCAGGGGCGCCTCGAGCCGGCGGCGGCCCTGTACGCCGCGGCGCTCCGGGCGGAGCCCGCGAATCTCCCCGCGCTGCTCGGACTGGAGCGCGTCCTCCCCGCGCTCCGCAGACTGCGCGAGCTGACGCCGCTCGTGCGCCAGGCATTGGCGGTGGATTCCGGATCCGCGATGCGCGGACTCGCCGTGCGGACGTGGACCGCGCTCGGCGAGCGCGACAGCGCGGCGGCCGTGGTGCGAGGTTGGGCCGCCGCCGCCCCGCTGGATCCGGCCCCCTGGCGCGAGTGGGCGATCGCGCTCGAGGATCACCAGCACTTCGACGAAGCGCACGGCGTCCTGATCGAAGGCCGGCACGCGCTGGGCCGGTCCGATGCGCTGGCGATCGAGCTCGCCGAGCTGGCGCAACGCAGCGGTGACTGGCTGGCCGCGGCACTCGAGTGGGCGGCGGCGGTGGCGGCCGCACCAGCACAGCATCCCAATGCCGCGGCGCAGCTGGACGACGTCCCCCTGGATCAACGCGATCGCGTGGCGCGCGCGCTCTCCGGCCCGGCGTCCACCGTCCCGGCCCGGCGCCTGGCCGCCGAGCTGTTGGTGCAGTGGGGGCAGCCGGAGCGGGGATGGGAGGTGTTGGCGACGACGATCGATCCGCCCACGCCGACCATTGCCGCGGCGCTGCGGCGTTTCGCCGAAACGGCACGCGGCCCCACGCCCGGCTCGCAACGGGCGCGCGGGCGGGCGCTCGCGCGACTGGCGGATCTCCTGCCCGAGCCGTTGTCTTCGCGGACGCGCGCGGAAGCCGCGCGCGCGCTGCTCGACGCCGGTGATCGCATCGCCGCCCGCGCCGTTCTGGTGCGCCTGGCGGACGATCCCGCCGCTCCGGCCGACGCCCAGGCGCTGGCGCACGCCGCGCTCGTCGAGGCGCTCATCGACGACGGTCGGCTCGACAGTGCGGACGCGAGCCTGGCGCGACTCGAAACGGATCCGCGCGCGAGCGGGACCGATCGCGAGCGGCTGCGGTATGCGCTCGTCGCGGCGTGGATCCGCTCCGGCCGGCTCGAGCGGGCCGAAGGCGCCTTGGGCGCTGATTCGAGCGTGGAGGCGCTCGCCTGGCGTGGTTGGGTCCGGTTGTACCGCGGAGAGCTACGATCCGCGCTCGATGCGTTCCGTAGCGCTGGGCCATACGCGGGTGATCGCGACGCCGCGACCGCCCGGACGAGGGCGTTGGCGCTGCTCGAGCAGATCGACGCCGAGCGCAGTCCGGAGCTGGGGACGGCGCTCCTGGCGCTGCTGCGTGGTGACTCCGCCACGGCGGTCGCCGGGTTGCGCCGGACCGCCGACCGCCTGAAGGGGGACGGCGGTCGACCCGACGTGCTGCTCTTGGCGGGGCAGATCGCGTCCCGTTTGGTGGATGGTCAGCAGGCCACGGCGGGCGAGCTCCTGGCCGAGGTGGTGCGCACCGATTCCGGCGCCGCCGCGCCGGCGGCCGAGCTCGAGTGGGCCAGGCTGCTGCTGCGTCAGTCGCGGCCGGCGGACGCCGTGGCGCATCTCGAGCACTTGATTCTCACCTATCCGGGCAGCGCCGTCGTCCCGGATGCGCGCCGGGAGCTGGAGCGGGCCAAAGGGGCCATCCCGCGCTCATGAGGCGGCGGGAGTTTGTCCGGACGGTCAGCCGGATCGGCGGCTTGGCGGTCGGCGGAGAGCTCTTGGGACTCCATTCGCCCATCCGCCCATCCGTCTATCCGTCACTCCTCGTGCCCATGGACGAAGCCCAGTCCGATCACCTGAAAGCGTACGGCGTCGCTTACCGCGTGATTCAAGCCGGCGCCAAGGTCGAGTGGTTGTTGAACTATCGGGGCGGCTCGTTCCTGTTGCCTGACGCTCAGACGATCCGGCGCGATGCCGCACTGAACGGGGTGAGGGTCGAGCCGGTGGACGACGCGCGCGTCAGTGCCGTGCGCGGCGATATCGCCGCAACCAACGCCGATGCGATCCCGCTCGAGAAGGCGCCGAAGGTCGCCGTCTACGTCCCCCCCAACGCCCAGCCCTGGGACGATGCCGTGACGATGGCGCTGCAGTACGCCGGGATTCCATTCGAGAAGCTGTGGGATCCCGAAGTGCTGGGGACCGGCCTGCAGGGGTACGACTGGCTGCACCTGCACCACGAAGACTTCACCGGCCAGTACTCCAAGTTCTTTCTGATCTACGCCGGTCAGCCGTGGGTCGCGGAGATGGCGCGGTTCAACGATGCCGCGCGGCGGCGGTTCGGGTTCGCGAACGTGCCGGAGATGAAGAAGGCGGTGGCGCGCACGATTCGCGAGTACGTCTCCAACGGGGGCTTTCTGTTCGCGATGTGCACCGCGACCGAGACCATCGACCTGGCCCTCGCCGCGCACGACGCCGACATCGCGGCCACCTTCGCCGATGGGTCGCCGATGGATCGGGCGGCGGACACGAAGCTCGATTGGACCCAGTCGTTTGCGTTCACCGGCGCGCGGCTCGAGGCCGACCCGCAGATCGCGAGCTTCTCCGATATCGACGGCCACCAGGTCAACGCCGGGCCGCGGCGCCAGCCACTGGGCGCGTTCAAGCCGTTCAATTTCAGCGCCAAGATCGACCCGGTGCCGACGATGCTGGTGCAGAACCACCGCGACGTGATCCCGGACTTCTATGGGTTGACGACCTCGTTCCTGCGCACCCGGCTGAAGTCCGGCGTCACGGTCCTGGCCGACGAAGCAGGGGCGCCGTGGGTGAAATACATTCATGGCGATCTGGGGAAGGGCACCTGGACCTTCTTCGGTGGCCACGATCCCGAAGATCCCCAGCACCAGATCGGCGACCCGCCGACCGATCTCTCGCTGCATCCACATTCGCCCGGCTACCGGCTGGTGCTCAACAACGTCCTGTTCCCCGCGGCCAAGAAGCGCGAGCTGAAGACGTGAGCATCGAGCGCCTGGCGCCCGAGGTGCGTGACCGGCTGCGCGTCGAAATCGAGCAGGCGCACGGGCGCGAGGTGTCGTTCGTGGCCCAGCTCGACGCCGGCGGACGGATCGTCGACGTACGGGTGGTGGCGCGCGGCACCGTGGACGCCGTGCTGGCGCTCCCCGGCACCGCCCGCCGCGGCGAAATGCTGCTCCACAACCACCCGAGCGGCGTGCTCGAGCCCTCGGGAGCCGACCTGGCGGTCGCGGCCCGTCTGCACGACGACGGTGTGGGATTCGGCATCCTCGACAACGACGCCACGGAGCTCTACGTCGTGGTGGAGTGCCCGCGTGCCCGTCCGGCGGAGCGGCTCGATCCCGTCGCGGTGGCGCAGCTCCTGGCCGAGGCGGGTCCGCTCGCCGGAGTGCTCGGCGGATTCGAGGATCGCCCTGCGCAACGCGACATGGCGGCCTACATCGCCGACGTGTACAACGACGGCGGCGTGGCGCTGCTGGAGGCCGGCACCGGGGTCGGGAAGTCGTTCGCCTATCTGGTCCCCGCCTTGCTGTGGGCGCGGGCGAACGGCGAGCGCACCGTCGTCTCGACCAACACGATCAACCTGCAGGAGCAGCTGGTCGGCAAGGACCTGCCGATCCTGGCGCTGGCGCTGGCCACGCCGGATCACCAGCCGTCGTTCGCGCTGCTCAAGGGGTGGCGCAACTATCTCTGCCTCGCCCGCCTGGAGCACGCGCGCGGGGCACAAGAGACGCTGTTCGAATCGAATCGCGGCGCCGAGCTGGCGGCGATCGCCGCGTGGGCGGGACACACCGCCGATGGCAGCCTGGCCGATCTGGCCGACGAGCCGTCCGATGAGGTGTGGGACGCCGTGGCGGCCGAATCGGATCTGTGCACGCGGCTCAAGTGTCCCCACTTCGAGCGCTGTTTCGTGTTTCAGGCGCGACGGCGCGCCGCCGAAGCCGATGTCGTGGTTGTGAACCATCACCTGCTCGCGTCCGACCTGGCCGTTCGTCTGGCGGCGGACAACTGGCTCGAGGCCGCGGTGCTCCCCCCGTATCGCCGCTTGATCCTGGACGAGGCCCATCATCTCGAGGACGTCGCCGCGACCCACCTCGGCGCACAGGTGTCGCAGCTCGGGGTGCAACGGTTGCTCGGTCGACTCGAGCGCGGCGGGCGCGGACTCCTGCCGGCCCTGCACGCCGAGCTCACGGCGCGACACGATCTGCTGAGTGCCGCCAGCCGCGATCTGCTGGAGCAACGCCTGCTCGACGCCCTGCGGGCCGCCCGCGGCGCCGCGGACGACGTGTTCGGGCGCTTGGCGAGCCGGCTGGACCGTGAAGCGGGCAGCGGCCCCACGCCGGTGCTGCGACTCACCGAGACGTTCGCGGACGACCCGGTGTGGCCCGAGGGGTTGGCGGTGGCCCTCGACAATGTCCTGGTCGCGTTCGGCAGTCTCCGGGACGGGGTCGAGACGATCGCCGACCGGCTGTCGCTGCAGGACGCCGCCGATCGTCCCGCGGCGTTGATCGGCGAGATGCGAGGCGTGGTCCGGCGACTCGACCTCGCGGCCAAGGGGCTCACCGCGACGTTGCGTCCCGCGCGCGACGCGGCGGCCGGGGACTCGGTCCGGTGGATGGAGCGCCGCGGCAAACGAGTGGCGAACCTGGCGCTCGCCGCCGTGCCGCTCGATCTCGCCGCGGTGCTCAAGGACGCCCTGTTCGACCGGGTCGAGACGGCCGTGCTGACCAGCGCCACGCTCGCCACGGGCGGCGATTTCACGTTCCTCGAGGAGCGGCTGGGACTCGGGCTCCCGCCCGGGCGGGTGGTGGTCCGGGAAATCCTCCCGTCCCCGTTCGACTTCGCTCGCCAATGTCTGTTCGGCATCCCCACCGACCTTCCCGAGCCGCGCGACGATGCGGACGGGCACCACGCGGCGGTCACCCGTGTGCTGCTCGACCTGGCCCGCGCGTCGGACGGCGGGGTGTTCTGCCTGTTCACGAGTCACCGGGCGCTGCGCCAGACGGCGGAGTCGTTGCGGGCCGGAACGGCGGGGCGCTGGCCACTCCTGGTCCAGGGGGAAGACCAGCGCGACCGCCTGCTGCGGCGGTTCCGCGAGTCGGGCTCGGCGATCCTGCTCGGTACCGACTCCTTCTGGGAGGGCGTCGATGTCCCGGGCCGGGCATTGCGGGTCTTGATCCTCGCCAAACTGCCGTTCAAAGTGCCGTCCGAACCTCTCACGGCGGCGCGGGTAGAGCGTCTGGAGCGGCAGGGTCTGGATGGCTTCACGCACTATCTCGTCCCCCATGCCGCACTCAAGCTCAAGCAGGGATTCGGCCGGCTGATTCGCAGCCGGACCGATGTCGGGGCGGTGGTCCTGCTGGACCGGCGGGTCGTGACCAAGCGATACGGCGCCCGGGTGCTCGCAGGATTGCCTCCCGCCGACCGCCTGGTGGGTCATTGGGAGGACATCCGGGAAATGTGTGAGGAGTTCTTCGCGCGACACGACCTCGGCGCCCGCGTTTCCTGAGGG
>CAZRGT010000010.1:0-90875 GCA_964599725.1 uncultured Gemmatimonadaceae bacterium | reverse complement strand
GCCAACCTCTCGGTGCACGGCTCGCTCGACATCTCCAGCTTCACGGCGCAGGTGGGCGGCGATTTCGTTACGCTGAACAACGGCGTCCTCGTGATGACCACCAGCGGGGGGCTGCTCGACGTGGGGCTCGACGCGATCTTCATCGGCGGCAGCACCGACGGACTGCTCACCGCCGGCACACTCCGGATCGCGGGAGCGTTCGATCAGTTCGGGATCAACAGCCCCCAGAGCTTTGCGGCCAACCCGGGGCACCTGACCGTCATGGGCCTCGGCGGCTTTGGCGATACGGTCGACATCAGCTTCACCAGCCCGGGCCCGACCCAGTCGCACTTCGGCGACCTCAGCGAAGATCTGTTCGGCGCCACTTTCCGCCTCGGCACCGATGTCGTGGCCCTCGGCAACTTGAGCGGCGGCGACGGCTTCGGCGGAACACTGCTCGGCGCGTCTTGCCCGGTGGTTTTCACCGTCACCAATTTCTTTACCAGCGGCCCACTCAACCTCGACTGCGTGCAGCTGGTGGTTGATGATCCGGGTGGGACGAACACTTTTGGGATCAATGGGGTCACGTTTGCGAACTTGCCGACCGATGTCATCCAGCTCACGATCCGCCATCCCGGGCTCGCGGCCGGCAGCTTCACGACGGGCTTCCTGACTTTCGTGCCCCTGACGACAGGCGATACGGGGTTCTACATCCAGGTGGAAGACACCGACGCAGCCTCCCCGTTCCTGACTGTCGCGCTGCCCCTCAGCTCGGGGACGAACGTCTCCAACGGACCCAGCTTCACTAGCCTGGTCGGGGGAGGCACCGTTATCTGGCCCTAGACGGCCGAGTGCCTGGCGGGGCCAGCCTGGTGGAGTACCGCGTGAAACAGCAACGGGCTAGGTTAGGTGGCCTTGGAGGCGCTTCGAGCGATGCGGGGCCTGTAGCTCAGGTGGTTAGAGCGCACGCCTGATAAGCGTGAGGTCGGTAGTTCAAGTCTACCCAGGCCCACTGTGGGCAGGTAAAGCCTCGCCGGCCGGCTTGCTGGTGAGGCTTCGTCGTTTCGAACGCCTCGAGCGAAGGAACCAATCTCCTATGCGACGCGTCGTGTGGCTCAGGTGCACCCTCCTCTTCCCGGTCGTGAGCGCAGCGCAACAACCGCCGCCCCGCGACTTCACCCACGCCGATACGCTGCGCGGCGCCAACACGCCGCAGCGCGCCTGGTGGGACGTGACCTTCTACGACCTCAACGTGCGCGTCCAGCCGGCCGACAGCACGATCGCCGGCTGGACCGGGATCACGTATCGCGTGCTGCAATCGGGGCGCGAGCTGCAGATCGACCTCCAGCTGCCGCTCGAAGTCGACAGCATGATCCAGGATGGCCGGCGGGTCGCCCACCGCCGGGACGGGGCCGCGTTCTTCGCGACGCTGGCCCAACGTCAGCGCGCCGGCGAGTCGCGCACCATCACCGTCTACTACCACGGCCACCCGGTCGCCGCGAAACGGCCCCCCTGGGACGGCGGGCTGATCTGGCAGCACGACAGCCTCGGTAACACGTGGGTCGCCACCGCCAACGAAGGCACGGGCGCGAGCGTGTGGTGGCCCAACAAGGACTACCTGGCCGACGAGCCGGACAGCCAGCGCATCGCCATCACGGTGCCCGACCCGATGGTCAATGTGTCGAACGGCCGGTTGCGCAAGGTGACGCCGCACCCCGACCGTACCACCACCTACGAGTGGTTCGTCTCGAGCCCCATCAACAACTACAACGTGACGATCAACGCCGGCGCCTACGCCCACTTCTCGAGCATCTACGCCGGGGAAGCGGGGCCGCTCACCATGGATTTCTGGCCGCTGGCCTACCATCGCGAAGTCGCCGAGCGGCACTTCCTGCAGGTGGCGCCGATGATGCAGTGCTTCGAATCGTGGTTCGGGCCCTTCCCGTGGTACGAAGACGGGTACAAGCTGGTCGAAACCCCCCACCTCGGCATGGAGCACCAGACCGCCGTCGCCTACGGGAACCACTACCAAAACGGCTACCTGGGGCGCGACCTGTCGCATACCGGGCTGGGGTTGCTGTGGGACTTCATCGTAGTGCACGAGAGCGCCCACGAGTGGTGGGGCAACAGTATCTCGGCGCAGGACCACGCCGACATGTGGGTGCACGAAAGCTTCGCCAACTACTCGGAAAACCTCTACACCGAATGCATCGCCGGCACCGGCGCGGGCGCCCGGTATGTGATCGGGACGCGACAGAACATCCGCAACGATCGGCCGATCGTGCCGCCGTACGGCGTCAACGCCCAGGGTTCCGGAGACATGTACTACAAGGGCGGCAACCTGCTGCACACGATCCGCCAGGTGATCGGCGACGATGCGAAGTGGCGCCGCGTGCTGCGCGGTCTGAACCAGGACTTCCGCCACCAAACGGTCACCGGGCTTCAGGTGCAGGCCTACATCAGCCAGCACGCCGGGATCGATCTGTCCAGGATGTTCACACAGTATCTCACGACGACGCAGATTCCGGTGTTCGAGTACACCATCGCCGATTCAACCCTGACTTTCCGCTGGAGCAATGTGGTGCCCGGATTCGATATGCCGCTGAAGGTGACGCTCGCGGATATGGGGTTCGTCGTGATCCATCCCACCGAGCAGTGGCAGCGTAGCGTGCTGCACATGAGCGACCCGAGCCAATTCCGCGTGAACGAGAACTTCTACGTCGTGGCCCGGCGCGCCGGAGGCGTCTGACACCCGTGGATCATCTGCTGCCGATTCTCCTGCTGGCGGTCTGCTGCTGCGCGGGGTTGATCCTGGTGCCGTTCTCGCTGCCCGGCCTGTGGCTGATGGATCTGGGGATCATCGGGTTCGGCTGGCTCACCGGATTCCGGTCGGTTGGCGTCGGGACGATCGCCCTCGTGGCGGGGCTCGCGCTGGCGGCCGAGCTGATCGAATGGTGGCTCGGCTTCCGCTATACCGAGAAGTACGGCGGGTCCACGCGCGCCGGCTGGGGCGGCTTTCTGGGCGGCATCGTGGGCGCGATCATGGGCGTACCGGTCCCCGTGCTGGGCAGCGTCATCGGCGCCTTCATCGGCGCCTTCGTCGGGGCGGCGTTGTTCGAATACACGCGCACCCGTAATTCGGAAACAGCCGCGCGCGTGGGGTGGGGCGCGGTGCTGGGTCGCGCCGCCGCGGTGGGCATCAAGATGGGGTTCGGGTTCGTGATCCTCATCGTGGCGCTCATCGCGGTGATCCGGTTGTGACGCCCGGTCGATGAAATGCGTGCAGGCCGTGGAGCAGGACGGCCGCATCATGGCGCAGCTCGTGGACGTCCCGACGCCGGTCCCCGGCCCGGGTGAAGTGCTGGTGCGCGTCCACGCCTCGGGCGTGAACCGCGCCGACCTCTCCCAGATCGCCGGTCGCTATCCCGCACCGCCCGGCGAGTCCGCGATCCTGGGGCTCGAAGTCTCGGGGCGCGTCGTCGATACCAACGAGCCCGTGTGCGCGCTCTTGGGCGGCGGCGGCCACGCCGAATACGTCACCGTGCCCACGGGCCAGCTCCTGCCCGCGCCGCCGTCGATGGCGCTCGTGACGGCGGCCGGCATCCCGGAGGCGTTCCTCACCGCCTTCATGAACCTGATCGTCGAAGCGCAACTCGGCGCCGGGCAGCGCGCGCTCATTCACGCCGGTGCCTCCGGGGTGGGACTCGCCGCCATCCAAGTCGCGAAACTGGCTGGCGCCACGGTGGCGGCCACGACGCGGACCAAGGCGAAGCAGGCCGCGATGAAAGCGGCCGGCGCCGATCTCGCCATCGTCTCGAGCGAGGCGGATGTCGCCGCGGAGATCGAGCGGTCGTGGGGCAGCGATGCGGTGGACGTGGCACTCGACCCGATCGGGGCCGCGACCTTGGCGAGCGACCTGCGGCTCTTGGCGACCGGAGGCCGGATCGTCGTGATTGCCACCATGGGGGGCGCCCGCACCGAGCTGGACTTGTCGCTCCTGATGAAGAAACGCGCCCGGGTGATCGGCTCGACTCTGCGCGCGCGCAGTCGTGAAGAGAAGGCTCGGCTGGTGGGGCGGTTTCGATCTGACATGTTGCACGCGTTCGATAGTGGAGGCCTGCGAGTGACTGTCGACAGCATCGTGCCAGCGGCCCAAGCCGACCAGGGGTTTCAGCGATTGCTCGACAATGCGAGCGTGGGCAAAGTGCTCATCGGCTGGGAGGACACAGCGAGCAAGTAGCTGTCAAATAACAAGTTACAATTGTCGTTTCCGCGGTCCATCTGGCGCGAGAATGGTCCCATTCCTATCGTAGACCGGCGCTTCTCCGTAACCATCGGTCTTGTTTGCAGGAGCCGAAAGCCTTGCCCAGCATGCGGTTCCGCTGGTACAGCCACAAGGGGTGTCGCCTCGCGTGCACAGGCGTTGGTCGGTCCAGATCGAGGCTCCGGCAGAGGAGCAAGCGGGTGGCGGGTGAGCCGATTCTCGTGGTGGACGACAACGTGGTCCAATTGAGGCTGCTGTCGGCGCTGCTGGAGCGCGCCGGCCATCCGGTGCGCGTCGCCCCCGACGCCAATGAAGCACTCGCGATTCTCAAGTCGTTCCGGCCGCGCCTGATCCTGATGGACATTCAGCTGCCAGGCATCGATGGGCTGACCCTGACCCGAATGCTCAAGTCCAATCCATCGCTGCGCGACATCGTCATCGTGGGTGTGACAGCCTATGGGATGGAGGAGGACGAAGACCGCGTTCGGGCGGCGGGCTGCGACGGCTACCTCTCCAAGCCGATCGATAGCCGCGCGTTGCCGGACGTAATCGCGTCCTATCTGCACCCGGCGGTCGGCCCGTGAGCGGGAGACGCGCGCGCACCAAACGGATCTCCCCGACCGCCGAGGATCGTCTCACGGCGGTGCTCGATTCCGGGATGGGAGAAGCCCTTCGGGCCTCCGAGGAGAAGTATCGCACCCTGGTGGACCAGCTTCCCGCCGTCACCTATCGCTGCGCGTTCGGCGAGGATGGCGCGTGGTTGTACGTCAGCCCGCAGATCGAGTCCTTGTTGGGCTACTCGCCGGTGGAATGGTCGGCCAATCCCGCCCTGTGGTACAGTCTGCTCCACCCCGAGGATCGCGAGCGGGCGATGACCGAAGAGGCCCGCATTCGCGACACCGGCGAGCGCTACGTTGTGGAATACCGCCTGCAGGCCCGAAACGGTCGGATCGTGTGGGTGCACGATGAGGCCTGGCCGATCCGCGACGCGACGGGCCGACCGTCCTTCCTCCAGGGGGTCCTGCTCGACATCACGGAGCGCAAGCGGGCCGAGGAGGCGCTGCGCGAGAGTGAAGCGCGTCACCAGTTCCGCCAGGCGCAGAAGATGGAGGCCGTCGGGCGGCTCGCGGGTGGCGTCGCTCACGACTTCAACAACCTGCTCACCGTCATCACGAGCTACAGCCAGCTGTTGCTCGACGACCTGGGCGTCGCCGATCCCCGGCGGACCGATCTGGAGGAGATCCGCAAAGCGGCGAGCGGGGCGGCCACGCTCACGCGCCAACTGCTCGCCTTCAGCCGGCAGCAGGTGCTCGAGCCGAGAGTGCTGGATCTGAACGCGGTGGTCACGACGGCCGGGAAGATGTTGAAGCGGCTGATCGGCGAAGACATCGAGCTGTCCACCGCGCTCGCCCCCGATCTGGGCGCGATCAAGGCCGACCCGGGGCAGCTCGAGCAGGTGATCATGAACCTCGCCGTGAACGCGCGCGATGCGATGCCCATGGGCGGCAGGCTGACGATCGAGACCGCGAATGTCGAGCTGGACGGCGCCTACACGCAGGAACATCGTATGGTCGCGGCCGGGTCTTACGTGTTGCTGGCCGTGAGCGATACCGGCCTCGGCATGGACGAGCTCACGCGGACGCGCATCTTCGAGCCGTTCTTCACCACGAAGGAAAAGGGAAAGGGCACCGGTCTCGGCCTCGCCACCGTGTACGGCATCGTGAAACAGAGCGACGGGTTCGTGTGGGTCTACAGCGAGCTGGGTCACGGCACGACCTTCAAAACGTACTTTCCACGGGTCGAAGAGCGGGTGGACACCGGGGCGCTGGCCGGCGTGGCGCCGGGGTCGCTGCACGGCACCGAGACCGTGCTGGTGGCGGAGGACGCCGGAGGCGTGCGCGCCGTGGCGCGGCAGGTGCTCAAGCGGCACGGCTACGTCGTGCTCGCCGCCGCCGACGGACAATCGGCGCTTGATCAGGCCCTCGGGCGCGAGGGGCCGATCGATCTGTTGGTCACCGATGTCATCATGCCGGAGATGAGCGGGCGCCAGCTCGCCGACCGTCTCCGGGAGCGGCAGCCCGAATTGAAGGTCCTGTTTGTGTCGGGCTACACCGACGACGCGATCGTCCGGCACGGCATACTTGAACCCGGCATTGCGTTTCTGCAGAAGCCCTTCACGCCGGAAGCCTTGGCGCGCAAGGTGCGGGAGGTGCTGGACAAGCCTGCCTGACACACGCACTATCTCCCGTCGTCTGCTTACGCTCATCATCTCTTCCACGTCGAGGTCTGTATGGCAATCAAGTCCACCGCCCTGGCGGTCTGTCTCGCCATGCCGTCGGCGCTCCTCGGGCAGCAAGGCGCCAGTCCGGTGGCCGACGCCTTCCGTGCGAGCTTTCAGGGGCAGCAGCGGAATCTGGTGGAGGCCGCCGAGCAGATGCCCGCCGACAAGTATGGGTTCAAACCCACGCCCGCGCAGTTGACCTTCGGCGAGGTCGTGGTGCATCTGGCCACCGGGAACACGTTCTTGTGTGGCGGGATCGGGGGGAAAGAGGACCCCAACTGGCCGAAGATACTCCCGACCGCGCCGAAGGACAGTCTGGTCGCCCGCTTGCGGGCGTCGTTCGAGTTCTGCGGCACCGCTCTGGCCGGGCTGGACGACTCGAAGCTCGGCGAGACGGTCCCGTGGTTCGGTGACAAACCGGTGTCGCGGGCCCACGCCATGTTCGTCACCGTGGACGACTGGGCCGATCACTACAGCCAATCGGCGATCTACATGCGGTTGAACGGCCTCCTGCCGCCTACCGCACGGCGGCAGTAGCCTCGCGGCGGGCTTCAGCGGTGAGATCGCGTGATCCCAGCTGAACGCCCGCGGCGCTCCCTGTTCGTGATCGTCTCGGCGTACCGGGAGCGCGGGGGCATCGAGAGTCACGACCTTCTGTACGCCGGGGCGAGCTTCCGCTTCTGACGATCGGGGGGTAGTCTTTTCGCGTCCTCCCATGATCCGATTTACGCACCTCAAGGGTTCGCTCAAGGGCACGATCACCAGCAGCGATAAACGCTGGCTGCGGATCGGCACCGGGCACGACTGCGAGCTCCGCTACGACGCCGTGGCCGAGCCGAAGGTGGCGCCGTACCACTCGGCGGTCGTGCTGAAGGACGGCGCCTACCATCTGATCGATCTCGACGCGCCGGGCGGCGTGCGTCTCAACGGCAAGAAGGTGAGCAAGGCGGAGCTGCGCTCCGGCGACAAGATTCGCTTTGGGTCGACGGGCGGTCCCGAGGCCGAGGTGGAGGTCGTGATCGACGCGAGCTACGATCCGGCCCAGGACGCGGCGGAGATCGCCAAGGTGCTGCAGGCGGGATCGGGGGCGTCGGCCACCGGGCAGATCTTCGCGGCCACCGCCCAGCGCATCGCCGAGGAACGGCTCAAAGCGGGCGGGGTGCGGTCGCGCAAGACGATGAACCACATCGCGAGCGCGGTGAACGAGGTCTCGGAGGTCGTCAAGCGGCAGACCAAGAAACGGTGGGTCAAGGTCGTGGGGGTCGTCGCCGGCGTCGCGGCTGTGGTGATCGCCGTGATGGGGATCGTGATTTACGCGCAGCACCGGCAGATCGCGCAGCTGCTCGACGCCAAGGGCCGCTTCGACGCGCAAATCCGCGAGATCCAGCAGCAAATGCAGGCGGAGCAGGACTCCACCCGGTTGGTGCTCCTGGAGCAGCGTTATCTCGACGCCACGTCCAACGCGGAGCGGACTCTCGCGGACCTGGCCCGCGCCGATCGCGCCAAGGCGACCGAGGCGGCCAATGCCGGAGACGAGATGGACCGCGAGATCCGGACCATTCTCCGACAGTTCGACGCCGAAACCTACGCCGTGCCGCCGATTTTCAAGGAGCGGCTGCAATTCCATATCGACGTGCTGTCGAAGCAGTACATCGCCATCAAGGAAGTGTACCAGCGGAAAGTGAAGTACTGGCCCGTCATTGTGCGGGAGTTTCGCGCGCTCGAGCTGCCGGAAGTGATGGGCTACGTGGCGTGGACCGAATCGCGCTTCGATCCGCAAGCCCGGAATCCCTCCGGCGCGCGCGGGATGTGGCAGATGATGCCGGTGACGGCCCGCCAGTACGGGCTGCGGGTGGACGGGAAAGTGGACGAGCGGACCGACGTCAACAAGCAGACGCGCGCCGCCGCCCGCCACCTCGCCAACCTGCTGGCGGAGTTCGGCGAGGACGCGTTCATGCTGGCGATGGCGAGCTACAATCGGGGCGAGAACGGCGTGCGCCGGGTGCTGCACAAGATCGCCCAGACGCCGGGCGGCTTCAAAAAACACAACCGCGACTTCTGGCATCTCTACCGCATGAAACTGCTGCCGGCGGAAACGATGGAGTATGTGCCGAAAATTCTCGCGGCCGCGGTCGTGTCCCGCGACCCGCAGCGCTACGGGCTGGAGCCCGCGGCCCGCTAGTTAGAGCTGGCCAGCGTCTTGCAGAACTCCGAAAACACCTCGATGTAGCGGTCCACGTCCGCGTCGGTGTGCTGCAGCGAGAGCGTCCACTGCTCCTCGTCGCCGGGCGTCATGAAAATGCCGCGGTTCAAGAGCCAGGGATAGGACGCCGCGAACAGGTCCGGCTTCGTGTCCAGGAAGTCGCGGTAGTTGCGCAACGGGGTGGGGCGGTAGGAGACGCAGCCCTTGGCGCCGAGGTCCACGGTGTGCGCGGGAATGCCGTGGGTGTCGATCGCCTTCTGGCACCCAGCCACGAGCCGGGCGCCCAGCCGGGCCAAATAGCGGTAGCCGTCGGGGGTCAGCAGCTCGCGCAGCGTCACCAGGCCGACGTGAGCGACGAGCGGGTTGCCGTTGTACGTGCCCATCTGCGACACGCCTTGCTCGATCAGGAACATCAGGTCCTTTTTGCCGCCGAACGCCGCCGCCGGCAGGCCGGCCGAGATCGCTTTGGCGAGGCAGACCAGGTCGGGCTGCACGCCGAACCGCTCGGTGGCGCCGCCCGCCGCGATCGTGAACCCGGTCTTGACCTCGTCGAAGATGAAGATGACGCCGTACTGGTCGCACAACTGCCGCACTCTTTGCAAATACCCGGGCTGGGGGACCACGATGCCGATGTTCAACATCGCCGGCTCCATGATGAGGCAGGCGATCTCCTTGCCTCGCTCGGCGAACACGCGCTCCAGGTGCGCCGCGTCGTTGAACGGCACCACCTCGATGTACTTCGCGGCGTCCTTCACGAGTCCCTTGGAGACGGGCGCCCGCGCCGGTCGCTCCCGCCCGCCCATGACGTCAGCGTTGGGGAGCACCGAGAACATCACGGCGTCATGGTGTCCGTGGTAGGAGCCCTCGATCTTACACACGACGTCCCGGCCGGTCGCCGCCCGAGCGACGCGGATCGCGTCCATGGTGGCTTCGGTGCCGGAGTTCGCGAAGCGGATCGCCTCGAGATGGAAGCGACGGCAGATCTCCTCGGCGAATTCCACCGCGACTTCGGTGGTGACCGCGAAGTGCGTGCCGCGCCCGGCCGCCTCGGCGATCGCCTCGACCACCCGGGGATGGGCGTGGCCCACCACCATGGCGCCGAACCCGTTGTGGAAATCGAGGTATTCGCGGCCGTCCTGATCCCAGACGTGGCTGCCCTTGCCGCGTGTCAGATACAATGGATACGGCTGCATCTTCTGAAACGACGACACGACCCCGAAGGGAAGAATCCGGGATGCTCGCTCGAACAGCCGGGCGGACCCCTGCGTGCGTTCCAGCAATCGAGCCAGCTCGGTCTCGCGAATCCGTTTAGCGCGCTCGATCAGATGATCGGCCGACGCGGTCGGGTGTGATGTGGCGACGGTCATCGCTGCTCCCCTGGTGCGAAGATGCATGGCCCAGCCGACCCGAAGCCTGCTCGGGCGCGCGCGCCTTGTCAACGTGGGGTAACTGGCGGACCCGCCGTTTGGCCTGCAGTTTCCAGCCTGTCCTACGGCCTCCGAGGCATCGTGTGACCCAGCCGCGCCCGACCGATGCGGTCATCACCGTCGATCACGTGTTCAAGCGGTTCGGCAGCTATGTCGCCGTCCAGGACGCGAATTTCACGATCGGCCGGGGCGAATTCTTCTCCATGCTGGGCCCCTCGGGGTGCGGCAAGACGACGACGTTGCGCATGATCGCGGGGTTCGAGGAGCCGACCGACGGCCGCATCCTGCTCGAAGGGCAGGACGTGTCGCACACGCCGCCGTACCGCCGCAACGTCAACACGGTGTTCCAGCATTACGCGCTGTTCCCGCACATGTCGGTGCGCGACAACGTGGCGTTCGGGCCCCGCAGCCAAAAACTGGCCGACGCGGAGATCGAGAAGCGGGTGAAGGAGCTGCTCGAGGTGGTGCGGCTGGCGCACTTCGCGGACCGCAAGCCCGCCCAGCTGTCCGGCGGGCAGCAGCAGCGCGTCGCGCTCGCGCGGGCACTCGTGAACTACCCCAGCGCCTTGCTGCTCGACGAGCCGCTCGGCGCCCTGGACCTGAAGCTGCGCCAGGCGATGCAGATCGAGCTGAAGCGGATTCAGCGTGAGGTCAAGATCACGTTCATCTACGTGACCCACGACCAGGAAGAAGCGCTGACGATGTCGGACCGGATCGCGGTGATGAACGAGGGCCGGGTGGAGCAGATCGGGAGTCCGCAGGAGATCTATCACTCGCCCGCCAGCGTGTTCGTCGCCAACTTCATCGGCAGCGCCAACCTCATGAAAGCCACCGTGGCCGAAGTCCGCGGCGACCGGGCCACGGCCGTGATCGCGCGGGACCACCGTATCGAGATGCCGGCGGGGGACTGGGGGGCGAAGTCCGGTGGTGCGGCGACCGTGATGGTCCGCCCCGAGCGGCTGCGCCTCACGGGGACCGGCCAGAACGAGCGCGGCGCGCTACCCACCACGGTACAAAGCGTCGTATTCCAGGGGCCGGTGGTCCGCTGCGCGCTGCGCTGCGCGGACGGCACGATCATCGTCGCTCACGTCGGTCCCGAGCACGCCCTGCCCGACGTGCGCGCCGGGCAGACGATCCACGTCAGCTGGGACGCCGACGCGGCGCGGCTCTTGCCGCCCGGCGATGCGAAACCCGGAGACATCGACATCGACGACCGCACCACGGTCGAGCGCGCCATTCCTACCCTCTAACGATTGCGAGATCCGCCATGACCGATTCCCATCGTCCCGACGATCTGCCGCCCATCCTCCGTGGGGCCATCAACCGCCGCCAGTTCGTGGGCCGGTCCGCCGCCGCCGCCGGAGGGCTCGCCTTCGGCGCCAACCTGCTCGCGGCGTGTAAGGGCAAACCGCCGGCCATGAGCGCCGGGCCGCTGCGCGTCTCCAACTGGCCGCTCTATATCGACACGGAAACCGTGCCCGATTTCCAGAAGGCCACCGGGATCACGGTGCAGTACACCGAGGACGTCAACGACAATGACGAGTTCTTCGCGAAGATCGATGAGCCGCTGAAGCGCGGGCAGAGCATCGACCGCGACATCATCGTGCTCACCGACTGGATGGCGAGCCGCCTGATCCGGCTCGGTTACACGGCCCAGCTCGACGACAGCAAGTTCCCCAACAAAGCCAATCTCGTCGACGCGCTGCGCGACGTGAGCTTCGACGCCGGCCGCAAGTTCAGTGTACCGTGGCTCTCGGGAATGACCGGCCTGGGGTACGACCCGAAGAAGACCGGCCGCGAGCTCACCAGCATCAACGACATCTTCGACGCGAAGTTCAAGGGCAAGGTGACGATGCTCACGGAGATGCGCGATACCATCGGGCTCGTGATGCTGGGGCTGGGCAAGGATCCGGCGACCTGCACCGTGGACGACGCCAAAGCCGCCGCGGCCAAGATCAAGCAGGCCCGCGAAAGCGGTCACATCCGCGCGTTCACCGGCAACGACTACGCCGAAGACCTGGCCAGCGGGAACATCTCGGTCGCCATCGCCTGGTCGGGCGACATTCAGGGCCTGGCCGCCGACAACCCGGATCTGAAGTGGATCGCCCCCAACGAAGGGGCGATGCTGTTCTCCGACAACATGATGATCCCGAAGACGTCGGACCGGCAGGATCTGGCCATGGCGTGGATCAACTACTGTTACGATCCCGCGCATTCGGCGAAGATCGTGGCGGCCGCGCCGTACCTCTCGGCGGTGAAGGGCGCCGGCGCGGAGCTGGCCAAGATCGCCCCCGCCCTCGCTCAGAGCGCGCTGGTCAATCCGCCGCCCGAGCTGATGTCCCGGCTGCACGTGTTTCGCGCCCTGGGTGAGCAGGAGGAGATGGAGTTCAATCGCGTCTTCCAGGACGCCATCGGAGCGTAGCCGGCTCGGATGGCGGGCATCGCCGCAGGTGGCGCGAGACGGAACCCGATCGCGCCCTATCTCCTGATCGCCCCCGGCGTGGTGTGGCTGGTGGTGTTCTTCATCGTCCCGCTGATCACCCTGGCCCACAGCTCGCTCGCGGGGCAGGGTGTGCCGTGGTGGGACGGCTACCGGCGGGCGTTCGCGGACTACGGCGGCTTCATGCTGCGCTCGTTCCGGTTTTCGGCGCTGGCCACGCTGGTCGCGGTGCTGCTGGGCTACCCGCTCGCATACGTGATGGCGTTCCGCGCCGGACGGTTCAAGCACTTCCTGTTAGGGCTCGTCATTCTTCCATTCTTCACGACCTTCCTGGTGCGCACCTTCGCCTGGAAGACGATCCTGAACGACGCGGGCCCGGTGGTGACCCTGCTGCAGTGGCTGCATTTCCTGGGTCCGGACGGGCGGCTGCTCAACACAAATTGGGCGGTGGTGGGAGGACTGACGTACAACTTCCTCCCGTTCATGATTCTGCCGATCTACGTCAGCCTCGAGAAGATCGACCGCCGGCTGGTGGAAGCGGCGCAGGACCTCTACTGCAGCCCGATGCGGGCGTTCGGGAAAGTCGTGTTCCCGCTGTCGCTCCCGGGCGTGTTCGCCGGGAGCCTGTTGACGTTCATCCCTGCCTCGGGTGACTTCATCAACGCGGAGCTGTTGGGGAGCCCCAATCAGCGGATGATCGGCACGGTGATTCAGAATCAGTTCCTGCGGGTGCACGACTATCCGCTCGCGGCGGCCCTGTCGTTCGTGTTGATGACGATCATCACCATCGCGGTGGTCGCGTACGCTCGGGTCCTCGGCACCGAGGACCTCGCCTGATGACCGCGGCCGTCGCACCCGCCCCGCTCGCGCGACGCGCCCGGTGGCGCGGGTGGGCGCTCGATGCCATCGGGGCCATGGTGCTCTTATATCTCTTCCTGCCGATCTTCGTGATCATTCTGTACAGCTTCAATCGGCCCGCAGGGAAATTCAATTTCGTCTGGAAGGCGTTCTCGCTCGATGCCTGGCGCGATCCGTTCAAGTATGCGCCGCTGGTGGACGCGATGAAGCTCAGCCTCAAGGTCGCGAGCATCTCGACCGCCGTGGCGACGGTGTTCGGCTCGCTCATCGCGCTGGCGCTGTGCCGTTACAAGTTCCGCGGCTCGGGCCCGATCGGACTGCTGCTGGTGCTGCCGCTCACCACGCCCGAGGTGGTGCTCGGCTCGTCGCTGTTGTCGCTGTTCCTCGACCTCAACGTCCACATGGGCTTCGCCACCATCGTGATCGCGCACATCATGTTCTCGGTGAGTTACGTGGCCCTGACGGTGCGGGCGCGCATCCGCGGGTTCGACTGGACGCTGGAGGAAGCCGCGATGGACCTCGGGGCCACGCCGTTGCGCGTGATCTTCAAAGTCACCCTGCCGCTCATCGCGCCGGGCATCGTCGCGGCCGGAATGCTCTCGTTCGCCCTGTCGCTCGACGACTTCATCATCACGCTGTTCAACTCGGGCAGCCAGGTCACCTACCCGCTGTACGTCTACGGCGCGCGGCGCGCCGCGTTCCCGCCGCAGATCAACGTTCTCGCCACCACGATTCTCGTCGGCAGCCTGCTGCTGTTGGGCGTCACCGTCCTGTGGCAGCAGCGAAGATTGAAACAGGCGCTGGTGGGTCCAGGGGCGTAACAGGTTGCTGAAGAGGTCGCAAATGCGTTTGCGATGGCCGAGTGGGGCGGGCTTGGGACGCGTTGGACGCGGGGGCGCTCGGGCCAGGACAAATCCACCCGAGTCCAACGGGATTAGGATGGTCTTGTCCGGGCCGTGCGCCTCCGCGTCCCGGCGTCCTTACGCCCGCCCCACTCGGCCAACCGCCCCGTACCACCACTCGCACTCTCCCTCTTCGGCAAGTCGTTAGGCTCAATGGACACGGGTCGGCCGATCGAGCAGGCCTGTTTCTGGCTCGCCCGGCGGGCGCCTCGCGCGCCCGTGGCCCTGGTGGGCCCGCGCTCGGTCGACGTGGCGATCGTCGGCGCGGGCCTGACCGGGCTGTGGACGGCGTTGTTCCTGAAACAGCTGGCCCCGGAGCAGGACGTGGTGGTGGTGGAGCAGGGGGTCGCCGCCTACGGAGCGAGCGGCCGCAACGCCGGGCTGCTGTCGGAAACCGTCGATCACGGTCACGCGCTCGCGATCGAGCATTTCGGTGAAGCCGAGGCGCGCCGGCTGGCCCGGTTGGGCGAGACCAACGTCGCCGAAATGGTGGCCTTCCTGACCGAACGCGGGATCGATTGCGAGTACGAGCCCACGGGACGGTTGATCGTCGCACTCTCGCCCACCCAGCTCGACGACTGCCGCTGCGCCGTGGAGATCGCCGAGCGGCTCGGCCTGACGACGTTCCGGCTGCTCGACAAGGACGCGGTTCGGGCCGAGGTGCGTTCGCCCCTGTATCTGGGTGGCGTCGCGATTGCGGGTGGCGGCATCCTCGATCCGGTGAGGCTGGTCGACGGATTGCGGCGCGAGGCGGAACGGCTCGGCGTCACCGTGTATGAGCGCAGTCACGTGGTGGCGATCGAGTCGACGGCCACGGGCGCGCGGATCCGGACCGGCCGGGGCCGCGTCGACGCCCGCCGGGTCGTGTTGGCCACGAGCGCGTACACGCATCAGTTGTTGCCGCGCGTGGCGCGACGCATGATCCCGCTGTACGACTACATCCTGGTGAGCGAGCCGTTCACGCCGGCGCAGCGCAACGTCATCGGCTGGCAGCGACGCCAGGGCGTGACCGATGGACGCACCTTCTTCAATTACTACCGGCTCACCGGCGACGATCGCGTCCTGTGGGGAACGAGTGAAGCGACCTACTACGCGGGCAATCGGGTCGACGCCACGTGCGACCACTCGCCCCCGCACTACGATTCACTGCGAGCCAGCTTCCGACGACACTTCCCGGCGCTGGGGGAGCCGCGTTGGGCCTACGCCTGGGGCGGCCCGATCTGCTCGACGACCCGGCTCACGCCGTTCTTCGGTCGGGCGATGGAAGGAAAGGTCCTCTACGGGCTGGGCTACACGGGGCACGGGCTCGGGACGACGCGCCTGGCCGGGCGGATCCTCGCGCACCTGGCGCTCGATCGTCCCAGCGATCTGCTCGATCTGGCCCTGGTGAAAAAGCCGCCGTTTCCCTATCCACCCGAGCCGCTGCGCGCTCTGGCCGTGCGGGCGGTGACCCGGGCGCTGCGCCGCGTGGACGCTGGGGCGGAGCCGGGGCTGCTGCTCAAGCTGCTGAATCGGATGGGGATCGGGTTTTCGAGCTAGGGAGTCTGCTGCACCGTCGTGGCTGGACGCAACGCCCCGCCACGCCACTTGCCAGCGCTACAGATGCAGCACGAGCCGCAACCCCTCATCGACTTGCCGCAGCGTCTTCGCGTCCAGCCTGCCCGACAGTTCCACGAGGTAGTCCCGGTCGAGCGTCACGATCTGAGAAACGTTGGCGATCGAGTCCCTGGGAAGGCCCGACACCCGAGCGGGGACCAGGACATTCCCCGGGGCCTCCACGAGACGGAGGTTCGAGGTCAAGACGATGCCGATGACCGTCCGAATTCGGCTCCGATTGAACGCATCGGCCTGGACGACGAGTAGTGGGCGGCGAAACCCCGGTTCAGATCCCCGGGGTTCAGCCAGCTCCGCCCACCACACAGCCCCGCGCTCGACTACCACCCGTCCGCACGGAGCGAACGTGCCTGGGCGCGCCTGAGGGCGGGATCGAGGGTGCTCGACTCCGCGACGTAGACCGCGTTGAGGCGGTCGGTCAGTTTCTGCGTCTGGTGTTTGGCGAGGTACTCGGCCAGGGCCGTGGCGAAGAGCTGGCTGCGGGAGACGCCGAGCCGCTCGGCCAACGCGTCGGCCGACTGGAACAACTGATCCGGGAGAGAGATGGCGGTTTTCATACCAGAGTATAACAACGGTATGATGACCGGGCAAGCCTGGACGCCGCCTACGCCTCCACCCGCGCCAGCGACAGATCCAAGACCTCCAGCGCGAAATCCACGTCCGCCGCCGTGATGCACATGGGCGGCTTGATGCGCAGCACGTTGCCGTACAGCCCGCCCTTCCCGATCAGCACGCCCTGCTCGCGCGCCTGCTCCATGACTGCGAGCGCTTGGTCCTTGGCCGGCTGTTTGGTTTCGCGGTCGCGCACCAGCTCGACGCCCAGCATGAGACCCATGCCGCGCACGTCGCCGATCAAGCGATGGCGGGTGGCCAGTTCCTGAAGCCCGGCCTTGAGGCGCCCGCCGACGACGCGGGAGTTCTCCTGGAGTTCCTCCTCGTCGATCACCTCGAGCACGGCGAGCCCGGCCGCCATCGAGACGGGGTTGCCGCCATAGGTGTTGAAATGGATGCGCTGCGTCAGCTGCTCGGCGATTTCGCGGCGCGTCGTCACCGCGGCGAGCGGCAACCCGTTGCCGATCCCCTTGGCCGTCGTGACGATGTCGGGAACCACGCCCCAGTTCTGGAAGCCCCAGTAGTGCGTCCCGGTGCGCCCGAACCCCGACTGCACTTCGTCGGCGATGCACAAGCCGCCGTGCTCGCGCACCACGGCATACGCCTCGCGCAGGTAGTTCGGGGCGCCGTAGGTCACCCCGCCCACGCCCTGCAGCGGTTCCATCAGGAACGCGGCCACTTTTCCGGGCGTCGAGAACCTGATGATCTCACGGATGTCCTCGGCGCTCTTCGAGGCGATCTGCTCGGGTGTGCCGGTGAACGGGCTGCGATACGGATCGGGGCAGAGCGCGTGATGAATCCCGCCGTTGAGCTGGGTCGGGAACTTCCAGGTGTGATGCGAGGTGAGCGCCATCGCCGCGGGCGATGCGCCATGGTAGCCGTTGCGCACGGCGATGACGTCGTTGTGGCCGGTATAGAGCCGCGCCATCATGATCGCGAGGTCGTTCGCCTCGCTGCCGCTATTCACGAAATAGGTGACGTCCAGCCCCGGCGGCATCTTGGCGGCGAGACGCTTGGCGAACTCTCCCATGAGCGGATGGAGATAAATCGTGGTGGTGTGGGCCAGCATCGCGGCCTGCTCCTGCACGCGCGTGGTGATCTTCGGGTGCGCGTGGCCGCACGACACGGTGACGATGCCGGCGAACAGGTCCAGGTAGCGCTTCCCGGTCTCGTCGAACAGCCATTGCCGGTGCCCTTCGACCAGCATCAGCGGGTCTTTGTAGATCGTGAAAATGGCCGGGTTGGCGTACTGGCGCCGCGTGGCGAGCACCTCGCTCCGCGTGGGCCCGGTGTACGGCTTGGGCACGTGCGCGCAGGGCGGCAGCGTGGGGCGGGAGGTCGCGGCGGTGGTCATGGAGCACGATCCCTCATGGCGGTGAGCGTGAGTCTGTCGGCGCCCGCCGGGGTTGTCAATGCCGCTTACCTTTGCCCGATGATCGATCGCGCGCGCGTGGAGCGGCGCCTTGCCGAAGAAGAGCGGCGCTTCGTGGCGTCCCATCCGCAGTCGCGGGCGCTGTTCGAGCGAGCACGCGCCTCGCTGCTGGCCGGCGTCCCGATGCCGTGGATGGCGCGCTGGCCGGGCGGGTTTCCGGTGTTCGTGCGCGAGGGGTACGGCGCACACTTCACCGACGTGGACGGTCACCAGTACCTGGATCTCTGCCTGGGCGATACCGGCGCCATGACGGGACACGCGCCGCCCGCGACGGTGGCGGCCATCATGGCGCAAGTGCGCCGCGGCGTCACCTTCATGCTGCCGGGCGAAGACGCGATCTGGGTCGCCGAGGAGCTGGCGCGGCGGTTCGGGCTTCCGTATTGGCAGTTCGCGCTCACCGCGACCGACGCGAACCGATTCGCCATCCGTCTCGCCCGACAGGTGACCGGTCGACCCAAGATTCTGGTGTTCAACTGGTGCTATCACGGCACGGTGGACGAGACGTTCGTCACGCTGACGCCGTCCGGTCCGGCGCCGCGGCCGGGCAACACCGGGCCGGCCGTGAATCCGGCCGGGACGACCCGCGTCGTCGAATTCAACGACGTTCCCGCGCTGGAGCGGGCGCTCGCTGCCGGCGACGTGGCCTGCGTCCTGGCCGAGCCCGCGATGACCAACATCGGGATCATCCTGCCCGACCCGGGCTTTCACGACGCGCTGCGCGACCTCACCGAGCATTCCGGGACGCTGCTGGTGATCGATGAGACACACACGATCTGCTCCGGCCCCGGCGGCTACACCGCCGCGCACCGCCTGTCGCCCGACATGCTCACGGTGGGGAAGCCGATCGGGGGCGGGGTCCCGGGAGCGGCCTACGGGCTGTCCGCGGAGCTGGCCGTGCGCGTGCGCGACGCGATCAAGACGGACGAGTCCGATACCGGTGGCATCGGCGGCACGCTGGCGGGCAACGCGCTGAGCTTCGCGGCGATGCGGGCGACGCTGGGGGAGGTGCTCACGAAGGAAGCGTTCGCGCGCGCGATTCCGCTGGCGGAGCGTTGGGCAAGGGGCGTGCAGCAGGTGATCACGGAGCTCGGGCTACCGTGGATCGTGCAACGGCTCGGTTGCCGGGCGGAGTACTGGTTCCGGGCGACGGCGCCCAGGAACGGCGGCGCAGCCGCGGCCACGGCCGATCCACTGCTGGATCGCTACATGCACCTCGCGGCGTTGAACCGCGGCATTCTCCTGACCCCGTTCCACAACATGGCGCTGATCGCGCCCGAGGTGACGGAGGGGGACATCGACCGGCATACGGCAGTGTTTCGGGAGAGCGTGGAAGCCGTGATGGGTTGATCGGTCAGACTGGTGGGTCGATCGCTCGGTTTGATCGCGGCTGAGAGCCGCGACTCGGCCGCCTGTCGCTGACAGCGACGCCCCGTCACCCTTGGTGACAGGTCAGCCGAGACGCGAGTTCACTCGCGACAAACGGGGCTATTCCCCCGGTGGTCGCTCGATCGACGCGTAGCCCGCTTGGGCCGCGACGCGCGCCGCCGGGTCGCCGAAGATCTTCTCCCCGTCGAAGCGGCCGTTCTCGATGAAGATCTCGGAGATCTGGTTCCCGCCGGTGACGCTGCCGGCCACGTGGACGCCGGGCACCGTCGTCTCGAGCGTTTCGAGGTCGACGGTTGGACGACCGGTGGCGGCATCGAAGGCGATTCTCATGCGCCGGAACAGTTCGGTATCGGCGTGGAACCCGGTCATCGCATAGACCCGGTCGGCGGGCAGGCGCTCCGGCGTGCCGTCCCCGCGGCGAATCGCGACGTCGGTTGCGGTAATGCTCTCGATCGTCGCCCCGAACCGCACCGCGATCTCTCCCGCCTTGACCCGGTTCTCGAGATCCGGTTTGAGCCAGTACTTCACGCTGCGCGGCAGCTCGGCGCCTCGATACACGAGCGTGACCCGCGCCCCGGCACGGAACAGCTGCAACGCCGCTTCCACGGCGGAGTTCTTCCCACCGATCACCACCACGTCCAGGCCGAAGCTGCGATGGGCTTCGTCGAAATAGTGGCTGACGTGGAGCAGGTCCTCTCCCGGCACGCCGAGCAGGTTCGGGTGATCGAAGTAGCCGGTCGCCAGCACGACCCGGTCGCAGGTCAGGGGCACTGGGCCGAGCCGCGTCGCCAGCTCGAGATCGAGCCGGCCGTCGCGTCGCTCGGCTGCGACGAGCCTGGTATTCGTCCGGATCCGCAGCGCCTCGGTTCGGGCCACGCCGCGGTAGTACTTCAGGGCTTCCTCGCGCGTGGCCTTGGCGCCGGAGCAGACCAGCGGATGGCCGCCGATCTCGAGCCGCTCGGGAGTGGTGAAGAACACCATGCCGATGGGGTAGCGGACGATTGAATGGGCGATGGACCCGGCGTCGATCACCAATGGATCGAGACCCCGGTGGCGCGCCGAGATCGCGCACGCGAGCCCGATCGGCCCGGCGCCGACGATGACCGCGGATTCGTGGGAGGGAGTACTCACGGCAGGGGAATCTAACCGTACGGCCGGTGGCCAATTGGCCGCCCGCGCGCCATCTTGTCCCGCCATGACCACCCGCCCCAGCGCCTCGACCGATCTCCGGCCGTCCTCCAGCGACGTCGACATGTTTGGGCTCACCGACCGCGGGCAAGTGCGGCGCGAGAACCAGGACCAGTTCCTGACTGCCACGCTGCACAAGCTGCTGCGGGTGCACCAGTCGAGCCTCCCGGCCGACGACATCACCCCGCTGATCAGCGACAACCGTGGATTCCTGTTTCTCGTCGCCGATGGCGTCGGCGGCCGGCCCGACGGGCAGGCGGCGAGCGGCACGGCGGTCCGCTCCATCGCCCACTACGTCACCCATCTCACGGATCTGTATCGCCGGCTCGACCCGGAAAAAGAGGGCGCCTTTCTCACCGAGCTCGAGGAGTCGGTCCGTAAGACGCACGAAATACTCCGAGGAGAGAGCGAGAAGGAATACGGGGGCAGGGGCGGCGCCACCACGTTGACGATGGTGGCGGCGCTGTGGCCCCGGGCCTATCTCGTGCAGGTGGGCGACAGCCGCTGCTACCGGATGCGCGAGGGACAGCTGGAGCTGATGTCCAAGGACCAGACGGTGGCGCAAGCCCTGGTGGACTCGGGCGCAATCTCCCAGACCGAGGCGCGCCGCTCGCCGTTGTCCGGGGTGCTCGCGAGCGCCCTGGGCGGGAGTCAGGCGACGCCGCAGACGCGGACCGTCGAGATCCGCTGGGGCGACGTGATGCTGCTGTGCACGGACGGGCTCACCAAGCACGTCACCGACGCCGAGATCGAAGCCGAGCTGGGTCAGATCCGCTCGTCCGAGGAGTCGTGCCGGAAACTGGTCCAGCTGGCGCTGGAGCGGGGCGGGACGGACAACGTGACGGTGGTGATTTCGCGACTGAAGAACCGCCCGGCCTGACCGGCGACTACGGCTCCGCGCTGAGCCGTGCGAGCCGTTGCTGCACGTCACGCACCACGGGCTGCAGTCACCCGGAGCGGGTGGCTGCGGCGGATCGCCGCTTCGGTTCCGGAGGAGATCGACGTGGTCCCGGTCGGCGCCATGCCGCCCGACGGCGTGGACATGACGGCGATCAGGCCCAGCAGCTCCTCGGCGCGCTGCACGCGGTCGGCCGGCTTCTTCTCGAGGCAGCGCATCACCAGCGCGTTGAGCGGGGCCGGCACCGCCGGCCGGTGCGCGCTCGGCGGCTCGGGCGCCTGCGTGACGTGGGCGGCGAGCGTCGCCTGCGGCGTCATGCCGGTGAACGGTGGGCGCCCGCACAGCATCTCGTAAGCCATGGCGCCCACGGCGTACAGATCGGCGCGGTGGTCCACGTGCGGATCGGCGGCGGCCTGCTCGGGGGCCATGTAGGCGGGTGTGCCCAGCGCCACGCCGAGCGAGGTGAGCGTGGAGGAGCCGCTCGACGCGCTCATGGCCTTGGCGACGCCGAAGTCCGTCACCACGGCGTGCTGCCCCGAGATCAGAACATTGTCCGGCTTGATGTCGCGGTGCACCACGCCGTGCGCGTGGGCGTAAGCGAGCGCGTCGACGACGTCCCGCAGGATGCGCACCGCATCGCCGACGGGGAGCTCTCCTTCGCGCGCGAGCTTGGCGCGCAGAGACTCTCCCTCGACCAGCGGCATCGTGTAATAGAAGAGGTCGCCCACTTGGCCGGCGGCGTGCAGCGGCACGATGTGGGGGTGTTGCAGCGACGCGGCGAGCTGGATCTCGCGCCGGAACCGCTCGATGTTGACGCCCGCGGCCATCTCGGGCGGCAGCACCTTGACCACGACCTTGCGGCCGAGCGCGGTCTCCTCGGCCAGAAACACGCGGCTCATACCACCGCCGCCCAGCTCCTTGTCGATGCGGTAGGCGTCGCCCAAAGCGGCCTGGAGGCGGTCGAGCAGCTCGGTCATGTGGCGCCCAAAGATAGGACGCCGCTCCAGGGCGCGCGAGCAGTCCGAGCGATTGCGATCAGAACCGGGTCAGGTAGGAGACCTTGACCACCGCCGCGCGCTCGTCGAAATCCCACACCGACCGGTCGGAGCCGCGGCGCTCGTTGAACACCACGAAGAGGTCGCTGCCGGGACGGAAGGTGTAGTTCAGGCGCACGTTGGCGCTCACCGCGCGCTCCAACCCATCGAACTGAGCCAGCGCGAACACGGCCAACCGGGTCGTGAACGCGCAGGTCATGCGCACATGCGACAGATCGGCTATGAACCGCCCATTGGGCAGCCTGACCCAGGTGCGCGACCCTCCCACATCGAAACTCACGTGCCGTCCCGGTTCGAGACGCAACGTCCCCGCGGCGGTGGTCAGCTGGCCAGCGTACTGCCGTTTCACGCTGCCATTGACGCTGAGCTGCAGCGGCCGGCTCGAGGCGCTCGCCGCCTGCACGCCGACTTCGGCGTAAGCGTAGTCGCCGGGGTCCACCGTGACCCGGTCCGACAGATCGAACGCGCTGTCGAGCCGCTCGCGGCCGGCCGTGTAGTAGAAGCCGACGCTCTCGCCGCTGCGCCAGTTCAGGTCCAGGTACGGACCGGTCCACCATTCCTGCGGCTCGGAGGTCCAGCGCGTGGCGCTGTTCACCTGCCAGAACAGACTCACGTCGCGCAGGCCGATCACGCGCGGCCGGGGCGAGAGTCTGGTCCACATCTGGAAGCGGCGCACGTCGGCGCGCGTCATGAACCCGGCGTCGACCTGCATCCCGGGAGTGATGCCGTACAGGAACGCCGACACGCCCGCCAGGTCTCCCTGATACCGCAGCGCGACGCGATAGGCGGCGCCGTCACCGCCCGGACCGCTGGTCTTGCTGCCGGCGATGAGCCCCTGGACGTTGAGTCGAGGGGTGAGCCAGAGCATGGCATCGACCCCGCCCGCCGTGCTGGCAGAGCCGCCGGCCCGGCGCACATCGGTGACAATCCCGCCCAGGTAACCCGCCGCGCCGACGTCGTGCTTGAGCCGCGCCACGGCGTAGTTGGAGCCGGCCTGGCCGATCCGCGCGTCGGTGATGGCGTCGAGCAGGCCGATGGTCTCGTGCCCCACGCGGCCGGTGACCCGGGCGCCTCCCAGCAGGGGCACCTCTCCCGAATCCGAGACGCCGATGCGGCGGGAAAAGAACAGCAGCAGCGGCGGCGGCTCGAAGAATGACCGCATCCCGAACTCGAACACGCTGCTGTTCTCCAGGAAGAAGTCGCGCTTTTCGGGGAAGAACAGATCGAACCGCGTCAGATTCACCTGCTGCGAGTCGATCTCCACCTGGGCGAAGTCGGTGTTCGTGGTCACGTCGAGGGTCACCCCGGGACGCACCTCCCACTTCGCGTCCACCCCGACCTTCGCGCGGGCGACCGCGTGCGCAGGCTGCTGCGTCCCACTCGTCAGCACGTAGGGCTTGAGATCGAGGGCGAACCCGGGCCGCGGTAGCGCCGCGAGACCGTCGAGTTGGCCCGCGCGGCTGACCCGTTGCAGTCCCTCGTCCCGGCCCCACGCCCGCCACAGGCTCTCCTCGTTCCGCGCCCGGGCCATGCGCGCCGCGTTGACGCCCCACGTCCGGGGCCCCTGCCCGGGGGCATAGCGCAGCGTGCGGAACGGGATCGCGAGCTCGGCGCTCCAGCCGCCGGGGAACCGGGCGGCATGCACGCTCCAGACGCCGCGCCAGTCCACGTTGAAATCGCGTCCCTCGTCCGAGAGCAGGGCATCGAACTCGGCGCCGTTCGGGTTCGTGGCGAACACGAAGGCGTTGCGATGATCGTCGAAGGTATCGAGCAGGATCGCGACCGCGTCGTCGCCGCCGAACACGACGCCGCCGAACCCGTCGCTCCCGAGCAACCGGTCCCGTTGCAGCACGCGCGCCGTCACCCTGGAGCGCGCGTACGCGACGATGCCGATGAACAGCGTTGCGTCGTCGTAGACGATGTGGACTTCGGTCGAGTCCGAGGCCGGACGGCCGGCGTCGGGCTGGCGCTGGCGGAAGCCGGTGAGCGGTTGGCTCCGGCGCCAGAACGGCTCGGTGAGCAGGCCGTCGAGCCGCACCGATTCCGTAATGTGCGTCGCCGTCGCGACCCCGGGGTCGGCGACGCTGTCGCGGATCAGGCACAACAGGAGCGGGATCATGGGCGGGAGCGCGCCGGGCACGTCAATCGCGCAGGTATCCCCAGGTGTGCAGCCGGTCGAAGTCCTCGAACCAGCGATCCCCCACGTCTTTGCGGTAGTACATGTTGGGGATCATGATGTTCTCGATCCGGTTGTAGACCTGCTTCTGCGCTGCCTTCATCGTCGGCCCGAGCCCCACGACGATCAGCACGACCCCCGAGGTCCCCGTCACGAGCCATTCGTTGTCGACCGTCTTCACGTCCTCGATGTGCACGCCTTCGCGGGTGGGCTTCTTGAAGATGATGACGGCGTCCTTGGAGCTGGTTTCGAAGGTTTCGGGATCGCGGAACGGGAACGGCGGCACCACGATCCGCACCCCCACCTGGAACCCGCTGCGGGCCTTGAACCGGGTGATCGACCCTTCCGCGAGCTTGTGCAGGAACTCGCCGATCGGCGTGAGCATCCCTTCCTGCTGGATGCTGATCGTGGGATAGCCGAAGCGCGCGGTGAACTCCAGGGGGTAGATGCCGTTCGAGTTGACGATGCAGTTCACGTCGATGTAGCCCGTGTAGCGCTCCTCCTTGAGCTTCGGCTCTATCTTCTTCAGGGTGGCGTTGAAGATCCGGTTCGGCTCGCTCCAGAACATCGCGGTGCCCATCTCGCCGGTCGAGGGGCCGATGTCGCCCGGAAACAGCTTCTTGTGCTCGAAGTTGACGTTGATCGGCGTGACGAACTCCTTCCCATTGAAGAACGCGCCCGCCGCCACTTCCACGCCCACGATGCGGCGCTGCAGCTGGAACTCCTTGATCCGCGCCGCCCAGGCCCGCTTGTAGTCCTCCAGCACCTGGATCACGTCCTTGCCGTCCTCGTCCTCCCCCACGAACAGGAGCTGCTTCAGGTTCTGCGCCTCGCCGGACGGCTTGATGACGTAGCGGTTCGGGTTCGCCTGGACGAAGGCGATGGCGTCGTCGAACGACGTGAAGTTGTCCTGCGGGATGATCGGGACGCCGGCCGCCTTCAGCTCCTGCTGGCCGAACGCGCGGTCGTCCTCGAGACGGTCGGTATAGGGCGACCCGCCCACCACCAGCCGGCCCGCGTCCCGCAGCTGCTGCGCCCTGGCGCCCTGGCCCAGGACGTCGTCGAATACGATCACGTCGGCCCATTCCACCTCGTGCTCCCAGTCGTCGGTCTTGGGAACGAACCCGCTGCCGATCTCCTTTTCGCTCTTGGAGTCGATGCACAGCTGGACTTCGTGCCCTTCCTTTACCACCTGCCAGGCGATGTCGGCGATCAGCCCGTCCAGCGACACGAACAGGAACTTCTTCCGGTCCACCTCGCCCTCGCGCGTCTAATTGTGCGACACAACGTAGCGGCTTGACGGAGTCCTGACGACCCGGGGTAGATTGCAGCGCCTCTTCCCCGGAGCCGTCTGATGCGTCGCCCGCCCGCTCTCCTGTGCGCCGTCGCCGTGTGGCTCGCCGGCTGCGCCACCAACCCGGCCACGGGGGAGAAGCAGTTCAGCCTCATCAGTGAAGGCCAGGAGATCCAGATGGGTCTCGAGGCCGACCCGTCCATCGTGGGCAGCATGGGGCTCGACTCCGACAGCGGCCGGCAGCGCTACGTGCGTGAGCTGGGGCTGCGCCTGGCGAGAGTGTCGGAGCGTCCCGGTCTGCCATGGACGTTCCGGGTCATCGACGATCCCGTGGTCAATGCCTTCGCCGTGCCGGGCGGCCACGTCTACGTGACACGCGGCATTCTGGCCCACCTGAACAGCGAGGCGGAGCTGGCGGCCGTTCTGGGTCACGAAATCGGTCACGTCACGGCGCGCCATTCGGTCACGCAGATGAGCCGGCAGCAGCTCGCCCAGCTGGGGATCGTGGTGGGCACCGTCCTGAAGCCCGAGCTGTCGCGCTATGCCGGCATCGCCGCGCAGGGGCTGGGCCTCCTGTTCCTCAAGTACAGCCGCGACGATGAGAGTCAGGCCGACCGGCTGGGGCTGCGCTACATGCGGCGCGGCGGCTACGATGCCCACCGCATGCCCGAGGTGTTCACGCTGCTCGACCGGGTCGGCCAGACGTCGGGTGGAGGTCGCGTGCCGGAGTGGCTGGCGACGCATCCCAACCCAGGCAACCGCCGTGGAGCCATCGAGCGGCAGATAGCGGCGCTGCCGGCGGAGTCGCTCGGCACCGTTGTGAATCGCGATCCGTATCTGCGCCGCATCGACGGGGTCGTGTTCGGTGACAACCCGCGCGATGGGTTCTTCAAGGGCACGGAGTTCTTCCAGCCCGACCTGAAGGTCCGGATCACCTTCCCGCAGGGATGGGCGACCCAGAACCAGCGCCAGGCGGTGCTCGCCGTCAGCGCGCAGCAGGATGCCCTGGTGCAGCTCTCACTCAGCGATCAGGCGACGCCCGAGGCCGCGGCGCAGGCGTTCTTCGCACAGCAGGGGGTCCGCGGGGAGCCTCGGCGCGGCTTCGTTCATGGGTTTGCCGCGGCCGGCGGCCGGTTCAGCGCGCTCACCGAAGACAGCACGGTGCTGGCCGGACAGGTCGCGTTCGTCGCCTACGACGGACGCGTGTACGAACTCCTGTCCTATGCGCCACAGGCCCGATGGTCCACCTACGCCGGCGTGGCTGATCAGGCGATCGCCAGCTTCGACCGGCTCACCGATGCCGCGATCCTCGCGGTGCAGCCGTGGCGCCTGCAGCTCGTCAGTCTCCCGCAGGCGATGACCATCGAGGACTTCGCCCGGCGCTATCCCGCTCCCGTGCCCCCCGCCACGATCGCGCTGGTCAACAACGCGGATCCGGGCGCCCGATTCGGGTCGGGCACCCTGGTGAAGCGGATCGCGGGGCTACCCCTGCCATGAGTCGGATCGCGGGCAAACTGGCGCTCGTGACCGGGGCCTCCGCGGGGATCGGATTGGCCTGCGCCCGCCGCTGCGCCGCGGATGGGGCGCACCTTGTGCTGTGGGCACGCCGTGCCGACCGGCTGGAGCGGGAAGCCGAGGCGTTGCGGTCCACCCACGGCGTCAGCGTTCGCACGGCGACGGTCGACGTGCGCGACCGGTCGGCGGTGGAGCGCGCCGCTCAGGCGCTCGTGGACGGTGGCTCGGTCCCGGACATCCTGCTCAACAACGCCGGCCTCGCGGCGGGCTTCGACAAGCTCCAGGACGGCGATCCCGAGGACTGGGATCGCATGATCGACACCAACGTGAAAGGGCTGCTGTACGTGTCCCGGGCGATCTTGCCGCACATGGTGCGGCTCGGGCGCGGCCACGTGGTCAACCTGGGCAGCCTGGCGGGCCACCAGACCTACCCCAAAGGGAACGTCTATGCCGCGACGAAGTACGCGGTGCGGGCGCTCACGGAAGGGATGCACTTGGACCTCGTGGGCACGCCGGTGCGCGTCTCGAGCGTCGATCCGGGGTTGGTGGAAACCGAGTTTTCCGTGGTGCGGTTCCACGGCGATGCGGCGCGGGCGAAGCAAGTCTACCAGGGGATGCAACCGCTGACGGCCGACGACGTGGCCGAAGTTGTCAGCTACGTCGTCAACCTCCCGGAGCACATCAACGTGCTGGATCTGGTGCTCATGCCCACCGCGCAGCGCAGCACCCAGGTGGTGCACCGGCAGGGCTGAGCGTCACTTCGCGCGGTCGAGATACTCCCCGGTGTTGGGGTTCACCCGGACTTTCTCGCCGCTCTGCAGGAACTCCGGCACGTTCACCATCACCCCGTTGGACAGCTTGGCGGGCTTGGTGGACGACGTCTTGGTGGCGCTGCGCATCACCGGGGACGTTTCGACGATTTCGAACACCACTTCGTTCGGCAGCTCGACGCCGATCGGCCGGCCCTCGAAGTACTCGGCGATCACTTCCATCCCGTCGGCCATCCACTGGGCATGGTCGCCCAGGGCCTCCTCGTCCATTTCGTATTGGTCGTAGGTCGACTTGTTCATGAAATGGTAGGCGTGGCCATCGTGATAGAGGTATTGCAGCTCGTGCGTCTCCATCCGCGCCTCGTTCACCGAGTCTGAGGCGCGAAACCGGTGCTCGATCGTGACGCCGGTCTTCAGCTTGCGCAGTTTGGCGTGCACCATAGCGCGCAGGTTGCCCGGCGTATGGTGGTGGAACTCGATCACGCGACACGGCTCACCTTCGAACATAATGGCCATGCCACGACGAAGGTTGGTGGCATTGATCGGCATAGGGCGGAGAATCTACTATGGGCGGGAAGGGGAGGAGACCCGTGACGCGCGCTTCCCACTTGACACCCGAAGTCCCCTGGCTAACATGCGCGCAGGGAGTCGCGTCCCGCTGTTCGTTGGCCTGAGCCTTGTGTGGCGGAGGGAAAGAACGGTCGGTGAGGCGACTTTTTCATTTGGCGGGGGTCGATTGGGACGTGGAGTCGATCGGGAAGATGGAGCAGCACATGAAGGCGAGTAGAACGAGCACCGCCGACCGCCGACCGGGAACCGTTTCCGGGCCGGCGTACTGTGGGCTCTCAATCGATTCGTGGAGCCGACACACAGGCGTGGAGAGGGCCGGCTAGACGGGACGGCCGCCCACTTTCCCGGTGCGATTCGATCGCCCCGCCTGTACACACGCAGACGGGGCGATCAGCGCTTTAGCGACGGAAACCACTACCACACGGAGGAGACCATGGAACGCTCTGGGCCGGACCCGTTGGGCGATTTCTTCGTGGTATCGACCGAGTGGGACACGTGGTGCGTCAGCACCGAAATGGCGCGTCACGTCGAAACCTGTCTCGATGCGGATCCCGTGCCGCGCTGGGTCACGTTCGTGGATGTGACGGGCGCCCGGGTGCGGTTGCGGGCCGAAAGCGTCGAATCGTTGTCGCAGCGCACCGTCGAGCAACGCGCCGTGGGGCGCCGCTTCGAGCGGCAGGCGCGCGACGAGCGCCGCATGGATGGGTTGGTGCCGGAGGAGTAAGCCCTAGGGACCGATCTCCGTCACCCGCGCGACCAGTTCCCGCACGGACAGCGCCTCGACCGGGAGCGCGATCAGTCGCTCGACCAGGGCGGCGATGGTGTCGCGCGAGCGGCGGAACACATCCAGGACGTCCGCGTCGGACCCATCCGCGTCCATGGGGTCGGGCAGGTTCCAGTGCACCACCGCTGGGGATCCGGTGAACACCGGACAGGCCTGCTTGGCCGCGTCGCATACGGTGATCACCAGGTCCCACGGCTCCCGCTCCAACCCGTCCAGCCCCCGCGGCGTGCGGCCGGACCAATCGATGCCCAGCTCGGCCAGCACCGCCACGGCGCGACGGCTCACCCGGCCGGCGGGGATGGCTCCCGCGCTCGCGGCCGCGAAGCGGCCCCCGCCCAGGCTCGTCAGCAATGCTTCCGCCATCTGGCTGCGGGCGGAATTGGCCGTGCAGATGAACAACACACGAAACGGCATCGGTTCGTTCAGGGTCTCCGTGCCCGGATGAAGGCGCCCATGAAGCACCCGGCGATTTCCTGTGCCAGGACCGTGCCGCTCACCTCCAGGCCCGCGGCGCCGATCAGCCTCTCGGCATCGCTGAAATCATAGATCCGCGTCGGCTCGATCTCGATGTCCTGGAAGCCGGCCGCGGCCAGCAGGCGACGGAACTCCGTCTCTTCGAGCGCGCCGGCGACGCAGCCCACCCACAGCTCCATACTGCGCCGGATCGCCGGCGGTACTTCGCCCCGCACCACGATGTCTGAGACGGCGAACCGGCCGCCCGGCTTCAGAACCCGGAACGCTTCGGCGAGTACCGTGCGCTTGTCGGCGGAGAGGTTGATCACGCAGTTCGAGATGATCACGTCCACCGATCTGTCGGGCAAGGGGATGTGCTCGATGTCGCCCTTGAGGAACTCCACGTTGGTGACGCCGGCCTGTCGCTGGTTGTCGCGCGCCAGCTCCAGCATCTCGTCGGTCATGTCCAGGCCGTAGGCCTTACCCGTCGGGCCGACCCGCCGGGCCGACAGCAGCACGTCGATGCCGCCGCCCGAGCCGAGATCGAGTACCACTTCACCCGGCTTCAGTTCCGCCAGCGCGGTGGGGTTGCCGCATCCCAGCGAAGCGAGGACGGCAGTTTCGGGAAGGCACGCGGTCTGGTCGGGTGCGTACAGATTGGCCGAGATCGGGTCGGGGCCGGCAGCGCCGCCGCAACAGTCCGTGCCGCAGCACGCGCTGGCCCCTCCAGCGCGGGCCTGGAGGGCGGCCTGGGCGTAGTGCTGGCGCACCGTGGTCTTCAGGTCGGTAGCCATCTTATCGTCTCCTCGTATCAAGTTATGTTGATAGGTTGAAGAAAAAAACTCAACAACACGAGCCCGCGCGTCCGGCGCGAGGCTCGAGCAGCGTCAGTGCACCGGTCAGCTCCTCGCGGGCCTCGGGAGCGATCGCGTAGTAGTTCCAGCGCCCGTCGCGGCGGTCGACCACGATCCCGGCGTCCTTGAGCGCCTTCAGATGGAACGAGAGTCTGGACTGGGCGGCATCCACGGCGTCCATCAACTCGCACACGCACCGCTCCCCGCCTCGGAGCCGGGTGAGGATCTTGAGCCGCGTCTCGTCGGAAAGCGCGTGGAACAGCCGCGCGGTCCGTCGCAAGTCCGGGGCAGTGGTGGTGGCCATAAGGTGATGGCTATTATATCAACGTTTATTGATATGTCAAGCCGATGGCTGATAGCTGAGAGCGCTTCTATTTGTTGATATTGGCTCTCCGAATCGAATCGTCCAGCGCCAGCGCGCGCCGCGGCTGCCACTTGTAGTGCAGCTGGAGGCAGGCGCCCGTGCCCACGCGGCGGCGGCTCAGACAAGTTCGGATCTGGCGTTGGTGCTCCGCGGACCGGCCGTTCCATACCGAGTCATCGGCGGCCGTGGCCCGGTCCTCCTCCCAGCCGTAGCGCGTGATGAGGCAGGTCTTCAGATCGACGAGCACCCGGTCACAGGCACGCACCTCACCGGTATGCTGGGTATCGGCACGCGCCACGAGAGCGCCGATCTCCGCCTGGATGATGTCCAGCTCGTGCGCCCGGGCGGTTCCGGCCGATTCGGCCGCCGCTCGCTTCCAACCGGTCTCCTCCCGGAGGCACTGGGCAATCGCGTCCGCGGTCGTGTGCGTGGCGCTGCAGGCTTCCACGTCGGTCGTCTGCTCTTCGGCCGACTTGCCGCAGGCGATCAGCAAGGCGACGAGTGCGACACCGCGAAACGGGGAGGGCATGTCGCGAATATATAGCTTATCTCAGGAGCAAGAACGCATCGTACAGCGCGTGCGTCCACGCCGTTATCCCGAAACCCCGCAATAGGAACAGCGCGCTGAAAGCGAGACCGGCGATGGTCCGAAACACGAACGAGTACACGCGGAACGGATCACCGTAGCGGCCGACATAGTGAAACAGAGAGAACACCACGGCGCCGATGAGCGCCGCCGCGAGTCCCGCGACCCACGGCCGCCAGCCGAGCAGCCGTCGCCCCACCAAGGCGAGCGTTCCCACCAGCAGTACGCGAAACAACAGCTCTTCGTACAATCCCGCACCGAGTGACAGCATGAGGCGGGTGCCGGTGCCCAGCTCGGCGACCAGGGCCTGCGCCAGCAGCGCCGTGGGCCGGACCAGCCCCGACGCGACCGCGCTCACGGCGACGCCGAACACGAGCGCCAGCACGGCCGCCTCAGCCAGCATGAGGCCGAACACGCCGGCACGGAGGTCACGGGGATGGGCGCGGAGGTCGCGCACCACGAACCACAGGCCGGCCCCGACCAGGCACGCCAGCAGGAGCAGCGGGCCGCGGGCGCCGGCGAGGCCGTAGAACAACTGCTGCAGGATGACATCGGCCCCGTTGCGGACACTGCCGCCGGGGCCGGGCGGCGAGAGCGCCGCGAGCAGCTGATACGTGACGAACAGCGGCAGGGCGAACAGCAGGCTGAAACGCGGCGCCCGGCTGTCCCGCCAGTACGCGTTCAGGTAATGCCGAGACGCTTCTCGAGGTGCTGTTTGACGCTGGGCGTGATGGTGCCGCGCTGGTGCAGCCCCTCGATGGTCGTCTTCATCAACCCACGATCCGCGTCGAGACCGCGCTCGCGCAGCTCCTGGATGGCCCGGGCGAGCCGCTGATCGTACTCGCCGTGCCGCAGGTTACCGGCGTCCATTTCGACCTTCATCTTTTCCAGTGCCTGCACGAACCCTTCAATGGAAACCGGAGTCGTCATCGCTGCCTCGAGAAAGTGGGGTGACCGAGCGTCCTGCGCTGCAAGATATCGGTCTCGGGGCCACCCGGCGAGCGGTGTCAGCCAGCGGCCGCGGCCGCCGCGAAGCTCCGCACCACCTCGCCCGCCGGAAGGATCGCGTGGATGCCGGACACGCTCTGGCCGGCCTGCCAGTAGTCCTTGGAGGAGCTGCCGTCCATGAGCGAGCGTTTCAGCTTCCAGATCGAGCGCATCGCGTAGAACGTGCGAATCCACCGCTTGGTGCGACGGTGGCCGAACATCCACCGCGCGATCGGCCCCACCCGGGTGCCCACGCGCTCGACGAAGGGCGTGCGAATCACCGCCAGAGGGACGCCCGTCACGCGCTCGGTGAGCACGATGTCCGAGTCCTTCGCGGCCACGATCGCCTGCTTGTAGGCCGGCGCCGCCCGGCACTCCTCGGTGGCGATGAACCGCGTGCCGAGCTGCGCGCCGGCGTAGCCCATCTTGAGCGCCGCCACGAATGCCTCGGCGTCCCCGATGCCCCCCGCGCACACCACCGGCACGCCGAGGTCGGCGAGCTCGGCGAGCAGCTGCTCGGGGGTCTTCGCGCCGGCGTGCCCGCCCGCCCGGTTGTTCACCGCGATGAGCCCATGCACGCCGCCCGCGAGTCCCTTCTCGGCCCATTTGCGCTCTGTCACGTCGTGATACACGAGTCCCCCGACCGGGCTCACCCGCTCCACCACCCAGCGGGGATTGCCGAGGGACGTGACGAAGAACCGGATGCCTTGCTCGAGCGCCACGTCGAGAAACCGGCGCATGCGATCGAGATAGGCGTTGGAGCTTTGCTCGATCAGCACGTTCATGCCGATCGGCTTGGCGGTCAGGCGCCGGATCGCGCGCAGGCCGTCGGTGAATTCGTAGCCGTGCACGTAGGTGAGCGACAGCGGCTGCACCACGCCGATGCCGCCCGCCTCCGAGACCGCGGCGACGAGCTCGGGATTGGAGCACGGATACATGGCGCCGCAGATCAGCGGCACCTCGATCCCCAGCTGACGCGTCAGCGGCGTATCGAGCAGGCTCACGCGGCCGGGTTCGGTCCCAGGCGCCAGTGGGCGGTGGCGCGGGCTACGACGTCGCCCGCCGCGTTGGTGATCGTCGCCGTGGCGTCGTACTGCTGATCCGCCGTCACCGCCGGTATCGCGCAGCGGCATTCGGCGATGAGGCGGCCGCGCGCTTTCTTGAGGAAGCTGATCGACAGCCCGGTCACGATGCCCCGCACCGTGGGCGGCAGTCCGACCAGCATGGCGAGTCCGGTGGCCACCTCACCCAGGTTCATCAGGGCGACCGCGTGGATGGAATCGAGGTGGTTGCGGACGCGGCGGCGATCGGGCAGCTCGACGCGCGCGTACCCCGGCTCGAGGGCCGTGACCGTCGCGCCGATCGAAGCGGTGTAGGGCACCTGCCACCCGAGGAAGCGGCTGAACAGCCACTTCCCGCCGGGTAGCGGCGCCAGACGGCGCCACGCACCGCGCAGCATGGCACCGGGAGCTGGATTGGCGCTGGGCATCGGTGCCGGAATCTAAACCGAAACTTCCCTTCGCCTCGGGCGTACTTTTCCCGAATGCTGGCCGTCGTGCTGCTGGCGCTCCAGGCGCCGATCGTCTCCGATACCACCGCCTTCTTGGATGCAGGCGCGCGCGACCTGGTCCGCCGGGCTCGGGAGCGGCGCGCCCAGGCCGAGCAAACCATCACCGACTACCACGCCCAGGTTCGGGAGCGGATCTTCCTGGGCCTACGGGCGTTGCGCCGCGACCGGACTTTCTACCAGCGGGAGCTGGTGGCCCGGGTGGCCTGGCATCGCGACGGCGCGGACAGCGTCACCATGCTGGGCGCCCGCGAGGACATCCCGGTCGTGTTTCGGGACGCGCGGGTGCCGGAAGACCTGCGCCGCGATGCGCCCGACCTCGCGTTCGATCCCGGCGATGAGCGGCTCATGGTCGGGATCGGGGACTCCGAGTTCGTCTACGATCCGATCGCGCCGGGCGGCGAGGCGCGGTATCGCTATCGCTCGGGCGATACGACCGTGATCACGTTGCAGGACGGACGCACGATCCGGCTGCTCGAGCTCCGCATCCTCCCGCGCCGCGACGACTTCCATCTGCTGTCCGGCTCGTTCTGGTTCGAGGACGAGCACACGGCGCTGGTCCGCGCCGTGTTCCGGCCGGCGCGGGCCTGGGACCTGGAGCAGGATCTCGCGCCGCAGGACAGGAAGGACGCCCGGGGGATCCCGGGCTTCCTGAAGCCGATCCGTGGTGAGGTACGCTACATCACCGTCGAATTCGCGCTGCTCGAGGGGAAGTGGTGGCTGCCGCGGCTCATCGCGCTGGACGCCGTCGCCACGGCGGGGACGTTCATCACCGCGCCGTTGCGCTACGAGCGCGTGTTCTCCGACTTCGACGTCACGACCGGGCCGCCGGCGCCGCCGGTCGCTGCCGCCCCGGTACCAGACACGCTCTTCGTCGATACGATGGCAGCGGCGTGTCGCGGACGGGCCGATTGTCCCTGCACCCGACGTCGCTGCTTCGACGCCGTGGTGGTCGTCCCCGACGACACGCTGAGCCTGCTCGCGAGCCCGCTCCTGCCCCGTTCGCTGCAGGACGGGACACCGTATCTCTCCACGGCGGGGGCCAGCGACCTGGGCCGTGCCGTGGGGCTGCTACCGGCGACACCCTGGCACGTGCGCGCTCCGACGCTGCGGTTCGGGCCCGGCGGGGCGGGGCTGTTGCGCTATAACCGGATCGAGGCGCTGGCGGTGGGTGCGCGGATGGAGCTGGACTTGGGGCGATTGACCGGTGACGCGACGGCACGGATCGGTTTGGCCGACGGCTGGCCGAACCTCGAGCTGGGCGTCGGTCACGAGACGGCGCACCTGTCGTTGCGCCTCGCGGCGTACCGGCGCCTCGCCGCGGCCAACCCGGATGCGCGCCCGCTCGGAATCGGGAACTCACTGGCCGCCCTCACGCTGGGACGGGACGATGGGATGTACTTCCGCTCCTGGGGCGGGGAACTGCTCGTGCGCCCGCTCCCCACGGCCGCGCCGAGCTATGAGTGGCGGGTGTTCGTGGAATGGCAACGGGCCGCCGTCAAGGAGACCGATTTCAGCCTCCCCCATCTCGTGCAGGACCGGCACCTGTTTCGCGACAACATCACCGCCGCCGCCGCCCGGGACGTGGGGACGTCGCTCGCGGTGCGCGGGTCGCGCGGGGTGTCGACCCACGGCGTGACCGTCGGCGCCGAGCTCGTGATGGATGCGCACCTGGGCACGTTCGACTACGCGCGGGTCGGTCTCACTTCCCGCCTCACGGCACCGCTCCCCGGCCGGCTGATCGGCGCCGTGGAGCTCGCCGCGGGCGCCACGGGTGGTGATGCCCCGGTGCAGCGGCTGTGGTATCTCGGCGGTCCGGCGACGCTGCGCGGGTACCCCGGCGGCGCGATCGCGGGCCCCGACTATTGGCGCGGCCGGGTCGAGCTGGCCAACGCCTTCCCGGGTGCGCGCATCGCCGTGTTCGGCGATGCCGGCTGGGCGGGGCGGGGAACCGCGATCTCGACCGGGCGGCCGCTCGCTGCCGCGGGTATCGGCGCCTCGTTCCTGGACGGTCTGCTCCGCCTCGACTTGGCGCGAGCGCTCGTGGCGCCGACGGGGTGGCGGATGGACTTCTACGTCGATGGGATCCTGTAGCTGATGGCTGGCAGCCGATAGCCGATGTAGTTTCGCCCCGTGCCCGACCCGACATACTCCAGATGACCGAGCTCAAGCGCCAGCTCGGGTTGTTCGACGCGACGATGATCAACGTCGGCACCATCATCGCGTCGGCCATCTTCATCGTTCCGGCCGGCATTGCCGCCAGCCTCCACTTCACGTCCCTCACCATCCTGGTCTGGATCGTAGGCGGCATCGTGTCTCTGCTGGGGGCGCTGTCGATCGCCGAGCTGGCGGCGGCGATGCCACGGGCGGGCGGGGCGTTCGCCTATCTGACTGAGGCCTACGGCCCGGCCTGGGGATACCTGTACGGGTGGGCCAACGGGACCGTGGTGAACCCGGCCTCGATCGCGGCGATCTCGGTCGGCTTCGCCGGATATCTGGGTTTCTTCGTCCCGCTCGGCGGATGGGGCATCAAGGCGGTCGCCATCGCGTCGATCCTCGCCCTCACGCTGCTGAACGTGGTCGGGGTGCGCGCCGGGGCGCTGACGCAGAACGTGCTCACGGTCATCAAGATCGCCATCCTGGCGGCGCTGATCGTGATCGGGTTCGCGTTGCCGGGCGGGTCGAGCGCGAACTTCGCGCCGTGGTGGCCAACCGATGCCTCGTCTTCGCTCATTGGCCCGTTGGGCATCGCCATGGTCGCGGTGCTGTGGGCGTACGACGGCTGGATCGAGACGACGTTCGTGGCGGGCGAGGTCACCAATCCCGGCCGCAATCTGCCGCGCGCGATCATCTATTCGACCATCATCGCGGTCGCTTTGTATGTGCTGGTGACGGTGTCGTATACGTACGTCTTGTCCCCCGCCCGCGTCGCGACCTCCTCCCTGGTCGCGTCGGACGCGGCGCAGGTGACGTTGGGGCAGATGGGCGCGGGGCTCGTGGCGGCGGCGATTCTCATTTCGACGTTGGGGGCCAACAACGGCATCGTGATGACGGCGGCGCGGATTCCTTACGCCATGGCCCGTGAGGGGCTCATGTTCCGCTGGATCGGCGGCGTGCATCCCCGGTTTCTGACGCCCGTGCCGTCGCTCATCGTTCAAGCGGTGATTTCGATCGCGCTGACGCTCACCGGCTCCTACGATCAGCTCTTCACCTACGTGGTGTTCACGCAATTCTTGTTCTATGCCGCGATGTGCGCCGCGGTGATCCGGCTGCGCGCCCGAGCGCCGGCCATGGAGCGACCGTACCGGGCCTGGGGGTATCCCGTAACGCCGCTGGCGTTCATCGCGTTCGCGGCATGGCTCGTCGGGAACACGATCGTGGAGAAGCCGAGGGACGCGCTGGTGGGGACGGCGATCCTCGTGGCAGGGTTGCCGCTCTATTTCTACTGGAAACGGCAGCGCACCGATCAAGGCGGCGGCCGCCAGACCAGCTAGCGCACCAGCCGGCGCAGCTGAACGGGTCCGCCCGTGACCGGTCCGATGATCGTGGAATGGTCCCAGGTGCCGCCCAGCGCGTTCGACTGCTGGGGGAAGAGCGCCAGGAAGACGTTGTTATCCGCCCAACCGGGATTGAGATCGAGCCACAGCCCGCTCGCGGTGCGGCGACCTTGCAGCGTGCCCGTGCCCAGCTGGGGACCCACCGCTAGCCCCGAATCCGAGCCGGGGACACGCTGCAGATCCCAGGTCCCGTTGATGCTCGAGTCGACCTCCATAAACAGCCGCACCGTGCCTGCCACGACGTCGGCGCCTCCCTTCTGGGCGAGATAGCCGTACGTTCCGCTGGGATCTTCGGCAGAGAACGGGTCCGGGGCGTCACAACCAACGAAGACGGTGGAGAGAGACAGGGCGATGCCAAGCGTCACGAGCCGCATACAAACTCCATTACCCTCGTTCCGGCGCCGGCGTGACATTCTCAATGCTCCAATAGCTCCGCCAGCTCTGGCGGGATGCGAACGCCGAACACGTTACGCAGCGGCACGGTCAACACCTGGGCTCGCAGGCCGGGATCTCCGTCTGGGCCCCGCGTCCCGGCCCGCCCGGCGGGGCCGTCGGCTCCCGTGGCACCGGCGCGGCAGGTGGAATCAGACGTGGCGCGCGGGGGGGGGGGACCGCCCTTGCCGCCGGCGCCGCCCGAGCCACCCGATCCGCCGGGTCCACCCTCGCCGCCTGGCACGCGGGAATCCACTATTCCGGCCAGAAACGGCTCCTCCTCGGGAGCGATGATGGTGATCCGACCGCCGCGTCCTCCCCCCGCGCCCGGACCGCCTGCTCCGCCGGGGCCGCCGGGTCCACCGGGTCCGCCCGGGCATCCCGCGACGCCGTCAGCCCCTTTCACCCCGCGGCGGCCCGCTTCCCCTCGACCGCCGCGGCCGCCACGCGACTCGATGCGCAGCCAATCGGCGGGGGGAATGCCCCGGGCATCGGCGAGCAGGTAGAGCGGCGGGGCGTCCTCGACGGCGATCGCGGCGACGAGCAATCGGTCGTAGTACGGTGAGCGGACGACACCCAGCCGCACCGTGACCGCCGGGCCGTCCACACCGGATTGCGCCGTCTCGCCGGTCGCACCGGCAAACGCATACGTGTGACTCATGCACGAGTAGTCGGGGGCGAGGGCCACACTGTCGGCGACCGACGGCTTCGCGCGCAGCGCGGCCCGCAACCGGAACCCGGTGCGGACGCTCGAGAGCGGATCCCGGTCGGCGCTCCAGCCACCGCCTTCGAGCGGGATCGCTGCGGGGCTCCAGCGCTCGAGGAATAGGACATGCAGCGGCGGCGGATGCTTGCGGTCGTAGCGCGTGGCGAACGGCATACGGGAGCCGTCGTCCAGCACGGCCGTGTAGCTCACCGCGAAGCTCTGTCCCGGGCAGGCGAACGGTGGTGCTTGCATCTCGATCGAGCGGATGCGCGCCACCAACCCGGGGTCGGGCGCGAAGTCCGCGGGCGGGCGGTGCGAGCACGCGGCCGCGAGCGTCAGCGCGGCGAGGCTCGGGAAGAGAGGTTTCATGCCCCTAACCTCATGCCGTGACGCTCGGCATGCAATGTGGCGAGACGTGAGCCAAGCCGGTTAGATTCCCCAAGCGTACTGAACGCCTGAACGCCTGAACGTCTGGTAGTATGGTGGCTGTAGCTCAATTGGTTAGAGCGCCGGACTGTGGCTCCGGAGGTTGCGGGTTCAATCCCCGTCAGTCACCCCTGGGTGGATGGACGGATCGGCGGATGGGCGGATGGAAGCATCGCTGAGACGGCCGGGTTCCGGGAATGCCATCCGTCAATCCGGCAATCCGCCCATCCGACCGCGTAGGTCCGTAGCTCAATTGGTAGAGCACCGGTCTCCAAAACCGGGGGTTGCAGGTTCGATTCCTGCCGGGCCTGCTTGGGCCGCGACGATGAGCCGTCGCGGCCCTTCGCACGCACGCCCGTCTCGATGATTACTTCCATTTCACCACCCCGACCCGCACCAGGTCCTCCAGATACTTGGCCACGATGACGGTGGCCACCGGCCCGTACTCGGCGCTGAGCGCGTCGCGGATCTCGGACACCGTCCGCCGGCCATCGATGAAGTTCACCAGCTCGAAGCGTTGATCGCCATCGAGGGGAAACGCGCCCCGGTACCATACCGCGTCCTCGGCCGAGAGCCGTGAGAGCGGCAGGCCGAAATCGAGCGGCCCGCGCGTGAGCCGCACCGGCACGCGTAGATCCGCCGCCCGGGGCTGCTCGGACGTCGAGATGCCGGCCGCGCGTGCCTCGCTCTGCAACGATGCGAGGAGGCCGTCCCCCTGCTGACGCAGCCGGCGCCGAGCGGCGTCGACCGCCGAGCGTGCGGCCGGGGTGTCGTTGTACGACCGCACCGAAACGACGGCCTCTTCTTCCCAATGCGTCGCCTGGCTCACCGCGTTGCGGGCTTCGAACCAAGCCGCGTCGCGGGCGGTACCCTGGGCCGCGAGCAGGCTGAGCCGGGCGCGGCGCGCCGCCTCGCCCAGCCGTTGGGCCCCCTGGGCGGCCGTGAGGGAAACGAGGTCCGCCGCCTGCGATGGCGTGAGGTCCGACAGGTAGAGCAATCCCGCCGCGGCGATCAGCTCGCTGCGCTCGAGCTCGACCGGGTCGACCTTGTCCGGCGTGTCCTCGGAGGTGTGGTGCGTGTAGTCGGGGTCGTGCGAGAACATGATCCCCGGCACCTTGCGGTCGATGAAATTCATGTGATCGCTGCCGCCCGAGTACGGAGTGACGCGGTAGTTGAACGCCGAGAGGCTGCCGCGCGGCGTACGCACGTTCATCCCGTCCACCATCGCGGCCATGTTGGCGATCACGTCGTTGAAGGCCGACGGCAGCGACGCCGGCGTCCGGGTGAGGACGAGCCGCGAGTGCAACAGCTCGGTGTTTTCGCCCACCATGTCCATGTTGGCATTGGCGAGCACCCGTCCACCCAGGGCCGGCCCCGCGAGCTCCGGATGCTTGTCGATGTAGGCCTGCGTGCCGAACCACTCGGGGACCCAGAGAAAGCGCAGCGTCCGCCCGGGGTGGGGCAGCCGGCCGGCGTCGATCAGCTCGCGCAAGCTGCGGGCGATGTCGAGCAGCGCGCCCGAGCCGGAGGCGTTGTCGTTGGCGGATTCCTTCGGATGGTCGAGATGGGCGCTGAACACCAGCTCGCCCGCCGCGGAATCCGCGCCGGGGATCGTGGCGACGACGACGTCCATGAAGAAGGGCTCCAGGCCCGTTCCCGAGACGCGGCCGCGCACGACCACCTTGCGGCCCGAGAGCAGCAAGTCGCGCAACCGCGTCCCCTGGCGGTTTGTGAGATTGAAGCCGAAGCTGACCCGTTCCAGCTCCTCGGTACGCGGCCACATCCCGGTGTACTGCAGCATGTCGGGGTATTCCTTGGCGCGGTCGTCATCCAGGAAGCACACCACGCCGACCGCCCCCTGCTCGATGACCGCCAGGCGGTGCACCGCGCCGCCGTACCCGGTCGCAAGCACGAACTTCCCCTTCACGTCCTTCCCGGCGTAGTCCGATTCCCTCGCGCCGTCGCCCACCCACACCAGCTCCGCGGTCGCGTCGCCCGAATTGGAGTAGGTCATCACGCTCATGGCGATCTCCGGATACCCGACGATGCGCTCGTCCACCGGCTCCACCATGCGCAGCTCGGCCGAGGTGATGTCCCACCCCGACGGGGACTGCCAGGTCTGGTAGGTGACCCGGCCGTCCGACGGAAAGCTCTCCACCCACGCCTCGGTCTCGGGATACCCGAAGCCTCGCAATTGCGCGAGGACGTACTCGGCCGCGTGGCGGTACCCACGCGACCCCTGGATGCGGTGATGCCGCGTGATCGCGATGACATGCTCTTTGGCCAGCTCGCCCGACAGCGCTTCGTGCAGCAGGTCGCGTCGTTGGGTGTCGAGCAGCGGGGTGAACTGCTGCGAGCGCAGCGGGGGGGCGGACGAAGCCGCCAGCCCGAGCATGACAAGCAACCGGATCGTGGTGGGGCGAGGCATAGTGCCAATTCTCCCCGGAGATCGTATGCCGCGCTAGTCCCGGTCCCCTCGACCCTTCCCGCAGGGAAGCGGCAGGCTAGGTTCGTCGCGACACCCTCATGCTCTCGTTCTCTTTGATCTGGCCGCTCCTGACGGCGCAAAGTGACTCGGCGGCGCTGGTGCGGCACGCCCGTCGTGCCCAGGCGGATTTCGAGTGGACCCACCGGATGCGGCTCCCCTTCGAGGGGGGAGCGCGCTCGGGCAGCGAGTGTGACGAGCGCATCGGCCGGTTTTGCTACTGGCACGACGACACCGCGGAAGGCCCTCCGCCCGAGCCTGCGTCGATCGGTGTGGCGCGGGAGCGCCTGATCGAGGTGCTCGACGACGTGGCGGCAACGATTCCCGGGGATGCCTGGGTGGCGGGTCAGCGGGTGCGGTATCTGGTGGAAGCAGGCCGCGCGGAGCAGGCGCTGGCTGGCGCGCGCGCCTGCCGCGCCGCTCGCTGGTGGTGCCAGGCGCTCGAGGGGTACGCACGCCATGCGGCCGGTGACTTCGGGGGCGCGGACAGCGCGTATGGGACGGCGCTCGAGCTCATGCCTGCCGCCGAGCGGTGCCGCTGGACCGATCTCTCCAGCTTGCTCGAGGAGCCGCTGCGGCGGGCCTACCGGCGCCTGGCATGCACGAAGCGTGAAGCCTGGGAGGCGCGCCTGTGGTGGCGGGCGCAGCCGCTACTGGCCAGGGCCGGCAACGACCGGCGCACCGAGCACTTTGCGCGCGTGACCATGGCGCGGCTGCTGGAACACGCCGCCTCGCCATACGGGATCGTGGGTGGCGACGACCTGACGGAGCTGATCGTGCGCTACGGCTGGCCCGTCGCGTGGGCGCAGGGTGGCGGCGCCGCCGCCGAACGTATGGTGGTCGGCCACGAGCGGCAACCATCCTATCACTTCCTGCCGGACGCCCTGGCGTTCGACGACACGACGGCCGGGCGTGTAGGCGTCACGCTCGCGCACCCGCGCCCGCGGGAGCGGTACGCCCCCGCCGACTTGGCGACGTTCTCGACGCTCGAGCCCGAGTTCGCCGCGTTTCGGCGCGGCGACTCGACCCTCGTGGTCGCGGCTTACGACCTCATCTCCGACTCGTTGTTTCGAGACGGCCTGCGCGAGGCGGCGTTGGTGCTGGCGCGGGACGAGCGCACGCCGCCCGTGGTGGAGCGCCGCGCCGCGGCGGAGTCCGCGGGGGTGTTCGTCGTCGTCGCTCCCTGGGAGCCGCGGCTCGCGAGCCTCGAGGTCTGGGCGCCCGCACGGCGGCACGCGGCCCGGGCCCGCATCGAACGACGCGCCGCGGCCGCGACCGGCGTGGCGCTGTCCGACCTGCTCGTGTTCCAGCCGCGCGACTCGCTGCCACAGGATCTCGGGGCGGTGCTGCCGCACGTGCGGGGATCGGCGGCGCTGCCGCGAGGGTCGCGGATCGGGCTCTACTGGGAGGTGTACCGGTTGCCGAGCGCCGGGGCGCCGCTCGTCACGTCGGTGAGCGTCGTGCCGGACCGGATCGGCTGGTGGCGACGCGCCGTGCAAGCGGTCGGGTTGGCTTCGCGCCCGCGGCTGGTGCGGCTGGAATGGCAAGAGCAGAGGCGGCCGCGGGAGGGAATCGTGGCGCGGGCCGTGGTGCTCGACCTTGCCGGGTTGGCACCCGGCCGCTATCGGATCGAGCTTGCGGTGGCGCCGCTCGGGACCGCGGCGACGAGCGTGTCTCGTGAGGTCCGCATCGTGGCGCGGTGAGCAAGTTGCCAATCGAGTGACCGGGTGGCGATATTCTCGCCCTCGTGCTGCCCGGCTGCGCGGCGGTATCGTCTAGGGGACTAGGACGGAGCCCTCTCAAGGCTCAAACACGGGTTCGAATCCCGTTACCGCTATCCCGCCGTTACGCCCCCATCGTCTAACGGTTAGGACACCACTCTTTCAAGGTGGGAACAGGGGTTCGATTCCCCTTGGGGGCATGGAGAATTACTTTGCTGCCGCGGCGCCGATAGCTCAATTGGCAGAGCAACTGACTCTTAATCAGTAGGTTCCAGGTTCGATTCCTGGTCGGCGCATTGTTCTAGCTCCTGGGGCGACTTCGGCTTGGCCGTAGTCGCTTTTTCTTGCCTCGCCTCCGGATTGTGGCGCCATTGCCCGGCGTCGCGGGCGTCCGCCGCCCGCTGTTTCGTGATCCAAGACCGGCCCGTGGCGAGGCGCGCCCCCAGGGCCCGCCCGAACACGATGCGGTGCCGCCGGCGATTAGCGCGTCACTCCCAGCGCGAAGACTGTGCGCGAGCGGTATTCCTCACCCGGTCGGAGCGTCACCGGGGGAAATCCCGGCTGGTTCGGCGAGTCCGGGTAGTGCTGCGGCTCGAGTGCCAGCGCCCCGCGGAAGCGGTAGACGTGTCCCGCCTTCCCCGTGATCGAGCCGTCGAGGAAGTTGCCCGAGTAGACCTGCAGCCCGGGCTCCGTGGTCCAGACGTCGAGCGTGCGTCCTGACTGGGGGTCCGTGAGGCGGGCGGCGTGGGCCAGCCCGGGTCCCGATCGGGTGAGCACGAAGTTGTGGTCGTAGCCCTTGCCGTTGTGCAGCTGGGGATGGGCCTGGCCGATGCGGGCGCCGATCTCCGTCGCGGTGCGGAAGTCGAACGGCGTTCCCTCGACCGGCGCCAGCTCACCCGCTGGAATCAAGGTCGAGTCCACCGGCGTGTAATGGTCGGCGCTGATCTGCAGGCGGTGCCGCAGGATGTCGCCCGATCCCTCACCGGCCAGGTTCCAATAGCTGTGCTGCGACAGGTTCACGATCGTGGGCCGGTCGGTCGTGGCCACGTAGTCCACGATCACGCGGTCGTCGTCGGTGAGAGTGTAGGTGACACGCACGTCGAGCGTGCCGGGGTATCCCTCTTCTCCGTCCGGACTGCGATACGACAGCGCGACGCCGAGCCCCGAGTCGGTGCGCTGGGGCAGCGCGTCCCAGATCACCTTGTCGAAACCGCGCAGTCCGCCGTGCAGGTGGTTGGGCCCGTTGTTGGTGGCCAACGGGTACGTCGTGCCGTCGAGCGAGAAGCGTCCCCTGGCGATGCGGTTGGCGTAGCGGCCCACCACGGCGCCGAAGTAGGGCGAGGACGTGAGATAGCCCGCGAGGTCGTCGTACCCCAGGACGATGTCGGCGAAGTGGCCCTCCCGGTCGGGCGCCGTGAGGGAGACGATCGTCGCCCCGTAAGTCATCAGGCGGAGCATCGTGCCGCGGGCGTTGGTGAGCGTGTACACCTGGACGTCGTCGCCTTCCGGCGTGCGGCCGAACGGATCGCGCCGGATGCTGGGTGTCGTCACGGTATCCGGTCCCTCGCGCCACAGGCGCCGGTTGGCTGCGGCCGCGGCGGGCGGGAGTTTCCCCACGGCGCGGTCATAGGTCATCACTCCGTTCACCTCGACTTCGCCGTCGGCGGTCTGCGTGTAAACGGCGGCCGACAGCCCCCGCGCCACGAGCGGCAGCAGCAGCAGGGCAAGACGCCGGCTCATGAGGGAGGAAAATGCGGCCGGCGCCTTGACGACGCTACCCAGCCTCGCCAGTGTCCACATACTGTGACCAAACCCGACACGGCGCCGCCCGACCCGCCGCGCCCCGGCACCGAGAACCCCGATCTCGGCTTTGGTGGCGCCGTCGCATCGCAGAGCCGCCAGCGGCTCCTGAATCGCGACGGCAGCTTCAACGTCCGGCGCACGGGCCTGCGCTTCTTCGAGTCCATCTCGCTCTACCACTTCCTGCTCACCGCGAGCTGGCCGCGGTTCCTGACGCTCGCGGCGGCCGCTTACGTCGCGACCAACGCGGTCTTCGCCGCGGCGTACGTCGCCTGCGGGCCGGGCGCGCTCGACGGGCCCGCCGGCGATGGCTCGCCGATCGCCCGCTTCGCGCAGGCGTTCTTCTTCAGCGTGCAGACGCTCGCCACGATCGGCTACGGCCGGGTGAGTCCGGCCGGTCTGGCGGCCAACGTCATCGTGGCGGTGGAGTCGCTGGTGGGGCTGCTGGGGTTCGCGGTGGTGGCCGGCATCGGCTTCGCGCGGTTCGCGCGTCCGAGCCCGCAGATCATCTTCAGCCGGCAAGCGGTGGTGGCCCCCTACCGCGGCATCACCGGCTTCATGTTCCGCCTTGCCAACGCCCGCAGCAGCCAGCTCGTCGAGGTGGAGGCCAAGGTCTCCCTGAGCCGGCGCGGCGCCGACGGCCGGCGGGAGTTCTCCGAGTTACCGCTCGAACGGCACCGGGTGGCGTTCTTCCCGCTCTCGTGGACCGTCGTCCATCCCATCGACGCGGCGAGTCCGCTCCGAAGCGTCACCGCGGAGCAGCTGCGCGCCTCGGACGCCGAGTTCCTCATCCTGCTGAGCGGCTACGACGAGACCTCGTCGGCGACGGTCCACGTCCGCTCGTCGTACCAGGCGCACGATGTCGTCTACGACGCGCGGTTTCGCAACATCCTCGACAGCTCCGCGGACGGCGTGGTGCGCATCGACATCCGCGGCATCCACGATATCGAGGCGGCCGGCTCTTAGTGGTGGGCCTCCGCTGCACCGCGCCGGGTGAACACCCCTAGCGGCGGAGCGGTACGAAGGCTTCACTCTCCTGACGGCGCCACCGTGGCGACAGGATGGAAACAGAACCTGCTAACCCTGGAACTCAGACTCCTTGTTAACCTGAGCCGCTAATCATCGCTGCCACGTAGGATCCATCAAGCCGATCGTGACAGCGAGTGGAAGCTGTAACCCCGTTGCCACCCGGACGAGCACGAGGCGATCGGATGTGTGATACAGGAGCCACTGTCCGTCCGGGGACCACGTGAACAGCGCCGAGGGGTACTGGTCATCGCGGCGGTCGAGGAGTGTTTGATGACCGGTCCCGTCCGGGTGGATCAACATGAGCGTCCCGAGGCTGTCGTACGCAATCCACTCGCCCGTTGGCGACCAGCGTGGCACATCGCCCACGACCCCGAGACTTGTATCGACTCCGGTTCCCAGGGTTCGGATTCGGATGGTGCGGCGAGCATACACGACCTGAGCTCCGTCCGGTGATACCGATGAAGCGTAAGATGGTGACGGCCCGTCGAAGTGCGCATACGGACCACAGTGGAGGGTGTCGGCGACCACCTGCTGGAGCGCTGTGCCGTCTGGATGGAGCCGCCACACGCCGTAGCAGGTGCCGAGGGAGTCGTTGCCGGTGAAATAAATGTACGAACCATCTGGGGAGTAGCGCGGGTAGAACTCGCTGCGCATGAGCGAGTCTATGACAATGCGGCGCGGATGGCCGATCGTGTCCATTACAAGGAGGTATTCAGTGACACCACCAACGTCCATCACGAACGTGTGTTCCACGGAAGACCAGTCAAGGGAACGTGGCGGGGAGGCGGGCGGTAGCGAGTCCAGTCTCGACCCGTCGAGGTTCAACAAAACAGATGTATGGTGCCCCGACGGTTTGAGCAGCAATCCGACCCGTCGGGACGACGCTCGCTCGGACGGTGTCGGTGGACCCCAAGGCGCTGACCGCCACCGATCCCCGACCAATCGTCGCTCCCGTAGCCTTGCCCGGCGAGTTTATGGTAAGGGCCGCGTTGAGTGACTGGTATTGGTAGACGGGGCGTGTCTGGGCGCCGGTCCCCATAGGCGTCGGTGACAAAGGGCCGGAACGTGACGCTGGCCCCAACATAGAGGACCGTGTCTCTCGGGTTGGCCCGCACAATAGCGGGAGCGCCGGGGAGGACTGTGAAGTATGCCCGCACCGATTGACCGTTTGCATCGGTTGTGATCACTCCGGGCCCCGCGGAGTATTTTGCCTCCACCCAGACCGCGGCCTGTCCACTCGCGTCGGTGATCACGGGGAGGCGGTTGATCACGAAGCCCGGATCGTCAATCGGAGCCACCAGTACAGGTCCCGCTGAACTGCTGACATAGACAGTCTGGCCGGAGTCCGGCTGATGATTGTTGTCGAGGAGCTCGACGGTGAGCGGCGGTTTGAGTATTGAACCCACTGTGTCCGACAGATGATCGCCAGACAGTATGTCTAGGCCAGAGTTGGGGCCGCTTGAGTTTCCGCAAGCTAAGGTGAACCCGAGGGCGGCGAGAGCGACGGTCAGGACCGCGCGCATGATCGAAACCTCCTCGCGATCTGCATTCCGCATAGCCCGTTTGCCGGAGGCGCCCCAACGGACTCCTGCGTAGGATGGCTCCCGTCCCGGGGCGGCCATTCTGGCGGTCAGAACCGGACCCCGAGTCCCAGACGGATCGTGGTGTAGTTGAAAGAAACGCGTGCGCGCGGCACCGCGACCATCGTTGAACCGGCGGACGGTCCCACGTCGACGGACCCCACGATGTTGCGCTGAATCGCTGCTTCCGCAAAGACACGATTTCTGGAGGGGGAAGTCAGCCCGCCGTATAACACGAATCCGGCTCGGGTAGTCTGCGCCCCGGGTCCGGCCGGCGCGTCGATTGACATCATGTTTCCCCCATCGGTCCGAGTCACGTCTACCACATACAGCGCTGGGCCAGCGCCGATGCGTAGCACGCCCCCGATGCTGAACAGCGCGGACACCCCAACGGACCTGACGGCCGTGTGGAGCGACAGCGAGGTCACCGAAGGCAGGTACGCCAAGTTCTCACCCAGGTCAGCAGACACCCACTCCCCCCGCAAGCTCCAGGGCCCCGCCACGCGATAGGTAATCATGAGTCCGACCGCTCCGCCGCTGTGCCGAGTGCTGAGATCGCAGGAGACGCAGTCAAAGTCGATGGCGCGCTCGAACTGGGTCGCGGCGCGGCCATTGCTGATACCGACCGTCGCACCGATTTCCCATCGTCGGGCAGGATGGGCCGACCGGTCTTGTGCGCTCAGAACGGCAACCTGGCACAGCAGGGACGCAATCGACACCACCACAACCGGTGTGGACATTGTCATACGATCTTCTCCGCTAGGGTTCTGCCACACGGTAGCGGGTCCCGGTCAAGCGCCCGTCAAGAAAGAACTACGGTTACCGATGCGGTCTCCGCGGCACGGCGCGGTCGCAATCGAAGTCCCTCGCCGTCCTTGCGGGTCCCTATCTGGCGTGCCAATATCACGGCTTCCTCATCACGACTTCCTCACAGGGAGACTCAATGCGTCCGCTGTTTGCTTCGCTCTTCGGCCTCCTCGGCGTCCTGGGACTGAACGGGCGCCATTTCACTCCCCCTGCCACGGTCCAGGTGCAGGTGGATCTCCAATGCAGCGCGGATGGCCATCCCTATGCCGTCAACCCCGACACCGCGGTGCTCAACCAGGGCGACGAGCTGGAGTGGGTGCTTGCCGACAGCGCCACCACCAGCGGGCTGGCCATCACGCCGAAGCAGGACGCCTGGCCCTTCGCCGATAGCGTGCGATACCACGGCAGCAAGTCGAAGCCGGCGCACGCGAAGAAGATGAAGGCCAATCAGAGCGGGAAGCACTTTGGCTACGCCGTGCAGATGGTTTGCAGTAGCGGCAGCGCTGACACGGTGACCATCGACCCGCAGATCATCATCCACTAGCGCCGGCGCACGCGAGTACCGGCGGGGGCATCCCGCCGGCACCGTGTTCCTTCCCCCCGCCGGCGATCCTTCATGTCAGACCGAGACTCTTCTCCGGACCCGCGGCACCACCCCGAGCGTATCGGCTTCTATCGGATCCTCCAGGTGGTGGGCGAGGGGGGGATGGGCGTCGTGTACGAGGCGGAACAGACCGAGCCCGTGCGGCGCCGCGTCGCGCTCAAGGTCGTGAAGCCGGGGCTCGATACGGGGCAGGTGGTCTCCCGCTTCGAGGCCGAGCGCCAGGCGCTCGCCGTGATGAACCATCCCGGAATCGCCAAGGTCTTGGACGCCGGCACGACGGATTCGGGGCTGCCGTACTTCGTGATGGAGCTGGTGAAGGGGCTTCCGCTCACGGAGTACTGCGACACCCGCACCCTCTCCACCCGTGATCGCCTCGAGCTGTTCGTGGCGGTTTGCCAGGCGGTGCAACACGCCCATCAAAAAGGGGTCATCCACCGCGACTTGAAGCCCTCCAACGTGCTGGTGGCCGAGCATGACGGCGTACCGGAGCCCAAGATCATCGACTTCGGGATCGCGAAGGCGGTCGGCTTGCAACTGACCGAGAAGACGCTGGTGACGGAGTTGGGTCAGACGATGGGGACCGCCGCCTACATGAGTCCGGAGCAGGCGGAGGCGTCGGGACTCGACGTCGACACGCGGACCGACATCTACTCGCTCGGCGTGTTGTTGTACGAGGTGCTGGTCGGGCGGCTTCCCGTAGACCCCGCGGAGCTTGGCGTCCACGCGTTCCTCGCCCTGCTCGTCGTGCACCAGACGTACCCTCCCACGCCCAGCGCCCGGTTACTGACCCTGGGCACGCACAAGGAGCGGGTTGCGCTGTCGCGCCGCACCGATCCGGTCCGCCTGAGGCGCGAGGTGAAGGGCGACCTCGACTGGATCGCCATGAAGGCGATGGAGCCGGACCGGACGCGTCGCTACGAGACGGCCAACGCCCTGGCGCTGGATCTCCAGCGTTACCTGGCGAACGAGCCGGTCGCGGCGCGCCCGCCCAGCATGTCGTACCGGTTCGGCAAGTTCGCGCGGCGCCATCGCGCAGGGGTCGTGGCCGGGGTGGTAGTGGCCGTGGCCGTGGTCATGAGCGCGGTGTTCACGACGGTCGGTATGGTGCGGGCCACCCGCTCGGAGCGGCACGCCGTGCAGGAGGCGGCCGCGGCGAAACAGGTGACGGATTTCCTCGTGAATCTCTTCCGGGTTTCCGATCCCGGGGAGGCGCGTGGCAACGCGGTCACCGCCCGGGAGATCCTCGACACGGGAGCGCAGCGGGTCTCACGGCAGTTGGCCGATCAGCCGCTGCTCCAGGGACGGATCATGCATACCATGGGCACCGTCTACGAGGCCCTCGGTCTCTACCAGTCGGCGCGGCCCCTGCTCGAAGAGGCGCTGCGCGTGCGCGAGCGCGAGCTGGGGCCGGCGGACACGGCGGTGGCGCAAACGCTCGACGCGCTGGCCGACGTCGCGCGGGGGAAAGGGGACTTCACGGAGGCCGAGCGCTATTATCGCCGGGCACTCGCCATCCGGGAGGCCGCGTTCGGACCCGACCACGCGGACGTCGCCGCTTCCCTCGCCGCGCTCGCGGTGCTCCGCTTCAAACAGGGCCAGAACGCGGAGGCGGAATCGCTGTACACGCGCGTGCTGGCCATCGACGAGCGCGCCCCGGGGGGCGACGACGGGCGACGGGCTCGACACCTGATGGGCCTCGCCGTGGTGTACTGGTCCCAAGGACGCTACAAGGATGTCGAGCCCCTGTTGCAGCGCACCCTGGCGGTCCAGGAGCGGGCGCTGGGCGGGGACCATCCCGACGTCGCCGCGACCCTCAACAATCTCGGTGCGCTGTATTGGAGCGAAGAGCGTTACGCCGATGCGCTGCCGCTGTACGCGCGCGCGCGCCACGTTCTCGAGCAGGCGCTCGGTCCGAATCACCCGGACGTGGCCGCGGTCCTCAACAACCTGGGCGAAACCGACTGGAAGTTGAAGCGGTACGCCGACGCCGAACCGCTGTTCCGCCGCTCGCTCGCGATCAAGGAGCAGGTGCTGACCCCCAACCATCCGGACATCGCGGTCACGCTGAACGGGCTGGCCGGCCTGGTGCGGGACCAGGGCCGCTTTGCGGAAGCGGAGCCGCTGTACCGCCGCGCGCTCGCGATCCGCGAACGGGCGCTAGGGCCGGACAACTCGAGTGTCGGCGAGACGCTGCGGGACTATGCGGAGCTGCTCCGGCGTACCGGGCGAGTGCGGGAGGCGGCGGCCTTCCTAGCGCGGGCCGCTCGGATTCCCTGACGCCGTCATCCGTACCGTAGGGCCTCGACCCGGTGTCCATTGCCAATCCACGCCGTGAATGATTATCATGCACACCATGGATGCCGCCACGCTCCCCCGGGCCGTCACGGGGAGCCTCAAGGACCGCCTCCGCGTCATGCCCGCGGTAGTGGTGACCGGCGCGCGCCAGACGGGCAAGAGCACCCTGGCGCTGAATCTCGCGCCGGGCGGCCGGCGGTACCTCTCACTGGATGATCTTGACGTGGTGGACGCCGCACGCCGCGATCCGGACGTGCTGGTGGGCGGTCCCCAGCCGGTGACGCTGGACGAGGTGCAGCGCGAGCCCGACCTGTTGCGCGCCGTGAAGCGGGCCATCGACCGGCAGCGCACGCCCGGCCAGTTTCTGCTCACCGGCTCGGCCAACCTGCTCCTGATGCGCCGAGTCTCCGAGTCGCTGGCCGGCCGCGCGAGCTATCTCACCCTCTGGCCGATGACGCGGCGCGAGCAGTTGGGACTGGGACGCTGCGGCCGCTGGGAGGAGCTGGCCGCTGCCCGCGACGACGAGTGGCTCGATCAGCTCGCGGCCCAGTCCGACGAACCGGAGGACTGGCGCGCGCTGGCGCAGCATGGCGGCTTCCCGACCCCCGCGGTCCAGCTGAAGACGACCCGCGAGCGCGCCATCTGGTTCGACGGCTACGTGCGCACCTACCTCGAGCGCGACCTGCAGGACCTCTCGGCCATCGCGGCGCTGCCCGACTTTCGGCGCCTCATGCGCGCCACCTGCCTGCGGCTCGGCCAGCTCCTCAACCAGGCCGAGCTGGGACGCGACGTGGCGCTGCCGCAGCCGACCGTGCACCGCTACCTGAACCTGCTCGAGACTTCCTACCTGCTCGTGCGTCTGTCCGCCTACGCGGTGAACCGCACCAAGCGCCTCATCAAATCGCCGAAGCTCTACTGGGGCGACACCGGACTGGCGCTGCATCTGGCGGGAAGCGAAGCGCCCGATGGGGCGCACCTCGAGAATCTCGTCCTTCACGATCTCCTGGCCTGGCGCGACGCGCGACTCGATCGCGCGGACATTTTCTATTGGCGCACGGCGATCGGCGAGGAGGTGGACCTGGTGATCGAGGCGGGCGGGCGCCTGCTCCCGATCGAGATCAAAGCGACCGGCCGCCCGCGACTCGCGGACGCCAGGCATCTGCGCACCTTCCGCGGCGAGTATGGCAAGAAGGCCCGCGCGGGCCTCCTGCTGCACACCGGCCGCATGCTCGAATGGCTCGCGCCCGACGTGCTGGCCGCCCCGTGGTGGAGGGTGCTGTGAAACAATCCCTAGGCGCGCATTCTGTAGATGGAGAGCGCTCGATTCAGCAGGCAGAGCGCGCACAGCGCCTCACACCCCGCCGCGGACCAGTCGACCGATTCGACCTGGCCGTTCCCGCACGCCGGCGTGGTGTGCGGCGGCGCCCGACGCCGCAGGAACTCCTCGATCGCCCGGGCCAACTGCTCGGCGCGTTGTGGGAGCTGGTCCGCCTCGGGTCGCGGTTTCGCCCGCCCCGTCTTGCCGCTGCGACGCATGATTCCCAGCCCTCCCGAAGGCCAACGGGTCACCAAGAGGATCGTCCCGACGATGTGCAATGGAAGGGGGTAGCGCAAGCATGGCCCCGAACGGCCCGGTCCCTATGTTTGAGGCCCAATGCTGCTCCCGCTGCTGCTCGCCGTCCAGACGAATACCGGGGTCGCCCGGACGATCGTGGTCGCTCCCGCCGAAACGATAGCCGTTACCATCGCGGGCACCGGCTCTCCGGTGGTGTTGATCCCCGGGTTGATGGGTGGGGCGTTCGGGTACCGTCACGTGATGTCGCAGCTGGCGCGCGCCGGGCATCGGGCGATCGTGATCGAGCCGCTCGGTTTCGGTGCGTCATCCGGTCCCGCCCAGGCGAACTATTCGTTGACCGCGCAAGCGGATCGCATCATCGCGGTCATGGAATTGCTCGACACGCGCGCTGCGGTGGTCGTCGCCCATGCCGTGGGGGCCGGCATAGCCTATCGACTCACGCTGCTCCGACCCGATCTGGTGCGTGGGCTGGTTTCGATCGAAGGGGGCCCCATCGAGACGGCCGGCACTCCGGGCGTGCGCACGATCGTCCGGGCCGCGCCGTGGCTCCGGATTCTCGGGATGCGGAAGACGCTCCGGTCCAGGATCCGGCGGGGGCTCGTCGCGAACTCCGGTTCCGCCGGATGGGTGACCGACAGCGTGGTGGAGGCGTATGTGGATGCCTTCGATCGCGACTTCCGGAGCATGATGGCCGTCTTCCAGGGCATGCTCCGCTCCCGGGAGCCCGCACGACTGCGGCAAATGCTACCCCGGATCCGGTGCCCGGTGATCCTGATCGTGGGAACGGCTCGGCACACCGGTGGCGTGACGGCCAAGGATGTCGCCACGCTGAAGCTGGCCCTACCAGCTATGAGCGTCGACACCGTTCTGGGCGCCGGGCTCTACATCTACGAGGAGCAGCCGGAAGCCGTCGTGACGGCCGCCCTGTCGATCCGGCCATGACCTCCAACCGCCGTCCTTGCGCATGTTCTCCGGAGCGACCATTCTCTCCGGACAGGAGGCTGCGCCCATGCCACTCACTCACGCGCGCACCACCAGCGTTCCCAGCGCACCCGGCCCCCGCCCGAAGGACGAAGAGCTCGATCTCTTCGGCCTGACGCATCCGGGGAAGGTCCGGGCCGAGAACCAGGACCACTTCCTCGTGTGTACGGTGCACCCGCAGGTCATCATTCACGGAACCAGCCTGCCCGATCCCGACACCCTGCCGCTGCGGGGCGAGCGGTTGGCCACGATCATGCTGGTCGCCGACGGCGTCGGTGGCGCCGCGGCGGGCGGCGAGGCGAGTCAGATCGCGGTGGAAACGATCACCCGCTACGTGGCCACCACGTTGCGCTGCTATCACGCCGCGGGCACCTCCGGAGAGTCGGAGTTTCTCGCCGCGCTGCGCGCCGCGGCGCTCGAGGCGCATGCGGCGGTGAAAGAGGCCGGGCAGGGCGACGCGAAGAAGCGGGCGACCACGCTCACGCTCGGCATTTTCGTGTGGCCGTGGCTGTACGTGCTCCAGGTGGGCGACAGCCGCTGCTACTACTACTGGGACGGCGAGCTGCGCCAGGTCACGCGGGACCAGACCATGGCGCAGGACCTCGTGGCCCGCGGGGCGCTGCCGCCCGAGCGGGCCGCGTCGTCCCCGTTCAGTCACGTGCTGGTCAGCGCGATCGGGGCCGCCACGGCGACCCCCGAGGTGAGCCGGATCGACATCCGGCAGCGCGGCTGCGTGCTGCTGTTCTGCAGTGACGGACTCACCAAGCACGTGTCGGACGCCGAGATCGCCCGGGAGCTCGGCGCCATGGAGTCGTCGGAGCAGGTGTGCCGCGCCCTGCTCGACCTGGCGCTCGAGCGCGGCGGCAGCGACAACATCACGGTCGTGGCGGGGCGGGCGCCACCGTCCACCTGAGCGTGTGGCGCGCTCTTGACTCGCGGCCTTCGCGGCTCCATATGGAGGCGGGTCAAACGTCGCGTTCTTCGTCGCCTTCGGGAGGTGGGACATGGAGCAGCGGGTCGGCTTCGGGCCGCGGTTGGGGGCATTGTTGCTGGATTGTGTGATCGTCGTCGTGCTGGCCGTGGTGGGCGGCAGCGCCATTGGGGGCATGCTCGGGTTGACCAGCGGCGCCGCGCTGAGCACGGTCATGGGCGCTGGCGCAGATTCTCTGGTGGCCGCCACCGCGGCCCTCGGAGGCATGTTCGGAGCCATCTTCGGGTTCGTCATCGCCGCGGCGCTCATCGGGGTGGTGTACTTCCTGATCGAAGGGTTCACGGGCTACACCCTCGGCAAGCTGATGCTCGGCATTCGCGTGGCGAACGCGGATGGGACCGCCGCCGGCATCGGTACGTTGCTGGCCCGGTATGCGATCAAGAACTGCATTTTCATTCTCTCCGTGCTATCCGTCGTTGCCGGCATGGCCGTCCTGAGGACCATCGGCAACCTCGGCGGCCTGGCCGTCTTCGTCGGATGCTTCTTCACGCTCGGCGTGAAGAAGCAGGCGTTCCATGACATGATCGTCGGCACGGCGGTGTACCCCAAGGGCGTGATCAAACACTAGACGGAGCTTCTGCTCCCGACTGCAAGAACGCCACGCGATCCGCTCGGGTCGCGTGGCGTTTCGGTTGACGTGGGACTAGCGGTGGGCGATCCCGATACCGAACTGCAGCAGGCCGATGCTCGCCTGGTCCAGCAGCTGGGAGCCGTTGAACTTCACTTCGGCGCCCGTGGACCCGACGAGCATGTTGAGATAAGGGACCACCGAGAGGTGTCCCGCCACGTGCAGCTCGTAGCCGATGCCGAGCTTGGGTCCCAGCGCCGAGGAGGTCAGGCGGTCGGTGCCATCGTTGATGCGATAGGTGACCAGCCCGAGGCCGGCTTTCAAGAAGTAGGGATAGCGGGGGGACGGATACCAATAGACGACGGCGCCGTACGCCAGCAGCAGCTCGTCGGCCGGGCGGTTCTGGGAGGCATTGCTGTTGCGGAACCATCCCTCGATCTCGCCGCCGATGAGCACGCTGCTGGAGAGCCGGCCGCCGACCTGGGCCGCGGCCGAGAGGCTGTGGCCGCGATTCGCGCCGCAGATGCGGCAGCTCACCCGGGCCCACCCCAACCCGACCCCGGCGCCGATCCAGAGGCCGGGGTGGCTCGTGGGGCGCTGGGCTCCCAGCGGAGCGGCCAGGACGGCGAGGGCCGCGAGCGGAAGCAACGGCTTCGGGATTGTGCGCATGGCTAAATGTGTACGGTGCCTGCCGCCACAATTCAACACCCTGCATCACGCCCGCACATTGCCCGAACCCCGGTGACGGTGGTCACGGCCTGGAACGCGCCAAACCGGCTTCGTTGTCGAAAGCACGCGAGATTGCCAACCCGATCGGGGCAGGCCGGAGGTTGTCATGTCAGTCGTGATGCATCGATTCACGCGCGCCGTACGCCTGGGGTCGCCGCTCGCCGTGGTGATCGGGTTGGCGTGCGGGGAGAACGCGCAGGCGCCGATCGCGCCCAACGGGTTCAGCATCGCCTACGGGCTCTGGAATCCGGGGTCGAACGACACGTGCACCAAGGCGATCCACGACGGCTACGCGGTGGCGGGGCCGGACGGAAAACTGTATCCCACGTGGCATCCGCCGGTCGATCCGGCGACGGGCTGCAGCTTCGGGCACGAGCACGGCCGGGACCCGCGCGGGTCGAATCTCTCCAACGACGTCGGCGCCATTCCTCTGGGCTATGCCAACGAGCAGCTCGAGATCTGGGATCCCGCTAATCCGCGGCGCGAGGATCATTTCGGCCACAAGTTCGAATGGGAGAACGACGTCCCGCTGCGTTTCGGCAGCGACGCCGCCGACCAGTTGTTCGACATCCGCTGCGACGTGCTGATCAAGATGCACCAGGGGACGCACTCCAAGGACGCGTTCACCAACAACGTCCACGAACTGGTGTATCACATCCGCTGCACCGACGGCACCGAGCTGCATGTCACGAAGATGGTCGCGATCGGCACGCCGGGTGAATTCGTGAGCAGCTGCGCCGATACCACGATCGTCGCGGGCGCGCCCACCCCGGCCAACTCCCCCGACGGCGGCGGCCAGCGGATCATCCCGGACCGCAGCTGCGCCGATCGGCTGCTGGTGCCGGCGGGCCAGACGTCGGACTGGGGTCTGCTGCGCGAAAGCTGGCAGATGTCCGAGAGCTTCCGAACCGAGGACGGACGCGGGCTGGCGTTCATCAACCCGTACTTCCAGGCGTTCCTGCCGAGCCGGTTCTTCGATCCGTCGGCACCGAACGTCACGGGTCGCCCGATCGACGTGTGTTACTGGGTGGGACCCAACGGCGAACGGGCGCGCGGCGGACCGTGCGACAACTCCACCAACCGCGGCGCCGATACCGGTGTGCTGTTCAACGACCCGCGCTCGGCCTTCAACGGCGCGGCCCGCGTCTTCGACATCAATGCGACCGTGATCAGCAATCGGGAAGGTCCCACCGTGTGGTACACCGATCCGTACGGCCGCCATGGGCGCACCGAGCCATTCCCGGGGTCGGTCCGGCAGTACATCGCCAAGATGGACAACGACCTCAACAACATCTTCCCGTCGGGACCGGGGATCGGGCGCAGCCGGCCGTATACGGGGCAGGGGGTGCACGCGCCGAACTGACCCGGCCCCCCGCACCACCCTCCCCAATTGCGGATTGCGGATTGGGGATTGCGGAATATCAGTGGAGGGTCGTACCGGCTACTCGACCTTCCGTTTCAATTCCGCAATCGGCAATCCGCAATCTTCCTTGATCCATCCAACGACTTGACCCTCACAGAGGCGGTTCCTAGTTTATCGGGCCCGCCCTGGTGGTGAAACTGGTAGACACGCTGTCTTGAGGGGGCAGTGCCGAAAGGCGTCCCGGTTCGAATCCGGGCCAGGGCATCGCTGACTCATGAGCCCAGCACCGCGCCGTGCGGCTCATATCCCGCCTGCCGCACTACCGCCCATCCGATGGCCGCCGCCGCGCACTGCACCACCAGGTCCGTGCCGTCGAAGAACCGTCCGGCGACGAAGCCCTGCACGACCTCCGTGATGGCGGCGAGGTAAAACGCCGGCAGACAGAATCCCAACCACCCGCGCCGGCGCAACGGCCAGACCGCGAGCAGTGCGCCGAGCGGAAAGAACAAGAGGAACGGCTTCACGATCTCCGCGACGCTGGCGAGGTCGCTGCGCCGCGCGAGGCCCTGCAGCGGCAGCAGCCGCTCCAGGGCGAACTGCTGGTGAATCGTCGTGGGGTCGGTCTCGAGCACGAATGGCCGCCACGCCCAGAACGCGATCAGCAGGGCGTAGGCCAGGAGCGCCAGGGCGGGCCGTCCGCGGCCCCGCACCAGGCGTGAGAAGCTCGGGAGCCATTGGGCGCACGCCGCGGCGCCGAGCGCAATGCCGAGCACATGCGCCACCGCCGCGCCGAGCTGGACCGGTTGACCCAGAGGCCCGTGGGCCACCTCGATGGCGAAGCAGCCGAACACGCTCCACGCGCACACCCGTCTGACGGCCGACCAATGTCGTTCGCCGAGCTCGATCAGCGTCATCACGCCGAAGACGCCGAGTGGAATGAACAACAGCACGTCGGCCGGGGGAATGCGCCACAGCGAGCTCCAATCGAGCCGGGACGCGGTCGTGCGCATCCGATGCAGCTGGAGGCTGCCGCCCGAGGCGATGACCGCGGCGCTTTGGAGTGGCAGCAGGGCCTCCGCCACGGCGGCGCCCAGGTACGCGATGGCGAACCCGATGGCCGGGAGGCCGACGTAGGACTTCTGGTGTCGCGCCGCGAGCGCCGTCTGCACCGCGAACGCGATCGCCGCCGCGCCCAGCATGGCGCCCGCCGTGTTGGTCAGAACATCGAGCACGCTGGCGCGCCGATCCGGCAGGAAGAGCTGCAGCACCTCGGCCACGACGCTCATCGCCGCGCCGGTCAGGGCGGGTCCTCGTACCGCGGCCGGCAACGGGGTGGGCCGGCTGGTGGTCGCCCACAGCGCTCCCCATCCGGCGAACAGCAGCACGTTCTGGATCGCATCCACCGCGGTCGCCGCGGAATAGCGGAACGCGAAGGCGTTCGCGATCCCCTGGCCCAGGCCGGCCGGGGGGAAACCGAAGTGAAACGGGGCGAGGGTGGCGGCGGCGAGGACCCCGACGTACGCGAGACGCGTCGCGAGGACTCCCAGCTTCGCAGGTGCGGTCGTCAGGCGTCGCCTCCGAAGCGCTTGAGGGCACGTTCGCGCGCCTTGCGGGCCTCCGTTGCGCGGTCCCGGGGCGGGGCGCTGGTGGTGAGCGAGTGGATGAGTCGCTGGGCGACCACGGTGACCTGCGCGACCGCGAGGTCGAAGGCGGCTTCGTTCGCCTGGGACGGCCGCGTCGTGCCGCTCAGCTTGCGCACGAACTGCAGCGCCGAGGCCTGAATCTCCTCGCTGGTCGCCGGCGGCTCGAAGTTGGCGAGTGTCTTGATGTTCCGGCACATGGGCACGCTCCCCGGGTTCAGGCGCACAAATTACTGTAGTCGTGTCGATTGCGCCGGGGCTGGGGCGTCAGCTGTAGATTCATGCCATGAAAAAGTTCGCCTCGGTGGCCGCCTATCTCAGGTCGGTCCCACCCGCTCCGCGGGCCGCGCTCCAGAGGCTGCGCAAAACGATCAAGGCCGCCGCGCCGGAGGCGACCGAGGTCATCAGTTACGGGATGCCGTGTTTGAAGCACCACGGCATGCTGTTGTGCTTCGCCGCGTTCAAGGATCACTGCAGCCTCTTCATGGGCACCTACATCACGAAAGCACACAAGAAAGCTCTCGCGGCGTACGACACCTCCAAGGGCACCATCCGCTTTACCGCCGACAAGCCCCTCCCCGCGGCGCTAGTGAGAAAACTCGTCAAGGCGCGTATCGCGCAAAACGAGCGCAAACGGTGACACTGTCCGATACCCATCGCGCGATCGAGGCGGTGATTCGGAGGGGGTTGACTTTTGTCCTCGCTCTAGGGATAATTGTCGTCGAGCGAAAAGCTGCGGCATGGTGCCGTAAGCAAACACCAGTGAATGATCCGAGGACCCTGGGCATCGCCTGTGGTTCTCGTTTTGTTTGTGGCATCGCTCGGATCTCTAGTTAGGAGCATCAACAGATGGCACGTACCAATGGTACCGTGAAGTGGTTCAACGACGCGAAGGGGTTCGGTTTTATCACGCCGGACAACGGCGAAAAGGACTGCTTCGTTCATCACTCCGCCATTCAGGCCCAGGGGTTCAAGTCCCTGGCTGAGGGCGACAAAGTCGAGTTCGACGTCGTGCAGGGCCAAAAGGGCCCGGCGGCGGAGAACGTCGTCAAGCTTTAACCCCGCGGTACTACCGCAAGGACACGGCGCCCTCACAAGGGGCGCCGTATTCGTTCTGCGTGCGCGCGTCGGCTTCTTGACCGCGTCTGCCCGCGATGATATTCATGCGCACCCCCTTTGCGCCCGACGCGAGCGGACTCCGGGCAGGTCCCAAGGAGGCTCGTCCTGCCCGATCGTCGCCTTCCCGTTCGTCTCGACCTGGATCAGCTGAAGCACCAGGCCATGGACCTGCTCCGCGCCATCCATCGCGGCGATCCTGACGCCATCGCGGAGTTCCAGAAGCATCATCGGGACGAGATCGATCCCGCGAGCGCCAAACTCGCCGATGCGCAGCTCGTGCTTGCGCGCAGCTACCAAGCGCCGAGCTGGCCGCGCCTCGTGCTCGCCTGTCAGCTGATCGACGCGATCTGGCGCGACGACGTGGAGGCGGTCCGCGAGCTCGTGCTCAAGCATCCGCGGCTGCTGCACGAGCACGCAACGATCCGCGACAGCAGCTGGGGCCCGCCGATGACCTATGCGGCGAATCTCGGGCGCGACCGGATGATCAGGATGCTCCACGAGCTCGGCGCGACGGACCTCGAGGGGGCACTGGGTCGGGCGACGCTGCAGAGCAAGATCGGCACCGCGCGCATGCTGCACGCGATGCTGGGAGCGCCACGCCCGGCGGCGGACGCGCTGGGCGGGCCGGCGTACACGCTGAGCGCCACGGGGACGGCGCTCATGTTCGAGCTCGGCGCCCAGGTCCGGGACGCGAATGGCAAGCCCTTCGCGCCCGTCGACGTGGTGCTCGAGACGGACAGTCGCCATCCGGCGGCCAAGCACCAGATTCTCGAGCTGTACGTCCAGCATGGACTCGAGCTGCCGGATACGCCCACGATGGCGCTGCATCGCGGGTGCATCGACCTGCTGGACGAACATCTGCGCCGCGACCCAGGACTGTTGCAGCGGACGTTTACGCACGAGGAGATCTACCCACCGGAGTTGGGCTGCCATGACGAAGTGCTGGCGACCCATGGGACGCCGCTGGCGGGGGCCACGCTGCTCCACGCCTGCGTCGACTACGACGAAATGGAGATCGCCCGATGGCTGCTCGAGCGCGGGATGCGCGTGGACGCGAAGGCCGCCCTCGATAAGGACGGCTTTGGCGGTCATACCGCGCTCTTCGCCACCGTGGTGTCGCAACCGAATTTCTGGATGAACCACGGCGGCAAGCCGCAGGTTGCACCCTTCACGCAGCTGTTGCTCGACCATGGCGCCGATCCGAACCTGCGTGCCACACTGCGGAAGCAGCTGCACCCCGGGTATGGGGAGGATACGCTGCACGAGTATCGTGACGTCACGCCGCTGTCATGGGGTGAGCGGTTCCACAACAAGATCTTCGTGAGCGCGCCGGCGATGCGACTGATCGCGCAGCGGGGAGGGCGCGCCTGATCGTTCATCTCGTGGACGGCACCTACGAGCTGTTCCGCCACTTCTATGGCCTGCGCCGCTCCACGAAGGGCGAGGACCCGCCCCAGGGCGCGGTGATCGGCGTGCTGCATACCGTGCTGCAGATGATCGAGACGGGGGCTACGCACATCGGGGTAGCGACCGATCCCGTCATCGAGTCGTTCCGCAACAATCTGTGGCCTGGCTACAAGACAGGGGAGGGCGTCGAGCGCGCGCTGCTCGCGCAGTTTCACCCGCTCGAAGCAGCACTCACAGCGATGGGCGTAGCGGTCTGGCCCATGACCGAGCTGGAGGCCGACGACGCGCTGGCTTCCGCGGCGCGGCTCTCCGCCGGCGATGAGCGTGTGGAGAAAGTCTGCATCTGGACACCCGACAAGGACCTGGCGCAGTGCGTCCGAGGCGACCGCGTCGTGCAGGTTGACCGAAAAGGGCAGAAGATCCGCAACGCGGAAGGCGTGCGCGAGAAGTTCGGCGTGGAGCCGGCCTTGATTCCCGACTTCCTCGCCCTGGTCGGCGACGCGGCGGACGGATTTCCAGGCATTCCCGGGATAGGGCGGATCACCGCGGCACGACTGCTGAACCGACACGGCACGATAGAGAGCTTTCCGACTTGCGTACTGGGTGACAGCCGCGACCTCGCGCTCCTGTTCAAGGATATCGCCACGCTGAGGACGGACGCGCGCCTGTTCAACGATGTCGACGAGCTGCGGTGGAACGGCCCTACCGACGCTTTTGCCGCTTGGACGGAGCAAGTGGGTGACGGGCGTCTGCTGGGGCGCTGCCTCAAGGCTCAAGGCGCTTAGAGCGCGGCACCGTTGACCCGCCTCGTACTTCTCCATCGGCCCTACGACAACTTGCTACTCGGATCGATCGGCGCCTTGACCCACGCTTGACCCGCGCCCCGCATCGTACGATTGCGATGCGCGCCCCAGGCTCACACCATCCCGTGGACCTCGCTCTTCGAGCGACGCTCGGCGCCTGCCGCCTACTGGCCTGGCCGCTCGGCATGATACTGGAATTGCGTCTGCGTCGCGACGGGGCGGCCTTGCTCCCTTGGCTGTCCGAGCGCGCCGGCGGAGCCCGCCCGCGCTTCGCGACGTCGCCTTCACGCGTCTGGCGCGAGCTTCGCTGAAGCTGTTCCTCTCAACGGGTGGCCGGTCCACGGTGTTGCGCGGGTCCACTGCCGCGGCATGGAGCGGCTGCCGAACGGCGGGTGTGTCCTCGCCGTCCTTGGACCATGCGGCGGCCGGAGGAGTGAACGACCTGCTCCAGTTTTTCGACCGGCTGAACGAACCCCGAGAACCTGGGCGGCAGAGGATGGGCGACCAACGCGACTCCCCAGCGCCTCCCGCGCCTGAACCCCTTGACCGCTCCATTGTCGATGGTCCGAGTCTTTGCGCCCTCAGGCAGGAGGCCTGTCTTGGAGGGGCTACGCCCCGTTCACCAGCCATGCGCGAAGTGGTCCGCGAGCGCCCCAAAGACGGCCGCGGTGACGATGGCCGCAACTCCCGTAACGATTAGGAAGGTTTTTCCCGGGTCGAACCGACGCCGCTCCACCGTGACGATCGCTCTCCATGGCAGGTGAACCGCCGCCTTTTCTCCGGACCGGTAAACGCGCGCCGCCAGAGTATCCCCCACTACCTGTGGGCCGTGGACGACCATCCGTGCCCCATTGCCGGGGGTCACTCGCAGCCGATCGGGTTGCTGATTCCCGACGAGATCGGGAAGCGGCCGCGTGGTCACCCTCCAGGACGTACAGCCGAGTAGAAGGGCGATCAGGCAGAGCGCGAAGGGACGGCGCATGGTGAGCTCCTTGGAGAAGTCTGCCGAACGATGGTGCCGCACAGTCAAGTGTCGGTCAGGTAGGCTCGGCATCCACCGCGATGGCCTAGGCGCGGCCCGGCCAGTATCATCCTTCCACCGATGACCACCCCGGTGCTCTCGCCCAAGCCCCTCGACCGCTCCATTGTCGAGGGTGCGATCCCTCGCGCGGTCTGGATGCTCGGCTGGCCCACGATGGTGCAGAATCTCATCGGCGGGCTCCAGGGGGTGGTGGATCACGCCCTGGTGGGTCATTTCGTGGGCTACGCGGGCAACGCCGCGATCGGCGTCGGGATCCAGATCTTCATCGTCGTGATCGTGTTCGTCATGTCGGTGTTCAGCGGCATGGGCGTCCTGGTGGCCCGCTTCGCCGGGGCCAACGATCCCGAGAAGGTCAATCGCACCGTGTACCAGGCGTTCCTCGCCGCGGTGGCGCTGTGGGGGTTGCTGCTGGCCCCGCTGGGCTGGATCCTGGCGCCGTCGCTGCTCGAAGTCGTGCATGCGGCTCCCGCCGTGCGCGCCGAGGCGCTCCCGTTTCTGCGCATCATGTTCGTCGGCAGCCTGGGGATGCTGGTCTTCTTTATGGTGAGCGGCGCGTTGCGGGCGGCGGGCGACGCGCGCACGCCGCTGCGCCTGGGAATCCTGCTCACGGTCTTGAACGTCGCGTGCAACGTGGCGTTCATCACTGGTGTGGGGCCGCTGCCGCGATTGGGCACCGCGGGCGCCGCGGTCGGCAGCACGGTGGCGGGCCTCGTCGTGAGCGGCTTGGCCGTGTACCTGCTGTTTTCCGGGCTGCTCCCGGTGACGTGGCACCGCGGCATGGATTGGCGGCCCGACTGGGGCATCATCCGGGAGCTGTTCCGCTTCGGTCTGCCCACCGGGGTGCAGGGGATCGCCATGAACGTCGCGGGCGTGCTGTTGCTCCGCTTCATCGGCTCCCTGCCGCACAGCGCCGAGGCCCAGGCCGCTTACGCGATCGGGTACACGGAGCTGTTCTCGTTCATCACCTGGACGTCGGTGGGACTGATGAGCGCCGCCGCCACCGTCGCAGGCCAGAACCTGGGGGCGCGCCGTCCCGACCGCTCGGTGCACGGCGTGCACGTCGCGGCAGGACTGGGCCTCGGCGTCGCGGTGGCGATCGGCGTGCTGTTCATCGCGATTCCGCGCCACTTGCTCGGGGTGTTCGGGATGACCGACCCGGTCGTGGTCCGGCTCGGGGTTCAGCTGCTCGGTTTTCTCAGTGTGTCGGGGCTCTTCGTCACCGTCGCGCTCACGTACACGGGAGGCCTCCAGGGCACGGGCGACACCCGCTCGCCGCTCTACATCTCGATCGTGTCCCAGATCGTCGTGCCCTTAGGTCTCTGCACGCTGATCCAGGCGACGCGCGACTTGCGTCCCACCGACATCTGGACGGCCATTCTGCTGGGTCACATCACGCGCTGCGCGCTCTCCGTGCTGCGGTTTCGCCAGGGGAAGTGGCGCAGCATCCGGGTGGAGGTGGAGCCGTCGCGTCCCTCCCCATGAATGGTGCGACCCTGAAGGCGCTATGAAAAGCTATCTTCGTCAACGATTGAGTGAGCCGGCTCGCCGCGGCATCCGCTCGGCCCAAGCCGGGCTGGTGGTCAACGCGATGCTTGCGGTCACGAAGCTCGTGGCCGGGCTGCTCGGGCACTCGTACGCCCTGGTCGCCGACGCCGTCGAGTCCACCACTGACATCTTCTCCTCCCTGGTCGTCTGGAGCGGGTTGCGCATCGCCTCCCGCGCGGCCGACGACGCATACCCGTTCGGCTACGGTAAGGCGGAGCCCCTCGCGGCGGCGGTGGTCTCGCTGATGCTGCTCGGCGCGGCCGTGGGCATCGCGGTCAAGGCGGTCCAGGAGATCGTGACGCCGCACCATGCTCCCGCGCCTTTCACCCTCGCGGTCCTGTCTGCGGTGATCGTGATCAAAGAGATCCTGTACCGCAGGGTCTTTACCGTGGCAGCGGCAGTCGGGAGCACCGCGGTCAAGGCGGATGCCTGGCATCATCGCAGCGACGCCATTACATCCGCCGCGGTTTTCCTCGGCATCACGGTGGCCTTGTGGGGCGGCCCTGGCTGGGAGTCGGCGGACGACTGGGCGGCGCTCGCCGCGTCAGGCATCATCGTCTACAACGGACAGCGGATGCTTAGACCGGCCGTGCACGATCTCATGGACCGCATACCGGCGGAGGACGTCGTCAGGCGTGTCGCGAGTGCGGCGGCGAGCATCGACGGCGTTCGGGCGGTGGAGAAGCTGCGGGTGCGCCGTGCCGGACTCGGCTACCACGTGGACGTCCACGTGCAGGCGGAGCCGACCATGTCGCTGAACGAGGCGCACCTTCTCAGCGGTCGAGTCAAAGGCGCGATCCGCAGCGCCGTGCCCGCGGTGTCCGGTGTGCTGGTGCACATGGAGCCGTACGAGCCCCTGCGCCGGCCTGCCACATCCTGAGGGCCGATCTAGCGCGTCACGTCCTCCGCGGCCGCCTGAATCTGCCGTACCAGCTCCGCGTAATTCACTCCGCTGCTCCGCTTTCTCAGTGTGTCGGGGCTCTTCGTCACCGTTGCGCTCACGTACACGGGGGGGCTCCAGGGCACGGGCGACACCCGCTCGCCGCTCTACATCTCGATCGTGTCCCAGATCGTCGTGCCCTTGGGGCTCTGCACGCTGATCCAGGCGACCCGGGACTTGCGCCCCAGCGACATCTGGACGGCGATCCTGCTGGGGCACATCACGCGCTGCGCGCTCTCCGTGCTGCGGTTTCGCCAGGGGAAGTGGCGCAACATCCGGGTGGAGATGGAGCCGGCGCGGACGTAACGGGAGCCGAGCGAGTCGACCCGACTTCTTGTTGTCAGCTTGCGTTTGCTCGTCACGTTGAGTAATTTTGCTCATTCATTTGAGTAAACGAGCAACTCATTTGTTCACAAGAACTTATGCAGGTACATTGAGGGCGAGGCTGGCGGAGCCGCGTCGGTTCATCCAAGCCGTCGCTGGACCGCGGCAGGTCGGAAAGACCACACTGGTCCGCCAGGCCACGGTCGCATTGGGCCGTCCGATTCACTTCGCGAGTGCCGACGACCCGCTCTTGCGTGGCCCGGAGTGGCTCGGCGGGCAGTGGCACGCCGCCCGCGACGCGGCTCAGGCCGCCCGGGGCGGCGTGCTCGTGATCGACGAGATTCAGAAGGTCCCCCATTGGTCCGAAACGGTCAAACGCATGTGGGACGAGGACACCGGTACGGGAGTGCCGCTACACGTCGTCATCCTCGGATCGGCCCCGCTACTGGTGCAGCGCGGCCTCACCGAAAGCCTGGCCGGGCGCTTCGAGATGATTCACGTGCCCCACTGGAGTTTCGCCGAGATGCGCGAGGCGTTCGGTTTCTCGCTCGACCAGTACGTCTTTTATGGGGGCTACCCCGGAGCTGCCCCCCTCGTCCGGGAGCCCGAGCGGTGGCGTCGCTACATCCTCGACTCCCTCGTCGAAACCACCATTGCGCGCGACGTCCTGCTGCTGTCCCGCGTGGACAAGCCGGCGCTGCTCCGCCGTCTCCTCGAGATTGGCTGCCGTTATTCCGGGCAAATCCTCTCGTACAACAAGATGCTGGGCCAGCTTCAGGACGCAGGGAACACGACGACCCTGGCGCACTATCTCGAGCTCCTGGCTGGCGCCGGACTCTTGACCGGCCTCCAGAAGTACACCGCGAATGTGGTCCGCACCCGCGGATCCAGCCCGAAGCTGCAGGTTTTGAACAACGCCTTGATGACTGCGCCAAGTGGCCTCGCCCTCGAGGAGGCGCAGACGGACCGGGAGTATTGGGGGCGCCTCGTAGAATCGGCCGCGGGCACCCATCTCACGAACGCCGCCGCCACCGGAGCGTGCGACGTGTACTATTGGCGAGAGAAGAATCGCGAAGTGGACTTCGTGCTTCGCAGGGGCAAGTCGCTCGTGGCCCTGGAGGTCAAGAGCGGCCGCATTCGGGGACAGGCCTCGGGCCTCGCCGCGTTCGCCGCCATCTGGAAACCACGGCGCAGCCTTCTTGTCGGACAGGACGGCATGCCGATCGAGATCTTCCTCGCCCGACCTGTCGAGGATTGGCTCGCCGGTTGATGTCGGTGCAGGGGACCGGCGCGGACGGAATGCGCAATGCTCTGGCGCCCGTGCCCAATAAGCGGCTACTGTCCCTAGGATCGTCAGGCAGGGTGTTTCCCATGTCAGCTCAGTGGTCGTCGTCCTTGTGCCCGGTCGCCCGCTCCGGAGGCCTCGGTCAACGCGCCACGATGCGCCGTTCGTAGAACACCGCATAATTCGGCACGGCCACCCGCAGCACGTACTCGCCCGCCTCGGGCGTGAACTCCGCGTCGTAGGTCATGCCGACGTCGAGAGCCACCTGCGCCGCACCGGCCACCGCCTGCGCGGGCGGGAGGTCCGCCCCGTCCACGGCCAGCGCCCGCCACGACGCCAGGGTCGAATCCCGGTACAGCGCGAACGGCAGCTGGCCGGCCGGGCCTATGTTCACGAATCGCAGGCGATGCGCTACGCCCGCCGCCAGCTCGAGCGGGGGCGCGGTCGAGTCGCCGTTGACGACGATGCGCGGCCCATCCCACCCCAGCACGAACACGTGATCGCGCGATGGATCGAACGGTGCGTCCCCGTCGAGCACGACGATCGCCCCGTACAATCCCGCCGTGATCTGGCTGACGTCATGCAGGTGAGTGTGATAGATGAAGGTCCCCGCGCGCGGCAGCGACAGGTGGGCGACGAATGAGTCCCCGGGCGCGATAGGGGGGGCCACCCTGGCGCCCATGCCGCTCCACCCGGCGACGCCGTCCGACCAGCTCTCGAGCTCGAGGCCGTGCCAATGGATCGCCGTGGACTGGGCCAGCCGGTTCACGACGGTGACGTCGGTCGGCTGGTCGTGCCGCATCACGAGCACGGGGCCGGGCGACGTGAAGCGTTCCGGCGCACCGGGGTCGGCGATCGATACGCCGATAGTCCGCAGCGAGTCGCGGTGCGGCGGCAGCTCCGCGACGGCGAAGCCCAGCCGCCGGACTTCGGGCCGCGCCGCGTCGCGCCACCCGCGCGACGGCCGTACGTTGATGCCGAGCACCAGGCCCGCCATGTGGTCATGCTCGTCATGGTGCTCCGCGGTCGCCGTGTCGAAGCGCGCCGCCTCGGGGATCACGTGGAACGCGATATGGCAGTGGAACAGCCAGTTCCCCGGACGGCTCGGGCTCCAGACCATGTCCATCGTGTTCCGGGGGCCCATCGTCTCGGTGACCACCAGGCGGCGCCGCTCGGGCGCGTAGACGGTGTCGGCCAGGGCGTGGCCGCTCGCATCCACGCGGAAGTAGGAGCCGTGCAGGTGCATCGGGTGGGGGCGCCCGCTGGCGTTCACCCAGCGCCAGTGCACCGAGTCGCCGAGCGTGAGTCCGATGAGCTCCGTGTAGGGCCACGACTTGCCGTTGATCGCCAGGGCGTTGCGGTAGTGCGCCGAATCCACGAGTCCGCTCCAGATGTTGATCACGAACACCCGGTCGTCCGGGCGCGTGACGCCCGAGTCCACGACGAACGCCCCCGCGAGCTGCTCGTGCTCGCCGAGCGTGTCCGGCGCGCCGGCCTCGGCCCAGTAGAGGTAGGTGCCGGGCGCCCCCGCAGTGAACCGCACCGTACGCCGCTCGCCCGGCGGCACCACCAGCGTGTCGCGCGCCTCCGCCGGCCGGGTGACCAGGCCGAAGACCCGCAGCGTCGAATCTCGCAGCGCGTTGGTGACGGTCACGTCGAGCGTCGTGCCGATCGGTACGCGGATCAGCGGTCCGGGCACCGACGGTGGCTTGCCCCGTTCGGCGAACACCGGGGCTTCGAGCCACGGCCCATTCTCGGCCTCGGGGTGCCAGCGGCCGATCCGGACCTCGAGGTCCAAGTGGAGCACGCCGTCCTTCAGCCGCCCGGCGGGCCGGCGGTTGTCGTTCGCGTGGACGCGCGGGGCGGGGCCCTGCGGGCGGCTGGGCGTTGCGTGTGGACCGGCGAGCCACGCGAGGCACGCGACGGCAATGACCACGGGAGCGTTCGAAGGCATCGGTAAGGCCTAGCGGGTCGGGGCCAATCCCAGCTTCTTCCGCACGAACGGCCGCACGAACGCCGCGGGCGGATTGTGCCCGGTCGCCAGATCGTAGGCTTTCTGGTACATCGCCCGTGCCTCCTCCTGCCGGCCCAGGCGCTCGTACGTCATGGCCAGGAGGCAATGCATGAACGGATCCCGTTCGTTGTTGGGCAGGCCGATGGCGGCGGTCAACCGCGCCAGGGCGGTGGGCAGGTCGTTGGTGTAGAGGGCGACGTAGCCCACGAGGTAGGGAAAGAACCGTTCCTGCTGCGCGGCCATCGCCGTGTCACCATCGAGCGCCCGCCGGGCCGCGGCGATTTGCGCTCGAGCTTGGGCCGTGTCACCGCGGCGGGCCGCGATGCGCGCCAGCGCGTGAGCGAGGCGAAACTCCCACACGCTGCGCGGATGCGTCGGGGGCGCGGGCTCCTTGAGGCCCAGCTCGTAGCCCCGCCGGTACCAGCGCTCCGCGGCGTCCAAGTCACCGGCGTCGAGACATACCCGCGCCGCCTCGTTCGCCATTTCTCCCTGCTGGTAGAAGGCGTTCTGCGGATCATCCGACTCGCGCGTTGTCCAATAGGCGGCGACCATCGTCTCGTACTGCACCGTGTTGGCGCAGTCGCCGTCGAAGGCGTAGGACATCGCCATCCCGCGTTGCGCCCGGGCCTTCGCGGCGCTGGCCGAATCGATCGCCGCCTGGTAGATGGCCCGGGCCTGGGCGGTCTGGCCATCCCGGTCGAGGCGTGCCGCTTGCTGCATCGGGCCGGACGCCGTGTCCGATCCCCCTTGGGCGACAGCCGCTCCGGTCAGGAGCGACAGCGCGGCGGCCGCCAGTATCGGGGCCGCGAGGATCTGGAGGTGTGAGCGAGTCGTCATGGTGGTGCCCTCTGGTTGGACTGATCGAACCCGGTATTTGCGTGTCTCAAAACCTCACTCCGGCGCCGAGCCGGAGCGTGCGCGGCGGCACCCGGGACCGGACCCGGCCGTAATCGCTCCCAAAGAACCCTGCCGCGGCGTTCACCGCGGTCTGGATCTCGTTCACGCTCCGATCGCCCAGCACGTTGAATCCGTCTAGCGTCAACACGACCTCGGTCCGCCCTCGCCCCCGGGAGAAGCTCCGCTCCAGGTGGAGGTCCAGCGATGCGCGCGACTGGTAGCGGTAGCTGCCGCGGGGCTGGAGAAAAATCCGCTGGCCGCTGGTGCCGAAGAACAGAAAGGAGTGGAATGCGACCGTGTCGCTCCGCGTGGGGTCTGACGGTCTGGGCACGACGACAGCGTAATCGGTCAGCAGGCTCGAGATCGTCAGCGTCGGCGTGACCCGATCGCCCGTTGCATAGGAGAAGAACGCCCCGCCCCGGAAGCCCGCCGGCAAGAGCCCACCGAGATACAGTTTTCCCTCGAGCAGGCTCTGGTTCTTGAGATCGCCCAGGAAGTTGAACTGCTCGTTGAGCAACACCCAGGGGCCCGCGCCGCTGGTGGTGTAGTCGTCCGGTCCGGTCACCACGTTGAAGTTCCCCTTCAGCGTCGTGAGTGTGGCCGACGCTCCCACCCACCAGGTCCGGTAGCGAGCGTCCAACCGGAGCTGGAGCTGCTCGAAGCGCCGGGTCGCCTCGGGCACCGTCGTGAGGACGTAGTCGGGATCGTACCGCAGCGCGGCCAGCTCCGCCGCGCTCATTCCCGGCGGGACGCAGATCCGGCCCGCGCACGACATGGAGTCCAGCCGCATCAGCTCCTGGACCCGGAGAATATCCTCGTTGGAGATGGCCAGCCGGTCCAGCACCAGCGGCTGGCCCCCGAAGGACAGCGGCCGCCCCAGGCGATCGCGGATCACGACGTGCTCGACCACCGTGTAGTTCGCGCCTAGGTTCCGGTCCACCAGCGCCACGTGGTTGTGGTTACTCCGGTGCACGTACACCACGCCCGCCTTCCAATGACTTCCGAAGGTCCGTTCCAGCGAGAGCGTCGTCTGATCGACGTAGGGCTGCCGATAATTCTCCACTCGGCCGGCCTGGTCCAGCCGGATTACCTCATCGAAACGGAATAGTCCCGCCGCCGCGAGCGAGTCGCGTTCCGCCAGCGTAAACGTCGCCTTCGGGTCCGTGGGGGGCGGCCCCAGGTAGGACCAGACCTCCTCGTTGTTGAACGCCCCTGCACCCTCCACTCGCTCAAACAGGGCCGCGAACAGCGACTGGTGGTAGCGGCCCCAGTGGGCCTTGGCCACGAGCCCGCCGCGCCCGTCCAGGTCGGCCACGAGGCCGATGCGGGGGTCCAACGCCTGATCCCGCACCGCGGTGAATCGTGTTCCCCCCGCACCCGGCGGCGTGAGTCCCCCCGACCACCATCCCAAGCGGAGCCCTGGGTTGAACCGGAGCCACGGGGTCATGCGGATGTAGTCCTGCACGAACACGGCGCCACTCTGAACGTCGGAATCGAGCCGCACCTCGCCACCCCAACCGCTGCCGATCCCACCGATCCCACCGTTGAGGCTCCAGGTCTGTGGGTTGCCGGGGTCGAACCCGAGCACGCGGAGCGGCCGCCAGGTCATCCCGGCGTTGCGCACCTGCTCGAATTTCCAGGACCCGAGCGTGTATTCCCCGCCCAGCTTCACCTCGTGCTCCAGTCCGGCCACACGGCCCCGGAGGGTCCAGATGGTGGTGAGCCCCAGGCTGGACGGCTCGGCGCGGGTCTGAAACGGCGTATTCTGATAGCGGGGTGGGTTCACCCTGGTGAACAACTCGATCCCCGGAACACCCACACCGGCGTAGGGGTCGCGGCGCTCCCGGGAGACATACCCGCCCAGACGCACCTCGAGCGCGCTGCGCGGTGACCAGCTGCGCTGCCACGTCAGGTTGCCGGTCAGGTTCCAGTGCCGCAGCTGTTCGGTTGCGTCCGCGGTCTCGTATCCGGTCCGTCCGGTCCGCTCGCCGTTCTGGTGGCGGCCCATGAGGCTGCCCTGGACCAGATCGCGCCCGCCGGGCTTCCAGCTCAGCTTGGCCAGCCAGCGGCCGTCCCACGAGTACGGCGGCCCCGACACGAACCGGTCGCCCGCCCCGGAGAGCTGGTCCAACACCAGCTCCTCCTGCCGCAGCACCTGCCCGAACAGCGCGAAGTGGAGCCGATCGCGCACCAGCGGCCCGCGCACCTGCCCGTCCATTTCCCACCGGCTCGCGAGCTCGCGCCCGATCTCGCCGGGAACCAGGTTGGAGCCGTTGATGCGGAAGGACTCGACCCCCGCGCGGAGCCCGCCTTCCACTGTGTTCCCACCCTCCAAGGTCGCCACCTCGACCACGCCGCCCTGGAAATTCCCCCACTCGGCGCCGGTGCCGAGGCCCCGGACCTCGAGCGTCTCGATCCAGCTGGGACTGGGCACGAAGAAGGCGCCCCCCAGGCCGGCGTGATTGACCACGGAGCCGTCCAGCACATAGGAGTTCGCCTGGTCCGACGCGCCGCCCCAGATCTGATCGGGCCGCGCCCCCGGGGTCAGGGCGATCAACTGACGCGCGTCGACCGTCGTGGGGAGCAACGAGATCTCGCTCACCGTGAGCCGGGTGCCCAGCTCGGCCGTGGTGGTGGAGATGCTGAGCGCCGGGGCGCTGACCACGAGGGAGTCGAGGGTGAAGGGGACCGGCACGAGGGTCGTCGTGAGCCGTACGGTCAGGCCCGACTCGATCTGTACCGAATCCACCAGCAGGCGATATCCCAACCGTTGCACCGTGACCCGATAGCGACCGGGCGCCAGGTGGGTGATGCGCCACGCCCCATCGGTGCCGGTCATGGCTCGGTTCACCGGGGCTATGCCCGGACGCTCCACTCGCACCTGCGCGGCGACCAGCGGGCGGCCCACCTCGTCGATCACCCGTCCTTCCACTCCCCCGACGGGCGCCTGCGCTTGGCCCACGGCGAGACCCAGCACCACCAGCAAGGACGTCGTGGCGATCAGGCGGGCGGTTGGCAATGAGAAGATGGGCATCGAGATTCGGAATCGTTCAGGTCAAGGTACGGAACGGGTACGCGGGCCGCTACATGATGCCCTATCGCGCCTCGTGGGCCGCGCCTATCCTAGTGCCTCGGCCGATTCGTCCCCTGCGTCCTCTGGAGCTTCCATGCGTCTCTTCTGGTTCCCGCTGATCCTGCTCGCCGCGCCGGCCGCCGCCCAGTCCGATCAGGACATCGCGCAATCCACCGAGCGGATCGCGCCCCGGATGATCGAGATCCGGCATGACATTCATCGCAATCCGGAGATGGGCAACCGAGAGACCCGCACCGCGGGTCTGGTGGCGCTGGAGCTCAAGCGTCTTGGCCTCGAAGTGCGTACCGGCGTGGCTCACACGGGTGTCGTAGGCATTCTCCGGGGCGGGCGTCCCGGACCGGTGGTCGCGATCCGGGCGGACATGGACGGGCTGCCGGTGACGGAGCTTGCCGATGTGCCGTTCAAGTCCATCGCCCGCGCCCCCTACCTTGGCCGTGAGACCGGGGTGTCTCACGCCTGTGGCCACGACACCCATGTCGCCGCGCAATTGGGAGTGGCCAACATCCTGGCGGGCATGAAGGACCGGTTGAGCGGCACCGTGGTCTTCATTTTCCAGCCGGCAGAGGAGGGGGTTCCCCCGGGTGAGACCGGCGGGGCGAAACAGATGGTCGCGGAGGGGGTGCTGACCAACCCGCGGGCGGACGTGATCCTGGCGTTCCACGCCAACGGCGACCCCCCGGATGAAGCGGGCGACGATGAGCTGTTGGGGCGGGTGACCTACACGACGGGGCCCTTTGCCGCCAGCTCCACGCGCTGGACGGCCGATGTGATCGGTCGCCAGGCCCACGGGGCCTCCCCCCATCTGGGCGTGGACGCCGCGGTCACCGCGTCGCAAATCGTGCTGGCGTTGCAGACCATTCGGTCGCGGACGCTGCCGCCACAGACGCCGAGCGTGCTCACGGTCGGGGTCATGCGCGGGGGCGATCGGCACAACATCGTGCCCGGAACCATGCACCTCGAGGGCACGATTCGCACGTTCGACATGGAGGTGCTGGACACGATCGAGAGCCGGATGCGCGCCATCTTCGACGGCATCACGAAGGCGGCGGGCGCGCGCTTCACACTCGAGCTGGATCGCTCCCATCCGGTCACGGTCAACGACACGGCGCTCACCCTCCGCCTGGCCCCGGTGTTGGCGCGGGTGGTCGGAGCCGACCATGTGCGCGAGAGTCCACCCCAGATGGGCGCGGAAGACTTTTCCTACTTCGCCCGCGAGATACCCGGATTCTACATCTCGGTGGGCGCCGTGCCCCCGGGCAAGGCGTCGGGCGGCCATCACACGCCGACCTTCTACGCCGACGACGGCACGGTGCCGGTCGCGATGCGGGTGATGACGGCGCTGGTGCTGGAGGCGCTGGCCGGGGGCAAGTAACAGCCCGCCGCGCTCATGCAGGCGCCCGGCGGATGGGCACCCGGACTCGGGTGCGGTCCCACTCGATCACCAGGTTGACCGCGTCCCGCCCGGTGGGCTCGAAGCGTATCCGGAACTCCTCTACGGACTCCGTGAGCACCTCGACCGGTGCGGTCGTCGCGCCGAGGTCCTGCGCCTGTACCGTGTCGTCGATCGGGATGCCCCACCGGCGTACCGCGCCGTTGACGATCACGCGCCATTCCCGCCGCCCGGGGACCGCGTACAGTGAGTAGCTGCCCGGCAGGAGTCTGAGATCCCCGAACAGCACCGACGCCGACACCGTCAGGGTGGTCGCCTCGTTGGCGCCCAGGCGCCAGGGCTCTCCAAACGGCACCACTCGTCCAATGATGGGGCGGCCGAGCACTCGGGGCCGGCTGTAGCACACGGCGAGCGTATCCTGGCCGAGTGCGGTGGTGACCGAGTCCAGGCGACTGATCCGCAGCTCGAGGTCAGCGGGGTCGCCGCGGATCCAGCAGGTCGGGAAGGGGGACATCCCCGTGGCGCTCGCCAGGACGAGAGTCAGCGATATGATGGCGATCATTTTTGCGTCTCCTGGGGACGGCGGCCGGCAGGTCCGGGCGCCTCCGCGAGACCCAGCGTCTCGAGGAAGGCGCGCGAGCCGGGCGGACCGGTGATAGTGAGGCGAGTCGGGGCGTCTCCGGGCCCCGTCTCCAGTTGGAACTGGAGAAACGGACAACACGTCCGTTCGGCGGCGACGAGCTCGAGGAGTTGTCCGAGTACGGCGGCCGAGGGTGGGAATTCCAGCGCAAGCCCATTCGGTTGCCAAACGGCAGACGCTACCACGCCGCGTACCGCGGCGAGCAACCCGTCTCGGCGTGCGCGGAACTCGGTGTCGGTGAGCCGGCAAGCAATGGGTTCGTCGCCCATTCAATCCTCTATTCGATACGCGTCGTTCGCAATGTATCGACCCGCTCGCACGCGGGCTGCCGTCCTCTAGCGCGAGAGATCGGCGTAGACGAGCTCCACGAACTTGTCCGGCGGCAGGAACCCTTTCCCCCAGACCGCGTCGAAGTCGGCCGTCGGCTTCGCGGCGATCACCTGCTGGAGCGTCCGGCCGCCGGCCATCGCCCGCCGCACCCGGTCGCGCACGCCCACGAGCATGTCGCGGTAGGCCCGCAGCTCCGCTGGGGTCGACAGCGGCCCATGGCCGGGGATGATCTTCGTGTTCGCGTCCGCCACCGCGAGGATCCGCTCCGCGGCCGCGATCATACCGTCGATGCCCCCGCCGCTCGACACGTCGATGAACGGGTAGAGGCCGTTGAAGTAGGTGTCGCCCGCGTGCACCACGTTCGCGTGCCGGAAAAATATCACCGCGTCGCCGTCCGTGTGCGCCGGCGCAACGTGGAACACGACGATCGAGTCGCCGTTCACGTAGAACGTCACGGTGTCGGTGAACGTGATGACCGGCAGAGCGGCGGGCGGCGCGGGCGGCGTGCGCGAGTTGAACGCGGCGATGAACTGCTCCACGCTCATCCGCCGGCGCACGTTCTCGTGCGCCACGATGAGCGTCCCCGCCTTGCCCAGGTTCTCGTTGCCGCCGGTGTGGTCGCCGTGCCAGTGCGTGTTCACGATGAACCGGATCGCTGCGGGCGTGATGCCCGCGATCGCCGCCCGGATCTTGTCGGTGAGCGGGGCGTACTGATCGTCGATCAGGAAGACGCCGTCGCCTCCCGCCGAGACGCCGATGTTGCCCCCCGCTCCCTGCAACATCCACACGCCCGGCGCCACCGGCACGGTCGTGATCTGGACCGAGTCGAAGTTGCGCTGCGCGGCAGCTGGGAGCGGCAGAGCGAACGCGAACGCGAAGAACAACCGACGGATGTGCGACACGGGAGGCTCCGGGATGTAGGGGAAGGGGAACATACTGCGCCGCCACTCTTGATGCCTTCGGGGCAAGTAGTCAGCGCCGGCGCCCCCGGCGGGAAGCGGGCGCCGGCGGAGCGGCCCGGACGGGTGCCGGCTGGACCAGGTGCCCGAAGAGATCTTCGCGCACGGCGGGGTTACGCAACTTCCACGCGACCCCGTCGGTGAAGTAATGGTGGATATTGAAGAAGGTGCTGATCGCGAACCCCACGACCTGGCCCGGCCGTGAACCGAGCCAGTCGGTCACCACGGCCATCGCCCCCAGGGGCAGCGCGATGGCCGCCACGAGCGAGCCGGCGAGCAACACGACCAGGTAGACCGCCATGTGCCGCGCCACCCGCTCGCGCGAAGCGCCCTCCGGTGCTTCCCGCCGGGTGCGATTCACCTCGACGCGAAACGGGAAGGTCAGATACTGCAGCGCGTGCGCGATCTGCACGATGAACAGCGCCGGCAGGCCCACGCGGGCCATGGCCGCATACCAGACAAAGATGGCGATCCAGGGAATCCACGCGCGCAGCGGCGCCCAGCGGCCGGTGCGGGACTTGTGCAACCAGAAACCCGTCAGGCCCATCGCCAGCGCGACGGCCGTGAGGATGCTCAGGCCTTCGTAGACCGGCGTAATATCGAAGTAGTCGTGATACCCGAGGTGGTAGAACCAGACCACATGCCACGCCATCAGGATGTACAGCGATCCGCGCACCAGGCGTCGCTCGATCGGGCTGAAGGACGCACCATCGAGATAGGTGAACGTCGCGATCATGCCCCACGCCTGGCCGGTATAATGCCAGGCCAGATACGTACTCGAGGCGGTGAGCAGCGCGGAGACGGGAACGTCGGTCCACTGGGCGGCGACGACCGCCGCGATGCAACCGCTCAACAGGATGATGGGGACGTAGACCGCGGCCCAGGGGTGAGCCCGGATACTGGCGCGGGTCCGGTACACCATGCGGTAGGACGCGAGGAAATGCGGCATGTTGACCAGTGCGCCCACCCACGCCTGCACGCCGGGACTGAGCAACAACAACTCGGTCCAGCCGAGCACCAGCAACGGCACCAGCACCAGCAGCGACAAGCCGCCCGCGCACAGGGCGTCTACGAACGGCGAGATGATCGCGGCGCGGGGCGAGGCGGCCAGTGTGCGCGCGGCGGGCGCGGCGGGCGCGGCGGGCGCGGCGCGCACGGTCACGCAGCAGGCCAGAGCATGAGAATCGGCACGCGTGAAATATCGCCGGGGTCACGCCGCAGCGGAACGCGGCGCTCGAACCGCGTTCCCAAGGGACTACGGAGTGTGTTGATCCCAGGCCGCCGCGATCCCGGTCAGCATGACGTCCAGCGCTGCCCGCGGCATCCATTTGCCGCGCGTCATCACCCCCGCGATTCGCGTGGTGTTCGCGATGTCGGTGAGCGGGTTGGCGTCGAGCAGAACCAGATCGGCGATCTTCCCCGTGGCGACGGTGCCCGACCGATCGAGCGACCCGAAGTAGGCCGCGATGTTGCGCGTCCCGGTCTCGAGCGCCTGGTACGGCGTGAGTCCCGCGGCGACCAGCACCGCCAGCTCGCGGTGCACCGAAAAACCGGGGACGTTCATCACCTGCGGCGCATCCGAGCCGAGCGCGATCCCCACCCCGGCGCCGTGCAGCCTCTTGATGATGCGTCCCCGCAGCGCGATGAATCTTCGCGCCCGCTCGGCGTCATAGGTGGGCTGCGCTTGTGCGTTGCTTTTCGCCTGCACCCACTGCGCCACGAGCGGCTTCGGGAGGTAGCGCATCTCCGGGCGCCGCCCCATCGCGGCTGGGTCCTCCGCGCTCACAAACCCGTCCATCAGCGCCTGGGTGGGGACGATCCACACCCCCGCCTCCCGCGTGCGCCGCGCGATCCCGGCGAGCTTCGACTCGTCGGCCCGATCGGAGATGTTGAATCCGAAGAACCCCGCGGGTGTTCCGTCCGCTGGCCGCCACCCAGTGAGGTACTCGATGAATCCGTCCACGTGATCGATGGAGGCGTAGCGCGCCCCCAGAGCGCGCTCGAGCCCTACCCCCGCCGGTACGTGGCCGGCGAACCGCATCCCCACGCTGTCGGCCACGCGCGCTAAGGTGTCGAAGGTGTCGCGCGACAGCCCGGGGTGGATCTTGAGGAAATCGTAGCCCGCCGCCTTCTGCTCCAGCACCATGCGTCGCGCGGTGGCAGGGTCGGGCGCACTGTTGCCGTTCAACGACGGGCCCGAGGTGTAGATCGTGGGGCCGAGCAGCTCGCCAGCGCGCACGCGCTCGCGCAGCGCCAGATGCGACGGGTGGCCGAGCATCCCGCGGATCGTCGTCACGCCGTTCGCCACGTAGAGCTTCAGCACCGATTCGGCGTACCCGCCGTCGTCGCCGAGCTGGGCCTCCACCTGGGGGGTCGGGATGTGGGCGTGCATTTCAGCGAGGCCCGGGATGAGGTACCTCCCTCGGCCGTCCACTCGTGTGGCGCCGGCCGGCACCTGGGTCGACGCGGTGGGGCCCACGGCGGCGATGCGGCCGCCACGCACCACGACTGTCTGATCCTCGATCGTCCGCTCGCGATCCATGGGGATCACCGTGACGCCCGTGAAGGCGACGATGCTGTCTTGCGAAGCGAGCGGTGCGGCGACGGCGCCGAAGCCGACGGCGAATGGAATCAGAACCCGATGCATGCGTTCTCCTGGTGTGGGGCGGCCCTTTCGGTGGCGGCATCGCTCACCATCGCGCTTGGGTTGGCACGGGGCGCGTGAGCGGCCGGGGCGGGCGCTTCTAGAGTACCGCGTCCGGATGTGTGGCGCTAAGTTAGGGGGCCGCCACCGTAGCTCAGTGGTGAGCTCTCGATTCGTAGTCCTTTCATGTTCCCCACGACGGACGAAAACATCAGGTGACGGTCGAGATCCTCCGCAGCGCCACGAGCCGCGCGCGCCTCGCCTCACTCGCGGAGGCGCAATTCGGTGACATGGTCAAAGCCGTCGTCGATGTGCGGCGGCGCGTGATCGCCATCGGGGGTGAGCTGCACTCTGACGAGGAGGCAACGCTGATCGAGGACGGGTCCGCCCAAGGGGATCTTTGGGGCATCAATGCGGGACGGTGGAGCGCGCTCACGCTCGCCGAGCAGATCGGCCATGTGGGGAGCGACGTCGACCGCGCCATCGTGGCCTGGGAAGCGCACCGGCCGGACCGTTTCGAGAAGGCGTTGGCGCGGGCCCTGGAGCTTTTCGACCTGACCGCTCGCGACGACCGCTGGCGGGGTCACCGCCGCCGGGAGATCCTCCGCTCGAGGGAGGAGTTCTGTCGGCTCTTCTTCGACGACCACCGGTCCCCGGGAGCCGCGCGGACGCTCAGAGACTATTTCCTTCGCTTCGCGGTGCTCGCGCGGCGGCGAGAGTCGGGTGGAGTACCGGATCGAGTTGCGCCCAACTAAGTTAGAGCCCGTCGCCACCGTAGCTCAGTGGTAGAGCTCTCGATTCGTAATCGAGCGGTCGTCGGTTCAACTCCGACCGGTGGCTCCTTGCAAGTGCTGCGCCGGACCAGTCGTCCGAGCACCAGCCTCGATCCTTGTCTCCGATGACTCTCGCGGCGGCCTGCGGTTCTCACGCTTTTCGAGAACCCTGCGAAACAGACGGCCTGGCGCCCGACCGAGTGCCGTAGCCCGCCCACTTGCGGAATGTCGCGTCGCGGGCATTTTCCCTCGGCCCCCCGTGGGCGAGCGGTTTCCCCCCAGTCTGGAGCAGCGAATGGACATCACGAGCCTCTTGATTCAGGCGGTTAGCGGTGCGGTTGGAGGCAACGTGGGTGGCCTACTCAACAAAGCCAAAAGCCTCGGCCCCGCCCTCAACACTATCCTGGGGGCTGTGGGTGGGGTTGGCGGTGGCCAGCTGCTTGGTGGCTCGCTCACCGACCTGCTGGGCAATGCCACGGTCGGGAATGCCGGCGCCTCGGGCCTGGTAGGACTGCTTCTTCCGCTGATCGTCGGGCTGTTCAAGAAGAAAACGGCCTGACCTCGGCCGCGGAGATGCGTCGTGCGGAGGCGTCGGGGATCTCTCCGGCGCCTCTCTCCGTTTTCTTCAGGCTTTATTCGCCCACGTCGCCGTGTGGAACTGCTCCGAGCGCGGCGCCAGCGTTCCCGTGCCCGCCGAGTATTGCTTCCAATTCGTGGCCGCAAAACCGTTGGGCACCTGCCGCATCGTGATGCACCCCAGAACCGGACACACCTGCGAGCAGAGGTTGCAGCCCACGCAGGCCTCCTCGATGATCTCGACTACCGGCCCCCCCCCGTTGCCGCGCGGATGGCGGCGGATCGCCTGGTGCGCCCCATCCTCGCACGCTACCCAGCACAGCTCGCAGTGGATGCACGTGTCCTGATTGATGGCGGCGATGAGATGGTAGTTGAGATCGAGCTCCTCCCACTTCACGACCTTCGGCACGGCCCGGCCCCGCACGTCGGCGAGGGTGCGGTGCCCCCGCTCGTCCATCCAGGTCGCGAGACCGTCGACGAGATCCTCGATGATACGGAAGCCGTAATGCATCACGGCCGTGCACACCTGCACCGTCCCGGCGCCCAGCGCGATGAACTCGGCGGCATCCTTCCAGGTCGCGATCCCGCCGATCCCGGATATGGGGATCCGGACATTCGGGTCGCCGGCCACCGCCGAGACGAGGTGCAGCGCGATCGGCTTGACGGCGGGACCGCAATAGCCGCCGTGACTCGACTTGCCTGCGACGGCGGGCAGTGGTGAAAACGTGTCGAGATCGACGCCGACGATCGAGTTGATGGTGTTGATCAGGGAAAGCGCGTCCGCCCCACCCTTGACCGCGGCGCGGGCGATGTAGGTGACGTCGGTGACGTTGGGCGTGAGCTTCACGATCACCGGGATCGTCGCGACCTGCTTCACCCACTCGACGATCTGGCACGTGTAATCGGGCACCTGGCCGACCGCGCTCCCCATGCCGCGCTCGCTCATGCCGTGCGGGCAGCCGAAGTTCAGCTCGAGGCCGTCGGCCCCCGTGTCCTGGGTGCGCTTGACCATCTCGTGCCACGTCTCGCGCTTCGATTCCACCATGAGCGACGCGATCACCGCGTGCTTGGGATAGTTGCGCTTGACCTCGGCGATTTCCTTGAGGTTGTCCTCGATCGGCCGATCCGTGATCAGCTCGATGTTGTTGAACCCCATCATCCGCGTGGCGCCCAGATCGACGGAGCCGTAACGCGAAAAGACGTTGATGATCGGCTCGCCGATTGTCTTCCACACGGCGCCGCCCCAGCCCGCGTCGAAAGCGCGCGCGACTTGGCCGTAGGTGTTGGTGGGCGGGCCCGAGGCGAGCCAGAACGGGTTGGGACTCTCTATCCCCGCGAAATCGGTTCTCAAGTCAGCCATGCATCCCTCCTACCGTCAGCCTTTCATGTATTTTCCGCGCCGCTTGCACCCCTTCCGCCGCCGCGTTGACGATCTCGCCGCCGCCGCTCAGGTAGTCCCCACCCACGAACACCTTCGGATGGTCGACCGGCACGCGAAACTCGGCGCGCGCCGCCTGTCCCAGCGCGGTGATCACCATGTCGCAGACGATCGTCTCGGTGCCGGACGGCGTCTCGACCTCGAGCCCCTCCACGCGTCGGTTTCCCAGGATGCGCCGCGGCGTGCAATTGAAGCGGAACTCGCAGCCGTCGACCTTGGCGAGCGCGTATTCGTACTCGAAGCAGGGCATGTCGCTTTCGCCCCGGCGATACACGATCACCGCGAGCTCGGCGCCGAGCCGCTTGGCCTGCGTGACGGCGTCGATCGCCGTGTTGCCGGCGCCGATGACTGCCACGCGCCGCCCGATCTTCGTCTCGCGATAGGGACGCGTCTTCAGGTGCTCGATGAATGTCAGGGCATCGACGACGCCCGCCAGCGTCTCCCCGGGGATTCCGAGCGCCTTGGTGAGGCCGAGGCCGATGCCGACGAACACCGCGTCGTACTCCGCCAGCAACGTCTCGATCGGCACGTCCCGCCCGACCTGGACGCCGGTCCGGAGCTCGACGCCCAGATCGAGAATGTCCCGCACTTCGGCGAGCGCCACGCCGGGGGTCATCTTGTACTCGGCGATCCCGTACGTGTTGAGGCCGCCGGGACTGGGCTTCGCTTCGAACACGGTGACCGCGTAGCCCCAGCGACGCAGGTCCCGTGCGCACGATAGCCCCGCCGGGCCGGCGCCCACGATCGCGACCCGCTTGCCGTTGGGCGGCCCCGGCGTGAACAGCGGCACGGCTCCCCCCAGCACCGAGTCGGTCGCATGGCGCTGCAGCAGGGCGATGCGGATCGGCTGCTCGTCGCGCGCGTTCAGCACGCACGCGCCCTCGCACAGGACTTCGACGGGGCAGGCCCGGGCGCAGGAGTGGCCGAACGGATTGGCGTCGAGGATGACGCGGGCGGAGCCCCGCAGGTTGCCGGTCGCAATTTTCTTGATGAACGCGGGGACATCGATGTGCGTCGGGCAGGCCGTGGTGCAGGGCGCGTCGTAGCAGAACAGGCAGGTGTTCGCTTCGAGCAGCGCCGCGTCCGCGCTGAGCGGCGGCGCGATGTCGGCGAAGTTCTTCGCCAACTGCTCGTCCGACAGGACCGATGCGTGGTTCGACGCCGTCACGTACCACTCCCCACATCCCCACGCCGTAGGGAGTGCACGAATCTCATTCCCACGAGGTAGACTCCAGCGGCCACCACGAACCCCACGAACCACGCCCAGTTGTAGACCGTCGCGAAGAACGGTGACGCCGCCACCCCGCTCACCGCGGCGATGAAGCCCGGCAAGTTGGGCAGCACGCCCGTGACGAAAGCCGCGATCGCGATCCAGTTCACGCCACTTCGGTATTCATAGGCCCCGCCGCGACGGTACAGGCCGTCGATGTCGAGTCGCCCACGCCGCAGCACGAAGTAGTCGGCGATCATGATGCCGGCCACGGGCCCGAGCAGCGCGCCATAACCGATCAGCCAGGTGAAAATGTAGGCGGCGGCGTCGTTGTAGAGCCGCCAGGGCAGCATCACGATCCCAATCACCGCCGTGATCATGGCCCCCATCTTGAACGAGATGCGGTGCGGGGCGAGGTTCGAAAACCCGTTGGCGGGGGCGACGATATTGGCCGCGATGTTGGTGGTGAGCGTCGCCACCGTCAGTCCCGCCATCGAGAGCACGATCATGAGCGGCCCGCCGATGCGCGCCAGCAGCGCGACCGGGTCCGCGATGCGCGTTCCAAAGATCACCAGCGTCGCGTTGGTCACGACGGCGCCGATGAAGGCGAACAACGCCATCGTGCCGGGAAGGCCCACCGCCTGCCCGATGATCTGGTCGCGCTGACTCCTGGCGAAGCGTGAGAAATCGGGAATCGACAGCGCCATCGTGCCCCAGAACGCGACCGCCGACGTGAGGCCCGCCCCGAATACGCTACTCAATCCGCCCACGACCGACAGGGAGTCCTTTAGGGTCCGTCCATCCGTCGCCGTCGCCGGGTTCTCGAGCATCGGTCCGATCCCACCCGCCCGCACCCACGCCCACACGAGCAGGGCCACACCGACCGCCAGGAGAAACGGCGAGCCCCAGGTCTCGAGGAACTTGATCGAGTCCATGCCGCGCAGCACGATCCACACATTCATGGCCCAGAACAGCATGAAGCACAGAAACTCCCCCGTGCCGAGACCGACGAAGCCGGGCAGCACGTTCGGGAGCGTCGCGATGCCGGGCCACAGCACTTCCAGCAGCTTGAAGATCGCCCATCCGCCGATCCACGTCTGAATCCCGAACCAGCCGCAGGCCACGAGGGCGCGCAGCAAGGCCGGCACATTGGCGCCGAGCACGCCGAAGGACGCCCGGGCGAGCACGGGGAAGGGGATACCGTAGCGGGTGCCGGCGTGGGAATTCAGGGCGATGGGGATGAGCACGACGAAGTTCCCGAGCACCACCGCGCCCACCGCCGCCTGCCAGGTCCAACCGCGATCCACCAGGCTCGAGGCCAGCGTGTAGGTCGGGATGCAGATGGCCATGCCGATCCACAGCGCCGCGATGTGCCACCAGTTCCAGGTGCGCCGCTCCGGGCCCACCGGGGCCAGGTCGGCGTTGATCAGTCTGGGGTCGTGGGATGCGATGTCGGTCATTGTACCTCTAGCAGACGTCAGACATCGGACATCAGACGTCTGACGTCTGAGGTCCGCTGTTCAATGCGTCGGCTCCCGCGCGAGAAACTGCCCGCGGCCGATCGTCCCGACGAACTTCCCCTCCCGGGCCTGGACCGCTCCACGCACCGTCACCACGCTGGGACGACCCAGCCGCTCCCAGCCGTCGTAGGCGTTGTAGTCTACGTTGGAGTGGCTCTCGGCCTTGGAAAACGTGCCGCGGTACGCGGGATCGTAGACGACCAGATCGGCATCGCTCCCGATGCGAATCGCCCCCTTCTTCGGATACAGCCCGAACAGCCGTGCCGCCTGGGTGCTGCAGGCGTCCACCATCGCGTTCAGCGTCAGCCGTTCCGCCGCGACCCCGTACGTGTGCACCAGGTCGACTCGCTCTTGAATGCTGGGAATGCCGTTGGGGATCTTGGTGAAGGCAGCGCGGCCCATGTCCTTCTGGCCGGTGAAGCTGAACGGGGCGTGATCGGTGCCGATGGTGCTGATGGCCCGCGATTTCACCCCGTTCCACAGGACCTCCTGATTTCGCTTGGCGCGCAGCGGCGGCGACATCACGTACTTCGCCCCCTCGAAACTGGGACGCTCGGCGTACGTCTCGTCCAGCACGAAATGGGGGATCACCGATTCGATCCACACGTTGACGCCGCGGTAGCGCGCCGCCAGCGCCGCCCGCACGGCCTCGTCGCACGAGGTGTGCACCGTGTAGACGTGGGTGCCCAACAGCTCGGCGAACGTGCACAGGTGGTGCACGCCGTCCGCCTCGACGACGGGCGGGCGCGACGGCCCGTGACACTCCGGTCCCGTGTGGCCCGCGGCCAGCAGCGCTCTTTGCAGGGCGTCGATCGCGTCGGCGTTCTCGCAGTGGGCGGTCACGATCACGCCCAGCTCCCGGGCCAGCTTCATGGCGGAGAACAGGTCCTCGTCGGAGAGGTTCAACGCGCCCTTGTAGGCGAGAAACACCTTGAACGACGCGACGCCGGCCGCCACGATCTTGCGGAACTGATCGCGCACCTGGGGCTCGAAGCGCACCACCGACATGTGGAACGTGTAGTCGACCGCTGCCAAGCCGTGGGCCTTGGAGCGCCACAGCTCGAACGCCTCCCACGGCGCGTCCGCGGGTCCGGGGCAGATCATCTCGATCAGGGTCGTGGTGCCGCCCGCGAGCGCCGCTTTGCTCGCCGACGCGTAGTCGTCGGCCGCGAAGGTGCCCATGAACGGGAGGTAGATGTGCACGTGGGGATCGATGAACCCGGGAAACACGAACTTTCCCGTGGCGTCGACTGTTTCCGTCCCGGGCGGCAGCGCCTTCGGGTCGATTGCCGGCTCGATGCGCGTGATCGTCTCGCCGGCACAGTAGATGTCGGCGGCGTAATCGTCGGTGGCGGTGATGAGCCGGCCACCGCGGATCAGGAGGGGCACGAGCTAATTCGGGGGCGCGGGGATGTGGGGGTGCAGGACCGGGCGGGGTATGACGGAGTCCCGGCTCTCTCCGACAAGTCCCACATCCCCGCGACCCCACTTCCCCACGCAGTTCACGGAAGCTGCCTCACCATATCCTCATACGTCTCCGGGCGGCGGTCGCGGTAGAACTGCCAGGTGCGCCGCACCTCTTCGATCATGTCGAGGTTCATTTCGGCCGTGACGAGCTCATCCTTGTCCTCGCTGCCTTGGGCGAGGAAGTTGCCGCGCGGATCGACGAAGTAGCTCGAGCCGTAGAACTGGCCGATGTTCCATGGGGCCTCGGTGCCGACCCGATTGCTGCAGCCCATGAAGTAGCCGTTGGCGACCGCGTGCGCGGGCTGCTCGAGCTTCCACAGGTACTGCGACAGCCCTTTCACCGTGGCCGACGGATTGAACACGATCTCGGCTCCGTGCAGGCCGAGCAACCGCGCGCCTTCGGGGAAGTGGCGGTCGTAACAGATGTAAACGCCGATGGTGGCGTACCGCGTCTGGAACACGGGATAGCCCAGGTTGCCGGGCTTGAAAAAATACTTCTCCCAGAATCCCGCCGTGTGGGGGATGTGATTCTTGCGGTACTTGCCGAGGTAGCGCCCGTCGGCGTCGATCACGGCGGCGCTGTTGTAGTACACCCCCGCCATTTCGCGCTCGTAGATCGGCACGATCATCACCATGCCGTGCTGCTTGGCCAGCGCCTGCATGCGCTCGATCGTCGGACCCGGGATCGGCTCGGCGAGGTCGCACCACTTGGAATCCTGCGACGGGCAGAAGTAGGGGCTGTTGAAGACTTCCTGCAGGCAGAGAATCTGCACGCCGCGCTTCCCGGCTTCCTCGATGTAGGGGAGGTGTTTCTCCAACATGGCATCCCGGACTTGCGTGACCGGGGCGTTCGGGTCGTTCAGCGGGTTGGCCATCTGGATGAGGCCCCCCACCACGGTGCGCGCCATCTAGAACCACCTCGAGATGACGACCTTCTTGTCGGTGTAAAACTGCACGCTGTCCTGGCCGTGGGCTTTCAGGTCTCCATAGAAGGACCCTTTCGTGCCGCCGAAGGGGAAGAACGCCATGGGAGCCGCCACGCCGATGTTGACCCCGATCATCGATACCCCGCAACGATAGCGGAATTCGCGCGCCACTTTCCCGCTCGATGTGAAAATCGAGGTGGCGTTGGCGTAGGCGCTGCCGCGCACGAGCTCCAGCGCCTCGTCCAGGTCGGCGGCGCGTGTGATGGACGCGACCGGCCCGAAGATCTCTTCGTGGCCGATCTTCATGTCGGGCCGTACGCCGTCGAAGATCGTGGGTCCCAGGAACTGCCCGGCCGGATACGCCGCCACCTGGGCGCTGCGGCCGTCCAGCAGCAGGTCGGCCCCCTCGGTGATGCCGGCGTCGATGTAGCCCAGCACGCGCGCTTTCTGCCGGGCCGAGACGACCGGGCCGAGGGTGACACCGTCCTCGAGCCCGTAGCCGAGCCGCAGGGCCTTGGCGGCGCCCAGCAGCCGGTCCTTGAGCGGCCCATACGCCTGGCCGGTGGCCACGATGACGCTGCCCGCGAGGCAGCGTTGCCCGGCGCAGCCGAACACCGACTCGGTGACGATCTGGGTGGTGCGGTCGAGATCCGCGTCCGGCATCACGATGACGTGGTTCTTGGCGCCGCCCAGCGCCTGCACCCGCTTGCCGTGCTGCGCGCCGGTCGTGTAGACGTGGCGCGCCACCGGCGAGGAGCCCACGAACGACACGCCCTCGATTCCGGGATGGGCGAGGATCGCATTCACGGCGTCCTTGCCGCCGTGCACCAGGTTCAGGACGCCGGGCGGGATGCCGGCGTCGTGGGCCAGCTCGAGCATGCGCTGCTGGGACAGCGGCACCTGCTCCGAGGGCTTCAGCACGAAGGTGTTCCCGCACGCGATCGCGTACGGCCAGAACCACAGCGGCACCATCGCCGGGAAATTGAAGGGCGTGATCGCGGCGAAGACGCCCATCGGCTGGCGCACGAACTCGCAATCGATGCCCGACGCCACGTCTTCCAGGGTGGCCCCCATCATGAGCGTGGGGATGCCGCAGGCATGCTCGACGTTCTCGATGCCGCGTCGCACCGACCCGCGCGCCTCGTCGATGGTCTTGCCGTTCTCCTGAGTGACGATCGCGGCGAGCTCGTCGAAGTGCGCCTCGAGCAGGGTTTTCAGGGCGAACAAGTACCGCGCCCGGACCACGGGGGGCGTCCGGCGCCAGGCGGGGAAGGCGGCCCGGGCGGCCTGCACCGCGGCGTCCACTTCGGCCTGACCCGAGAGCGGGACGCGTCCCAAGGATTCGCCGGTGGCCGGATTGACCAGCGGCAGGGAATCAGTCGTGACCGACGGGATCCACCTGCCGCCGATGTAATTGGGGATCGACTGAGCGGCCGGCCGCGCCGCGGAGGCAAAGGTTGTCATGGGACGGTGAAGCCCTTGGCTTTCAGGGAGGTGGCCATCGACGCCTTCTCGACCGACCGGAGGTAAGCCTCGTCGGGCTCGATCTGCTTCTTTTCCACGAGCTCGAGCAGCGCGTCGTTCAAGGTGATCATCCCGATCCTGCGGCTGGTCTGAATGATGGAGGGGATCTGGAACGTCTTCGACTCGCGGATCAGGTTCGCGACCGCGGGCGTGGACAGGAGCACCTCCCGCGCCGCCACCCGCCCGCCGCCGATTTTCTTGCACAAGGTCTGGCAGATCACGCCGCGCAGCGACTCCGACAGCATGACGCGAATCTGCGCCTGGCGGTCGGCGGGGAACTGATCGATGATCCGGTCCACCGTCGAGGCGGCGGTCGTGGTGTGCAGCGTGCCGAGCACGAGATGGCCGGTTTCCGCCGTCTCGATCGCGATCGCGACCGTTTCGAGGTCGCGCATCTCGCCCACGAGCACGATGTTCGGATCCTCGCGCAGGGTGGCCCGGAGCGCCGTCTTGAAGCTCTCGGTGTGCAGGTGCACTTGGCGCTGGGTGATGAGGCAGCGCTTGTTTTCGTGCACGAACTCGATCGGATCCTCGATCGTGACGATATGATCGGTCCGCTCGCGGTTCATGAGATCCATGAGCGCGCACAGGGTCGTGGATTTTCCCGATCCCGTCGGTCCGGAAATGAGCACCAGACCCTTGGTCAGATAGCAGAGCTGCTGGATCTCCTTGCCGATCCCCAGATCCTCCACCGTCACGACCTTGGCCGGGATGACGCGGAACACCGCGACGGGGCCCTTGCGGTCCCGGGCCGCGTTGACGCGGAATCGCGCCAACCCCGGGATCTCGTACGCGAAATCGGAGTCGCCCGTCTCCTTCCACTCGGCGCGATTGCGCTCCGGCATGACCGACAAGAGCGTCAGCGCGAGCTGATCCGCGGTGAAGGCGGTGGTGCCGTGCCGGTGGATATCCCCCTGGGTGCGGAACACGGGCGGCTCGCCGACGCGCAAATGCAGGTCGGAGGAGTCGCTTTGGACGAGCGCCTTCAACAAGGCGCCCAGCCGGGTTTCCGCCGCGCGGAACTGATCCTCGGCGAATTCCGCCGGCAAGTTCATCGGCTGGCTCGGGACATCGGGCGGCGCTACGGGTGTCTCGATCAGCGGCGCGGCGGCGATGGCGGAGGGCCGCGGCGGCCGGGGCGGCGGTCCCGCCGATTTCACCGGCCGGGGCGGCGGACCAACGGTGCGGCGCGGGGCCGTGGCCCCCCCCCCCCCCCCAGGGGGCGCGGGGGGCCCGGGGGCCGCGCGCGGGGGGGCGGG
>CAZRGT010000009.1:0-27922 GCA_964599725.1 uncultured Gemmatimonadaceae bacterium | reverse complement strand
GCGTTGTCGTTCATCCCGGCGCTCCTGATGAGCAGCGTCATCCCCTGGGCGGCGCCGATCCCGGTCAAGTTCGATTTCGCCTTGCCGCTCGTGGGGCGGTTCGTCCACGACGGGCTGATGCCGGTGCAGGTGGCGGACCTCCCGATCGGATTCCTGTACGTGCTCGCGATCGGCTCGATCGGGGTGTACGGCATCGCGCTCGCGGGCTGGGCCTCGAACAGCAAGTACAGCCTGCTCGGCGGCCTCCGCTCGAGCGCGCAGATGGTGAGCTACGAGATCGCGATGGGGATGAGCCTGATTCCCGTCCTGCTGCTCACCGGCAACGTACGCTTCGCCGACATCATCAGTTCGCAGCAGCAGGGGCTCTGGTTCGTGCTTCCCCTGTTCATCTCCTTCTTCATTTTCGGGATCGCCGGACTCGCCGAAACCAACCGGGCGCCGTTCGACCTGCCTGAGGCGGAATCGGAGCTGGTGGCCGGGTATCACACCGAGTACAGCGCGTTCAAGTTCTCGATGTTCTTCATTGCGGAATACGCCAACGTGATGACCTTCTGCGCCATGCTGGCGACGCTTTTCTTCGGCGGATGGGACATCCCGTTCACCGCCTGGGACAACGCCGCGCCCTGGTCGGTCCTGAAGACGGTCGCGACCGGACTCGCGTTCTTCGCCAAGACGGCGTGCTTCATCTTTGTCTACATCTGGGTACGGTGGACGCTGCCGCGGTTCCGTTACGATCAGCTGATGGCGCTGGGCTGGAAAGTGTTGCTACCGCTGGCCCTCATCTATCTCACGGTGATCGCGACCGTCATCTGGTACCTGCAGGACCAGCTGGGCTGGGGCTACGACACGCGGTTCGCTCTGACTCTGTTCGCCGTGAACATGGCCATAGCCGTGCCGTTGTTCCTGGTGCTGGACCGGGGTCGTCTCGTGTCCGGCTCAGTCCAGCGGAGGAGCGCCTGACATGGCGATCACCGTGAAAGTGCTGCGGCGGCCCGTCTCGGGGACGTCCTACCTCCGGGCCACGCTCCAGGGCATGGCGCTGACCTTCTCGCACATTTTCCGCAAGAAGGTCACGATGCAATATCCCGAGGAAAAGAGCAGCAAGGACTGGACGCTTTCGTCCCGGTGGCGCGGCACGCACCGCATGCTCACCGACGAGCAGGGACGGGCCAAGTGCGTCGCCTGCGGGCTGTGCCCGCAGATCTGCCCCGCCAACTGCATCAAGCTGGTGCCCGGGGAAGACGAGCAGGGAAATCGCTATCCGTTGATCTACGAGATCGACGAGTTCCGCTGCGTGTTCTGCGGCTACTGCCAGGAAGTGTGCCCGGAAGAGGCGATCCACGTCGGAGTGCACTACGAGAACGCGGAGTACGACCGCGACCGGTTCGTGTACGACCTGGAGCGGCTCTGCGCCCAGACGCACCCCGTGTCGACGTTGTGGGACCCCTCGGACCCGAAGGGGGAGTGACCGGCGTGTCCCTCCTGCTCGTCGTCTACTGGGGGTTCGCCGGCCTCGCCGTGGTGGCGGCGGGGATGTGCATCACGCGCCGCAGCCCGGTCGCCAGCGCGCTGTGGCTGATCGTGACCCTGTTCTGCCTCGCGGTGCTGTTCACGCTGCTCGACGCGCCGTTCATCGGCATTCTCCAAGTCCTCGTGTACGCCGGCGCCATCATGGTGCTGTTCCTGTTCGTCATCATGCTGCTCAACCTGGGGGGCGCGGGGCCGGGCGACATGAAGGGGCTGGTGGGCGCCGGAGTCGCGGCCCTGCTCGGCGTGGCGCTGCTGGTGCAGCTGCGCGGACTGGCCCAGGCGGCGCCGCCGGAGGCCATCCAGCTGCCGCCGGGCACGGTCGCAGCGCTGCAGCAACAGCACGGGGTGGTGGGCGCGATCGCGGCGCCGTTGTTCGACACCTATCTCGTGCCGTTCGAGATCACCAGTCTGCTGCTGCTGGCCGCGGTCGTCGGCGCCGTGGTCCTGGCGAAGCGGAAACTGTAGATGCTGCTCGGACCCTCCCTCGCGGTCTCCGCCGTGCTGTTCGCGATCGGCACGGCCGGCGTGCTGCTGCGCCGCAACGCGATCGTGATCTTCATGTGCGTCGAGCTGATGCTGAACGCGGTCAACCTCACGTTCGTCGCGTTCGCCCAGCGGCTGGGGACGGGCGGGCAGATCATCGTGTTCTTCGTGATGGCGGTCGCGGCCGCCGAAGCCGCCGTCGGGCTCGCCATCGTGCTGGCCGTCTATCGCCACAAGGAGACGGTCGACCTGCAACACATCAATCTCCTCAAGGGATGAACCTCGTCTGGCTGGTGCCGGCCCTGCCGCTCCTGGGCTTCCTGGTGAACGGAACGGTGGCGTTCGTACGCCCCAAGGCCAAGTGGCTCGTGTCGGTGGTCGGCGTCGGCGTGCTGGTCGCGTCGTTCGGCGTCGCGCTGGTGGTGGCGCGCGCGCTGGCGCAGGCGCACGCCGAGGCGCCGGTGGTGTTCCGCTACTGGGACTGGATGTCGGTCGGGTCGCTGCACGTCGGTTATGCGCTCCAGGTGGATGCGCTGTCGGCGGTGATGATGCTGGTCGTCACCGGGGTGGGATCGCTGATCCACGTCTTCAGCGTCGGCTACATGCACGAGGACGCGGGATACGCGCGCTACTTCGCGTATCTGAACCTGTTCGTCTTCTTCATGCTGACCCTCGTGCTCGGAGCCAACTTCCCGGTCACCTTCGTGGGCTGGGAGGGGGTGGGGCTCTGCTCCTATCTCCTGATCGGGTTCTGGTTCTCCGAGAAGGTGAATGCCGACGCCGGGAAGAAGGCGTTCATCATGAACCGGATCGGGGATTCCGGGTTCCTGGTGGCGATGTTCCTGATCTGGCAGCACACGGGCTCGCTCGACTACACCACGGTATTCGCCCAAGCCCCCACTACGCTCGTACTGGGCGGCGGCGTGGCAACGGCGATCGCGCTGTTCCTGTTCCTCGGCTGCGCCGGGAAATCGGCGCAGATCCCGCTCTACACCTGGCTGCCCGACGCTATGGCGGGGCCCACGCCCGTGTCGGCTCTGATCCACGCCGCGACCATGGTGACGGCCGGCGTGTTCCTCGTGGCGCGCACCAACGTGCTGTTCGCCCTGGCCCCCATCGCCCAGGCCGTGGTGGCCGGGGTCGGCGCGCTCACGGCGCTGTTCGCGGCGACGATCGCGTTGAAGCAGTGGGACATCAAGCGCGTGCTCGCCTACTCCACGGTCTCGCAGCTGGGCTACATGTTCATCGGCGTGGGGACGGGGGCCATGGCAGCGGGGATTTTCCACCTCGCCACGCACGCGTTCTTCAAAGCCCTGCTGTTCCTGGGATCGGGGTCGGTGATCCACGCGATGCACCACGCCTATCACGCGACTCACGCGCACGAGGATGCCCAGGACCTGCGGAACATGGGCGGCCTGTCCCGCTTCCTGCCGTGGACCGCGACGTTGATGTGGATCGCCACGCTGGCGATCGCCGGGATTCCGCCGTTCTCCGGGTTCTTCTCCAAGGACGAGATCCTGGGCGCCGCGTTCGCGCGCGGCATGGCGCAGCCGATCTGGTACCTCTTCTGGGCGCTGGGACTCGGCGCCGCGTTGCTGACCGCGTTCTACATGACGCGGATGATGCTCTACACCTTCCACGGGCCCAACCGGACCGGGGCGCGCGAGCAGGTGCACCTGCACGAGGCGCCGTGGGTGATGACGGGACCGCTCGTGGTGCTGGGCATTCTCTCCGCGGCCGGCGGCGCCCTGAATCTGCCCGCGCTCGTGGGGGGGCACTCCTGGCTGCACCACTGGCTCGAGCCCGTGACCGCCGCGGGCTCCGGGCTCGTTCCCGCGCCGGAGCTGGCCCATCGGACCGAATGGATGCTCCTCGGGGTCGCGGTGACGGTCGCCGCCGTGGGAATCGTGGCGGCGATGCGGGCGCTCGATCTCACGGCGCTGGTGCCGGCCCGGTCGGCCGCCCCGGAAACCGGATTGGGACGGATCCTCAACCGGAAGTGGTACATCGACGAGCTGTACGACGCCGTGTTCGTGCGGCCCACCGTGTGGCTGTCCAAAAACGTGCTGTGGCGCGTGGTGGACGTGGGCATCGTGGACGGGGCGGGCGTGAACGGGACCGCCGCCGTTTCCCGTATTCTGGGCTGGCTCGGGGCGCGCTTGCAGACGGGAGAGCTCGGCTTCTACGTGGTCGTGTTCGTGGTGGGCGTCGTGGCCGTGCTGGCCCGGGCGCTCAAGTAGCCGATGTACGACCAGAACGTCGTCACCGTCCTGCTGCTGTGGCCGCTCCTCGCCGCGGCGGCGTTGTGGCTCGCCCCGGAGCGGTTCGCCAAGCACATCGCGCTGGCCGCGGGGACGGTCGAGTTCGCGATTTCGGTGCCCCTGTGGTGGCGGTTCGTACCGGCGGGGGGGATGCAGTTTGAGCTGTCGCAGCCCTGGGTAAGCGCGTGGGGCATCAACTACCACGTCGGGGTAGACGGCATCTCGCTGTTCATGGTGCTGCTTACGACGTTCCTCGTCCCGCTCTCGATCCTGGGGAGCTACCAGAACATCACCAAGCGCGAGCGGGGGTTCTACGCCAACCTGCTGGTGCTCACGACCGGCATGATCGGGGTGTTCGTGTCGCTCGACCTGTTCCTGTTCTACGTGATGTGGGAAGTGATGCTGATTCCCATGTACTTCATCATCGGGATCTGGGGCGGGGAGCGGCGGCTGTACGCGGCGATCAAGTTTTTCCTGTATACGATGTTCGGCTCGCTCTTGATGCTGGTGGCGATCCTCGGCTTGTACGTCACGGCCGCGGGCCGCACCGGAGTCCACTCATTCGACTACGCCTTCCTGCTGGCCAACGTGGGCGCACTGGGCACGGCCGGCTGGTGGTTCTTCGGCGCGTTCTTCCTGGCGTTCGCGATCAAGGTGCCGATGTTTCCGTTCCACACCTGGCTCCCGGACGCGCACGTCGAGGCGCCCACGGCGGGCTCGGTGATCCTGGCCGGCATCCTGCTCAAGATGGGCACCTACGGGTTTCTCCGGTTCGCGCTGCCCTTCTTCCCCGCGGTGGCGCTGCACCCCACGGTGCAGGCCGTCATCGTGGTGCTGTCGCTCACGGGCATCATCTATGGCGGCCTGGTGGCGATGGTGCAGCCGGACGTGAAGAAGCTCGTCGCCTACAGCTCGGTGAGCCACCTGGGCTTCGTGATGCTCGGCATCTGGGCGCTGACACTGCAGAGCGTGCAGGGCGCCCTGATGATCATGATCAACCACGGGCTCTCCACCGGGGCGTTGTTCTTCCTGGTCGGGATGCTGTACGAGCGGCGCCACAGCCGCCTGATCGAGGCGTACGGCGGCATCGCCAAGGTCGTGCCGGTGCTCGCGACCGTGCTGACGATCGTGTCGCTGTCGTCGATCGGGCTTCCCGGGACCAACGGCTTCGTGGGCGAGTTCCTGGTGCTGGTCGGCGCGTTCCAGACTTATCCCGTGGCCGCCGGGATCGCCACCACGGGCGTGATCGTCGCCGCCGCCTATCTCCTCTGGGCGCTGCAGCGCGTGATCTTCAACCGGCTCGACAAGGCCGAGAACGAGAAGCTGCCCGACCTTAGCCTGCGTGAGCTGGTCGTGCTGGTGCCGATCCTCGCGGCGATCTTCTGGATCGGGATCTATCCCAAGCCGATTCTCTCCCGCATGGAGCCGGCGGCCCAGCATCTGATCGACATCGTGAAGCCCGCTGCCGCCGCGGCCACGCGATGAGTCTCGATCTCTCGAACACGAGCGAGCTGATGCTCGCCTTGCTGCCGGAGATCGTGCTCACCGGCTGGGCGATGGTCCTGCTCGTGGTGGTGGCGTGGCGGCACAAGACGGTCCGGGACCTGCGCGTCGCCGGCTGGCTCACCCTGGTGGGTCTCGCGGGCACGGGGACCGCCGTGTGGTGGCTGTGGTGGAACGCGACCACGGCGCTCGGCATCGTGCCGATGGTGGCGGTGGACGACTTCCGCTACGTCGCCGACTGGCTGTTCCTGGGCGCCGCCGTGCTCACCGTGCTGTTTTCGTTCGACTATCTGGAGCGGGAGCAGCTACTCGCACCGGAGTACTACCTCCTGATCGTACTCGCGACGCTCGGCATGATGCTCATGGCCGGCGGTGGCGACCTGATCGTGATCTTCCTCGGCCTCGAGCTGATGTCGGTCTCAGTGTACGTGCTGGCCGGGCTGGATCGCCGCCGCGCGAAGTCCGCCGAGGCCGCCTTGAAGTATTTCCTGCTCGGGGCGTTCGCATCGGCATTCCTGCTGTACGGCATCGCCCTGGTCTACGGCGCCACCGGCACCACGAACCTGGCGCTGATCGGCGTCCAGGTCGCCGCGCTGAACCTGCAGGGCAGTGTGTTGCTGCTGCTCGGGCTGGGGCTCCTGCTGGTGGGGTTCGGGTTCAAAGTAGCCGCCGTCCCGTTCCACATGTGGGCCCCCGACGTCTACGACGGCGCGCCGACGCCGGTCACGGGCTTCATGGCGACGGCCGTCAAGGCGGCCGCGTTCGCGGCGCTGGCACGGGTGCTCGTCGTCGCGTTCTCCGACACCGCCGCCTGGCACGGGATCGTCGTCGGGTTGTCGGTGGCGACGATGATTGTGGGCAACCTGGTGGCGTTGGCGCAGCGGTCGTTGAAACGCATGCTGGCCTACTCCTCGGTGGCGCACGCCGGGTTCCTGCTGGTCGCGGTCTCGCTCGGCAGTGCGCAGGGAACCGCGGCGGTGTTGTTCTACCTCGTCGCCTACGGGCTCACGTCGGTGGCGGCGTTCGCGCTGCTCGCCGCCAAGGGGCGGGCGGGGGAAAGCGACGTGCAGATCGACGATCTGGCGGGGCTCGCCGCCGCGCGGCCCTGGCTCGCCTTCGCCCTGGCGGTGTGTATGCTGTCGCTGCTCGGGTTCCCGGGGACGGCCGGGTTCATCGGCAAGTGGTACATCCTCGCGGCGGCCGTGGCCGGCGGGAAGAGCTGGCTTGCCGTGGTTCTGGTGCTCACGAGCGTGATCTCGGCAGGCTACTATTTGCCGGTGGTCATGGCGATGTACATGCGATCGGCCCCGTTCGCCGAGGCCCATGCGGGCATGCGATTCGGCCGGCTGGGGCGACTCGCGTTGGCGGTGTGCATCGCCGCGCTGCTGTATTTCGGTGTGCGTCCCAATCGCCTGCTGGCACTCGCCCAGAACAGCGGCGCGACGCTGACGCCCGCCGTGACGAGCACCGCTCCACCTCCCGGAAACTGATCCGGGGACCATGCGCGTCCCGGCGACCATCTTCCGGCAGTACGACATTCGCGGCACCACGGGCGACCAGCTCACCCCCGAGCTGGCGGGCGCCGTGGGCTCCGCCTACGCGACGCTCGCCACCGAGCGGCTGGGCCGGCCGCCGCGCGTGGCGGTGGGCCGGGACAACCGGCCGTCCGGTCCGGCGCTGGCCCGCGCGGTCCGCCACGGCATCGTCACCGCGGGCGGCACCGCGGTCGACGTGGGCGAGCTGCCCACCCCGGCGCTGTACTTCGCCACGCACACGCTCCCGGTCGATGGGGGCGTGCAGGTCACAGGCTCGCACAATCCTCCCGAGTTCAACGGATTCAAGATGGTGCTCGCCGGCCAGGCGGTGTACGGCGACGACATCCAGGAGCTGTATCGCCTGATCGTGGAGGAGCGGCTGGCCATCCGTGCCGGAGGCGAAGAGCAGACGGAAACCGGAGTGCTCGCGGCGTACCGCGACGCGATCGTGCAGCACAACACGCCGCTGGTGCGACGGGTGAAGGTGGTGGCGGACTGCGGCAACGGCGTCATCAGTCTCGTGGCGATCGAGACGCTGCGCGCCATCGGTTGCGACGTAGTGCCGTTGTTCGCCGAATCCGACGGGACGTTCCCCAATCATCATCCGGATCCCACGGTGGTCGAGAATCTGCGCGACCTGCAGGCCGCGGTGGTCCGCGAGGGCGCCGAGCTGGGCATCGCCTTCGACGGCGACGGGGACCGGATCGGGGCGGTGGACGAGCGTGGGACGCCGGTGTTCGGTGATACGCTGCTGGTGCTGTTCGGTCGCGATCTGGCGCAGCGCATGGGGAAGGGGCACGTGGTCATTTTCGACGTGAAGTGCTCCGAGGTGCTCCCCCAGGAGCTGGCGAAGGCCGGGCTCGTGCCGACGATGTGGAAGACCGGGCATTCGCTGATCAAGCAGAAGATGAAGGAGCTGCACGCGCCGCTGGCGGGAGAGATGAGCGGGCACATCTTCTTCGGCGGCGACTGGTTCGGTTTCGACGACGCGTTGTTCGCGGCCGCCCGTCTGCTGCAGTACGTCGCGCGCGTCGGCGGACCGCTGTCCCGGCTGCTGGCGGACCTGCCGCAGACCGTGTCCACGCCCGAGCTGCGCGTGGACTGTCCGGACGAAACGAAGTTCGCGCTCGTGGAGCAGGCTGCCAAGCACTTCGCGTCGCGCTATCCGGTCTCCACGCTGGACGGGGTGCGCATCACCTTCGCCGGCGGATGGGGATTGTTGCGGGCTTCGAATACCCAGCCGGTGCTGGTGCTGCGGTTCGAAGCGCGGACCGCCCAGGAGCTGGCGGCGTACCGCGGGGAGGTCGAAGGCTGGCTCGCGCGCCACGCCGCGACGGCGTGATCGGCTCGCGCCGCGCCCGCGCGCTGCTCATGGGCGCCGCGGTGCTGGCGCTGGCGCTGGTGGTGGGCCGCTGGCTCGCGGTGGAGACCGCGGAGCGCGCCTGGGCGGCGAGCCTGCCCGCTGGCGGGGTCTACCTCGAGGCGCGCGCGCTCGCCGGCCTGACGCGGCTGGCCATCTGGGTGGTAGCGACCATCTGGGGCACCGGTAATCTCTACATCGTCTACCGCGCCATCGGCTCGGTGCAGATGCCGCGCCGGGTCGGCAACCTCGAGATCGCCGAGGCGGTGCCGCAACGCCTGCTCCTGATCCTGGCGATCGGCTCGGGGCTCGTGTTCGGGCTCGGCCTCGCGTGGGGCACCGGCGACTGGTGGCGTGCGGCGCTGCTCGCCACGGCGGCCCCGCGTTTCGGCCGCGTGGATCCGATTCTGCACCGCGATCTGGGGGACTACGTCGGCCGGCTGCCGTGGGCGCTCGAGCGGCAGAGCTTTCTCCTGCTTGCGACGGTGACAGCCGCGGTGCTGGTGGCGTTCCTGTATGTGGGCATGGGCTCATTGCGCTGGCAGAAGGGCCGTCTGATCTCGAGCCCGCACGCGCGCGTGCACGTGGGCGTGCTATTGGCCGGCGTGGCCCTGGCGCTGCTGTGGGGCGCGTTGCTCGACCCGGCCGAGGTCGTCGCCGGTCTGCACGGACCGGCGGCGAGCGGCGCCGTCACGCTGCGGATTTCCGGCGCGATCGCCGTGGCGATCGCGGCCGGCATCGCCTGTCTGACGAGTATCACCTGGGCGCTGTGGGATCGCGTGCGCTGGTTCGGGACGGGCTGGGCGTTGCCGCCGGCCGCGATGCTCGTGGTGTACGGAGTGTTCCCCGCGCTGGGCCGAGGAGGCCCCGACGGCTTCGCCCGGGAGCGCGCGGATTTCACGGCGCTGGCATTCGGCACGGGCCACCGGGTGCTCACGGCGGTTCCCGAGTACCCGAGCATGGCGGCATTCGTGACCGCGACGCCCGTGTGGACCGCCCCGCGCGTGGCCGCCGCCACGCGGCCGAGTCTGGGCGCACAGGAGACGGTGGCGGGCGTCGCCCTGATCCATCAACGGGACGCCGCCCCGAGGTGGCTCGTGGCCCGGGCGCCCGATGATTCGGCGCTGGCGACGGTACAACCGGAGCCGCCGTGGGAGGCCGTGCACCGCGGCAGCCGCGCCGGTACCGGGGCTCCGCGGGGATTCACCGAGGGGGACTCCGGCCTCGTTCCGGCGCCCCTGGCGGTGCGTGACTCCACCCTCTGGTTCGGTGAGGGATTCGCCCAGTACGCCGTGACCGCCTCCGATCGCCACGACGCGATCGGCATCGCGCTGGACGGTGGGTGGAAGCGCATCGCGTTGGCCTGGGTGCTGCAGAGTCCGGAGCTGGCCCGTCGCAGGATGCCCGGCGATCGCCTGCTGTGGCGCCGGACGGCCACCGAGCGGTTCCAGCGTCTGGCGCCGTTCGCGACATTCGCCCGTCCCGAGCCGGTGCTGGTGGACGGGAACCTGTGGTGGCGGGCGGTGGGGACCGTGTCATCGACAACATTCCCGCTGGTTCAGGGCGTTCGCACGGCGGGCGGGGTGGAACGCTATCGCCGTGCCGGTGTGCTCGGGGCAGTTCGCGCCGCGAGCGGCGAGACGCGCTTCTGGCTGCTCCCCGGCGCCGATTCGCTGACGGTGGCCTGGGCGCGGCTGTTTACGCCGCTCGTGGGTTCGGCGGACAGCCTGCCACGGTCGCTGCTGGCGACGTTGCGCTTCCCGGACGCGACGTTCGACCTGGCGGTGCAGAGCATCCTGGCGACGGCGCCGGACTCCGACGTGTGGCGCCCCCTGACCCGGGAGCCCTACGAGCTGTCGTCCCCGGGCGGGGGGGCCACCTGGCTGGCGCAGGGATTCACCTCGGGGCAAGGCCGGAGGCTGGAGGGGTTTCTGCTGGGGAACATGGGGGCCTCCGGGCCCGAGCTGTGGTACGTCCGGACGCCGACGCTCGAGGATACGCCGCAGCTGCTCGTGGGCGCCGGGGACACGATCCCGGAGCTGCCACGACTGTGGATCGCGGGCGGACATCTCGCTTCGACGCAGGCCCGGTTCATCGTGTCGAGGGCCATGCCGCCCCGGCTCGAGCGCGTGTTCCTCACCTGGGGCAACCGCGAGGGGCAGGGCAAGACGCGGACGACGGCGTTGCACGATCTGGCCGCGGCGGGCGCGCCGGGGTCCGCGGACACCTCGCTCGCGGGGCGTTGGGAGCACGCCACCCGGCTGTTCGCGCAGCTCGACTCCGCTCTCGTGGCACGCGATTTCGACTGGTTCGGTCGCGTGTACCGCCAGTTGACCGATCTGCTCGGCCGGCGGCGCCGCGCGCTTGATCCACCCACCCCCTCCCACTAGGTTGCCCCGCCGTGCCGACCGGGCGTGGAACCATCGTCGTGGCGCTGGGCGGGAACGCCGTGGCGCCCGCGCGCGAGCGCCCCACCATCGGCAATCAGTTCCGGCACACGCGCGAGAGCCTGGCGCCGATCGTCGATCTGGCGCGCGCCGGCTGGAACATCGCGCTGGTGCACGGCAACGGGCCGCAGGTGGGGGATGAGTTGGCCCGCAACGAGCTGTCCGCCGGGCAGCTCGAGCCGCTGCCGCTCGGCGTGCTGGTGGCGGGGACGGCGGGCTGGATGGGTTACATGATCCAGCAGTCGTTGCAGAACGCGCTGCGGCGCGCCGGCGTCGAGCGCTCGGTGGTCACCCTGATCACCCAGACGTTGGTGGACGCCGACGATCCACGGTTGCGCGAGCCCACCAAGCCGATCGGTCATGGCAAGTGGCGGCGCCTGGCGCCCTCGCCCCGGCCGATCGCCATTGTCGAGCGGGCGATGGTCCAGACACTGGTGGGCGAAGGGCACATCGTCATCGCCTGCGGGGGCGGCGGGCCGCCGGTCTACGATGACGGCGCGCTCGGGCTCGAGGGCATCGATGCCGTGGCGGACAAGGACCGTGTGGCCGCGATCCTGGGGCGCGAGATCGCGGCGCAGGTGCTCCTGATCCTCACCGACGTCGACGCGGTGTACCGCGGCTGGGGCACTCCCGCCCAGCGGGCGATCCCGCGCCTGTCCCTCGCCGAGGCCGATCATCTGCTGCAGGGCGGGGAGCTCGGCACCGGCAGCATGCGTCCCAAGGTGGAAGCGGCCGCCGATTTCGTACGCAGCGGCGGGGAGCGCGCGATCATCGCCGAATTGGCGCACGGGCTGGCCGCGCTGCAGGGCGAAGCGGGGACGACCATCGCGAAGGAGATTGGGTGAACCTGCACGAATACCAGGCCCGCGACATTCTTCGGCGTCATGGCATCCCGGTTCCGGACAGCGAAGTCGCGACGACCGTCGCCGCAGTACGGGCCGCCGCAGAGCGCTTGGGCGGCGCGGTCGTGGTGAAGGCGCAGGTGCACGCCGGCGGCCGCGGCAAGGCTGGTGGCGTGAAGCTGGCCCGGACGCCTGCCGAGGCGGAGGCCATCGCCGGGAAGATCCTGGGCATGACGATCAAGGGGCTGACGGTGCAGAAAGTGCTGGTCGCCCCCGCCGCCGAGATCGCGTCCGAGAGCTACCTCGGCATCATCGTGGACCGCGAGACTCAGCGGCCGGTGCTGATGGTCAGCCCCGCGGGCGGCATCGACATCGAAGCAGTCGCGGCCCAGACGCCCGACAAGATCCACAAGCTCGCGATCGACCCGCGCTATGGGTTGCTGGCGCACCAGGCACTGGCACTCGGGTTCACCCTGTATCCCGATGTGACGCAAGCGCGTGCGGCCGCCGCAATCATGCAGCGGCTGACGGAAGCCGTGTACGACGTCGGCGCCTCGCTCGCCGAGATCAACCCGCTGGTCACGACGCCCGAAGGCCACGTCGTGGCGCTGGACGCGAAGATCGTGGTGGACGACAACGAGCTAGATCGGCGACCCGAGATCGCGGCGCTGCGCGATCCTTCCGCAGAAGCCGTGTCGGAAGTGCGGGCGCGTGAAGCAGGACTGACCTTCATCAAACTCGAGGGCACGGTCGGCTGCTGTGTGAACGGGGCCGGGCTCGCCATGGCGACGATGGACCTGGTGAAGTACTACGGCGGAGACGCCGCGAACTTTCTCGACATCGGCGGCAGCTCGAATCCCCAGAAGGTGGTCAGCGCGCTCAAGATCATCACCGCCGACGCCAGCGTCCGCTCGATCTTGTTCAACATCTTCGGCGGCATCACGCGCTGCGACGACGTCGCCAACGGCATCGTCCAAGCGACGGCGCAGTTCCCGCTCACGGTCCCGATCGTGATCCGCCTCACGGGGACGAACGAGCGGGAGGCCGTGGCCATTCTCACCAAGGCCGGGTTCTCCGCGCTCACCGACATGGACGACGCGGTGAAACAGGCGGTCGCGGCCGCCCAGGGGAAGGCCGCGTGAGCATCTTCGTCAACCAGGACACGCGGCTCCTGGTCCAGGGCATCACCGGGCGAGACGGCTCGTTCCATGCGAAGCAGATGCTGGAGTACGGCACCACCATCGTGGCCGGGGTAACGCCGGGGAAGGGCGGCCAGAAGTTCGAAGGCAAGGTCCCCGTTTTCAATACGGTCGCGGACGCCGTGCGCGAGACGCGGGCCAATACCAGCGTTATCTACGTGCCCGCGGCGTTCGCCGCGTCGGCGATCTTCGAGGCGGCGGATGCCGGGCTGCCGCTGATCGTGTGCATCACCGAAGGCGTGCCCGTACTCGACATGACCAAGGTGATGCCCTACGTCCGTGAGAAGGGCGTGCGCCTCCTGGGCCCCAACTGTCCGGGCATGATCTCGCCGGGACAGAGCAAGGTGGGGATCATCCCCGGCAACATCTGCCAGCCTGGCAACATCGGCGTGGTGAGCCGCAGCGGCACGCTCACCTACGAGATCATCCACCAGCTGAGCACGAACGGCTGCGGACAATCGAGCTGCGTCGGCATCGGCGGGGACCCGATCATCGGCACCAACTTCATCGACTGCCTGGCGGCGTTCGAGGCGGACCCGGAGACGAACGCGGTGGTGATCATCGGCGAGATCGGCGGCTCGGACGAGCAGCGAGCCGCGGAGTTCGTGAAGGCGAAGATGAAGAAGCCGGTCGTCGGCTTCATCGCCGGGCAGACCGCGCCGCCGGGACGCCGCATGGGGCACGCGGGCGCCATCATTTCGGGCGCCGGCGGCACCGCCTCGGACAAGATGCAGGCGTTCGAGCAGGCCGGGATCTCCGTCATGCAACGTCCCGCCGACGTCGTCCCGTTGCTCAAAGCCCGGTTGTAAATCCCTGATCCCTGACCCCGGACCCCTGATCCCGTGCTGACTCTCGCAATCATCAAACCTGACGCCGTGGCCGCGGGCAATGCAGGCAAGATCCTGGCCCATCTCGAGGCCCAGGGCTTTCGCGTGCACGCCATCCGCATGACCCATCTCACCACGCCCCGGGCCGAAGCGTTCTACGCGGTGCACCAGGAGCGACCGTTCTTTCGCTCGCTCGTGAGTTTCATGACCTCGGGACCGTGCATTCCGCTGGCCCTGGACCGGGCGGATGCGGTAACGGTGCTGCGGGACGTGATCGGGTCCACCGATCCCGGCGAGGCCAAGCCGGGCACGATCCGCAAGCTGTACGCCCAATCGAAGGAGAAGAACGCCATTCACGCCTCCGATTCGCCGGAAAACGCGGCGCGGGAGGTCGGATTCTTCTTCCCCGAAATGGAGCTTGCCGCAAGCCCCACAACGGGTTAGCTTCGCTGCCCATGTTGCGAATCGACCTGCGTGAGCTGCAACGTGGGCCGGTCGACACGCAGGCTGAGGTGGCGCCGGACGATGTCCTGTTCCAGGGATTGGGCTTCGCCCTGGCCGGGCCGGTACGCGTGGGTGGGCGGTTGCAGGCCACCGGGGAGGGCCGGTTCTACTGGCACGGCACGCTCGCGGCGCTGATCGCGACCGAATGCCGTCGCTGCCTGACCCCGGTGAACGCGCCGGTCTCGGCGGACATCGGGGCGTTGTTCAGCCAGGACGCGTTGACTGCGGACGACCCCGAGGCGTACGCCCTGCTTCCCAACGCTATGGAAGTCGATCTGCGGCCGGCAGTGCGGGAAGAGCTGACCCTGGCGGTGCCGGCCTGGGTGGTATGTCGTGAGGACTGTCGCGGGCTCTGCCCGTGCTGTGGCAAGGACCTGAATGCGGGGCCGTGCGGCTGCGACCCGACACCCGATGTGCGGTGGCAGGCGCTGGCCGATCTCAAGACCAAGCTCCGCCAATAACGAGGCGATCGGACGATGGCGGTACCCAAGCGCAGAACCTCCAAGCGGAAGAAGCGCGCGCGGCGCACGCATTACAAGGCGGCGCCGATCGCGTTGCAGCCCTGCCCGCGGTGCGGTGACCTGAAGCGGCCCCACCACGTGTGTCCCACCTGCGGCTATTACGCCGGAGAGCAGCGCGTCGAGGTCGAGGACGCCTGACGTGATCCACATCGCGCTGGACGCGATGGGTGGGGACCACGCGCCGCAGGCGGAAATCGAGGGCGTGGCGCAGGCGCTGGCCGAGCTGCCGCCGAGCTTCGTGGTGCAGCTCGTGGGGCGCACGGCCGACGTTGAGGCCGCGCTCGCGAGCCATCCCACGATCGACCGGGCGCGGCTGCAGATCGTCGAGGCGCCGGAGGTCGTGGGGATGGGCGAAAAGCCGCTGCAGGCGATCCGGAGCAAGCCCAACTCGTCCATCGCCATCGGTCTGGGGCTCCAGAAACAAGACCAATCCGACGCCTTCATCTCGGCTGGCAACACCGGCGCGGTGATGGCGGCGAGCACCTTGATGCTGCGGCTGCACGGCGGCGTACAGCGCGCGGCGATCGGCGCGGTGCTGCCCACGGCCAAGGAGCCGATCCTGCTGCTCGATGCCGGCGCCAACGTCGACTGCGATGCGCGCGAGCTGGTGGGCTTCGCGCACCTGGGCGCGGTGTACGCGCGCGACGTCCTGGGACGGGCTGAGCCGGCGGTCGGGCTGCTCAACATCGGAGAAGAGGACGAGAAGGGAAATGCCGTCGTCAAGGAAGCGCACCAGCTGATGCAGCGCCAGACCGGGTTCACCTATCTCGGCAACGTCGAAGGACGCGACGTGCCCGAGGGTGCCGCCCGCGGCCGGCGCCTGGACGTGGTGGTGTGCGACGGGTTCGTCGGCAACATCGTGCTCAAGTTCTACGAGTCCGCCGGACGCGTGTTCGTCTCGTTCATCAAGCGGGAGGCGCCCGAGATTCTGCAGCGCCCCGAGATGCGGAACGTGTTGAAGATTCTCGACTGGTCGACCTATGGCGGCGCGCCGCTGCTGGGCGTCCAGGGGGTCTCGATCATCTGCCACGGCTCCTCGCCGGCGCGCGCGTTCGCGAGTGCGATCCGCGTCGCCCTGCAGGCCGTGGAGAACCACCTGAGCCAGGACATCGGCGCCGAGTTCGCCCGCGGCGAGGTGGTGGCGTGAAGCGGCCCTTCGCGGAGCTGGTCGGGACGGGGCATTACGCGCCGGCGCGCGTGATGACCAACGACGAGTTCTCGGAGACCCTCGACACGTCGGACCAGTGGATCCGCGATCGCACGGGGATCCGCGAGCGGCGCGTCTCGAGCGACGCCGAGTCGAACGCGTGCATGGGGAAGGCGGCCGCGACCCAGGTGTTGAACGAGCTGGGGATGACGCCGCTCGACGTGGAAGCGATCGTCTACGCGACGGCGTCCCCCGACCGGCTGTTACCCTCCGCGGCGTGCGACCTGCAGGCGATCCTCGGCGCCAAGAACGCGGCCGCGTTCGACGTGGGGGCCGCGTGCGCGGGATTCGTTTACGCGTTGAACGTCGCGGAAGGCCTGATCGCCTCGGAACAGGCGAAGAACGTGCTGGTGATCGCCGCTGAGCGGCTCACCAAGATCATGGACTGGTCGGACCGCGCGACGGCGGTGCTGTTCGGGGACGGCGCCGGGGCGACCCTGGTGCGCCCGAGCGACGGCACGCGCGGCATCCTCTCGTCCTACATGAAGTCGGACGGCACGCTGGCCGACCTGTTGTATCGTCCGGGGGGTGGGGCCGTGCATCCGCCCGATGCCGCCCTGCTCACCGACCACAGCTACTTCATTCACATGGCGGGGCGCGAGGTGTTCAAGGCGGCGGTGCTGTCGATGGCCGACGCCTGCGACCAGGCGTTACAGCGCGCCGGTCTGAGCGGCGCCGACATCGACCTGATGATTCCGCACCAGGCCAACATCCGCATCATCGAAGCCACGGCGAAGCACGCCAGGATGCCGATGGACAAGGTGTACGTGAACGTGGACCGCTACGGCAACACCTCGGCGGCCTCGGTCGCGATCGCGCTGGACGAGGCGGTGCGCACCGGCCGGCTCCAGCCCGGCATGCGCGTGCTGCTGGTCGCCTTCGGCGCGGGCTTCACCTGGGCCAGCATGGTGGTGAAGTGGTAGCAGTCGTCTGGCTCTGCCCCGGACAGGGGGCACAGCGGGTGGGGATGGGTCGAGATTTGGCGGAGCGGTTCCCCGCGGCGCGCGACACGTTTCAGACGATCGACGCCGCGCTCGAGGTCCCCCTCTCCCGCATCATGTTCGAGGGGCCGGAAGAAGAGCTCACCGCGACCCAGAACGCGCAGCCGGCGATTCTGGCCCACAGCGCGGCCGTGTTCGCCGTGATCGGGGCCAGGCTGGGCCAGGCGGTGGCCGCCGCCGGGCACTCGCTGGGGGAATACTCGGCCTACGTCACGACCGGCGCGCTCGCCCCCACGGAGGCGGCGAAGCTGGTGCGCCGCCGCGGCGAGCTGATGCACAAGGCGGGGACCGAGCGGCGCGGGACCATGGCCGCCGTGCTCGGATTGCCGACGGCGGAGGTCGAAGCGGCGTGCACGGCGGCGTCCAGCTCGGGCGCCGTCGTGGTCCCCGCGAACCTGAACGCGCCCGATCAGACCGTGATCTCCGGCGACCCGGGCGCCGTGGCGAAAGCCGGCGAGGCCTGCAAGGCGCGCGGCGCCAAGCGGGTGATGCCGCTCAAAGTGAGCGGCGCGTTTCACTCGCCGCTCATGGCGCCCGCGGCGAACGCGCTGCGCCTGGCGCTCGACAAGGCCGACTTCGGCGAGCCGGCCTTCCCGGTGATCGCCAACGCCACCGCCGAGGCCGTGAAGGACGCCGCGCGCGCGCGGCGCACGCTGGCCGATCAGCTCACGGCGCCGGTGCGCTGGGTGGAATGCATGCAGCGCGCGGCGGAGATCGCGGGGGAGGGAGCCCGGTTCATCGAGATCGGTCCCGGGGCGGTCCTCGCGGGCTTGGCGCGCCGGATCGTGCCGGGGGCGGATGTCGTGTCGCTGGGGACAGCCGGTGAGGTAGCGCAATTTCTGGAGGCTGGATGACAGGGGTGGGGCGGTGACCATCGACCTTTCGGGAAGGGTCGCGCTGGTGACGGGGGGAAGCCGGGGGATCGGGTTCGCCATTGCCTCTGCGCTCCATGGGGTGGGGTGCACGGTCGCCATTCTGGGCCGCGACGGGGCAAAGGCCGTCGCGGCGGCCACCGCGCTGGGCCCCATCGCCCGGGGCTATCGCGGCGACGTCGCGGTACCCGCGGACGTGGAGCAGGCGCTCGAGGCGGTGGAGCGGGATCTCGGGCCGGTGGACGTACTCGTGAACAACGCCGGGACCACCAGGGACAACCTGCTGTTCCGGATCGGCGTGGACGACTGGGACGCGGTGCTCGACGCGAACCTGAAGGGGGCGTTCCTGGTCACGAAGCTCGCCGCGCGCGGCATGATCAAGCGGCGCTGGGGCCGCATCGTGAACATCGCGAGCGTGGTCGGGCTGATCGGCAACAAAGGACAGGCGAACTACGCGGCGTCCAAGGCGGGCTTGATCGGGTTCACCAAGGCCGTGGCCAAAGAGCTGGCCTCGCGCAACGTGCTGGTGAACGCGGTGGCGCCGGGCTACATCGACACCGAGTTGACGCGCGCCGTTCCCGAGGAGGCCAAGCAGACGCTCCAGGCCGCGATTCCATTGGGACGGCTCGGCGCCGGGGCCGACGTGGCCGGCGCCGTGCTCTTTCTCGCTTCCGACCTGGCGAGCTACATTACGGGCCAGGTGCTCGTGGTCGACGGCGGGATGGTGATGTGACTGCGAACCTTCCAACCTCCGCGCGAGAGGCAACATGGCAATGGACATGAAGCAGCTCGAAGAGAAGGTGAAGGACATCATCGTCGAGGAGCTCGGGGTCGAGCGCGACAAGCTCAAACCCGAAGCGAGCTTCATGGAGGACCTCGGCGCGGACAGCCTCGACACCGTCGAGCTCGTCATGGCGTTCGAGAAGGAATTCGACATCGACATCCCCGACGAAGAGGCGGAGAAGCTCCGCACCGTGGGGGACGCCATGAAGTACCTGCACGACAAAATGGGGAAGTAGGGAGCGCCGGGCGGTGAAGCGCCGCGTGGCGGTGACCGGCCTCGGTGTCGTGTCGCCGGTCGGGAATACCGTCCAGGCCACCTGGGAAGCGATGTTGGCGGGCCGCTCGGGCGCGGGGCCGATCACGCGCTTCGATCCCGCAGCGCTGCAGGTGAAGTTCGCCTGCGAGGTAAAGGGTTTTGAGGCGGGGCTGTACCTGGAGAAGAAGGAGATCCGCCGTTTCGATCTCTTCGCCCAGTTCGCGATGGGGGCGGCGGTCCAGGCCGTGGGCGACGCCTGCCTCGACCGGAGCTGGGACCAGATCGACCGGCACCGCGTCGGGGTGATCATCGGCTCGGGGACGGGCGGCCTGGCGACGTTCGAGGAGAACATGCGCGCCTACGTCGAAAAGGGCCCCAGCCGCGTTTCGCCGTTCTTCGTCCCGATGTTCATGGCCAACGTGGCCGCGGCGGCCGTCTCGATGCGGTACGGCGCCAAGGGCCCCAACTACTGCACCGTGTCGGCGTGCGCCAGCTCGGCGCACGCGCTGGGCGACGCGTTCCGGCTGATTCAACATGGCGAAGCCGACGTGATGCTCGCGGGCGGATCGGAAGCCGCGATCACGCCGTTGGCGCTCGCCAGCTTCGCGAACATGAAGGCATTGTCGGAGCGCAACGATGACCCGGCGACCGCCAGTCGCCCGTTTGACAAGGATCGCGACGGGTTCGTGATGGGCGACGGGGCGGCGATCGCGATCCTGGAGGACTGGGATCACGCCCGGAAGCGCGGCGCCAAGATCTACGCCGAGATGGTGGGGTTCGGCATGACCGCCGACGCCTATCACATCACCGCGCCGTCGCCGGACGGGGAGGGGGCGCAGCGCGCCATGCAGCTCGCGATGGAAGACGGCGGCATCCGGCCCGAGCAGGTGGGCTACATCAACGCGCACGGCACGTCGACCCCGCACGGTGACGGCGCCGAAACAGCGGCGGTGAAGAGCGTCTTCGGCGACCAGGCGAAGAAGCTCGTGTTCGGCTCGACCAAGTCGATGACCGGGCACCTGCTGGGCGCGGCCGGCGCGCTCGAGTTCGCGGTGTGCGCGCTCGTGCTGCAGCACGGGGTGATTCCCCCCACCATCAATCAGTTTACGCCGGACCCCGCCTGCGATCTCGACTCGGCGCCGAATCGCAAGGTGCCGCGGCGGGTCGAAGTGGCGCTGTCCAACTCGTTCGGCTTCGGCGGGCACAACGTGACGCTCGCGGTGCGCCGGGCGCCGTGAGCGGCGTCGACTCCGCGCTCCAGCCGATCGCCCGCAAGGTCGAGCGCGGGGAACGCCTGACCCGCGACGACGGGCTCGCCCTCTTCGGCTCGTCGGATCTGCTGACGATCGGCCGGATGGCCGATGCCGCGAACCAACGCCAGAATGGCGACCGCGTCTGCTTCGCGGCCAATCAGCACCTCAACCCGACCAACGTGTGCGTGCTGCGCAATACGTGCGTGTTCTGCTCGTTCGCGCGCATGCCGCAGGAAGACGGGGCGTACACGCGCACCCTCGAGGAAGTGTTCGCCGAGGCGGACGCGGCGCGCGACAACCCGACGCGCGAGTTTCACATCGTCGGGGGCCTGCATCCCAAGCTGCGGCTCTCCTACTACGTCGACATGTTCCGGGGGCTGAAGCAGCGCCACCCCGACGTCCACATCAAGGCGCTCACGGCGGTCGAAGTCGCGCACCTGGCCCGGCTGGAGAAACTGTCGACACGCGACGTGCTCCAGGCCATGAAGGACGCCGGCGTCACGAGCCTCCCGGGCGGCGGCGCCGAAGTGTTCAGTCCGGCCGCGCGCGCCACGATCGCCGACAAGAAACTCACCGGCGAGGAGTGGATCGCGGTACACCGGGAGGCGCATCAGCTCGGCATCCCTTCGAACTGCACCATGCTGTACGGGCACGTGGAGACCATGGCGGACCGGGTCGAGCACCTGCTGACGCTCCGGGCGCTACAGGACGACACGCACGGATTCCTCACCTACATCCCGCTCGCCTATCACCCCGACCACAACGAGCTCGGCCTGGCGCTGGGCCGCACCGGGACCGCGACCACGGGGTTCGATGATCTCAAGAACATCGCGATCGGCCGGCTGCTGCTCGACAACATCCCGCACGTGAAGACGCACTGGCCGATGGTCACGCCGTTCATCTCGCAGGTGGCGCTGGGCTTCGGCTGCGACGACCTCGAGGGGACGGTGGTGTTCGAGCGCGTGTACCACGAGGCCGGCGCCGGCACGCCGATGTGGCTGTCCTATGACCAGATCATCGAGTTGATCCGCGGGGCGGGGAAGACGCCGGTCGAGCGGGACTCGCTGTATCGGACGGTGCGCACGTTCGAGGACTGGGTGCCGGGTCCGCGGGCGGTGCGGCCCGAAGGCCCCGAGGGACCGACGTTCCAGGTCGAGCATCGGGCCAACGTGCGGGGGAAGGGACGGAGGGCACTGCCGGTGGTGGCCAATGCGGTGGATGGCGCCGAATGAGATTGGGTCGCATCCCCTACATCAATTGCCGCCCGGTGTATGGCGCCATCGATCGCGGCGTCGTTTCCGTCCCCGCCGAGCTCGTGACCGGCACGCCCGCGGAGCTGAACGATCTCCTGGTGGCCGGGGAGCTCGACGTGTCGGTGATCAGCGCGGTGGAGTATGCGCGCCATGGCAAGGACCTGGTGCTCCTGCCCGAGCTCGCGATCTCGTGTGACGGGCCGGTGCGGAGCGTCCTGCTGTTCAGCAGAAGGAAAGTCGGCATGTTGGAAGGTCGGACGGTGTTGCTGAGTGCCTCGTCGCGCACTTCGGTGGCGCTGCTCGAGCTGTTGTGCCGTGAGGTATGGAAGATACGGCCCCGCTTGGTGGAGGCGCGCGCCGAAGCGGCGGATCTGGAGCAGCTGGCCGGTCTGCCGCACGATGCGGTGCTGGTGATCGGCGACCCGGCGCTGCTGTTGTCGGCGCGGGGGACGTATCCGTACCGGGTCGATCTGGGCGCCGAGTGGAAGCAGTGGACCGGGCTGCCGTTCGTGTTCGCCGTGTGGGCGGCGCGACGCGGCGCGGACGGGCACGCGGTGCGGCGGATCCATCGCGGCCTGCTCGAGTCCCGCGCCTGGGGATTGGCCCACCTCGACGAGTTGGCCTGTCTGGCGTCGATCGAGACCCGCGTCCCGGAGCCCGAGTGCCGTGAGTATCTGGCGGGGCTCGACTATGCGTTCACGGACAAGCATCTGGCCGGGCTGACCGATTTCTTCCGCCGCCTTGCGGCGCAGGGGATCGTGCCCGACGGGTCGCTGCGATTCCTTCAGGTGGCCTGAGATGGTCGACCGCACGAGCCCCGAGTTTCGTCGCCACCTCCAGCTGTACGAGCGCGCCCCCCTGCTGGAGCTGGGCGCCCAGGCCGACGCGACGCGCTGGCGGATGCACCCGGAGCCTGTGGTCAGCTACATCATCGACCGCAACATCAACTACACCAACGTCTGCGTCGCCGACTGCAAGTTCTGCGCGTTCTATCGGCGGCCCAAGCATCTCGAGGGCTACGTGCTCTCGTTCGAGGAGATCGGCCGGAAGATCGAGGAATTGAAGGCGCTGGGCGGCGTCCAAATCCTGATGCAGGGCGGGCACAATCCCTACATCCCGTTCACGTGGTACCTGGACCTGCTGCGCTACATCAAGCGCCACCATCCGATTCACATTCATGCGTTTTCGCCCTCCGAGGTCGACTTCTTCGCCGGGCGCTTCGGGATGTCGATCGAGACGGTGCTCAAGGAGCTGATGTCCGCCGGGCTCGATTCGATCCCGGGTGGCGGCGGCGAGATCCTGGTGCAGGAGATCCGCGACCAGGTTGCCAGGAAGAAGGCCGGCGCCGACCGCTGGCTCGAAGTCATGGAAGTGGCTCACGGCCTGGGGCTCAAGACCAGCGTCACGATGATGTATGGCCTGGGCGAATCGAGCGCCGACCGGATCGAGCATCTGATCCGGGTGCGCGAGGTGCAGGCGCGGAGCGGCGGATTCACGGCGTTCATCTGCTGGCCGTTGCAGCCCGAGCACACCGAGCTCGAGCACCTGAGCAAGACCGACGCGGTCACCTATCTTCGCACCCAGGCGATCGCCCGCATCGTGCTCGACAACGTCCCCAACATCCAGGCCTCGTGGGTGACGATGGGCCCGAAGATCGGCCAGGTCGCCCTGCGCTTCGGCGCCAACGATTTCGGCTCGCTCATGATGGAAGAAAACGTCGTGTCGGCGGCGGGGACGACGTGGTGCATGACGCTTCCCGAGATGCAGCGCCTCATCGCCGACGCGGGTTATACTCCGAAGCAGCGGCGCCAGGATTACACGTTGCTCCCCGAAGCCGCCTAGCTGATAGCTGACGGCTGATAGCGATTCTATGCCCGACGTCCTGATTCTCATCGGCTCCGACACCGACAAGCCGAAGATCGAGCCGGCCCTCGAGGTCCTCACCAAAGCGGGCGTGAGCTATGAGTTCCACGTCTCGTCTGCGCATCGCAACCCGGAGCGCACCGCCGAGCTGGTGAAAACCGCCAAGCAGCGCGGCTGCCGCGTCGTGATTTGTGGCGCGGGACTCTCGGCGGCGCTGCCCGGATTCGCGGCCTCGCTCACCGAGCTGCCCGTGATCGGGGTTCCGTTCGCCGTGGGCCCGTTGAACGGGCTCGACGCGCTGCTCGCCACAGTGCAGGTGCCGCCCGGGGTCCCCGTCGCGACAGTGGGCATCGACAACGCCACGAACGCGGCGCATCTGGCGCTGCGCATCCTTCGCACATGAAGATGCGCGTCGGCATCGGCTACGATTCGCACCGCTACGTGGCGGGACGACCGCTCATCCTGGGCGGCGTGTCCATCGAGTACGACCGCGGACTCGAGGGGTGGTCGGATGGCGATGCGGTGGCCCACGCGCTCACGGACGCGATCCTGGGCGCCGCGGGACTGGGGGATATCGGGCGGATGTTCCCGCCCGGCAATCCCAAATGGAAGGACGCCGGCTCGCTCGATCTGCTGCGTCGCGCCAGCCTCAAGACCGCGGAGCTGGGGTTCTCGCTCGCGCACGCCGACATCACCATCATCGCCGAGGCGCCGCAGCTCGCCCCGTACACGGATGCGATGCGCGAAAAGCTCGGCGAGGCGGCGATCGCGGGATTCTCCAACGTATCCGTGAAGGCGAAGACCAACGAAGGCATGGGGTTCATCGGGCGCGGTGAGGGGATCGCGGTGTTCGCCGTCGTCCTGATGGAGGAGCGTTAACCCCGGCCCGATGAGCCACCTGCTGGACACGCTGCAATCGCTGCCCCCCACGCCGCTGTACGTCGCCATCGGTTTCCTCGCCGCGGTCGAAAACATCTTTCCTCCCGTGCCGGCCGACACGGCGGTGGCGCTGGGCGCGTTTCTGGCCGGCCGGGGCGTGCTCGACGCGTGGGCCGTGTTCGGCATCACCTGGACCGGCAACGTCGGGAGCGCGGCACTCGTGTACTTCGTGGGGCGGCGCTACGGGCGGGAGTTCTTCACCGGCCGGATCGGGCGGCGGCTCATTTCCGAGCGCGCCCTGCACCACATCGAAGCGGCGTACATCAAACACGGCAGCTACGGCATCCTGCTGTCCCGGCTGCTGCCGGTGTGGCGGGGGGTGGTGCCGCCGTTCGCGGGGGTGGTGGGGGTGCCGGCGGGGCGGGCGCTCGGGTCGATCGCGCTCGCGTCGGCCGTGTGGTACGGCGCGCTCACCTATCTCGTCGCCACGCTGGGGACCAATTTCGAGCTGGTCACGCGCGCGTTGGCCCGGGTCAACCTGGTGCTGGGCATCGTGGCGGTCGCGTTGATCGTCGTCGCCGTGGTGTGGCTGATCCGTCGCCGGCGGCGGGACGCCGACGGGTAATGACTGCCGGCCCGGCGTTCAAGCTCGAGCTGTTTCGCGACCATCTGGCGCTCGAGGCCGGGAACAGCGCGCACACAGTCGAGAGCTATCTCCGCGACGTGCGCCGGCTGGTCACGCATGTCGCCGGCCGGGGAGTGCAGCATCCGGAAGCGATCACGGCGGCGGGGCTGCGCGAGTTCGTCTATGCCCTGAAAGACCTGGGGCTCTCACCGGCTACGATCCACCGGCAGATCTCGGCGATCCGGACCTACTTCCGTTTTCTCGTGGCCGAGGGGTACGTGACACGCAACCCGGGCGAGCGGATCGAGTCACCCAAGCGCTGGCGCACGCTGCCCAGCGTGCTGAGCGTGACCGACATCGATCGCCTGCTCGCGGCCCCCACGCCGGATGTCCCGCTCGGCATGCGCGACCGGGCGCTGCTCGAGCTGGCCTACGCCACCGGGGCGCGCGTGTCGGAGCTGGTGGGCGTGGGGCTCCAGGACCTCTCGTTCGAGGAAGGGGTCGTCCGGTTGTTCGGGAAGGGCGCCAAGGAGCGCCTGGTCCCGGTGGGCCGGCGCGCGCTCGGCGCCGTGGCGCTGTACGTGCGCGAGGTGCGCCCCAGGCTGGAGCACGGACAGGGTCGCGGGCGGGTGTTTCTCAATGCGCGCGGCACGCCGTTGTCACGCGTCGGGGCATGGGGCATCATCCGGCAGGCGGCGCGCCGCGCCGGGATCGCCAAACGCGTGACGCCGCACACGTTGCGGCACACCTTCGCGACCCATCTGCTGGAGGGCGGAGCGGATCTGCGGGCGGTGCAGGAGATGCTGGGACACGCGGATCTGGCGACGACCCAGTTGTACACGCATATCGACAGAGAATACCTGAGAACGGTGCACAGACAATTCCATCCGAGAGCCTGACACAAACGGACGTCCAGACGGTCAGAGAGTCGCTCAGGCGCTCAGACGCATAGCGGTTGTCAGTGAGAGTGATCAGGAGGGCACTTTCGCAAGGAGGGACGGTGATCGGGGATTACGTGGCGGCGGTGATCACGCGCGATTTGCGGGCGGTGCGGCGTGAGATCGAGGCATACCCGGACGACGCGAGCGTGTGGCGGGTGCCGCCGGGGATCGCCAATTCCGCGGGGACCCTGGCGCTGCACCTGGCCGGCAACGTGCAGCACTTCTTCGGGGCGATGCTCGGGGGGACGGGCTACGTGCGTGACCGGGCCGCCGAGTTCAGCCGGCGCGATGTGCTGCGGGCGGACATTGTGGCGCAGCTCGACGCCGCCGTTGCTGCGGTCGAGCCGGGGCTGTCGCGGGTCTCGGACGGTGCGCTCCAGGCGGCGTTCCCCGAGAAGATCGCCGGGCACACGGTGGCGACCGGCGAGTGGCTGATCCATCTCTCCGCGCATCTGGCCTACCATCTGGGGCAGATCGACTATCATCGCCGGTTGGTTACCGGTCGAGCCGAGACGGTGGGCACGATGGCGGTACCGGAACTGCGAACGGCGCGCAAGCCGCCTGAGGCACGGTAGGTTTGCCGCTCGCGTTTTTGCGACCTTGCTTGGCCGCCCTTCCCCCCTAGGGTAGGGGGTGACCATCTCCACCGCCGTCCCCGCGTCCGCACCCGCGGTCGGCCCGAAGCTTCTCCCCAGGGTCCGCGCCGCGCTCCGGTTGCGTCATTACAGCCCGCGCACCGAAGCCGTGTACGTCCGCTGGATCCAGCGCTTCATCCGATTTCACGGTCTGCGGCATCCCAGCGAGATGGGTAGCGCCGAGGTGTCCGCGTTTCTCACCAGTCTGGCGGTCCAGGGGCGGGTCAGTGCGTCGACGCAGAACCAGGCTCTCGCGGCACTGCTGTTTCTCTATGGAGAGGTCCTGGGTCATCAGGTCGCCTGGGTGGCCAATCTCATCCGGGCCAAGAGCCCGAGACGAGTTCCCGTCGTGCTCACGCGCGACGAGGTGCGGGCCATCGTGGGCCACATGCGTGGTGTGCCGCAGCTCGTCGCCCGCCTCCTGTACGGCACCGGAGTGCGCCTGCTCGAGGGGTTAAGGCTGCGAATCAAGGACATTGATTTCGGGTTGAACGAAATCACGGTGCGGCGCGGCAAGGGGGATCGCGACCGGGTCACCATGCTTCCGGCATCATTGAAGACCGCCCTCAGCGTCCACCTGCAAGCGGTTCACCTGTTGCACGATCGCCGAGTCGCGGCCGGGGCGGGGTGGGTCGAGCTGGCGGGGGCGTTGGCCAGGAAGTATCCCTCCGCCGGGCGCGAGTGGGGTTGGCAATGGGTGTTCCCAGCGACCAGGGACTACGTCGAGTCCGCGACCGGACAGGTCCGGCGCCATCATCTGCATGAGACTGTCATCCAGCGAGCGTTCCGGGAAGCCGTCCGCGCCAGCGGCATTGCCAAGCCGGCCCATTGTCACACCTTGCGGCACTTTTTTGCCACTCATCTGCTCGGGTCCGGCTACGACATTCGCACCGTCCAGGAGCTACTGGGCCATCGCGACATCCGCACCACCATGATCTACACCCATGTCCTGAACCGGGGCGGGCTGGGCGTGCGCAGTCCTGTCGATACCCTCTGAGCCTGCTGCGTTCACATCTTATCCGACCCCTGGCTGCGGGTTTTCCCCCGGGACCCCCGCCCGGTGGGAGGGCCTAACCCGATGGTATGGCGGTTGTTTGTCTACGGGATCTCACCTACGATCTCAACATCTTATCGAGCGGTCCCTGCTGCCCAGGTGCATCTTATGGGACGAAATGGCGTCTTATGCTGGTCAGTCTAATTCTCGTTAGGTGGCTATCTCACGGCTGTGGCGCGCCAGCGACGGAGTTGCGATTGGCGATGAGCGGCGCATCGCTGCCGCCTTCGAGCGACACTCACTCTGGAGAGACCTGATGTCGCACCTGGAGTTGGTCACCCTCGTCGT
>CAZRGT010000008.1:0-20687 GCA_964599725.1 uncultured Gemmatimonadaceae bacterium | reverse complement strand
GGTCCGGCGCGCGTCGGATCGATGAGCCTCGGGATTGTGGTTCCGACGTTGAACGAGGAGTACGCGCTTCCCCTGCTCCTGGGGGACCTGTCTGCGCTCGCGGAGGCGACATCGCCCGACATTGTCGTCTCCGACGGGGGGTCCACCGACGGGACGGTCGGGTGCGCTCTCGCGGCGGGCGCGCGTGTCGTCCACGGGCGACCGGGGCGCGCCCGCCAACTCAACCTGGGGGCCCGTGCCGCACGCGGTGACTGGTTGCTGTTTTTGCATGCGGACTCACGTCTCCCCGGCGAAGCCCGTGCCGCCCTCCGCGAGGCGGTAACCGGCCCGCTCAGATTTGAGGCAGGCGTTTTTCGCTTTGCGATCGACCTGCCTCCCATCTGGAAACGGTTCATCGAGACGGGGCAGGCGCTGCGCGAAGCACTCTCGGGCCTGGCTTACGGCGACCAGGGTCTCCTGGTCCGTCGCCGGCTGTTCGAGGCGGTCGGCGGTTTTCCCGAGCTGCCGCTCATGGAGGACGTCGCGCTGATGCGCACGCTGCGCCGCCACACTCGTGTCGCCCGGCTACCCGCGGCGCTGGTCACGTCGGGACGTCGCTACCGCGAGCGCGGGGTCGTGCGGACATGGCTCGGGCACACGGCGCTCATCTCCCTCTACTTCGCAGGGGTGTCGCCGGCCCGGCTGTCTCGGTGGAGAAATGCCTGACGTTCTCGGGGTCTTCGTCAAGGCGCCGGTGGCCGGACGCGTGAAGACGCGGCTGGCCGTGGAGGTGGGCGCGCGGCGCGCCGCCAGACTCTACTCCAACATGGGGCGAGACATCGTGGCGGCCTGTGTGCGACCGGAGGCGTACCGGACGGTGGTGTGGTACTCTCCCCCCGCGGCGCGGCGATCGGTGCGAACCTGGCTGAAGGGACTCCAGGTCTCCGCTTTCGCGCCTCAAAGAGTCGGTGGGTTGGGGAGGCGGCTGTCCGCGGCGTTCGGACGCCACTTCCGCGAAGGGGCGCGGCGCATTGTCGTCATCGGGTCGGACTGTCCCGACATCGACCGCCGGTTGGTCGCTCGGGCGCTGACGGCGCTTGACGACCGCGACATGGTTATCGGCCCGGCGAACGACGGCGGCTTCTATCTGCTCGGGCTCCGCGCTCCGGCCCCGGGCTTGTATCGTCGAGTCGCGTGGTCGACCGACGCGGTGCTCGATCAAACGCTGTGCAACGCCCGCCGGCTCGAACTCGACGTGACGGTACTGCAAACGCTGCGGGACGTCGACACGGGGGCGGACGCCCGGGTCCTCGGGTTGCTCCGCTGATGATCGCCCTGCTATTCGGCGAAGCGCTTCCCGAGCTCCCCGATGATGGACTCGGAGAAGAAGCCCACCTGGAACGCGGCGCTGAACACGAGCAGTGCCTCCCCCATTTCGCGGACGCGCTCGAACACCACACCGTACACCAAGATCGCAATGATCAGAGAGGCCAGGGCGGTGAGGAGGAAGCCGCTCCAATCCCACCGCACTTTGGATTTGTCTGCCGCCTTGACGTAGCGCACCGCGAAGTCATGCACGTACTTCCCGATGACGCCCGATGTGGTGCCGATCAGAATCAGCGGGGCTAGATAGCGGGCGGCAATCGCTGCGATGTCCATGGATCAGGACTCACTTTCTCTCGTTCAAGGGCCGAACCACTTCGCTCATCAGCGCCAGCAGGTTGCCCTCCGAATCCTGCAGGAACGCCAGCCACAGATCGTGGTCGGGGAGTTTGGCGACGAAATGCGGCGGGCTCGTGAAGCTGGCACCCCGTTGGGTCAGGGTTCGGTGCGCCGCCTGGATATCGTCCACCCGATAGTAGATGATCGACGCCGGGTGATCGAACGCCGGCTCGGACGCGACCCCCAGCATCAGGCGTACGCCCCCGCAATCGAAGAACGCCATCTGCGGAGGGGCCTCAAACAGGAACCGCAAGCCCAGGGTGTCGCGGTAGAACCGCACCGCGCGCTCCAGCTGCTTCACGTTGACCGCGATCTGTCCGATCGGGCCGAGTCGCACCGTTTCAGTCGCACTCATGCCCCCGCCTTGTATTAGTCACCATTGCTAGGCCGGCGACCGCGCCATCATCGGCCGCGCCGTCGCACTGATCGAACGGCTTACTTGAGGATGTAGCTCTGCCGGAAGCTCAACGCCCACGGACCGCCGGTGAACCCGTCGCCAAACCGATACGACACGGCGATCTCCGCCACGTCGCCGCGCACCGAGCGCGGCGACCCCAGCCGCAGCGCCACGCCGACGTCACCGCCCAGGCGCGCCGGCTCCAGCCCCGCGTACCACGCGCCACCGTACTCGACGTACGGCGCCGCCCCGACACCCAGGACACCGAACAGCTCGTCCGAGATGAGCACGCGATCCTCCAGCATCGCATACACGAGCCGGGTTCCTGTAAAGGCGTGCGCGCCGAACCCGCGCGGGCCGTTGTGCGTCGCCCATGGGTCGAAGGCCTCCCCGAACTTCGGGCGCCGCAGCGCGCCGGCCTCGAGGTGCAGCAGCAGAGCCTGCCGACTGAGCCGCGTGCTCACGACGTCGAGCGACGCGTGCACCAGGCCGGAATCAACGCCGGCCGATGTGACCACGCCGTGCGTTCGGGCGCGCAGCAGCGCAAACCCGGCCCGCCACTGCGCGGCGATCTGACCCTCGAGCTCCGGGCCGACGCCGGCTCGGGCCCCCGGGTACCCCCAGGCGCGCGGCGCCGCCCATACCCCCAGGCGCAACGCCGAAGACAGGTCGACGTCCTCGCGCCGGCCGAAGCCGTTCACGTGCTCGAACACGCCGTAGCGCACGCGCGCTGCCTCGATGCCCACACCCACGGTGCCGAAGCTCGAATACGCGATACCGGTCGTCGTGTAGGGCTGAAAGTCCTCGCGCCGCAGCGCCGCCCCGCCCCACAGCCGCACATAGCCGCGGGTCGTGGACTGCAGCGCGACGCCGCCCCGGACCGAAACCGTCAGCACGCGACGCTCGGCGCTGTCGGTGAGCGCCCCGCCGGTGAACACGAGCACACGATGGTGGGCGGCTTCGCCTCCGGTGACGAGCGACCAGCGCGCGTCCGTGCGATAGAATGGCAGTCCGTAGCTCCACGAGCCCAGGCGGCCGTCGGAGAGATCGCTGTAGACCAAGATCAGCGGGGCATGCCGCACGAACAGTCCGGGGCTGGCGAATTGGACGTCGAACGAGCGCCGGTCGGGGTTCCGCCCGTAGGCGACGCTCACGAACGTGGCGGTGCCGAGGAAATTCCGCTCCACGAGCGCGGCGCTCCACGTCGTGGAGCCCGCCGCGCTCGAGAAGTTGAGCTGCGGCGACGTGCTCCACCCATCCGCTGTTTCGACGCGGAGCGCCAGGCGGTCGCCCACGCGCAGCGTGTCGAATCGGACCGAACGGAACACGCCCACCTCGCGCAAGGCGCGCTCACTTTCGACCAGCCGGGCCGAATCGATCCGCGCCCCGGCCTCCAACAGCAGCAGCCGACGCACCACTCCCGGGTTGGTGGTGATGTGCAACGCGTTGCCGAGCCGCGCCACGAATCGCGGGGTGCTCCCCGGCGGATCGAACACGTTGCGCGAGACGACGATCACCGTGTCGATCGTCGCCTGCGCCCGGGCGGCGGGCACCGCACCCGCCAAGCCGCCCACCAGGGCGAGGAGCCCGCGCACCCTCACCGCAGTCCGTCGATCCGTTGACGCAGCCGGTAGCTCGCGTGCCGGCTCGTGTCGTCCCATGCCGTGAAGAATAGCGTGGCGTCGATGCGGCCGTAGATCTGCGCGATGCCCCGGTGAGCCATCGTGAACGTCCCCCGCACCGAGTCGGCCTTGAGCGGCCGGCACAGACACGTCACGGTGGCGTAGGTGGAGATCTGGGGGCCGAGGGCGTAGGGCGTGCCGCGGCGGAGCGCGCGCCCGTCTCCCAGGTCCAGAGCGACACTGAGCGCGTATTCATCGCCCAGGGTCGGGGTCGGGTTGAATTCGAATCGCGTCAGCAGCAGGTGATGGCCCCCCTGCGCCGAGTCGAGCGGCTCCCCGCGCAGCCGGATGATCGTGAGGTGGGGATCGGTGTCCACGACCAGTCGGGCACTGGTGAGCCATTGGGCTTGTTGTTGTTCGCCGTCGGTGTCGCCTTCTTGGGGCAGGATGTCACAACCGAAACAAGAAAGCGTAAGGAAAAGGCGTAGGGGGGAACGACGTAAGGAGCCGGCGTAAGAATGCAGGGAGAGGGCGTGAGAATGATGCCGTGTCCGACGACTCAAGCTTCTAGACTGCGGCATGCCCATCCATGCCCATGTGGGGCGACTGCTCGTCCATCAACTGGCCTCGGAAGTTACGGTGGAATCCATCAAACTGGCCGAACGGATCAGGGGTCCGGGAGCCGAGAAGCGCGCGGACCAGCTCGTGCGAGCGGCACTCTCGATCCCGTCCAACATAGCCGAGGCGTGCGGGCGCGGTACCCTGCCGGAGTTTCGGCGGTTCCTAGTGTACGCGCGCGGATCAGCGCAGGAGTTGCGGACGCAGCTGGAAATCGTGCGGCGGGTGGACCCAGCGGAGCAAGCGCAGATCAGGCAAATGGAGAGCCGGGTCGCTCTGGTCATCAAGATGCTCAGCCGATTGTCCGAGCACCCACCGAGGATTTCCTGATTTTACGTCTTTCTCCATACGTCTCTCCCCCTACGCCCTTTCCCCTACGCCTTCAGTATTGTCCAAGGTATCTCGCGAGCTCCCACTCACCCACCTGCCCGATGTAGTCCTCCCACTCCTCCCGCTTCGCCTCGACGAAACGCTCATAGATGTGATCGCCCAATGCCGCCCGGACCACGGCATCCTTCTCCAAGCACTCCAAGGCTTCGTGCAAGTCGCGCGGCAGCTCGTCGATCCGGTATTTGCGCCGTTCCCGAAAGCTCATCTCGAAGATGTTCTTGTTCACGGGATCGGGCGGAACGAGCTTCCGCTCGAGGCCGTCCAGGCCGGCGGCGAGCTGGACCGCGAGGGCCAGATACGGGTTCGCGGAGGGGTCGGGCATGCGCAGCTCACACCGCGTCCCGGTGCCACGCTTGTCGGGGATGCGCACGAGCGGCGACCGGTTGCGCATCGACCACGCCACGTTCACCGGCGCTTCGTATCCCGGCACCAGCCGCTTGTAGCTGTTGACGAGGGGGTTCGTGACCGCGCAGAACCCCCGGGCATGATCCAGCAGCCCGCCAATGTAGGCGAGCGCGGTGGGCGAGAGCTCCCACCGCCCCTTCGGGTCGTGGAACGCGTTCTTGCCCTTCGCGAACAGCGACTGGTGCGTGTGCATCCCGGAGCCGTTCTGGCCATAGATCGGCTTCGGCATGAACGTGGCGAGGAAGCCGTGCCGGTACGCCACATCCCGCACGATGAACCGGAACGTCGCCAGATTGTCGGCGGTCTCCAGCGCGGCCGCGTACTTGAAGTCGATCTCGTGCTGCCCCGGGGCGACCTCATGGTGGCCGGCTTCCACCTCGAATCCCATGGCCACGAGGTCGCGGATGATGAGCCGCCGGATTTCCTCGGCGCGATCCACGGGGGTGAGATCGAAATACCCACCCTGATCGTGGGTCTCCGTTGCGGGGGCGCCCCGCGCATCGAGCTGGAAAATGAAGAACTCGGCCTCCACGCCGGCCATCATCTCGAAGCCCAGCGCTTTCGCCCGGGCGATTTGTCTCCCCAATGCCTGTCGCGTGCAGCCCGCGAAGGCCGACCCGTCGGGGTTGTAGATGTCGCAGATGACCCGCGCCACCTTCCCGCCTTCGTCTTCGTAGGGGAGCACGCAGAACGTGTCGAGGTCCGGCTTCAGCACCATGTCCGACTCCTCGATCCGGACGAACCCCTCGATCGAGCTGCCGTCGAACATGATATCCCCGTCGAGCGCCTTCTCGAACTGGCTCTCGGGCACCTCGACGTTCTTGTTGATGCCTAAGATGTCGGTGAACTGGAGTCGCAGGAACGCGACGTCGCGCTGCTTGGCGAGCGCCGAGATATCGCGCTTGGTGGCGCCGGTGGTCTTGTCGGGCATTTCGTGAAGGACGGTGAAGGATCCCACCCTTCACCGCCCTCTCAGTTCAGCAATCGTAGTAGAGGAAGAACTCGTAGGGATGCGGCCGCAGCGCCACGGCATCGATTTCCTTGGCGCGCTTGTACGACAGCCACGTGTCGATCACGTCCTTGGTGAACACCCCACCCTCGAGCAGGAACGCGTGGTCCGCCTCGAGGGCCGCCAGCGACTCGGCCAGGCTCCCCGGGGTGTTCTTCACGTGCTTCCGCTCCGCCGGCTCGAGCTCGTAGAGATCCACATCCATCGGCTTGGGTGGCTCGATCGTGTTCCGGATTCCGTCCAGGCCGGCCATGAGCAGCGCCGCGAACGTCAGGTACGGGTTGCTCGACGGATCGGGGGCCCGGAATTCGATCCGCTTCGACTTGGGTGAGCTCGAGTACATCGGGATGCGGCAGATCGCCGAGCGGTTGCGCTGGGAGTAGATGAGGTTGATCGGCGCTTCGTAGCCCGGTACCAGCCGTCGGTAGCTGTTGGTGGTCGGCGCGGCGAAGGCGAGCAGCGCCGCCGCGTGCTTGATGAGGCCGCCGATGTACCAGCGTGCGGTGTCCGAGATCAACGCGTAGCCGTTCTTGTCGTAGAACAGGTTGGTCGCGTCGTTCCACAGACTCATGTGCACGTGCATGCCCGAGCCGTTGTCGCCGAACATGGGCTTCGGCATGAACGTCGCGGTGTAGCCGTGCTGGGCGCATACGTTCTTGACGATGTACTTGTACATCAACAGCTGATCGGCCATGCGCGTGAGGGTGTTGAACCGCATGTCGATTTCCGTCTGACCGGCGGTCCCCACCTCGTGATGGTGCACCTCCACCTCGATCCCGGCCGCGATGAGCGCCAGCATGATGCGGGACCGCAGGTCCTGCAGCTTGTCGACCGGCGGCACCGGGAAATAGCCTTCCTTGTGGCGCGGCCGGTGGGCGAGGTTTGGCCCGCCGTCCGAGCCCGAGTTCCAGATGCCTTCGACGGAATCGACGTGGTAGTAGCCTTCGTGCGCGTTCTGATCGAAACGGGCGGAGTTGAAGATGTAGAACTCCGCTTCCGGCCCGAAGTACGCCGTCGTCGCGATGCCGCTCTTGGTGACGTACGCTTCCGCCTTCTGCGCCACGAACCGGGGGTCCCGCGAATAGCGCTGCCCGTTCATCGGGTCGACGATGTCGCAGGTCAATGACAGCGTCGGAACCTGGAGGCAGGGATCCACGAACGCGGTGCCGGCGTCGGGCAAGAGCAGCATGTCGCTCTCGTTGATCGCCTGGAAGCCGCGGATCGACGAGCCGTCGAAACCGAGACCCTCTGTGAACACGTCTTCGGTGAGCTCCTTCAGGGGCAGCGAGAAATGCTGCCACGTCCCCGGCAGATCGCAGAACTTGACGTCCACGATTTGCACACCCGCCTCACGGGCGCGGCGAATCACCTCGGCGGGCGATGCCTTGGCGGCGGCCTTCCCCTCTGTCCTCGTCGGCTCCAGCGTCGCGGCCATCTGATGGGTCCCCTTTTCGGTGGCGGTCGTCGGTTTCTCGGATGGCGCAAGCTACTCGGCGCTCAACGGAGCGTCAAGCAATTCCTGCGCCAATTGCAGTAAGAAGTTGATTTGTGGTCGAGCGCGGTCAAGAAACTGTCGAGTTGTCGTCGGATTCGTGCAACATGTGCACGATTTCAGCGACATTACGCTATCCGGGGATGGCCTCGACGAACTGCAGCAGCTCCACGGCCGAAAATTCACCGAACCGCTCCAGGATGTCCCGCTCCTGCCACTCCAGGAACACCCACCCCGTCGCCGTGTGGGTGGATTCCGTCGTGCCCACGAAGTGAATCCGTCCCCGGACCGCTCCCAGCTCCGCGTCCGGCTGCACTTCGAGGTATACGTCCCACCGGCTCGGGCCACGCTTCAACTCACCCATATGGCGCGACCGCTCCCGGCCGGGGAAGGCATCACTCATGCCCATACGCTACGCTCCTTCCGGCCGTCGTGCCAGCTAGATTCGTCGCCATGAACTGTCACGCATGTGGAACCAGCCTCACTCCCACCGCCCGTTACTGTCACAAGTGCGGGGCCAGCACCACGGCGCCGGTCGGAGGCAGATGGCGGGTCGGTCTGCCATGGGGAATCGCCGGCCTGGCCGTCGGCGCCCTCCTCACAGTGCTCATGTCGCGCACCGTCCGAACCGAGGGCCCGCGCGGGGCATCGGAAACGGACGCCGCGCCCGGGCTGACGGTCCCGGCGATGGACATCTCGCAAATGTCCGCGGAGGAACGGGCCCAGCGGCTGTTCGATCGTGTGATGCGCCTGGGAGAGGAAGGCAAGGCGGACAGCGTGCAGTTCTTCATGCCCATGGCACTGGGCGCGTACCAGCAATTGCCGGCGCTCAGCCTGGATTCCCACTTCGATATCGGACTGCTCCACCTGGCCGGTGGAGATCGGGCCAGCGCGCTTACCGAGGCGGACGCCATCCGGCAGTCGGCGCCCACCCACCTGTTCGGATTCGTGCTGCGCGCCCGGGCGCTCGAGGCCAGAGGCGACGCGCCCGGCGCCACACAGGCGTATCGTGACTTCCTGAAGCACGAAACCGCCGAGCGGGCCCGCCGCCGGCCGGAGTACGAAGAGCACGGTCGGATCCTGGACGCCTTTCACGGCGAGGCACTGACCCGCCGTTAGAGGTGCGGTTCCAGGTGTTTGCGCAGGCAATCGGGGCACACGCCGTGGCTGAAGGCGGCCCCGGACCGCTGTTCGATGTATCCCTCGAGCGCACTCCACTCTTCGCGGTCGTTGCGGATCCGTTTGCAGTAGCTGCAGATCGGTAGCAGCCCTTCGAGCGCGTCCATGCGCTCGCGCAGACCGAGGATCCGCTCGGCCACCCGCAGCCTCGCTTTCAGCTCCTCCCCATCGACGGGCTTGGTGATGAAGTCGTCGATCCCGGCGTCCATCGCGGTGAGGTAGCTCTCGCGGCCGCCGCGACCGGTCAGCAAGATGAAGTAGGTGTAGCGGTCCAGGCGCTCCTCCCGGATGCGGCGGCAGAGATCGAGGCCGTCCATCTCGGGCATCATCCAATCGGAGACGACCACGCGGGCTTCCGTGAGTCGCCAGGCATCGAGGGCCTCGAGGCCGGTCGCGGCGACCGTGACACCGTGCCCGGACGCCTCCAGAATGGCTTTAAGGACCTGCCGCGCGACCGGCTCGTCCTCGGCGATGAGGATCTTCATGACGCCCGCGACGTCATCGCCGGCCCCCGCGCCGGCAGCACGAGCCAGAAGGTGCTCCCCTTGCCTGCCGCGCTCTCCAGGCCGATACGACCGCCGTGCGCCTCTACGGCGAACTTGCAGAAGGTGAGACCCAACCCGCTGGAGTGCTTCGCCCCGTGCCGTGCGGCTTCCACCTGACCGAACTTGTCGAACACCTTCTGATGATACTCGGGCGGAATACCCGGACCGGTATCGACGACGGACACCTTCACTTCCGCGCCGTCGCCCCGGACGATCACCGTGATCTGCCCGGACACGGGCGTGAACTTGACGGCGTTGCCGACGAGATTGGCGATCACGCGCCGGACAATTCCGGCGTCACACACGACGCGCAGCGTGTCCGCCGTCGTCTCCACCCGGATCCGGACGCGCGGCGCGGCTCCGGCCGCGGCCACGGCGTCCACCGCCAGCGCGCCGACGTCGGCGGGCGCCAGCTCGAGCGGCATCTTGCCCACTTCCATCCGGCTCACGTCGAGCAGGTCGCTCACCATGTCGGTCATCTCGACGGCGACTTTGCGCGCCGCGTCGATGGACTCGGTCAGCTCGGAGTCGAGTTTGCCAGCACCATCCAGTTTCAACAGGTCCAGGTACGCGCGAATGCCGGCCAGCGGTGAGCGCAGATCATGGACGATCATGTGCACGAGGCTGTCCCGGAGCAGCTCGAGCTTTTCCAGCCGGCGGTATTGCTCCTCGACCTCCAGATACAGCTGGCGCATACGGATCGCATTGCGCACCCGGAGACTCAGGTCGCTCTTGTCGATCGGCTTGGTGATGTAGTCGTTCGCGCCCGCCCCGATGCCCAGCAGGCGGTGATCGCGGTGGGAAAACGCCGTCACGAGCAGCACCGGGATCGACGCCGTGGCCGGCTCGGCTTTGAGCCGGCGGCACACTTCGAACCCGTCCATGCCCGGCAAGCCGATATCGAGCAGCACCACGTCCGGCGCGGTCTCAGTCACGCGCTGCAGCGCTTCCGACCCTTCGACGGCCTCGATCACTTCGTGTCCCTGCGCCTCCAGCATGTCGCGCAGCAACAGCCGGTTAGTGTCCTGATCGTCCACGATCAGAACCCGCCCGGTGACCGTGTCGCGCCGCCACAGCGCGGGCTCGGTCACGCCGATGTCTCCCGGCCCGCCAGGAGTCGGGCCACCATGTGCGGGAAGGATCGCGTGTCGATGGGCTTCGTGACGTAGGCGTCGAAACCGGCCGTGCGCGCCGCTTCCTCATCGCCGCGCATGGCCTGCGCCGTCATGGCGACGGCCGGAATCCGTCGGGTCTCAGGGTCGCGCTTGAGCAGCTTCACGGCGGCGAGACCGTCCATCCCCGGCAGGCGCACGTCCATGAGTATGAGATCGGGTCGCTCCTCGCGTGCCAGCCGCAGTCCTTCCTCCGCGCTGCGGGCCTGCAGCACGAAGTAGCCAGAGGACCTGAGCAGCTCGGTCGCCAGCTCCGCCACGCGAATCTGGCCGCCGTTGGGCGTGAACTTGATCGCGTTGCTCAGCAAGTTGTCCATGATCTGCCGGAACTTGCCCGGATCGGCGGTGAGGTCGGGCAACCCGGCTTCCACCTCGACGTCGATCGTGTGGTGCTTCTGGCGGGCGAGCGACTCCATCCGGGTGCGCGCGTCGTCCAGTGCGCCCGCCACCGCGAACGGCGTCGGCGCGAGCTCCATGCGGCCGGCCTCGACTTTGGACAGGTCGAGAATGTCGTTGATCAGATTCAGCAGCTGGCGGCCACTCGACAGCACGTTGTCTACGTAGCGCCGCTGCTTCTCGTTCAGCGCCCCGAACGTCTGGTCACCGAGCATCTCCGAGAACCCGATGATCGAGTTCAGCGGCGTGCGCAGCTCGTGGCTCATCTTGGCCAGGAACTCGGACTTGGTCTGGTTGGCCGATTCGGCAGCCGCGCGCGCCGAGCAGCTCCTCACCGGCCCGGTTGAACCGCACGAAGCGGAGGTCGGCGGCGTCCTTGATGGAGACCATATGGGGCAGCTGCTCGATGATCGAATCGAGGAAGCTCCGGGAGCGCCGCAGCTCCTCCTCCGCGTGTGCGCGCGCGGACACGTCGCGCCGAAACAGCACACCGGCGACGATCATGACCGCGATCGCGAGCAGCGCCCCGCCCACGATCGCGATCCGCGCGACCCGTCCCGCGGCGCTCCAGTAGGACACGCCACCGATGAGGAGCAATAGCAGAACCGCCGCACCCAGGCCCGCGTTCACGGTGCGGCGCAGCGACGTCGTGGATACGACCGACAATTCAATCCCGCTCATACCGCGTTTCGCCCCCGGGGTAACAGCGGCGCCACCCTACGCATGCTGAGTAGGGCCACCGGGTCCGACCTCCTAGGTCGTTTTTGCGCCAGGGGGGGGCGGGATCGCGACACACGCGCGCTGCTCAACCCGTCAGCCCGTGGTGTACCGCATCGCGCACCAGCTCCGTACTTGTTTCGAGATTCATTCTCGACCTCCTCGACTGCTTTGGGACCGCCCCGCGCGCATTCGGCCCTGGAAATGCTTATGCTTGTGTGCGGTGTGGCCACCGCTTTGGGGCACGCCACGCCCTTCTATTACTGTGCGGCGGCGCCCGGCGCGCAAGAGGGTTGGCCCGGGGTTCCTTCGTCGCGGTGAAGTCGGCCGTTCGAGGAGGGCACGTATGACAGAACCGCAGGTATCCCTGCTCGTCGTCGACGATGAAGAGCCGATCCGGAACGCCCTCAAGCGATATCTCACCAAGCAGGAGTTCGTCGTCTTCACTGCCGCCTCCGGGGAGGAGGCGCTCGGCGCGCTGCGCGAACACGAAGACATCGCCGTGATGCTGTGCGACATCCGCATGGCCGGCATGAGCGGGGTGGACATCGTCCCGCAGGCCCTGGAAGTCTCCCCCGACCTCGCGATCCTGATGCTGACCGCCGTCAACGACGCCACGACCGCGGCGTTGTGCATGCAACGCGGCGCGCTGGACTATCTCACGAAGCCGATCGAGCTGCTGGAGCTGGGGCGTACGATTCAACGGGCGCTCAAGCGGCGCGAGATGCTCATCGGCCGGCGCGAGCTCGACCAGCACATCAAGGAAGAGGTGGAGCGCCGCACGGCAGAGTTCCAGCGGGAGCGGGCCCGCCTGGAGCGCGTGTCGGTGGCCACGCTGGAGGTATTGATCAACGCGCTCGAGGCCAAGGACCCGTACATGAGGGGACACTCGGCGCGGGTGGCGGACCTCGCCGCGACGATCGCCTCCCAAATGGCGTTGCCCGACGACGAGATCGAGCAGATCCGTCTGGCCGGCCGGCTGCACGACATCGGCAAGATCGGGACGCGGGAAGACGTCATGAACAAGCACGGCCCGCTCACGCCCGAGGAGTACGACCACATCAAGCAGCACGTCGTGATCGGCTCACAGATACTCGCCCCGCTCGAGCACCTCGGTCCGGTGATCGACATCGTGCGGAGTCACCACGAGCGCTGGGACGGCACCGGCTATCCCGACGCGCGCAGCGGTGACGACATTCCGGTCGGGGGCCGGGTCATGGGGGCCGCCGAGGTATGGGACGCGCTCATCACGTCTCGCCCCTATCAGACGAAGCTCAGCCCCGAGCAAGCGTTGCGCCGCATGAGTGAGTTGGTGGGGACGGTGCTCGATCCGGCGGTGTACGCGGCGCTGGAAAGCGCCGTGCAGCGGCGCCGCTCGCTCGTGTTTCTGGTCGATGGCAAGGACACGCCGCAGGACATACGGGAGTGGGGGGTCGAGAACCCGTAGCATGACCCATCGTTCGACAATGCCGGTGACACCACCCGGTATCCTCCGGAACCGCCATCATGTTTGATGCGACCACCCGACCGGGCGGGTTGCAGCACGTCGTTTTCCTCGAACGCGCCGTGCACGAGCCGGATGCGACACCCGCGGGATTCGGGAAAGCCGCGTTTCTTGTGCTGCGTCTCGTCGACCTCGTGGGCGCAGTCCGCAAGCCCGCTACCCGAGACGACCTGTTCGGGTATCAGGCGGCCGCGACGGGCCGGTTCTGCACCGAGCATCTGGAGCCGGGCCCGTCCGCCGATCTTCTGTTGGACGTCGTGCGCGCCGCCACCTACGCCCGACGTCGCCAGGATCCGGGCCTCGTCGCTCCGGCGATGATCGCGTTGGCGCACGGGCTCGAAGATGCCGCCTACTATGAAGAAGCGCTCGACGTCATCCGCACGCTCGAGCGCGTCGCCAGCTCCCACCTGCGCCAGGCCGACGCGATCACCGCGGCACTGCGAACCGGCCGACTGGAGCGGGCGCTGGCCCGATTCGATCTGGCGGAGCTCGCCTACGCACGCGCGGGTGAGCTCGCAACGGCGTCCCACAACACCGAAGCTCTGCTGAGGAGCCGCCTAGGCCGGGCCAACGTGCTTCGCCTGCGCGGCAACCTGGTGGAAGCGGAACACTGGACTGAGTCGGCGTTGACCGACGCGCGGAACGCCGGTGATCGGCATATGGAAGCGGAAGCCGAGCACCACTGGGGCATCGTCCTGGGGACCCGCGGGCAGCTGCACGAAGCGGTGCCTCACTTCTGGCGCGCATTCCAGCTCCACGAAGGTGATGCCCTGGCGACATTCGCCCTGACCGACCTGGGCGTGGCCCTGTCGCGACTCGGAGCCGTTAGCGATGCCGAGCGCGCGTTGCGCTACGTCGTGGCGCGTGGTGAGAGTCGAAGCAACGTGCAGAATGCCATGATCGAGCTGATGCACTGCGCTTCGTTCCACCGGAACAGGGTCGGATTCGAGCAGGGCCGGGTCTTCTGCGCCAAGGAACAAACCCAGATGTCGCCCAACATCCTCGCGGACTACTTGCTGAAACTCGGCATCGGGCTGGCGCGCTTCGGTCAGTTCGATCGCGCGGAATCCGAGCTGACGCAGGCGCTCCGGGTCGCCCAAGCCCACCGGCTGCACGAGTTTGAGTTCCGGATCGAGCGAATCAGGGCGGGGCTCCGCGACTGCGAGGCGCTCGATGTGGCCGAGCACGACGCAGAAGCGGAGCCACCTGCTCCGGGATCCGAGCTGGGAGCGGTTTCCGCCGCCCTGGCTTCGCTCACCGACTGACGACCCCGGCTACTTGCAGGTGCTGCCGCTCTGCCAGTCGCAGGCAGCATTCGCGCTCACGTTCGAGGCGGGCTGGGGCGCGGTGGAGTCGGCGCAGGCGGCCGCGTCGAAGGAGAACGCAACGAGCGCGAGTGCGACAACAGCGTGAATGCGGCGTGACATAGAGCCTCCGAGGGTGGAACTGTGGACATTCTTTCAGCGGGGCGTCAAATTGAGCGTGGTGGCCGTCCCCTGTTGAGGGCGTTATTGCGACACGGTAAGCCGTTCACGCGACATCCATGCTCGTTTTAGCCGCTGTTCCCGAGATTCAGGTGCTGCGCCTCCGGCGCGCCGCGGGCCCCCGCTTCAGCTTCGTCCCCGCCGGCCGCTGGGGCGACCTCGTCGACCTCATTTGTCGTCAACCGATCGAGCTGGTGGTCGTCGACCCGATGCTCTCGGACGAGCCCCGGAGCCAGGAGATCGAGCGCCTGCGACTGCTGTTCCCCTCCCTGCCGGTGCTGCTGTACACGACCTTCACACCCGGGCTCGCCCCCGTCCTGCTGGCCCTGGGCCGCCAAGGCGTGCAGGAGGTGGTGTTCTGCCGGCTCGACGACCATCCCGATGGGCTCCGCGCGGCGCTGGAGCGGGAGCAGGCGCGGGCTTCGTCGCAGCAGCTGCTGGATCAGATCGCCGCCGCGTTCGCGCCGCTGCGCTCCGAGATCCGCTGGGTGCTCGAAGCCGCGTTACGCGCCCCGGAGGACGTGCAAACCGTGGAGCAGCTCGCCGCATCGGCGGGCGTGGGGCGTCGGACGTGCGAGCGCTGGTTCATGCGCGCCGCGATGCCCAGCCCGCGACACTTTCTCGCCGCCGCCCGCGTGCTGTATGCGCACCGGCTGCTGCAGGATCCGGGTTTCACGGTGGAGGACGTCGCCAAGCGACTCGGCTATTCGCAGGTCCGCACGCTGCAGCAGCACGCCCGGCTCTATCTCGGACTTACCGCGGGGGAAATGCGCTTGTCCCTCACGCCTGACGCCGCCCTCCAGCTCGTGGTACGGCGCTTCCTCACCCTGCCCCACGCGACGATCGAGTCGGCAGCCTCTTGACGAGCAGGTCCCCGCGCGTCATTCAGGTCGCCCACAGCCCGGACGCGGACGACGCGTTCATGTTCTGGGCGCTCGCCGCTGGGAGGATCGACACCGGCGATCGCCGCTACCGCGAGGAGCTCGCCGACATCGAGTCGCTCAACCGCCGCGCCCTGGCAGGTGAGCTCGAGGTCACGGCCGTCTCGTTGCACGCCTACGCCTACCTGGCTGACCGATACGCGCTGCTGGCGCACGGGGCCAGCATCGGCGACCGGTACGGCCCGCGCATCGTGGCCCGGCATGCCGCTCCCATCGACCCGCGGCGGGCGCTCGCGGGGCTGACCGTCGCCGTCCCGGGAGAGCTGACCACCGCGTTCCTCGCCCTGCGGCTGTATCAACCCGAAGCCCGGCACGTCGTGGTGCCGTTCGATCAGATCGAAGACTTCGTCGCGGCCGGCCGCGCGGATGCCGGCCTGCTGATCCACGAGGGCCAGCTCACCTTCGCGGACCGGGGGCTGCAGCTCTGGGTCGACCTCGGCCTTTGGTGGCACGAAGAAACCGCCCTCCCCCTGCCCTTGGGCGGCAACGTCGCGCGACGTGATCTGGGCCAATCGCTCCTGACCGGGGTGGCCCATGACTTGAAGGCGAGCATTCAATACGGGCTCGCCCATCGGGCCGAGGCGCTCGCGCACGCTCAGCAGTTCAGCCGCGGACTCGACCCCGGCCGGACCGATCGGTTCGTCGGCATGTACGTGAACGACTACACCGTGGATTACGGAGAGCGCGGCCGCCGGGCCGTGCAGGAACTGTTCGCGCGAGCCGGGCGAGCGGGGCTCTTGCCCGGACCCATCGAGCTGCAATTCATCGCGGCCTAGCCGCCCCGAGTCACTGGCACGAGGAATCGAAGCGTGGGTGAGAACCAGTCCGTCGCTGTGCTGGTCGTGGACGACGAAGAACCGATCCGCAACGCCCTGAGGCGGTTTCTGACCGGGCGGCAGCTCGAGGTGCAGACGGCGGGATCCGGCCACGAAGCGCTCGCCGTCCTGGCCCGGCACGACATCGCCCTGATGTTGAGCGACATCCGGATGCCCGGCATGAGCGGAGTCGATTTGGTCCCGCAGGCGCTGGAAATCGCGCCGAACCTCGCCGTCATCATGCTGTCCGCCATCAACGACGCGACGACCGCCGCGCTCTGCATGCAGCGGGGGGCGATGGACTACCTCACCAAGCCCATCGAGCTGGACGACCTCGAGCGGGCGGTGCAGCGGGCGCTGCGCCGGCGCGCGACGTCCATCGAGGAACGCCGCCGCGACGTCAACCTGAAGGAAGAGCTCGCGGCCCGCGCGGCGGAATGGCAGCACGAGCGCGCCGAAACGCACCGGGTCACCGTGGCCACCCTGGAGGCGCTGGTGAACGCGATGGAGGCCCGCGATCCCTACCTCCGCGGCCATTCGTCCCGCGTCGCCGACCTTGCCGCCACCATCGCCGCCCACCTCGGCCTGTCCGACGACGCGGTGGAGCAGATTCGACTCGCCGGCCGGCTCCACGACATCGGGAAGATCGGGACGCGCGAGGCGGTGATGAACAAGCAGGGACCCCTCACCCCCGACGAGTACGACCACGTCAAACAGCACGTGATGATCGGGTCACAGATCCTGGCCCCGCTCGGCCACCTCGCCCCAGTGTTGAGCGGCGTGCGCAGCCACCACGAACGGTGGGACGGCGCCGGCTACCCCGACGGGCTGCGCGGTGAGGATATCCCGCTCGCGGCCCGGATCATCGGGGCCGCCGAAGTCTACGATGCGCTGTGTACCTCACGGCCCTACCAAGACAAGATGGCCCCGACAGAAGCCGTGCGGCGGATAGGCGAGATGGTGGGAACCGTGCTGGACCCGAAGGTCTATTCGGCCCTGGCCGAGGTCGTCACGCGACGGCGGTCGCTCGTGTTTCTCGAGGAGGGCGGCGCCCCGGAACCCTGAAAAACCAAACCCGGGGGCTTGCGCACCCCGGGCTGGCGGGTCGGGCGAAGTGGCCGTCACACTCCGACCGCGACCTCTTGATCTATGGGCTTCAGGCGCCGACCTGACGCAAGCACCTGCTGTATGGTTTCAGTCCCTGCCGACTGCCACCTGTATAGACGCCCCAACCGGGCGCAGCGTTGCATCGGCCCCCACTACCGGCGCTTCACCCGTCCCAACCGCGACGTGGTAATCGTTGCAATCTGGGACCCGCGCCGCAGCACCACCCGGGTATTGGCCGCCCCCCAGCCGATCCCCAGCGGGCCGAAGACGATTTCCGGATTGGACACCGACAGCGTCACCCCAGCGGCCGCGGGCCCCGGCCAGCGAGCGTAGCGTTGCCAACCAGCCGACTCTTCGCGATCGACAAGCAGCGAATCGGGCGCGATCCGCACGCGGGCGCGGGTGCCCTGCATCACCGCCGCGGCGCGCGCGACCGCGAGCGCCGTCGTCACATCGCGGGCCGCGCCGTCGGTGGCGATGCGATCGAACGCCGGGCCAAGCCGCGGCCCGATCAGGGCCGCGAGCACCGCCATGATGGCGATCACGACGATCAGCTCGCCGAGCGTGAATCCGTTGCGCACGACCCGAGGATACTGGAAAACCGGCCGGGGCCCGTCATCACACGCACGCGGTGCCGGCCCGAAAAGCGCGCGACGGCGCGACGTTCTCGGCCTAACCTCCAATCGCGGGACGCGGTATGTTGAGGCCGATGACCGCAGCACCGCAGCGGGATCCCCTCCACACCCTGCGCGAGTACCGCAACCTCGCCCCGTGGAACCTCCACGACCTGTCCGTCCTGGTGGGGGCCGTGCTCGAGGCGTCGGCGGTGACCCCGATCAACGCCGCCGCACGCGCCACGCCGAGCCAACGCACCATTCGGTTCTACGTGGCCAGGGGGCTCGTGTCCCCGCCAGAGGGGCGCGGCACCGCGGCGACCTATACCTACCGCCACTTCCTGCAGTTGCTGTGCATCAAGCTGCGGCAAATGGAGGGCGCCACGCTGGCCGCGATCATCCGCGACATGCAGGACCAGACGGGCGACGTGCTGGAGCGGCGGGCCGCGCAAAACCTGGGTCCCGGGCTGCCGCCCCCCGACCAATTGTCGCTGCGGGGTGGAGCGGAGCTGCCACGCGGGCGCTCCGGCCGGGCCATCAGCGGTTGGTTGGCGCGCGACGTCGAGCGCGAGCCCGGGAGCCCGAGCAGCTGGCGTCGCATCCCCGTGGGGCGGGGCGTCGAGCTGCACCTGGACGCCGATCACCCGCTGGCCCGGCTCGGCCCCGAGGAGGCCGGGGTGGCCGAGGTGGTGCGCCAGGCCCTGGCGAAACTGTTACCACAGTGGCCCGCGTAGTTATCGTCTCTTGATCCGGGAGTAGCGACCATGGGCGGCTCGTGGATTCTCTTGATCATCCTGGTGGTGGTGGTGCTCTATGGGGTGGGCGCCTACAACGGGTTGATCAATCTCAAGAACCAAACGCTCAACGCGTTCAAACAGATCGACGTGCAGCTCAAGCGACGGCACGATCTGATCCCGAACCTGGTGAACGCGGTGAAGGGCGCAATGGACTTCGAGCGGCAGACGCTGGAGGCCGTGGTCCAGGCCCGCAACCAAGCGGTGGCCGCCGGAGCGAATGCCGGGCCGGCCGCGATGAAGCAGGTCGCCGCGGCGGAGAACCAGCTGTCGGCGGCGCTGTCGCGCTTCAACGTCGTGGTGGAGCAGTATCCGCAGCTCAAAGCGACTGGCAACGTGGCGCAGCTGCAGGAGGAGCTCACCTCGACGGAGAACCGCATCGGGTTTTCCCGCCAGGCTTACAATGACGCGGCGACGCAGTACAACACGAAGCAGATGCAGTTCCCGACGAACCTGTTTGCCGGGCTCGCCAAGGCGTCGCCCGCCGAGCTGTGGGAGATCACCGACGAGGCGGAGCGCGCCGTGCCGCAGGTGGATCTCTCGATGAAACCCAAGGCGTGACGGACGAAACCGGGCTCAACCTTTTTCAGCAACAGGAAGCCAATCGCCGGCGCACCATCTGGCTGGTGATTGGCTTCGTGCTGTTCTTCGCCTGGTTGGGCTTCGGCGGGGACCTCATTTACTACCTGTCGACGCGGGCCGCCGACCCCGGGGTCTACCACCACGCGTTCCCATGGTTCGGCCTGTTGCTCACGGCCATCGGCGCCGGCATCGCCCGCTATGGGTTTGCCACCGGCCCCAACAAGGTGCTGTGGTCGACGGGCGCCCGCGAGCTCACGGAACCGGCCAGCGACAAGGAGCGCCAGCTCGTGAACGTGGTCGAGGAGATGGCGATCGCCGCGGGGCTGCCGCGGCCGCGCATCTGGGTGGTCCCCGACGCCGACCCGAATGCGTTCGCTACGGGGCTCGACCAGGCCAAGTCCCACATCGCGGTCACGCAAGGGTTGCTCGATTTGTGCAGTCGCGACGAGCTGCAGGCCGTGATCGCCCACGAGCTGGGCCACGTCAAGAACCTCGACGTGCGGCTGATGACCACCCTGGCGGCACTGGTGGGCGCGGTGGCCCTGATGCACGACGGGACCGGTCGCCTGCTGGGCCGCGGCGTGCGGCTCGGCGGGGGGGGTCGTGGCGGTTCGCGCGGTGGAAAGAAGGGCGGGCTCGGCCAGCTCGCCATCATCTTGCTCGTTGTCTGGATCATCTCGTGGATCCTGGCGCCGCTGATCACACGGCTCCTTGCGATGGCCGTGAGCCGCAAGCGGGAATATCTGGCCGACGCCATGGGGGCGCAGTTCACCCGCAATCCCATGGCGCTGGCGACCGCCCTGCAGAAGATCGAAGCAGCGGAGTCCCCGACCTCATCCATCAAGCAGGGCGCCGCCCACCTCTGCATCGCCGATCCGCTGGGCCGCCGCGCGAACCTGCGCGAAGGCCGTCTGGCCGACATTCTCGCGACCCATCCACCCATGACGGCGCGCATCGCGCGTCTCAAGGGAATGGCCTATCAACGCCTCAAGGCCGAGGGGCAGTTTCCCACCGCCTGATGACCGCCCGGCAGTGGGCCTTCGCCGGACTCGGCGTGCTGGCCGGGAGCAGTCTCATCGTGTACCTGGCGCGCAATCGTCTGCGGCGCGCCGCCCAACGCGCCGTGCTCAAGTTCCGCACCCGGCTGGCGCGCTATCACCTGCAACAACGCCGCCAGGCCAAGGCGACGCTGCTTGCGGATCC
>CAZRGT010000007.1:0-120647 GCA_964599725.1 uncultured Gemmatimonadaceae bacterium | reverse complement strand
GGACGCGGATCGCCTTGGTGTCCTGCCCGCCCATGTCGAGCACGGTGCGCGTCCGCGGGAACATGTGGACCGAACCACGCGCATGGCAGCTAATCTCGGTGACTTGGGTGTTGCCGAAGGTCACCTTGTAGCGCCCGTATCCGGTGCCGACCACGAACTCGACTTCCTCCTCGGGCACGCCGCCGTCGCTCAGCGCCTCGTGGAACGCGGTCTCGGCCGCCCGCATGACGTTGGCGCCCGTGTCGGTCAACGCGCGACCCACGATCCGCCGGGCTTCGTCGATCACCACCGCCTTGGTTTGTGTGGACCCGACGTCCACACCCGCCGCGTAGGCCATGGCTCCTCCGTTACGCCGTGGACGCCGCGGCCTGGTGGCGCCGCGACGCGAGGCCCTCGAAGAAGGCGTCGATCCGGTTTTTCATCTGCGCCTCCGACACCACACGCCGGTCCATCATGTCGGATTCGACGAACAGGCTGGGGATGTCGCGGATCGCCATCAGCGCCCGTCGCGTGTCCGCGAGTCCGGTCGAGACCGTCCGGCAGCTCTTGATCGGGTGGTAAACCACGCCGTCCACCGCGTAGTCGTCGATCATCTGCGCCAGAGCCTGCGTCTGGAAGAACATGCTGTCCATCGCGTTGCGCACGCCGAGCAGCACGCCCTCGGCGAGGCTCTCGATCGGCCGCGCCAGATCGTAGGTGAGCCCGAGGTTCGCGCCACCCGAGGCGAACCAGAGATAGGTCGAGTTCACGAACACGCCGCCCCAGTCGGTGAACAGCTCGGAGAAGCGACGAAAGATCGGGTAGCAGGGGACGCCGACGAAAATCAGACGCCACTTCTCCTCGATCGGCGTGCCGATGCCGCGCTCGGCCTTGTAGGTCATCTCCTCGACCAGGTCGCGGAAGTACGCCCCGCCCTGGGGGGCGCCGCGGAAGCCGTTGGCGACCCCCAGGTAAACCGTCCCGTCGGACAGAGCGTTGAAGACGGCGGGCCGGCTCCGGTTCAACTCGAGCACCCGATGCCACCCCTGATTCAGCTCGTTCGCCCAGCCGAGGTGCTGGCGCAGCCGGTCGATATCGAACCGCTTCCCCGATACCCGCTCGCACAGCGCGATCAGCTCCACCAGCTGGGCCTCGACGTAGCGGCGATCCCGCTCGAAATCCTCGCTGCCGAGCGGAGAGGCGAGCCCGGCCCCGCGGGAGCCCGGGATGTCGAGGGTGAACAGCGGCATACCGTGCATCCGCTCCCAGATCTCGCCCCACTTGATGTAGGTGTTGCAGGCGTTGGTGGCGACGGCGAGGGCGGGTTTCGGGATCTTCCCCATCGGGTGCGTTCCGCCGCGCAGCTGCGTCGCGACGTCGGCCTTCACGTACCCGCAGATATCGGGGGAGAACCCGTAGTTCTCGGCCTCGTTCAGGTACTCGTGTGCCACGCGGCGCACTGCGGTCTGGAGCGAGTTGATCTCTGGAAACACGATCGGGAAGTCGAAAACCCGCAGCAGCTCGCACAGGCTGCCCATCACGAACACGTAGGCGGCCCCGCGGCCTTCCTCGGCCGCCGTCGTGAGCCCCTGGAACCACTCGCGGAACAGCCGGGCACCCACCTCATTCCCGCGCCCAACGATGGTGGTGTCTTTCACTGCGTCGGTCATGGCCACCTCAGTCGAACACCAGGTTCTCGACGAACGTCTCGAGCTGGATTTCCAGCGAATCGAAGCTCGTCATATTCTCCTCGAACTCGCTTACGAAATAGCGGACGCCGCGACCGTCGAGCGCTCGGGTGTGCACGACCAACTCCTCGAGCCCGGGTTCGCACATCTTGGCCGCCATCAGGATCGCCGCCTGTGCGCCGGCGTGGTCGAGCCGCTCGAGCAGCATCCGGTCCTTGGGTTTGCGGAGGTCGTGCTGCACCGGGCTGTGGGCAGAGCGGTCGATGTAAGACTCGGCGAGCCCGAGGAGGGGGTCGCCGTCCAGCGGGACGTCCGTCGTGATCCACCGCAGCCCGATCAGCAGATCGTCGTCCACGACATAGCAGGAGCGTGCGATCGCGCGCAGGAGGTCGAGCGGCGGCAGCTCGCAAAAGCCACCCTCGAGGATCACGCGGATCTTGTCTTGGCGCGTGGCCGAGCGGCGCTCGAGCAGCGGCAGCACCGTCCGAAGCAACTCGTTGTGCTCCTCGCGCGGAACGAATCCACCGATCGCGAGGAGCACATAGGCGTCGTCCACGGGGATGAGCCATGGGCGTTCCCGCTTCAGCTCATAGAGCCGTCGTAGCAGGGCGCGGTTCTCGTTGAACAGGGCGATGGAGCGCCGCAGGTCGTCATCCGTGATCGGGCGGCCGGCCACTTCCTCGCAGACCCGCCGCACACGGTCGTACTCATCTCTCAGGTAGCTCGCGGCGAAACCGGAGTTCGGGTTTTGCGGCAGGTAGAGAATCCGGCAGGGGTAGGTGACGTTCCGCCCCCACACCCCCGCCAGATTGCGCGCGGCATCGCAGATCGGGTGCGTAACGAAGAGATCGAGCTCCACCCGCCCCGACAGCGCGAGATCCAGCGAGGTCTTGATGATGGAACAGAGGTAGGAGCCGAAACGTGAATCGGCGTGGGTCGGCTCGACCGGGGCTCCACGCACCTTGAACGGCAACAGACCACCGGCGTGAGCGATCTCTTCCGGGAAATAGACCTGAAAATGTCCGACCACCTTGCCGCCACCCTCGCGCCAGCGGCGCACCGTGGGGAAGTCGGTGTCCTCCACCAATTCGCGGCAGTGGAACAGGATTCCCTCGAGCGGCTGTCCACGCCATTCCGCGAACACCGTCATTCATGCCTCCAGACCGGCCGACGCTTCTCGCTGAAGGCGCGCAGTCCTTCGACCGCGTCGTGCGTTTCCATCAGCTCGTGCAGATAGATGTGGCCGGCCTCGCGGAGCGCCGCGGCGCGGGCGACCCCCCTCGCGCCCTGCAGCGCACGCTTCGCACCCCGCAGCGCTACCGCGCTATGGCGTGCGACGCGGCGCGCTTCTTCCAGCGCCGCTTCGTCCACTGTCTCATCGGGCACGACACGCGCCACGAACCCGCCCCGCAGGGCATCGGCCGCGGTGATCGATTCGCCCTGGTAGATGATCCGGGACACGAGCGCCGGCGGAAGACGCTCGGGTAACAGGACGCAGGCGGCGGGGGGAAATACACCGAGCACGATCTCCGGCTGCCCGAAGCTCGCTGCCTCGCTCGCGACGATCAGGTCCGCCGCTTGAATCAGCTCGAATGCCCCGCCCAGGCATTTCCCCCGGACGGCGGCCACGACGGGGACGGGGAAGGCGTCCAACGCGGCGACGGTATCGAGAAACAGCGGGATCAGGCTCAGATGATGTGGTGGGAGGTGCTCGCCGACATCCGCCCCCGCCGAGAAGTGCTTCCCCGCGGCGGTGAGCAACAGGACGCGAAGGTCGGACTGGTCCGCCAATGCGCGGAACTCTGCCTCCAGCCGGCGCAGCACGTCGCCCGTCAGGATGTTGAGCGGGGGATGGTCGAGAACGATCCGCCCAATGCCCGCCTCCACCGTGGTCACCTCGGTCATGGCTCCATCGCCCCGCCGCCCAGCAGCTGACCGCCGTCGATCGGCACCACGGCGCCCGTGATGAAGCCCGCCGCGTCACTGCAGAGGAACCGGACCAGGGCCGCGACCTCCTCCGGCGTGCCGGACCGGCCCAGCGGCGTCCGGGCGATCGCCCGATCGCGGATCGCTTGGGGAAGCTTGCTCGTCATCGCCGTATCGATGAACCCCGGCGCCACGACGTTCACGGTGACGCGGTCCCTGGCGAGCTCCAGCGCCAGGGCGCGGGCCAGTCCCAGCAGTCCGGCCTTGGCCGCGGCGTAGTTCGCTTGTCCAAAGCTGCCGCGCAGGCCGTTGATGGATGACAGGAATACCACCCGGCCCCCGCCGGACCGCCGCAGCGCGGGAGCCGCCGCGCGCGCGATCTTGAAGCCGCCGGTGAGGTTCACGTCGAGCACCTCCTCCCACTCGGCGTCGCTCATCTTCCAGCTCACCCGATCCCGGACGATGCCGGCCGCGCACACGACCCAGTCGAGCCCGTTGCGCTCCTGGACGATCCGGTCGACCGTTTCCCGGACCGTCGCGCTATCCCGCACGTCGCCGGTGAACGTCGCCGCGGCGTCCCCCGGTCCGGCCGGGAAGTCGCGGTCGAGAGCCGCGACCCAGGCCGTGTCGGCGAGCGCCGTAACGACCGCCCGTCCAATGCCGCGGGCGGCGCCCGTCACGAGAGCGGTGTGCCGCACAATCCGCAGTGCGTATGGGCCGCGGGGAGATTCGCCGCGCCGCAGGACCGGCAGTCGCGCACAGGGGCGCCCCAGGGCGCCTCGGAAGAGCCGCCCTGCGCCGCGCGCTCGCGCAGCAGCGCATAGCGCGCCGGGCGCTTTTCTGTGAACGCCCGCATTCCTTCCACCGGCTCCCAGCACGCGTAGTGTAACGACAGCCAGTCCTGCGCATGCCGCACCGTCTGATGCCAGGCGAGATCCTTCCAGAAGTTCGTCTGCTGTTTGGTGTAGCGCGCGCATTCCGGGAAGGACGCGAGCAGCCGGCGCGCGAGATCGTCCACGGTCGCGTCGAGCTGGGACAGATCGATGCGGTACCCGTCCTGCCCTTTCTGCGCCAGGGCGATCTGCTCCGCGGTCGCGGATTCGACCCACGTGTCGTCCCTCCGCACCGAGGGCGCGACCCGGTTCACGAGCCCCCAGGCGAGCGCCTGGCCGGCCGGCACCGGCTCGTTCAGGAACAGCATTTCGCGCGCGCGGCGGTCTCCGACCGTGATCGGCAACCACTGCGTCGCGCCGCCGCAGGCGACCGAGCCGACGTGCGTGCCCACTTGTTTCAGCGAGGCGTGCTGGGCGATGACCGAGAGATCGCACGCCAGCTGGCTCTCGTTGCCTCCCCCTACCGCCATGCCGTTGATGCGGGCAATCACCGGTTTCCCGGTGTTGAGGATGCTTTCGATGTAAGCGCGGAACAGCGCCATGTACTTCCAGTAGTCGCGCGGCGTGCCGACGTAGGCGTCCGCGTATTCCTTCACGTCACCCCCGGTGCAAAACGCCCGGTCGCCGGCGCCGGTGAGGACGACCACCCCCACCGCGTCGTCGAAGCTGGCATCGCGGAACGCGGTCGCGAGCTCCTCCAAGGCGGCGGTCGAGTAGGCGTTGTAGGCCTCCGGCCGGTTGATCGTGATACGGGCGACCCCATCGGACTTCGCATAGAGGATCTCCCGGAAGCCGAAACTGTCGGACGGGCGCGAAACGAAGCGGCGTCCGGCGGCACGCGAGGAAGCGGCGGTCGTGGTCATGCGGCGAGCAGTCCTCGAACGAGATGATCGGCGAATTGGGCGCCCAGCTCGGGCGGGTGCACCGAGCCGTGTGGCGAGTACCAGCGGGCGATCCAGTTGATGGCGCCGAGAATCGCAAAGACGGCGAGCTTGGCGTCGACGGGGCGAAACTCCCCGGCCGCGATGCCTCGGCGCACGATGTCGCGGAGCGCTTGCTCGTAGCGATCCCGGGCCGCGATCACCTCCGCCTGATGACGCGTCGAGAGTGCGGTGACCTCGAACGCCAGCGATGAGCCCTCGAGCGTATCGGTCATCACCCGCACGTGCTCGCGGATCGCGTGCGCCAGCTGCTCCGCATGCGAGTCGCGCCGCCGCGCGGCGGCGATGATCCCGGCGACCTCCTCCAGGCCTTCCCGATGGCAGGCGTACAGCATCGCTTCCTTGTCGGGGAAGTAGTGGTACAACGCCGTCTTGCGGACGCCGAGCTGCAGGGCGATGTCGTCGAGCGTCGTGGCGTGGTACCCGCCGCTGCGAAACGCCCGGAGGGCGGCATGCAGGATCTCGGTGCGGCGGCGTTCCCGCTTGGCCCTGACGTGGGCGGAGCGACGTATGGGAGAACGGCGGGTCGTGGCAGTGGCCATAGATGTCCTCGGACGGAGGAAATTTGAACATTGATTCAAAAATTTACTGTGAATTAACTATGAAGACCGGGCTAGTAGGCGTCCCGGTTGATGTCGCGGATCAGGCGCTCGTAGTCCGCGGGCGTGTTGATGAAGTCGGTCACGGCGGGATCGTCGACGGCCACCGGCAGCACCTCGACAGCATGAGCGTGGAGCACGGCCCGGGCGCCTTCGCGCGTGGCGGCCTCGCTCGTGCGCAGCTCGTCGAACAGGCTCTGATCCCAGATGACGGGGTGGCCGCGCCGCCCGGCGAACGTCGGCACCGTGACCGGAGCGCGCATACGCCGGTACGCTTCGACCAGCCGTTCGACCGTCGACAGGTGCACGTGGGGGAGATCGACGGGCCACACCAGCGCCGCCGGCGGACGGATCGGCTCCAGCGCCGCCAGGGCGCAGCGCAGCGAAGCGATCGGACCCGCCTCGGCGTCCGGGTTTTCCACGATCAGACACCCGTGCGACGCGATCACCGGATGGATCCGGGGTGCGTCGGGCCCGAGCACGACGACCCGCGTCTTCAGATCCAGGGCTTCGAGGGCTTCCAGAATGCGCACGACGAACGGCTCACCCCGAAAATCGAGTAGTGCCTTCGGGGTGCCCATGCGGGCTGATCGGCCACCCGCGAGGATCACGCCGGCGAGAGGCATCGGGGTGGGTACACTATCGCGCCTTTCGCGGAGGAGCAATCGAGGGCGCCGGGAGGAATGGTCTGGGAGGACGTACACTCCGATGCCACAGCGAGTTACGAAGTGGTCGCCGGATCGCCAGTTGCGTCATTGGCCGAAAACACCAGAATTAGCCCCCCCCATGGCTATCCGCCGCATTCGCCAGCTTGGAGACCCGGTGCTGCGGGCCCGTTGCCAGCGCGTGGAACGCCCGGCCTCCGCCGCGGTGCGTCTGGTCGCCGACGATCTGCGCGACACGCTCAAGGCCGCCAAGAAACAGCATCGCATGGGGCGCGCGCTGGCGGCACCCCAGATCGGGGCGCCCGTGCGCGCGGTGGTGGTGGAGATCGAAGGGGCCAAGCAGCGCATGACGCTGGTCAATCCGGAAGTGACCGACGTGGGCTCGGAGGACTTCGAGGTCTGGGACGATTGCTTTTCGTTCCCGGATCTCCTGGTACGCGTCAACCGCGCCTACCGCATCAGCGTGAGCTACCTCGACCTGCGAGGGAAGCCGCACACACTCGAGTGCGAAGGCGCGATGGCGGAGCTGCTGCAGCACGAGATCGACCACCTGGACGGCAACCTGGCGCTCGACCGAGCCGTGGGTCTCGACCCCTTCGCCTACCGGCACGAATGGGCCAAGCACCACGACCCGATGGAGCGATACACTCCGCCGCGCCTCCGCGAAGCACCTGACGAAGCGCTCGCCAATTCCCCGTAGGCTGCTGGATGTACGCGACCTTCACGATCAAGGACCGCGCGCAGTAGCCACGAACAACTGTGTGAAGTAGAATGTCCCATTCCGTGACCGGGCGATCCCCACGCCTGTGATGTCGAACGCGCCCTCGATGTTTTCCCGATGATGCGGGCTGCGTAGCCAGCCGTCCACGGCGACGCGGACGGTTCGCGCCCCCGTGTAGTCGTTCAGCGCGACGTTTTCCGCGATCTCTTTGAATGTCAGGAACGCTTCGACACGTTTCGCACGATCGGCGAACCCGTCGTGTCCCAGTGGGGCGCGACCCCGCGCCATCGCCATGCTGTGGGCCCGGGCGATGGCTGCCACGGCGGTATCCAGCGTGAGGGTGGCGAGATGATGAACGCTACGGTGCTCGTTGACCAGCCGGGCGACGTCGTGCTCCAGCACGCCGAACTCGTCCACTGAGGTCCGAACGGTAGGTGAGGGACCAGCGGACGTCCACGCGAGCAGTAGGAAGAGGGGTAGCGATCGCTGCACGGTGCTCGCTCCTCGGGAATCGTGATTAGATTCGCAGTGGACGGGGGTGCCCGCCGGTCGCACGGGACGGGCTGAGATCACACCCTTTGGACCTGATCCGGGTAATGCCGGCGAAGGGAGTCGCCATGACCTGTAATACCCAGATGTACCTCGCCCGAGCGGGCCACGTCACGGCCCCGATGCGGCGCGTCGCGGAACGGGAAGACCTGCCTCCGGAGCTCGTGCGCGAAGAAGTCGCGCGGGGCCGGCTCGTCATTCCGGCCAATATCAATCACCTGGCCAAACGCCTCGATCCGATGGGGATCGGCAAGGTCGCCCAGGTCAAGATCAACGCCAACATCGGCAATTCCGCGGTGACCTCCGGGATCGACGGCGAGCTCGAGAAGCTGCACCACGCGGTGCACTTCGGCGCCGACACGGTCATGGATCTCTCGACCGGCGGTGACATCGACGCGATCCGCCAGGCGATCATCGACGCCTCGCCGGTGCCGATCGGCACCGTCCCGATCTATCAGGCGGTCACCCAAGTCGGAAAGGTCGAGGATCTCACCGCCGACGACCTGCTCGATATGGTGGAGCACCAGGCCCAGCAGGGCGTCGACTACATGACGATCCATGCGGGCGTCCTGCGCGAGCACGTGCCGCTGGCGCTGGGCCGCGTCACCGGCATCGTGAGCCGCGGCGGCAGCTTGCATGCCTACTGGATGTCGGCGCATCACGCCCAGAACCCTTTCTACACGCACTTCGACCGGGTGCTCGAGATCGCGCGGCGCTACGACGTCACGCTCTCGCTGGGGGATGGTCTGCGGCCCGGTTCCCTCGCCGACGCTAACGACCGGGCGCAGTTCGCCGAGCTACACGTGCTGGGAGAGTTGACGGTGAAGGCCTGGGCCGAGGACGTGCAAGTGATGATCGAAGGGCCGGGGCACATCCCGTTGCACCTGATCGAGATCAACGTGCGCAAGGAAAAGGAGATCTGTCACGAGGCGCCGTTCTACACACTCGGCCCCCTGGTGACGGACGTCGCCCCCGGATACGACCACATCACCTCCGCGATCGGCGCGGCGCTGATCGGCTGGTATGGGGCCGACATGCTGTGCTACGTGACCCGCAAAGAGCACCTCGGTCTTCCCAATGCGGAGGAAGTGCGCGAGGGTGTGATCGCCTACAAGATCGCGGCCCACGCGGCCGACATTGCGCGCGGCCGCGCCGGCGCGCGCGACCGCGACGACGCCCTGTCCCGCGCGCGCTACGCGTTCGACTGGAACGAGCAGTTCCGCCTGAGCCTCGATCCGGCCCGCGCGCAGGAGCTGCACGACGAGGCGCTGCCCGCCGAGTACTTCAAGTCGGCTGAGTTCTGTGCCATGTGCGGGCCCAAGTTCTGCTCGATGCACATCACGCGGGAGATCGAGCGGCAGTACGGTGGCGGGACATCGGCCGCGGAGCCGGTCCGAGAGGCCGTGCCGGCGGCCGGTCAAGCGCCTTGACAGGGTCTGTCGCGCGCGTTCTCTTGTCTCACATCATGAAACTCAGTCTCACAACATGATCGCTTCGCGCCCCGTGCCTGGCACCCAGGCCGTGGCACGAGCGGTGAGCCTCCTGAAGGTGTTTTCCGACGCGCGGCCGGAATGGCGGCTCACCGACCTCGCCCGCGCGGCTCAGCTCCACAAGGCCACGGCCCACCGGTTGCTGGCCACCCTGGAGCGGGAAGGCATGGTCGTGCGTGATGCCGGCGAGCGCTACCGCCTCGGTCCCGAGGCCATCGCGCTCGGGGCGCGAGCCGCCCGCGCCAGCGATCTCCGCACCGTCGCCGCCCCGGAGCTGCAGGCGCTCGCGGCCGCGAACGGCGAAACGGCCACCCTGGAGGTCCCCGTCGGCGGCGACATGCTGATTCTGGACGAGGTCGCGGGCGGCGCGCTGCTCGGCGCCGTCCCCGAGGTGGGGACGCGCTGGCCGATCCATGCCACCTCCACCGGCAAGGCGCTCCTCGCCCTGCTCCCCGACGACCGCCGGCGCGAACACCTGCGAGCCCGCCTCACCCGGCATACCGACCGCACCATCGTCTCCGCTGCCGCGCTCGAGCGCGAGTTCCACCGGACGCGCCGCAAGGGGTTCGCCGTGGCCGCCGAAGAGCTGGAGCGCGGCTACGTGGCGGTCGGCGCCGCGGTGCGCGATCACGACGGGCGTCCCGTGGCGGCGATCAGCCTCGGCGGTCCCCGGCAACGGTTTCCGGCGGCGCGCGTCGAGGCGCTCGGCCGTGCGGTCCACGCCGCCGCGAGCCGCGTCTCGGCGGCGCTCGGCTTTCGGGGACCGCGCTAGATGCTCCGGGAAACTCCGTTTCATCCGCGCACGGCTGCTTTGATGGAAGGGCAAGCCTGGCGTCGCTGGGCCGGCTACGTGGTCGCGAGCGCCTACGAGCTGAGTCACGAGCGCGAGTACCACGCGGTTCGGAGCTCGGCCGCGCTGTTCGATGTCTCGCCGCTCTACAAGTATCTGATCCGCGGCCGGGACGCCGCGCGGCTGCTGGACCGTGTCGTCACACGCGACGTGACCAAGTGCAAGGTCGGTCAGGTGCTCTACACGCCGTGGTGCGACGCCCGCGGCAAGGTGATCGACGACGGCACCGTGTCCCGGCTCGACGACACGACCTTCCGCCTGACCGCGGCGGATCCGACCATGCGCTGGCTGCATCTCAATTCCGCCGGGCTGGACGTCACCATCGACGACGTCTCCGAGAAGACCGCCGCGCTGTCGCTCCAGGGACCGAACGCCCGCGCCATTCTCGAGCTGGCCAGCGGGCAGGAGCTCTCCGGACTCAAGTATTTCCGTCTCACCGCCGGGAAGATCCGTGGCGTGCCGGTCACCATCTCGCGCACCGGGTACACCGGCGACCTGGGCTACGAGGTCTGGGCCGACGCGACGCGCGGCCTCGCGGTCTGGGACGCGCTGATCGAGGTGGGCACCTCGTACGGCATCACGCCCGCGGGGATGCTGGCGCTCGACCTGGTGCGGAACGAAGCCGGGCTGCTGCTCATCGAAGTCGATTACGTCTCGGCCCATCACGCACTCATCGACGCGCAGACCTCGACGCCGTTCGAATTGTCCCTGGGCTGGACCGTGGCGCTCGACAAGAACCGGTTCAACGGCCACGACGCCCTGGTCGCCGAGCACGAGCGCGGCCCCGCCTGGCGCTTCATGGGGATCGAGGTCGACTGGGACTCGCTCGAGCGGCTGTATGCGGACGTCGGACTGCCGCCCAAACTCCCGACCACCGCGTGGCGCGCCAGCGTGCCGATCTATGTGGGCGGCCTGCAGGTCGGGTACGCGACCAGCGGCTGCTGGTCCCCCTTGCTGAAGCGGTACATCGCGCTCGCACACCTAGAAGGAGCGGCCGGGGATCCCGGGACGGTCGTGGACATGGAGGTCACCGTCGAACACCGGCGGCGCCGTGCCACAGCGACCGTGCGGCCGTTGCCGTTTTTCAATCCCGATCGGAAGCGAGCCTGAGCGTGGCCACCGAATACGACGCCATCATCATCGGCGGCGGACATAACGGGCTTGTCACCGCGGCCTATCTCGCACGCGCCGGTCGCACGGTGCTGGTGCTCGAGCGTCGCTACCGCGTCGGCGGCGCCGCCGTGAGCGAGGAGATCTATCCCGGCTTCACGTTCTCGGTGTTCTCCTACGTGGTCAGTCTGCTGCGGCCGGAGATCATCCGCGATCTCGATCTGCCGCGCCATGGGCTCGAGATTCTGCCGCTCGAAAGCACGGTCACGCCGATGGAGAACGGCGACTACCTCGCCGTTTGGGGAGACCCCGACAAGACGCGACGGGAGATCTACCGTCATTCGCCGCGGGACGCCGAAGCGATGATCGAATTCGGCCGCCTCATGCACCATATGGCGCAGGCGGTCAAGCCGATCATCGGCATGGTGCCGCCGGATCCCACGTCGCTCTCGCCCAGGGAGCTGCTGGGACTGCTGCGCCTGGGCAAGCACTTCCGCGGCCTCGGGCCCGAGAAATTCCACGCGCTCTACAAGCTGATGACGATGAGCTCGGCCGACTACCTGGACGAGTGGTACGAGACCGACGTGCTCAAGGCCACCAAGTCGGCGAGCGGCATCATCGGCACGTTCTTGGGCCCGCGCTCCCCGGGCACGGCGTACGTACTGCTGCACCACTATATGGGGGAGATCGACGGGTCGTTCCGCGCCTGGGGGTTCGCGAAGGGCGGCACGGGCGCCATCAGCGAGGCGATCGCCGGCGCGGCCCGACGGTTCGGCGCGGAGATCAGGACCGACACTTCGGTGAGTCGCGTGCTCACGAAACGCGGCCGCGCGGTGGGCGTGGTACTCGAGAACGGTGACGAGCTGCGCGCCCGCACGGTCGTGTCGAGCCTCGACCCGCAGCAGACGTTCTTGAAGCTCGTGGGCGCCGAGCAGCTGCCGGATGACTTCACGACCGACATCCGCCGCTTCAAGTTCCGCGGCTCGTCCGGCAAGGTGAACCTGGCCCTGGCCGAGCTGCCGAATTTCACCTGCATGCCCGGCGTCGGACCGCATCTGCGCGGCGCGATCTCCATCAGCCCCAGCATCGAGTACCTGGAGCGGGCGTACGACGACGCCAAGTACGGAGAGTTCTCCCGGCACCCGTACATGGACGTCATCATCCCGTCGATGATCGATCCGCACATGGCGCCGCCGGGCAAACACGTGATGTCGATCTTCGTGCAGTACGCGCCCTACAACGTGACCGGCGGCTGGACGGACGACAAACGAGAGGCGTTCGGCGACGCGGTGGTCGACACCCTGACGCAATACGCGCCGAACTTGAAGCATGCCATCCTGCACCGCCAGGTGATCACGCCGGCCGACATCGAGCGCATCACGGGACTGACTGAAGGCAACATCTTCCAGGGCGAGCTGGCGCTGCATCAGCTCTTCTTCTTGCGCCCCGCCCCGGGCTGGGCCAAATACCGCACACCGATTCGCCGTCTGTATCAATGCGGCTCCGGCACGCACCCCGGCGGCGGCATCATGGGCGCGTCGGGCCGCCTCGCCGCCATGCAGATCCTCGCGGACGGCCGATGACCCACGACCTCATCGTCATCGGCGGCGGCGTGAATGGGCTCGTGACCGCGGCCTACCTGGCCAAAGCCGGCCTCAAAGTGCTGGTGCTCGAGGCGCGGGACACGCCGGGCGGCCTCGCCCTCACTGAAGAGATGGCGCCCGGATTCCGCTGCGACGTGGCTGGGCACGACGCCGGATGGCTGCTGCCCGACATCGCGACCGACCTGGGACTCGCCGCGCACGGCCTGGAGCTCGTGCTGCCGGACGCCACCGTGTGGAGCCCGCAGCCCGACGGACGTTCGCTCACGCTGTGGAGCGATCCGGCCAAGACCGCCGAGGAGATCGGCCGCTTCAGTCCGGAGGACGCCCGCGCGTGGCCGGCGTTCACGGCGCAGCTGGCCCGTTTCGCGAGGGTGCTCGAGGCCGTGTACGCCGTCACCCCTCCCCACGTGCCGAATGCCCGCGGCGGGGACCTGATGACGCTCTTGGGTCTGGGACGGCGGCTGCGCGGGTTGGGGCGGCGTGAGATGGTGGAGTTCCTGCGCGTCCCGCCGATGTCCGTTGCCGAGTGGCTCGACGACTGGTTCGCTGCCGACGCCCTGAAGGGTGCGGTGGGGGCGGGCGGGATCACCCGCATCCTGCAAGGGCCGCGCTCGGCGGGCACGGCGTTCGTCCTGCTCCACCACCACGTGGGACGACCGGCCGGCGCCATCCGCGCAGCGCATCTCGTGAAGGGTGGGGTCGGCAACCTGGGCCAGGCCCTGGTAGCGGCGGCGAAAGGCTTCGGTGCGGAAATCCGCACCACCGCCCCGGTGCGGGAGATCGTGGTGCGTGATGGCCGGGTGCTGGGGGTGGCGCTCGAGACCGGCGAGCATCTCGCGGTGCCCCAGGTCGTCTCCTCCGCCGATCCCCGCCGCACGTTGTGCGGTCTGGTCGACGCGAGTCACCTCGATCCGGAATTCTTGCGCGCCGTGCGCAACATCAGGTACCGGGGCGCCACGGCCACCGTCCACCTCGCGCTGAGCGAACTGCCGCGCTTCACCGCGCGAGCGCCGGACGGCGCGCTGCGCGGGGCGATCACCATCGCCCCGAGCCTCGATTACCTGGAGCGCGCCTACGACGACGCCAAGTACGGCGCGGTGTCGCGCTATCCGTATCTCGAGGCTCGGTTCCCCACGCTCGCCGACCCGAGCCTGGCTCCCGCCGGCAAGCACATCATGACCGTGCAGGTGCAGTACGCGCCGTATCATTTGAAGAGCGGCTCGTGGGACGCCCCAACCCGGGAGCGGCTCGCGGACCTCGTGGTCTCGACGCTGGCGGAATACGCGCCAAACCTAAAGAAGAGCGTGCTGTACCGACGCGTCGTCACCCCTAAAGACCTCGAGAGCCGATTCGGACTCACGGAGGGACACACCTACCACGGCGAGTTGACGCTCGACCAGATTTTCTTCATGCGACCCGTGGCCGGGTGGGCGCGCTACCAGACGCCGATCGCGGGGCTCTACCTGTGCGGTGCGGGCACGCACCCCGGTGGCGGTCTCGCCGGAGCCGCGGGGCGTAACGCCGCGCGGCAGCTCGTGAAGGAGCGACGTCGATGACCGGCTTCCTGAAAACAGTCGCATCATACCGGCAGGGGGCGCAGACCATGCCCGGCCGCTACTACACGGCGCCGGAGATCCTCGCCCTGGAACATGAGCGGCTCTTCGCCCGTCACTGGATTTCGGTCGGCCGCGCGGCCGACTTCGCCCGGCGTGGCGACTACCGCCTGGTGGAGATCGCCGGGGAGTCGCTGATCGTGCTGCGCGACCAGCAGGGGGCGCTGCGCGCGTTCTTCAACATCTGCCGACACCGCGGGACCCGGTTGTGCGAGGCGGTACACGGCCATCTCTCCGAGACGATCCAGTGCCCCTATCACGCCTGGACGTACGGGCTCGACGGGCGGTTGATCGGCGCGCCCCACATGAACGAGGTCCCGGGGTTCGACAAGAAGGACTACCCGCTGCACGCCGCCGCCACGGCCGAGTGGGAAGGGTTCGTGTTCGTGTGCCTGGCCATCGAGCCACGGCCGCTTGCGGAGTGCTTCGCTTCGGTGCTGGAGCGGTTCCGGCGCTTCAACTTGCCCGCCCTGGTCACGGTACGGCGCATCGAATACGACGTGCGCGCCAACTGGAAACTGGTCATGCAGAACTACTCGGAGTGCCTGCACTGCCCGACCATTCACCCCGAGCTCTCCACCAAGCTGCCGTACACCAGCGGTGCCAATGACCTGGTGGAGGGACCGTTTCTGGGCGGCTACATGGACATCAAGGCGCCGAACCAGAGCGCCACGATGAGCGGAAACAGCTGTGGGCTCCTGCTCGGCGATCTCCTGCCGGAGGATCGCCGCCGGGCGTTCTATTACACGCTGTTTCCGACCATGATGCTGAGCCTGCACCCCGACTACGTCGTCTACTACACGGTGTGGCCCACCGGACCGACCGCAAGCCGGGTGAGCTGCGAATGGATGGTGCATCCGGATTCCCCTGCCGCCCCCGGCTACAACATCCAGGACGCCGAAGAGTTCTGGGACCGTACCAACCGTCAGGACTGGAACATCTGCGAGCGCAGCCAGCTGGGGATCGCCTCGCGCCGCTACCAGCCCGGCCCGTATTCGCCGCGCGAAAGCGTGCCGGCCGCCTGGGACCGCGAGTACCTGCGACAGCTGGGGCCGGTCTAGAACCCCGATTCGACCCGCACGGCTGGGTCCTGCCGATAGAACCCCCTGAGCTCCGCGTAGAGGTCCGGATAGTGGCGGAGCAGCTCCCCTGGTTTCTCAAAGAAGGCCTCCGTCGCCACGGCGAAGAACTCGGCGCGATTCGTGGCGCCATAGAGGTTCAGGACGCTCGGTTCGTCCGCGTCGACCGCGCGACGGAGCTCCTCGAAGCGACGCTGCAGCACGCGCGCCCACTCCCGCGTCGAGGAGGGCGCTTCGAGCAATGGGATGCCGTCCACATCGCCGTTCTCGATGTCCAGCTCGTGCGCGAACTCGTGCAACACGACGTTGTCGCCGTCCCCGCCCCGCGCCGTGTCACGCGCGACAGTTTCCCACGACAGAACCACGACGCCGCGAACATGCTGCCCCAGCAACGGAACTGGCTCCGGTACCGGCCCGGTGTACAGCCGGTGATCGAGTCCGGCCCGTTTCGGCACGAAGCTGCCGGGATACAACAGGACGACGTGCACAAGGGGGTAGCAGCCGGCGTCGAGGTTCAGGATCAAGAGGCAGGCCTGGGCGGCGACGATCACCTGCATGGCTTCCGTGATTTCGAGGCCGCCGCTCCCCTCGAATTGTTTGTCCCGAATGAACTGGCCGATCAGGTCGAGCAGCCGGGCCCAATCATCCTCGGTGAGCCCGGCGGTGATCGGCACCCATTCCGCGATCAGCGGTCTCCATGACGGCGGGGGTCGCGGGCTTGGGACGCGCCGTACCCGACGAAACGGCACGACGCGGAGCACCCCCCAGCCGACGAGCAGTGTCACCGCAAACAACGCAGTGGCCGCGGCCAGAATCTCGACGGTGCGCACGCCCTGGATCATTCAGCGCAGTCCGACGAGCGCCGAAGCGATCAGGCCGGCGCTCAGGTCAGTCCGCCTGGAGCCGGGAAGACGCGCGCCAGCGCCTGCAGCAACTGGCCATCCGGGGAACGGCCGTCGGGGGCTTCTGCCAAAACCACCGCGAAGCGGCGGCGGAGCAATGGATCCCGGTAGGCCTGGGCGGCGAATTGCAGTGTGATCGGCACGAACCACGGCGCTTGGCGGGCGCCGGCGCCAGCGCGCGCCACAGCGGCATACTGCTCGAATAGACCGAGCATGAACGCCCCCTTGGAGGGGAACTGCCGGTAGATCGCCCCTTTGGTGAACCCGGCGGCCCGGGCCACGTCGTCCAACGTCGCAAGATCGAAGCCGCGATCGGCGAACACCTTCAAGCCGGCCTCGAGCAACAGGCTCCGGGTTTCGGCCTTGCGGCGCTGTCGCATTGAACTCACTGGTATCTAAGATACTAATTGGTATCTATAATTACCAAACAGTCGCCAACGGGAGCAGTTCAAGATACCCATTGGTATCCTACCTTGGTGACAGAGTGTCATGGCGCGCCAACTTGGGAAGAAGTTTCCGGTCAATGGACGTGTTTCTGGATACTCTGGCGTTTCTAAGATACCGATGCGTATCGATAAGCGCGCCTTGACGCGAAACGGTCAGTCTCTAGGTTCCCCGTCTCGCGTGGCCCTTTTGGGAGACCAGCCGATGCCGTACATCATCGTCGAGTCGTGCATCAACGTCAAAGACCGCTCCTGCGTCGATGTCTGTCCGGTGGACTGCATCTACGAGGGAGAGGACCAGCTCTACATCCACCCCGACGAGTGCATCGACTGCGGCGCCTGCGAGCCCGAGTGCCCGGTGACGGCCATCTTCCCCGAAGAAGACGTCCCAGTCCAATTCAAGTCGTACATCGCCAAGAACCGCGACGTTTTTCAGAGCGCGAGCCCGCCCGGCAAGCCCTCCGCGGAGCGCGGCGCGAAGTAGCGCCGCTCAGCCCAACTTCGAGAGAAACTCGGCGACCGCCGAGTTAAAGGGTCCCGGGCGCTCCAGTGGGGCCAGGTGGCCCGCGCCGGGGATCTCCGCGTACAGGGCCCCAGGTATGCGCTCTGCCATCGGTCTTACCACGGCTGGAGGCGTGAGCTCGTCGTCCGTACCCACCAGGACCAGGGTCGGCACGGCGACTTCGGCCAAGCGTGGCGTCGAATCGGGCCGGTCGCGCATCGCCTGCAGCGCCCCCACGATCCCGGCGACAGGTGACCGCTGCACCATAGTCCGTATGGTCTCTACGAGCGCTGGATTCTCCGCGCGGGTAGTCCGGCCCACCAGCTTCGGCAGCAAGCGCTCCGCCACGGCTCCGACTCCCGCGTCGCGGGCCATGGTGGCGAGCTCGTCTCGACCGCGCTTCCCTTCCGGCGTATCCGCCTCGGACTTGGTGTCGCACAGGATCAGCGCCCTGACCCGCCCCGGGTGGCGGCGCCACAGCTCGAACAGGATGTAACCGCCCATCGACAGACCACAGCAGACCGTGTGGGGCGTTCCGAGGGCATCGAGCACGGCCACCAGGTCGTCCGCGTATCGAGTCATGGAGTAGCCGCTCGTCGGCACGTCCGACTCTCCCGCGCCGCGTAAATCGGGCGCGATGCACATCCAGCCTTCGATTCCCTCCCACTGATGGCGCCACATGGTGCGGTCGAGAGGGAACCCGTGCACGAGCAATAATGCGGCTCCCGTGCCTACCACCGCGACGGCCAGGTGCCCATCGCCCGCCTTCACTTTCTCGACGAAATGCATGCGCGCCAACCTAACCCGCCGTATCTTCGTTCGCATCAACACCCTGAGAGCCAACCGATGCGCGTCGCCACCGATTACATCCGTCACGCCGCCCGCGCCGCCCGCAAGTACGCCGGCGATCCGCTCGGCGGCGCGCCCGAACCACCCGACCCGGAGTTCTACAAGACCCTCGCGAAGGCGCTGGAAGAGATCGCGAGCGGACTTGAACTGCTCGGTAAAGGAGAAGAGTGAGCGGGTACCGCTACATCGATTCCCCGGAAGCGTTGGGCGAGGTCGTGGCGGCCGCGTCCACCGAGTCCCTCGTCGCGGTCGATACCGAGGCGGCCAGCTTTCACCGATACGTGGACCGGGTGTACCTCGTCCAGCTGTCGACGCGGCGCGAGAGCGTGATCATCGACCCCCTCGCCGTTCCGAATCTGACTTCCTTGGGCGATCTGCTCGCCAACCCAAGCGTCGAGAAAGTATTCCATGATGCCGACTACGATCTCCGCACGCTCGACCGCGACTACGGCTTTCGTGCCCGGCATCTGTTCGACACGCGCGTCGCGGCGCAGCTCGCCGGCGAGCCCGCGATCGGGCTCGCGGCGCTGGCGTTGAAGTACCTCGGCGTCACGCTCGCGAAGACGTACCAGCGAGCGGACTGGTCTCAGCGGCCACTCACTCCCGCGATGCTCGCATACGCCGCCGCGGACACGCGGCACCTTCCGGCGCTGCGAGACGCCCTGCGCGAGCGGCTCGTGGCGCTGAGCCGGCTGGCGTGGGTCGAGGAGGAATGCGTGCGGATCGAGTCGCTGCGTTGGTCTGGCGACGGATCGCCGGGCGCGGCCGAGCCGTATCAGCGCATCAAGGGGGCACGGGCCCTGTCGCCCCGGCAGCTGGCGGGGTTACGCGAGCTCGTCGCCTGGCGCGAAACGGTGGCCGCGCAGCAGGACAAGGCCCTGTTCCGCATCATCGGCAATGAGTCCCTATTGGCCGTGAGCCACGCGCTGCCGCGAACGCCGGCCGCATTGGGCGAGGTGCGGGGCCTGCCCGCCAGCCTCGCGCGGCGACACGGCCAGGCGCTGATCGCCGCGGTGGACCGCGCGCTCGCGCTCCCGGAGCGGGACTTGCCGGTGCGCGAACGGGGCCCGCGGCAGGCTCGCGACCCCGAGCTCGATGCTCGCGTCGAGCGCCTCAAGGCGGCACGTAACCAAGTGGCGGCTACGCTCGGGCTCGAACCGGGCGTGCTGTGCGGCAAGACGACGCTCGAGGCGATCGCCCGCGCCCAGCCGGCGGATCGCGTCGCGCTCGCCGGCGTCGAGGGCATACGCCGCTGGCAGGTGGAAATGCTGGGAGATGCGGTGCTGCAGGCGCTACGGCAGGTCGGCTAGAACCCCATCATCGCCCGGATCTTGGGCTCGATCTTCTCTGGCGTCCAGTAGGGCTCCCACACGATCTCGATATCCACGTCCTTGACGCCGGGAAGCGGCCGCAGGGTCTTATGGATGTCGTTCATGATCTCCGGTCCGGCGGGGCACCCGGGCGAAGTGAGCGTCATCCGCAGGTGCACGTTGCCGTCATCCAGCTCCACGTCGTAGACGAGCCCCAGATCCATGATGTTGAGATTGAGCTCAGGGTCCTTCACGGAGCGCAGCGCGGCCCGTACCCCGTCCTCAGTCAGCTCCGCCGTCGTCACATCTGCCTCCATGGGCGCGAACCTACCCGCCCGGCACCCGCCACGGCAACCCCCGCACGGCACAGCGACGGCGTCGCGCGATCCCGCCGTAGATGCGCCGGGCCAACGGGCGCACGCCCGGAACGGCAAATCCCCAGGCCCACCAGCGCTTTCCCGGCAACAGTCGGCCCAATTCGGGCACCGCGTCGGCGCCGCTGAACACCCGTCCATCGGGCATCACGAGATGCATCGCGGCGGCGAGCGCGGGCAACCCGATGCCGAAACGCCGGACTGTTTCCTCGTCCTGAAACGGGAGGTAGGCGAGCCGATGTTCCCGGTCCCACGCGCGGAGTCGCTGCACCGCCCGCTGGCACAGTCCGCACTCGCCGTCGTAGATCAGCGTCGGGACGCTAGAAGCGACGGTCATCGAGCGCGGCGGCGACCGCATTGGCGAGGGCACCACGCAGCCGCTTCAGCAGGGCAAAGGACTGCCTGGTCCTGGGCGAGAGCGCCCGGTTCGTCAGCAGTACCACGAACACGCCACGATCCGGATCGATCCACAAGGACGTTCCGGTCCAACCCGTGTGGCCGTAGCTCCGGGGGCCAAACCGCGAACCGGCGCTGCTCACGCGCTCGCCGGTGGGCAACGTCTGCCAGCCGAGGGCGCGTCCTTCGGTCGCGCCACCGAAGTAGACCGCGCGCGTCGTAAAGGCGCGCACGGTTTCGGGGCGCACCAGAATGCGGCCATCGGGGGTGCGGCCGTCACGCAGCATAAATTGCGCGAACGTCGCGACGTCGCGCGCGCTGCTGAACAACCCGGCGTTCCCAGCCACGCCTCCGAGCTTGGCGCCGGTGGGGTCGTTGACGACTCCGGCGACGGCGTGCCCGCGCCACACACCAGTGGGTGCGGTGCGGTCCAGGAGATCGCGAGGTGGTCGAAACCGTGTCTCGGTCAACGCCAGGGGCCCCGTGATCTCCCGCGCGGTGAAGCGGTCGAGGGACGCTCCGCTGGCGCGCCGGACGATCTCGCCCAGCAGCACGGCGTTCACGTCGCTGTACACGACGCGGGTCCCCGGCGGGACGCGCGGGAGCTCTCGATACACCAGCTGCAACAGCGCGGCGGCGTCGGGCGCGCCGCGAATCGCGTCGATGGCCAGATCGGCGCGCAGGCCGGACGTGTGCGTCAGGAGCTGGCGCACGGTGATTGGCGCCGTGCCCGGCCCGTTGAACTCCGGCACGTACCGCGCAACCGGTGCGTCGATGGCCACGGCACCGCGATCCACGAGCAGCATCGCCGCGGTGGTCGTGGCGATCACCTTCGTCAACGAGGCGAGATCGTAGAGCGTGCTCTCGGGACTGGCGGCGGCGCTTTGCGCCGACCAAGTGAGGCGCCCGTAGCCCTGGAGGTAAAGGATCGAGTCCGCCGTGCCGACGGCCAGCGCGGCGCCGGGAAACGCCCCATCCCGGATGGCCGCCTGCACCAGGGAGTCGAACCGTGGCACCGGCACGCGGCCCGGCATCAGCGCGGCGCCTAGCTGCAGCAGGAACACTGACGTCAGGACCAAATGCCCGGAATCCGTCGCCCGCAGGAAGCACAGCCACCATCGGCGCCCACGCGCTGGCGTTGGATGACGTATCCCTGGCGCTCGATCAGCAGCTCTCCACAATCGGGGCACCAAGTGTGCTCCCAACGCCCGACGCGCCCGGGGAGGTTGCCGGCGTAGACGAACTTCAGGCCAGCGCGCGTTCCCACCTCGCACGCGTGCACGAGCGTCGCGGCGGACGTGTTGTCCGGCTCGGTCATGCGGTAGTCCTGATGAAACGCCGTGACGTGCCACGGGATCTCGGGGGAGACGGACGCGATGAATTCCGCCGCCCGCGTGAGCTGCGTGTCGTCGTCGTTGAAGCCCGGGACGACGAGGGTGACGATCTCGAGCCAGAAGCCGCGCTCATGGACCATCCGCACCGCGTCCAGCACGTGCTGCAACACGCCGCCGAGTTCGCGGTAGCGACGGTCTTCCATTGCCTTGAGGTCGATCTTGTATGCGTCGGTCCACGGCCGGATGTAATCGAGCACCTCGGGCGTGCAGTTGCCGTTGGAGATGAACGCCGTCTTCAGTCCGGCCGGGCGGGCCGCCCGAAAAACGGCCACGGCCCATTCGGCGGTGATCAGCGGCTCGTTGTAGGACGACCCGACCAGGCGGGCGCCGTGGCGACGGGCCAGCGTGACCAGATCCTCGGGGCTCACATCGCTGGGAGAGACCCCAGCGGCCTCGTCGCGGAGCGCCTGCGACGTGAGCCAGTTCTGGCAGTACCCACAGTGGAAATCGCAGCCCAGCATGCCGAAGGTGAGCGTGTCGCTGCCGGGGAGACAATGGAAGAAGGGCTTCTTTTCCGTGGGGTCGCATTGCAGCGCCGCGACGTACCCCGCCGGAACGAACAGCGTGCCGTCCCGGTTGAAGCGCACTTTGCAGATGCCGCGCCGGCCCGGCTTGACCAGGCAGCGATGCCCGCACGCGACGCAGCGCACGGCACCGCCCTCGAGCGGCTCGACGAGCTCTCCCGCCCGGACGCGTCGGTCGAGTTGTTGGGCGAGGCTCGTGCTGCCCCCATCGGGAAGCCCGGCGCGCGTCAGCAGGGGGAGAATGCCTCGATGCATGCTCACGGGCGCACTACCGCAGACTCCCGGGGGCGAGCGAGTATAACAGCTTCGCCGTACGGATGTCCCGGTCCGACAGATCGCGCATGACCGTCTTGGCGAACATCACGTCCGTGGAGTCGGGGGAATGATCGAGACCGATCAAATGGCCGATTTCGTGCAGCGCCACCACGCGGACGTCGTCCGGACCGAGGGGATGCCCGCGCGGATCGTGGGTGGCGATCGTTACGGTGCCGGCTCGTAGGTGGCCGTTCTGGTCCCACTCGAGGTCCGTCTGTCCCGTCCGGTCGATGTCGAACTGGGTCCGCCACACGAATCGGACCTCGGCGTCCGCGGAGTCGGCGCGTAGATCGAACCGCGCGGGGACCCCGACCTGTTCCCATCGACCGAACGCGGAGCGCACGGCGTCGAGAAACGCCGGCTGGAAGCTGGCCCCGGTGTCGGGGTTGAGCGACACCCGCACCGGTCGGCCGACGCGGTCGTCCCAGCGATGCAGCATCGAGTCACGCGACGCCGCTACGATGGTGCTCAGATAGGTGTAGGGGAAGCTGGCCCGGATGCGCCGCCGGATCTCGGCCCGCGCCAAGAGATCCAGATATCCGGGGCCGATGGGTTCGCTCACCGCGACCTGGGTACCGGCCTGACTGCGCATCCGCGACGGCGCGGGGGCGGGGGCGGGGACGACACTCGGCGCCCCCGCAGACGCACGCGGCGCGCGCGCCGGTCTCAACCTGATGATCAGATTCCAACCGACGGCCAACACCATCAGCGCGATGAGCCATCCGACCAGTCGCGTACGCTGGTGCCGCTCCATACGGTCACAATCTAGCTTTGCCCTCGCGTGGGGTCTATGATTATGACCTGCTTGTGTTTGGACGCTGAATGATCGCGCTCCCCGCCCGCCTCATCATCCGGTATCGTTGGGCGGTGATCGCGGCCTGGGTGGTGCTCGCCGCGCTGCTCGTGCCGCGGGCGGCGCACGTCCAGCGCGTGCTCACGGTCCGCGGCGGTCCGGTGCACCTCACCGAATCGACCCGCGCCTCCAACCTGATCGACGCGGCGTTCCCCAACCCCTTCGCGGATTACCTCGCGGTCGTCGTCCGCGGCCCGGTGCGGGTGAACAACCGTCGCTTCATCGCGGTGCTCGACACGCTGACGGCGGCGGCGGAGCGCGACGCGTTCGTCCGGCAGGTGGTCTCGATCCGCACGGTGAGCGACTCGACATTCGTGAGCCCCGACCGCCGAACCACGTTTCTCCTCGCCGCGCTGTCCCGCGAGCAGACCGGCGACATCACGAAGGACTTCGTCCCCGAGCTGCGCGACAGCATCCGGGCGGCGCTCGGTCGGGTCCCCGCCTCCGCCGGCTTCGACGTGAAGGTCACGGGCACCGCCGCCCTCGATCACGACATGCGGACCATCAGCGCCGAGGACACCGCCGACGGAGAGCGGCGCATCCTGCCGCTGACGTTGCTCGTGCTCGTCCTCGCGTTCGGCGCCCTGGTTGCGGCCACGCTCCCGATCATGGTGGCGATGCTCGCGATCACGACCGCACTGGGTCTCGTCACCGTCCTCGCGCATATCTGGACCATGTCGGTGTTCGTGCTGAACATCACCACGATGGTCGGGCTTGGCGTCGGGATCGACTACTCGTTGCTCATCGTGACCCGCTTTCGAGAGGAACTGAATCGCGGGTTATCCCCGGTAGACGCGGGAATCCGGGCGATCCGCACCGCCGGATCGGCGGTCGTGACGTCCGGGTTGATCGTCGTCGTAGGATTCGGCGCGTTGATCACGACCCCGCTCGTCGAAACCCGATCCGTGGGAATTGGCGGGCTGCTGGTGGTCGCCATCGCGGTGCTGCTCGCCACCACCTTTCTCCCCGCCGTCCTCACCCTTCTGGGGCGCAATATCGACCGCCCCCACTGGCTGGCGCGGCCGCTGGCCCGCATCCACGCGCCGACGGGCTGGGAGCGATGGGCGCGCTGGCTCGGGCACCGACCGTGGCGCGCCATCGCCGTCGGGGCCGGCATCGTCGGCCTGCTGATGCTGCCCTTGACGCAGATCCGCATCGGGCTCCCGGCACGCAACTGGTTTCCCCCCAAGTCGGAATCGGGCCAGGGCCTGGCCCTGCTCCGCAGCATGGGCGCCAACGGGCTCATGCTCCCGATCCGGATCGTGGTACAGCTGCCGCCCGGGCAATCGGCGATCAAGGGTCCGACGCTCTTCGGGCTCAAGGCACTCACCGATTCGCTGCGACGTGATCCGCGCGTCAAGCAGGTGCGGGGGGTGGCCTCGTTGAAGCCGGTGATCTCGTCGTTCCAGCTCGCGGTGTTCTACAGCGACCCGGCAGGGGTGCGCGTGCGCTACCCGAAGTTCTTCGACGCCTATTTGAGCGACGACAGTCGAACCACGCTGGTCGACGTCATCGCCGCCGACAGCGTGTCCCTGACGGGTATGATGGACCTGGCGCGCTCCGCGCGCCGTCTCGCGTCCCAGGGCGTGCGCGGACTGGCCGGGGCCCAGGTGTTGGTCGGCGGATTCGCGGCCTCGAGTGTGGATCTCCAGGACGCGCTGCTGCACCGGTTCCCCGGTATCGTCCTGCTGGTGCTCGGCATCACGGCGTTGATGTTGTTCGTGGCGTTCCGGTCGCTGCTCGTCCCGCTCAAGGCGGTGCTGTTGAATTGCTTGTCGGTGGGCGCGGCGTTCGGGGTGACGGTGCTCGTGTTCCAGCACGGGTACGGCGGCGGGCTGTTCGGTCTCGAGGGCCCGACCGAGGCGATTTTTTCCGTGGTGCCGGTCCTAGTGTTCGCGACCGTGTTCGGCCTGTCGATGGATTACGAAGTCTTCCTGCTGACCCGCGTGAAGGAGGTGTTCGACAAGACGGGTCGTAACGACCACGCTACCATGGAGGGACTGTCGATGACGGCGTCGACCATCTCGTTCGCGGCCGCGATCATGATTCTCGTGTTCGGGGCGTTCGCGTTTGCCCGCGTGCTCGCGGTGCAATTCATGGGGTTTGGTCTGGCGGTGGCTGTCCTGCTCGATGCGACGCTGATTCGTATGGTGCTCGTCCCGGCGATCATGCACATCGCGGGCCGATGGAACTGGTGGCCTGGCGTCCGGGCGCCGAAATCGGAATAGCTGACCCTTACGGGTCCAGCAACCTCAGGCCGCTGCCCAACACATCCCAATGCCAGGCCGGGACCCGCCGCCCCGTGCGTGGGTCCTTCAAGGGCTTGTACTGCAGCCAGTCGGCGGAGAACCCAAGCGCGCGACCCAGCGCCAGCAGGCGCGCCTGATCGGCGCTCACCAGATGGGCCATCGGCTCGCCACGCACCCGCCAGCGGTGAAGCCAAACGCCGCCGTCGAGGGCGAAACTCATCCCCTCGCGGCGGCGCGTGAATTCCTGCCAGGGCCGGCCTAATTGCAGCTGACCTTGCCCTCCTGCGTCGCCGAGCCGAGCGGAGCAGCACTCCCATAGAACATGTAGCACAGCTTGGTCGTGACGTTGTGGGACGCCGTCGCAGACCAGCCGCCACCACTCGCCGTATTGACCGTGATCGTCACCCCGGCGCTGGGGGCGTAGTTGAGCAGCGCCTGGGTGGTCGTGTAGGTGAGGCTGTCGAACAGGAACGCCTCTTGGGCCGTGGCGAGGTTGCGCAGATCGGATTTCATCGACGCGAGGAACGCCTTCTCTTTCGTGTTGGCGAACTTCGGGACCGCGATGGACGCGAGGATCCCGACGATCACCACCACGATCAGCAGCTCGATCAGCGTGAAACCACGGTTTGACTTCACGTTCCGGCCTCCAGGGCACCAAAGCGCGCCGACCTCGCAGCCGGCGTTCGCGTATACAGTGATGCGCGCAGGGGGTTTGTGCAAGACCTGTGCTCAACCCTTGGCATCTACCCAATTCCTTCCCACACCGACACTTACGACCAGCGGCACCCGCAGCGTGGCGGCGCTTTCCATGTGGCGTTTTACGAGTTCCATGGCGTGGGCGGACTCCCGCTCAGGGACTTCCAGCACCAGTTCGTCATGCACCTGCAGCAGGAGCCGGGTGGCGAGCCGCTCCTCCCGCAACGCGGTGTGCAAATGAACCATCGCGACCTTGATCAAATCGGCGGCCGAGCCCTGCAGCGGAGAATTGGTGGCGGTTCGCTCGCCGAACGCGCGCACGGCAAAGTTCCGGTCCTTCAATTCGGTGATGTAGCGGCGCCGGCCGAACAACGTTTCCACGTAGCCCTTCTCGCGCGCCTCGGCGACCGTGCGGTCCAGCCACGCACGCACGCCGGCAAAGCGCTCGAAATACTGCCGGATGAAAGCTTTCCCCTCGTCCACCGGGATGCCGAGCTGGCGCGCCAGGGCGGACGCGCCCTGGCCGTAGATCGTCGCGAAGTTGATCGTCTTGGCCCGCCCGCGCATTTCCGCGGTGACCTGGTCTTGCGCCACGCCGAAGATGACCGCCGCGGTCTGGCGATGAATATCGCCGCCCCGCTCGAACGCTTCGACGAACGCCGGGTCGCCTGAAAAGTGAGCCAACAGACGCAGCTCGATCTGCGAGTAGTCCGCAATCAGGAGTTGGAATCCCGGCGCCGCAATGAAGGCCCGCCGGATCGACTCACCGCGCTCCGTGCGGACCGGGATGTTCTGCAAATTCGGGTCGGCGGAAGACAGCCGCCCCGTGGCCGCCCCCACTTGGTTGAAGCTGGTGTGGATGCGGCCGGTCTCGGGGTTGATGTAGGCCGGCAACGCATCGACGTAGGTGGACTTGAGCTTCGAGAGCTCCCGGTACTCCATCAAGAGCTGCGGCACTTCGTGACCCTTCGCGGCGAGCTGCTCAAGTACGTCGACGTCCGTCGAGGGGCCCGTCTTGGTCTTCTTAAGCATGGGGAGCTGCAATTTCCCGAACAGCACCGAGCGCAGCTGGGGCGTGGAGTTCAGGTTGAACTCCGTCCCCGCCGCCGCGTAGAGCCGGCGCTCGATCGCCACGAGCGCCACCGTGAATTCCCGCGACAACGCGGCGAGCCGCTCGCGGTCCACCAGCACGCCGGCCCACTCCATGTCCGCCAGCACCGGCACCAACGGCATTTCGACGTCATCGAGCAGCGGTTGCAAGCGATGGCCGGCGAGCTCGCCCGCCAGCGCCTCGTGCAGCTGGAGCACCGTCTCGCTGTCGTCGCAGCAGTACCGCGCCGCGTCGGCCAGCGGCACCTCCGCGAAGGCGCGCTGGGCGCGACCCCGCCCCACCAACTCACCGTACGTGCGCACCCGCCTTCCCAGCCGGTCGCGCGCCACCTCGTCCAGCGCGAACGAGCGACGACCCGGATCGAGCACGAACGCCGCAAGCATGGAGTCGTACGTCACGCCCGCCAGCTCGACGCCCGCGCGACGCAACACCAGCCAGTCGTACTTCACATGATGCCCGGCCTTGGGCACGGCCGGGTCGGCGAGGAGTCGCCGCAGTAGCTCCAGGGCCTCGCTTGCCAGTGCCGGTAGATTGCGCGGCGCCACCCCACCGGCGAGCGGTCCCTCGGGCGCGACATGGGCGAACGGCAGGTACCAGGAGCGATCGGGGGTCACCGCCAGCGACAGTCCGATGAGCTCGGCCCGCCGCGGATCGAGTGAGGACGTCTCCGTGTCGAGGGCAACGAGCGGGGCGGCACGACATTCCGCGATGACGGCGGCGAGTTGAGCGGGATCGTCCACGATTTGGGCCGGCCGTTCCGTCGCCGGCGGCGGCTCGGCCGCCCGCGGCGCGGGCGGCCCCGGGTGGGGACCCAGATCCGCGAGCCTTGGAATCAGCGAGCGGAATTCGAGCTCGACGAACAACCGCTCCAACTCGGCCGTGTCCGCGGCGGACACACGCAGCGCGTCCAACTCCAGGCGGACCGGCGCGTCACGCCGGATCGTGACCAGCCGGCGCGACAGGAGCGCGTCGTCGGTGTGAGCCAGCAGCGCCTCGCGCGCCCGCTTCCCCGGCAGCTCCGCGGCGTGCGCCAGAATGGCGTCGAGCGTGCCGTAGGTGCGCAGCAGCTCGACGGCCGTTTTCTCGCCCACCCCCTTGACGCCGGGCACGTTGTCCGAGCTGTCGCCCACGAGCGCGAGGTAGTCCACCACCTGTGCGGGCGCGATCCCGAACCGTTCAGCGGCGTTCCGCTCGTCCACCCACGTTTCCTCGACCGCGGCGGGGCCGCCGCGGCCGGGGTTTAGCAGGGCGACCCCCGGTCCGATGAGCTGATAGAAGTCCTTGTCGCCGGAGACGATCACGGACTGCAGACCCTGGCTCGCCGCCGCGACGGCGAGCGTGCCGATCACGTCGTCGGCTTCGAATCCTTCCAGGCCAAACACCGGCACGCGAAACGCGGCCAGCAGCTCAACGATCCGCTCGACCGAGCGGTTGAAGTCCTGCTGCAGCTCCTCGCTCAGCTTCTCCCGGGTGGCCTTGTAGGCCGGGTACTCGCGGTGCCGGAACGACTCGCCGACATCGTGCACCCAGCCCAGGTAGTCGGGGTGGTGCCGCTGGCGCAGGCGCAACAGGAAGTTGGTGACACCCCAGGCGGCGGAGGTGTTCTCGCCGCGCTGGGTGGTGAGGGGGCGCGCGATCATCGCAAAGAAGGCACGATAGATCAACGCGTAGCCGTCGATAAGAAACAAACGATCCGGCGGGGGGCCCGGCATGGGGCGGTAAGATAACCCCAAGAAAGCGACAACCCCGCCGGAGCGGTTCCGGCGGGGCGACGGTCGGCGATGCGAGCCGGCGGCTAGACGCGCATCACGTTCGAAGCGTGCAGTCCCTTGTCGCCGTTCTTCACTTCGAATTCCACGGCCTGCCCCTCGGCGAGCGTCTTGAACCCGTCCATCTGAATCGCCGAGAAGCGGACGAACACGTCCTCACCACCGTCGTGCTCGATGAACCCGTAGCCCTTCGGGTGATGAAAGCGGCTATGACAAGGCAGCGGGTGGAAAGGCTTGTCAAGCGAGGTCCGAGTCAGCGCTCGGACTGATACAGCGCGCGATACAGCTCGCGGTTCCGCAACACCGACCGTACGTAACCGCGGGTCTCCTGAAACGGAATCTGTTCGATGAATTGGTCCGCATCCTCGGCGCCGGGCCGGGCCAGCCACCGGACGACGGGAGCCGCGCCTGCGTTGTAAGCAGCGAGAGCCACCTCAACGCGTCCGCGGAAACGCCGCAGCAGCGCCGCCAGATGAGAAGCCCCAAGGTGGAGGTTGAGATCGGGGACCGTGAGCCATTCCGGGGCAAGCGTCACGTCCAGGCCTCGCGCGGCTTGCGCCGCCGTGCCGGGCATCAACTGGGTGAGCCCACGCGCGCCCGCGCGCGACAGCGCTTCGGAATCGAACGTGCTTTCCTGGCGCACGATGGCGGCGAACAGCGCCGGGTCGACGTCGAACTCCCGCGCCTCGGCTTCGAGCGCCGCGCGGCGCGGCCACGGGAAGATGGCCCGCAACACGCGCGCGTCGTTCGGCGCACGGGGCGCGGCGTTCCACGCAAGACGCACGGCGGCCGAACCCCAGCCGCGCGTGGAGAGCCCCGCACTCCAGGCAAGCAGATCGTCGATGGACTGCGGCGCACGGGCGAGCAGGGCACGCACTTCGAGCCCCGCTTCCGTGTCCAGTCCGGCAAGCAGCAGCGTGTCGAGGCGGGCCAGGCCGGAATCGGCGGTCGCCGTCGGCCGGGCGCTGTCCGGCGCGATCCGGAGCGGTGGGAACCCGGCGATGCGGCGGGCGTGAACCCCGTAGTACCCGATCGAATCCTCACGCACCAGCGCCCGCCACATGGAGTCGGCCTCGGCAGTGTCGCCGCGCTCGCGCGTCAGGCGGGCGAGCCAGTAACGCGCCGCGGCGCGTTGCGCCCCGCCCACCGCGATTTCCACCGCGTACAACCGCCCTGCGCTGTCGTTCGCCCCGCGGCGGCGAGCGGCCGCGGCGAGCCGGAACCGAGCCAACGAGGACCGGGCGTCGACCGGATAGCGGCGCGTGAGCTCGGCCAGCCACCGCTCCGCCCGCGCCACGTCGCCGCGATCGGCCAGGTGGTCGCCGAGCAGATAGAGGGCTGTGGGAGCCGCGGTGTCGGCTGGATGAGTCTCCGCGAATCCGGCCAGTGCCTCCGAAGCCCCGGGATCGGCGAGCCGCAGGAGCACGCGCGCGCGCCGGTACAGCGCGAGAGGCGTCCACGCCGTATCGCGCGCAGCGGCCCGATAGGCCGCTTCAGCGTCGCGGTAGCGTCCCAGGGTCATGCTCAGCTCGCCGACGAGCATGCGCGTGGCGCCACTCGTGTCTCCCGCCGCGACCGCTCGGGCCGCTTGCTCCGCCGCCTCCGCAACCGCTCCGTGCGCGCGCAGCGTCCGGGCCAATGCAACGCGCTCACCCGGCGCCCGCGCCGGCAGCGGGCCGTGCGCGAGCGTAACACCGCCAGCGGCATCGTCGGACTCAGGTGCGCGAGCGAACAGGCCATACAGCTCGGCGCGTGCGGCCGTCGAGTCGCCGAGCATAAGCGCGAGCTGCGCGCTGAGCAGCGATTTGCCGGCTTCCTGAAACGCCCGCCGCGCCGCGTGAGAGTCCGCCGCGGCCAGGAGCGCCGCCGCGCGGGCGGCGGTTGCTTCCCGGGCGACCACGGGCGGCAATCCGGTAAGGAGCCGGAGAGCGACCGCCGTATCGCGACGGACGCGGGCTTCACGGAGCCTCAGCCACGGTTCGATTGCCGCGAGCCCGCCCGTGCGGGCGGCGGCATAATAGAAGGCCGCGCTGTCCAATTGGCCGGCCGCTTCGAACGCCAGGGCCGCACGAATCGCCAACAGGCCCGCGCGGGCTCCGTGCGTCCGCTTCCGCGCTGCCGCGAACAGCTCCGCCGCTCGCGCCGGCATCCCGAGCTGCGACTCGGCTTCACCCAGCACCGCCAGCGCATCGCCGCCAGCGTAATCGCCCAGCCACGGCTGGCCCACCAAGAGGCTGCGCGCGCGCGCGTAGCGCCGAGCCTGGAGCTCGGCACGCGCACCCTGCACGATGAAATGGGGATCCTGGCGCGGCGCACGCGCCGCGGCGTCGAGCAGCGTCTCGGCGGCATGCCAGGGCCGGCCCGCCAGCCACAGCGATTCAGCCCGTTGCGTCGCGCTCGCCGCGGTTTGGGCCGAGGCGACCAGTGGCCACCACGCGCCCAACAGCGCGAGGGCGGTGCCGCGAATCACTACGGCCGGTGCACGCGGGCGAGAGCCTGCTGGTACTCCGCTCGCGAGTTCGGTGTGAGCCGGAACCGGCCGAACCCGGCCAGATCCTGGAACAGCAACACCACACGTACCGTGTTGTAGGTCCACCGGATGGTCTGGGTGCCCCCGCGAGACATGGTGCCACCCGAGAAATCCTCGACTACGTCCGGCGCCCCCAACGTGATGAACACCATCCCGCGGTCGGTGAGCCATCCCGCCTCTCCGGCCTCCAGGAAGCGGGAATTGGCAATCTGGATCTGTTGCAGGTATTCGTCCAGCGCTTCGTTCTCCGGCGTGAGCGGCACTGGATCTGTCCCCGTCCAAAACTCGCGCCACGCCTGGGCTCGCTGCTCGGGCGGCGCGGAGCGCAACTTCCTCACCAGATCCTGGCGGTCGAAGTAGCGTAGCAAGCTCAGCATCTCGGCGTAGCTCGTGATGACCCATTGGCTGGAAAACGTCACTAAAAACGGGGTCCGGACCCGGGTGTCACCTCCGAGCGTTTCCATCCGGAGCTCTTCCTCCCCGACCGGCAGTTGTGTGGCGGCTAGGCGCACGATCCCTTGCGCCACACCGGCGCTGTCCCGGAGCGTCACCGTATCGCGCCACAGCACGTTGTCGTTCCGATCGACGGCTTCAGCCGCAAGCCGCGTGCCGGGGGGCAGTCCGTACCCCTCCACATAGAACCGCAACGTGTCCGCGCCGTAGGGCAGGGTCGCCCGGGGGTTTACCAGCAGGTTCGGCCGTTCCGCCGTCCCATCGCGAGCCGACGCCTCGTAGATCGGAATCGGACTTGCCAGCGATCCGGGCGCGAAGCGTGGCACGGTGTCAGCGCGCTCACGACGCGCGAGCCCAGGACGGTTGCGGTCGCGAATCGCCACGCTCACCGTGTACGGGCCGGGAGAGAGCGTCAGGAATCCCTGGAACAAGACGCTCTCGTCGGCGCGCAGCGTTTCCTGGAAGCGGCGCACGCGAACCGACTGGTCGCTCACCAATTGCACGGGAGCGCCGGAGTCCGCACGGAACACGACTTCGACGTGGTACTCGGCGAGGAACTCGTTACCCTGTCGCCGGAAGGTAAGCGCCTGATTCGCGAGCGAGAGGGCGAACACGGCGAGCGTCGAATCGGCAGAGCGGCCGGCGAGATAATGAATCGAGGCGACCATCGGCAGGGGTGCGCCGGTGACGAAGAGGCCCATGCGGTCGTAGATGGTCGCGGCGTCGAAGAGCTTGGCCACCTCCACGCCCGGCCGTGGTCGATCCGGCGCTCCCGCGGGTTGCCGCGGACCGCAGGTCGCGAGTGAGCTCGCCATCGCCAAGCCGATTGCCGCGCCTCGCATCACTTGCCTAACCTCAAATCCGGACGTTAGTTTCGCCCGATCCCATGGCCAATGAGAATCTCGCCGGTCGGTCCATTGCCGGCTATCGCCTCCTCGAGCGCGTGGGTGAGGGAGGCACGGCGGAAGTGTACCGCGCCGAGCATCCCGAACACGGCTCCTGCGCGTTCAAGGTATTGCGACCGCGACTCCGGGGCGACCCCACGGCGGTCAAGCGGTTCCTGCGCGAAGCGAGCTACGGCGCGCGCGTCCGTCATCCCGGTGTGGTCCGCACCTACGACTACGGCGAGGCGGACGGCCTCTACTATCTGGCGCTCGAATGGGCCGGCGGGCAATCGCTCGCGGACTTCCTACACCAAAGCAGCCCCGTCGCTCCGGCACTCTCGACCGAAATCATCACACAGCTGGCCGCAGGCCTCGCCGCCGCCCACCAGGTCGGCATCGTGCATCGCGATCTGAAGCCAGAGAACATCATTTACGACCACGCAACCCATGTTACGAAGCTGCTCGATTTCGGCATCGCGCGTGACGCCGAGTTGCCGCCCGAGGAGCGACTCACGCGCACAGGGTTCTTCGTCGGCACGCTGCAATACGTCGCGCCTGAAGCCCTTTCCGGGGAGTTGGTCGACGCGCGCGCCGACATCTACAGCCTGGCGACGATCGCCTACTACATGCTCACCGGCCACCATCCGTTCAGCGGGCGAAACCCGCGGGAGTTGTTTCAGCAGCTGCTGAAAGAGTCGCCGGTCCGGCTGAGCGAAGTGCTCCCCGAGCGCCGCTTCCCTGCCGCCCTGGAGACGGCCGTCATGCGCGGTCTGAGTCGCAACCCGGCCCAACGCCAGGCCACCGTCGTAGGGTTTGCCGAGGAGTTCTTGGCCGGCGCGGCCGAGAGCGCCCAAGCCTCCTCGTCGTCCGGCCTGCTCGGGACCTTCCGCAAGTTCATAGGTGGGAAACGAGAATAGTAGTAGTGATTAATACTACTAACACATCAGAGTCCGACAACAAGTACCGGCTACTCGCCCTGCTGCGCGAGCGCTCCCTGATTCATGGCGACTTCGTTCTGGCCTCAGGACGGGAGTCCAAGTACTACATAGACGCTCGGCGCACAACCATGGCGGGCGAGGGTTTAGTCCTCATCGGCACGCTCGGGCTCTCTACCCTTCAAGCACGTGGTTGGGTCCCGCGCGCCGTTGGTGGACTCACCCTCGGCGCGGACCCCGTTGCCTACGCCGTGGCCCATGCCGCACGCCTCGCCGGGCAGCGAATCGATGCGTTCACGGTCCGCAAACAGGCCAAGACGCACGGCGCGGGACGGCGGATCGAAGGGTGCCTCGACGCAGGTGATGCCGTGGTGATCATCGAGGATGTAATCACCACCGGTCGTTCTGCCTGCGAAGCGATCGACGCGGTCCGCGAGGTCGGCGCGAAGGTGCTCGGCGTCCTGGCGGTGGTCGATCGAGAGGAGGGTGGGCAGGCACAGATCGAAGCGGCCGGAGTTCCGATCGCCGCCTTGGTGGCCGTGTCGGAGCTCGGTGTGTAGTGTCCAGTCACACATCTCGAAGGCCTGCTCTCCGCCGCCCAATGATGGAAGATCGACTGGTTAATGATGGAAGATCGACTGGTTTCGGAGTAGCATTCCGGACGTGACCGGCTTCGAACCGCTTCCCCAAACGCCGAGCGGAGCCGCCCCGGCACGGGCATCGATTGCCGCGCGCCTGCGCGGTTGGTCTGACGACGCCACCGGCGTCGAGCAGCGCCTCAAGGATCTGGAGACGTTCGCTCGCAGCCATCGACGCCGGTGGGTGCTGATCACCGTCGGCGCGCTGCTGGGCATGATCGGCGCGTTCGGCGGCACGGTGCCGACGCCGCCCGGCACCATCGTCCTCACGTCCGGTGGCTTCGCCGCACTCAACGTACTCGTCAGGTTGATTCACGAGCGCGGGTGGTATCGGTGGTGGCTGATCTACGCCCTCGCGCTGATCGACGTGCTGTACGTCGCCGTGCTGGTGCTGTGGTTCGGTCACGGCGGCCTGATCGTGGCGTTCTTCATCGCCGTGCTCCCCTACGCGTTCGATCAAGCGCGCGGCGTGGGTGATTTCCTGGTGCTCATGGCCTCCCTCGCGTATCTGGCGGCGAGCCACGTCCACGGGCTGCTGTATCCGGGCGCGTCCGGCCTCGACACCGGGGCCTTCATCGAAACCGTGGCGTTCATTCTGACAGCCGTCGGGTTGAAGCGCATTCCGGCGACGTTGATCGAACGCATCCGGCACGCTCGCAGCGTGATGGGCGAGGCGGAGCAGGGGTACCTCGGGGTCCGGGCGCCCGCCGCCGAGTCGGACGAGCTGGGTTTCCTCGAGCAGAGCTTCAATCGCATGCTGGAACAAATCGGCGCGACCATCTCCTCGGTGCAACGTGAGGCCGACGAGGTGGCGGCGTTCGCCGAGCAGCTCGCGGCGTCCGTCGAGCAGCTGCACTCCACCTCGGAGATGGTGACCCATACGGCGCAGGAGTTAGCCGAGGGATTGGGTCGGCAGCGGGAGTTGGCGGAGTCGGCCCGCGGGGAAAGCGCCAAGGCGTCCGATCAGGCAGGCGCCCTTCGGACTCGTGCCGAGCTGATGCAAGTGGACGCCCGGCGCCTCGTTTCCGCCGCCGAGCGCGGGCGCGAACGGGTGGCGCGGGCCAACCAGACCTTGCGGACGGTGGGAGAGGAAGTCCGGGCGACGGCAACGACCGTGGCGGGGCTGTCGGCGATGTCCGACCGCATCGGCGGGTTCGCCCAGGCGATCGCCCGTATCGCGCGGCAGACACACCTCCTCGCACTCAATGCGGCGATCGAGGCAGCCCGAGCGGAGGAACGTGGCGAAGGGTTCGCCGTGGTAGCAGACGAAGTGCGCGCCCTCGCGGCTGAAGCGGCCCGCTCGGCGCGGGAGGTGGCCGAGCTCGTGACAGAGCTCCGGGTGGGGATCGACGCCGCCGCCCGGGCGATGCAGACCGGGGAGGCCCAGGTGCGCGATATCGGCGCCGTGGCTGCGGAAGCCGACGGGGCCCTGCTGGAGCTGCATCAGGGCGTACAGCTGATTGGGGATCTCGTCAATGCGACCGCCGACGTGTCCCGCAGCCAGGCGAGCCGGCTCGCGGACCTGGCGCACGCGTTGCAGCAGGTCGCGGCGATCTCGAGCAGCTCGTCGGAGAGCGCCGACCGAGCCGCCTCGTCCACCCGGTCGCAAATCGGCTCGATGAGCGACCTCAGTGCCACGTCGCAACAGCTCGCCCAGCTCGCCGAGCGGCTGCGCGCCAGCATCGCGCGATTCTCCGTGCTGCGGCGCGAGCAGGCGACCGCCGAGCATCGAGCCGTGACGGCTGAGCATCGCGTCTCGCGGCCACAACCGGTGCCGAGTGCCTGACCCTTCACCCCGCCCGGAAGACGGTCACGGCGTCCGATCCTTGGTCCCCACCAGCGTTGAGTGGGCGAAACGCGCGGAACGTCTCCCGGTACGGGGTGACGAGCAAGTCGACGTAGCGAGCCAGCGCGACATTGAAGGGGAACCGACGGCGGTACTCGCCGGCGGTGACGCCGAGCATCGCCTTGAGATGCCGGCTGAAGCTCTGCGGCGACGAGAAGTCGAGCCGGTAGGCTACGTCGGCGACCGACAACCCGGGATTGCGAAACAGATAGGCGGCATGGATGAGCCGCATGGCCGCGAGATAGGTCTTGGGGGAGGGGAGCTGCGCCCGCAGGAAGCGGGACATCAGCGTGCTGGCCGGCAGCCGCAAATGACGCGCCAGGCCGCGAACCGTACGGATCGCCGGAGCCAACCGCGTCATCGCCTCGAAAAAGAAACGGGCGTCCTCGGGCACCTCGTCCCCCAAGGCGGGGATGAGACGCTGCAGAATGCCGGCGGCCACCGGCGAGGCCGGGTGTCCCACCAGTTCCCGCAGGCGACGCCATCCGCCGGGCTCGGTGCAGTCGACGGCGGCGCGGACGCCGCTCGCGCCCAGACGGAGCAGCGTTTCCGTCGCGTGGCGATCGTGACGCGACAGCATGGCGACAGCGGGGATCGCCGGGAATTCCCGCACCAGGCGGGCGACGACCGGCAGCTCCTCCCCATCGCAGCGATGCACCGACAACACGACGGCGTCCACCCGGCGCCGTCGGGCCGCCGTCAGCACTTCGCGACACGACTCAGCGTGCACCGAGACGAAGCACCCGTCCCCCACCGCGTCGAAACGCGGGCGTTCGGCCGGCGGCAGCAGCGTGCACACGGTGACCACATCGCCACGCTAGGTCGACGGCGTCAATGCGTGGTCAAGGGCGGACGAGGCTAACTCAATCCGCGATCAACCGGCCCATGCCACGCAACCCGGGTGACCTGCCCTGCGAGGAAATGCTCCGGAGTCGCGCGATTTCGACGAGCCGTCGGTCAGCTGGACGCACGAGTCGTCACTCGTCTCGCTGGTGTCCCAGTAACTCCCGATACACGCGCCAGTCCCGCTCGCTGAAACACACGAACCGCACCAGCTCAACGCTCGTCGGCTGCGCCACCGTTTCCCGCACGGCGACCGTGGCCGCTCGCTCAATCGGATAACCGTACACTCCCGTGCTAATCGCCGGAAACGCGATCGAGGTCACCCCATGCTCGGCCGCGAGTCGCAACGAGTTCACGTAGCAGTTGCGCAACCGCTCCGGCTCGCCCCGGTTCCCGCCGCTCCACACCGGGCCCACGGTGTGGATCACGGATTTCGCCGGCAGCCGATACCCTTTGGTGATGCGGGCTTCACCGGTCGGGCAGCTTCCCAGGGTGCGACACTACCGCCAGCAGCTCCGCGCCGGCCGCCCGATGGATCGCCCCATCCACGCCGCCACCGCCCAACAGGGTCGTATTTGCCGCGTTGACGATGGCATCCACGACCTGGCGCGTGATGTCCCCGCGCACCGCTTCGAGGCGAGTCGCGGTCCCTGGCATTTCGCCGAGCTACCTTCCGCCGTGCGACCGGCAACGGCATCTTAAATGCCTACCAGAAAAGAGGATCGATGGCGCGTCGGGACCTCATCGAACGGGTGCGCAAAGCCCTGGGGGACCGCTACGAGGTCATCACCGCGGTGGGGCGGGGCGGGAATGCATCCATTTTCGGGGCGTTCGACAAGGCCGGAAACCGGGTCGCCATCAAGGTGCTGCACCCGGAGCTGGCCGTGTCGGTCGCCGCCGACCGCTTCCTGCGCGAGATCCGCTACGCCGGGAAACTGCACAATCCGCACATCGCTCCACTCCTGGACAGCGGCGAGGCGGATTACCTGCTCTGGTTCGTCATGCCCTACGTGGCGGGCGAATCGCTGCGCGGCGCGCTGCGGCGCGAGCTGCGGTTGGGAGTGGAATACGCCGTCCGGATCGCCTGCGAGATTCTGGAAGCCCTGGCCCACGCGCACGCCCAGGGGCTCGCGCATCGCGACATCAAGCCGGACAACATCGTGCTTTCTCCCGAAGGCGCCGTCCTGGTCGACTTTGGCATCGCACGGGCCATCGCCCAATCGGGTGAGGATCGCGTGACGCGGAGCGGGTTCGTGGTTGGTACCGAGGAATACATGAGCCCCGAACAGGCCGCGGGTGCCGATGAGGTGGACGGTCGGACCGATCTCTATTCCCTCGGCATCGTGCTGTTCGAAATCATCGCCGGCCGGCCGCCGTTCTCGGGCCCCAGCGCGGCCGCGGTGATCGACATGCAGCAACATCACGAGCCGCCCAATCTCCACGATCTGTGCCCCGACGTGCCGGTGCCGCTGTCTGAGGTGGTTGCCCGCGCGCTGCGCAAGCACCCGGGAGACCGCTGGCAGACCGCTGACGAAATGCGCCAGTCGCTGCTTCCCTACAGTCTGACGGCCGGATGAGCGATCCGCTGTTCGACCAGTTCTCCGTGGCGGTGGCGGGGCGCTACACCCTGGTGCGGGAGCTGGGGCAGGGCGGGATGGGCGCCGTCTATCTCGGCTCCGATGTGAAGCTGGGACGCGAGGTCGCGATCAAGGTGCTGCCCCCGTCGACGCGCGCCTACCTGGGTCCCGAGCGATTCCACCGGGAAGTGCAGCTCGCCGCCAGGTTGTCGCATCCGCACATCGTGCCCTTGTTCGAGGCCGACGAAGTGGATGGCTTTCTGTACTACGTGATGGAGTACGTCGAGGGTGAGTCGCTCGCTCAGCGACTGGAACGCGAGGGCCCCCTGTCACTCGAGGAGGCCGTCCGCATCACGGCGGAGGTCGGTGACGCGCTGCAATACGCGCACGAGCGCGGCATCGTCCATCGCGACATCAAGCCTGCCAACATCCTGCTCTCGGGTGGGCATGCCCTCGTCACCGATTTCGGCATCGCCAAAAGCTTCCTGGAGGCGCAGGAGGGCCTGACCCTCACCGGCACGGGCGTCACGGTCGGGACTGCGGCGTACATGAGCCCGGAGCAGGCGAGCGGGGAGAAACGCATCGACGCCCGCAGCGACGTGTACGCGCTCGCGGCGGTGTTGTACGAGATGCTCGCCGGCGAGCCGCCGTTCACGGGGCCCAGCGCCCAGGCGATCGTGGCGCGGATCATCGTCGACGCTCCACGGCCGATCCGCACCGTCCGGCCGAACATCGCACCTCACATCCAGGACGCGTTGCTGCGCGGGCTCGCCAAGGTTCCGGCGGATCGCCCCGCGTCGGCGAAGGCCTTTGTCGATACGCTGGCGCGTCCCACCACCGAGCGACCGGCGACGCGCGTGGGGCGCCGCCCGCTACTCGTGATCGGCGCCGCCGCCGTCACGCTGGTCGTGACGGCGGGGGTGCTCGCCCGGGTATTCTGGTCGCGGACCAAGCCCGCGGCCCACCCGGCCGGTATGGTGCTCGTTCCCTCAGGCAGCTATCCGGTGGGTGGCGTGGCGGACCGGCCCTCCCGATCGGTGGTGCTCGATTCCTTCTACATCGACTCCACCGAGGTGACGGTCGCCGCGTATCGACAGTTCCTGGACTCCACCCACGGCGCCGCACCATGGCATGGCACACCCCCATCGGATTGGCCGGCGACCGGGATCCTCTGGATTGAGGCGCAACGATTCTGCGGCTGGCGCGCCACCGCGCTGCCCACCGAGGACCAGTGGGAAGCGGCGGCCCGGGGCTCCCAGGGCTGGCGCTATCCGTGGGGCGACAGCTGGGATCGCGGTCGCGCCAACGCGGGCGCCGTGGCGGACACGTTGAAGCCGGTGGGAGGGTTCCCGCTGGGCCGATCGTTCGTGGGCGCCGTGGACATGATCGGCAATGCATGGGAATGGGTCGCCGCCGAAGTGGTGACTCCCCGCGGCGCGCCCCGACACGTGATCAAGGGAGGAGCGTTCAACACGCCGCCTGGCAGCGCGACCACGAGCACGCGCTTCGCCTATCCCGACGACCGCCGGTCGCTGTGGCTCACCGGGTTTCGCTGCGCACGCCCCGCCGCCGGCGACCGCTAGGCGCGACCGCCGACGTCCAAGCACTGGAGGCCGCCGCTTTGGCCCATGGCGCTATGGAAACAGTCGGTCAATTGACCGCTGAGCGGGGCGCCGCCGTTGCGGCCGCGGCCCAGGTGGTGGGCGATCCGCAAGCGGGTACGGAGAGCGATCTCCGGCTGTGAGGCGGCCGCTCGCGTCCGTCGTCTCTTGTCTCGCCGTCGGCCTTGCGGCCTGTCAACCGCAAGCTCGCCGGCTGCTGCTCCTCGACGAAGCGCTCACGCAAGCCACGGAGCTCGAGGCGACGGCCAGGCCCTGGCGCGACGCCGGGTATCGCGTCGACTACCGCCGCTACTATCCCCACCTCACCCGCGCGGATCTCGATCACTACCGCACGCTGATGATCCTCGGCGGTCGGCGTCCGGCACCCGGATCCGACGCCCTGGATGTCGGGGACCTTGCCCTGATGACGGAGTGGACGCTGCGAGGCGGCGTGATCGTGCTCGGCTATCCTCCCGAAGGCGAGGGTGCGTTCGACCGCTGGCTGATGAATCACTGGCTCGCCTGGAGCGGTGCCGGCATCACGATCGGAGACTTCGCGCTGCGGGACGCCGCTCGCCCGGCCGCTCGGCCGCTCGTTCAGCCGGTGCTCAACACCGGGCTGCGCGGAACCGGCTTCGGCGCCTTCCCCGCAGGCGTGAACGATGTCCTGCTCGTCGAGGATCCGGCCGCGACGCTGGCCTACACCAAAGCGCGGGCCGTGGAGCGACTACCCGGACTCCGGCCCGCGACCCGCGCGCACGCCCCCGTCGTGGCTGCGAGTCGCGTGGCGAATGGGCTCGTCCTCGTCCTGTCACGTTCGGCCCTTGGGGCGGCGGGGCAGCCCGACTCCGCCGGCGTCGCCGGCACGCGCACGTTCCTCGTCTCCCTGGCCCGGTGGACACGCCGCCCCGCGGAATGGGCGCGCATCCCCAGCGCCGGCCCACGCGCGCGACTGCAGCTCGAAGGTGGCCCACTTCCCGTGGTGGCACGGGCACCGCGCGCCGCCGCCCCACCCGGCGCGGCCGTCGAACGTCTCGAACGGGTCGGCCCGTCGACGCCGACCCACGGCGTCACCACCATCCCGGGCTGGATCACGCGCCATGGTGTGCGCGCCCTTGAAGGGAACTTCCCGGCGCTCGCGCCAGCGACAGCGGGTGGGGCCCGGCTCGCCGCGCTCGACTCCCTGACCAGACTGTTGGATGTCGGCGCCTTCAACCTTCTCGTCACGAACGCACACGTTGCCCCACTCGCCGATTCGTCCAAGACCCGGCGGTGGGAACGGGATGCCGTGCGCGCGGCGTGGCAGCTGGTCGCCGCCCGGCTCCAGTCGACCAGCGTGCGCTGGCTTCCGCTCGTACTGCCCGGCGAGCTCGCCGAGGCAAGCGACAGCGCGACGAGCGAGTCCTGTCCGCTCGACCCGGTCCTGTGGGGTAGGCTCGCCTCGGGGATCCGGGTCCTGGCGCGTTTCGCCGCCACGCGCACCGAGCTGATTCCTGTGGTGGGACTCTCGCTGGACCGGACGACCGAGAGCTGGGGCGCGCCGCCCTTTTGCGACGCCGCCTGGCAAGCGGGCCTTGGCGCTCTGCCACGCGACCCGTCCCGCCCGCGCGATCGGCTCGCACGCCTCGCCGCCGTGCCGCGGGCGGCCCGTTACGATTCGCTGCTGGAGGGAGGGCTGATCGCCGCATTCGATTCCGCCGTCGCGCGGGTGGTGACGCAGCGGGCCGCCGCCCTGCGGGCCGATGTGCGCCGCATCCGGCGTAGTATGCTGCTCGCGCTAGTGATGGACCGCTCACCCACCGACTGGTTCACCCGCAGCCTGGTGCGCGGCATGTCGACGCCCGATGCGCCCGCGCTCGTGTTTTCACCCGATCCTGGTGCCCGCGCGTTGCTCAATACAGGTGACACCGCCACGGTGCTGCATGTCATCCGCCTCGACCCAGGCCTGGTCATGGAGGCCGGCGCAGCCGGGCTCGGTCAGACCGTGTTTCAGGATCACGAAGGCTTCTGGCTCGGACCCGCGGACACCCTGCTGGCGGGGCCGAGCGATAGCCTTGCGCGGCTGGTGCGCCGCCTGGCAAAAGAGCGCTGAGGCTTCCGCCCGCCCGGGGCGGCACCTAGCTTACACGCCTTGGGGAGGGTGGGGCACGATGGTCGCGGCGCGCCGGTAGCAGTGACGCGTCGAGGAAAGTCCGAGCTCCGTAGGGCAGACTGCCAGGTAACGCCTGGGCGCCGCAAGGCGACGGACAGGGCCACAGAAAACAAACCGCCCGGTTACTCGGGTAAGGGTGAAATGGTGGGGTAAGAGCCCACCGCGCGGCCGGCAACGGACGCGGCACGGCAACCCCCAGTCGGAGCAAGGCCAAGTAGGCAGCGAGACCCGGCCCGGGTCATTTGAGCTGCGGGTAGGCCGCATGAGGTGGCTGGCGACAGCCATCCCAGAGAGATGACCATCTGGCCGCTTCGCGGCCAAACAGAACTCGGCTTATGGCCCCACCTGTCTCCACTCGATGACCGGCAGCAAGCCGTATCCGGCGCACTGGGAGCGCGTCGCCGATCTGCGCGTGTTCCGGACCACCACCGAGGAATGGCAAAAACTCATCGCCTGGCGTACCGACATGGGAAAGCGCGGGTGGAGGCTGCTGCGCGTCTCCCACGAGGGGCCGGAGTTGGTGGCGATCTTCGGTCGCACCAAGGCCGACCGTTCCGCGACCTGAAGGAGAACCCCGCCACCATGACGCGTGCACTATTGTGGGCCTCTCTGTTCTGTACGGCGGCGTGCACCGGGGGCTACTCGAGCGTGGGCACGCCCTCCGCGCCCGCCCCGGCGACTCCCGATCGGCCCCCTGCAGGCGCTCCGCGGCTGCAGATCGCCCCCGGTACGACTCGGTACTTCCTTCGGCAGGACGTCCATATCCAGCAGGATTTCGCCGGGCTCCCGCCGACCATGACCCTGGGCTATGGGCTCTACCTCACGGCCACGATCGCGGGGCCCGCGGACAGCACGGGGTTTCTGACCAGCTTCGCCGTCGATTCTGTGACGATCGATTCCGGGACCCAATTCCCGCCGCAGATCAACATGGCCAGCGCGAAGGGGTTCCGCGTGACCGGTCGCCTGACGCCGACGGGCGAGTTCACGAATCCGATTCCGTCCGACTCGAACACGGCTGCAAGCCTCGCCAACGTGCTACCACGATTCCGCAGCTTCTTCCCGCGCCTCCCGGCGGGTGGTCTTCACCCCGATACCGCGTGGACCGACTCGACCACCACCACGGAGGGCGCCGGCGCGACGACGATCACGACTCACGTGCTGAGCCGCCGGTCCGCCAAGACCTGGGAGGATCGCGCAGGGGTGCGCGCGCTCCGCATCGAAGTCTCCGCCACCTACCATTTCAATGGCGTGGGTGAGCAGGGCGGCGCCGCGTTCACGGTCGATGGGAGCGGCACGGGCGGCGGAGTTCAGTACCTGGCCAGCGACGGCCGCTTTCTCGGCGGCGAGGCCCACGACTCCACCACCTTGACCATTGACCTCCCGATGCAGGGCATCACCATCCCACGACGCCAGGCCGCCCACACGACCGTGACCGCGTTGACGCCGTGATCCCGGCGCGCGGGCGCGCGACCGCGATCGCTGCGCTGGCAGGGTTCGCACTCTTCGCGCCCTCGCTGGCCGCGCAAGCGGTGCCCAACCGCGCGAATGACTATCTCACTGCGGCCGACGTCAGCGACGCCCGCGCCCTGTGGGTGAATCCCGCCGGACTCACCGCACACCACGAAGCCTCCATCCACATCGATCTCACGGTGCGGCAGCCGGGCGGGCGTGGCCAGCTGGGACAAGTCACCACGGGATTCAACGCGCGCGGGTTGTCGTTCGGGTATCAGCGGGACAATCTCCCGAGCGGGATCCACGGCCACACCTATCGCTTCGGCCTCGCCGGTGCCAACAATCGGCTCGCGGTCGGTCTGGCGATGGCGCTGTATCGCGGCGGAACCAAGGGAACATCGTGGGACGTGGGCGCCCGGTACGACTGGCGACCGCAGGTTTCGTTTGGTGGGGCCATCCGCAACCTCGGGCGACCGACGGTACGGGGCGTACGCGAGGACGTGACGTTCGTCCCGGCGACGACCATCCGGATGGCCGGTGAGCTGCTCGCGGTCTCACTCCAGGCGACCCTCGGCCCGGCGGCGACCCGCGGCTACACACTCGAGGCGCGGGCGCAGCTGCCCGGCCGCGCGGGGTTCGGATTAGTCGGTCGAATCGACGCCGACCGCTCGTGGCGGCGCCGGGCGCTCGTCTTCGGCCTGTCCGTGGGTCGCCTCGACCGGGTCGGCCTCGTGGGGTCCACGCCCGGCGATTTCTCGCAGATCGAGAGGGCCAGCCTGTACGGAGTATCGAGTCGCGTGCCCCGCTAAGGACGGATGCGAACGGGGCTCGGTCCCGGAACGTCGGTTTCCACATGCACCCGGGGATGGCCCACCGAATCGGCGGGCAGCACCCCATCCAAGTGTTGCGAGAGGCTCCACGCGCCGCGCGGTGACATCTCCGGATACACGGTATCGCGCCGCGCCCCAGGGACGATGAGCACATACCGCACATCCAGCCCGGCCGTCCACTGCACCGAGAAGGTGTAGGCCACGCTGTCACGGGGATAGCTGCGCGTGCTGTGAGGCGTCAGCACCGCCACGCGGCGCTGTGACACGACGAACACGATCGAGTCGCCGCGGTCGCGGGGTTGGAACGCGAGCTGCACCGTGTCGTCCGGACCGAGCACGCGATGCACGGCGAGCGCTCGGGCCAGGCTGTCGGGAACGCCGGCGCGGGTGACAATCCAGGGCGGCCGACTGAGAACGAACCAGAACACCACCACGGCCCCCGCCGCGAACGCGAGACCCGCGAGGCAGCCCGCCGCCCCCAGCCCCACCAGCGACTTCAGCGCGAGCGAAAGCAAGCGCTCGCGCAGCGGCCGCACCTGGTCGCGGGCCGCGGTCGGGAGCGCGTCGACCAAGGCCCGGCTGACATCGGCAGCGGTTTGAAACCGCTGTGCCGGGTCCTTGTGGAGCATCCGCCCGAGCACCGTGACGAGACCCGGATTGACGTCCGCCCGCACACGCCGGATGTCCGCGGGAACCGCCGTAATCTGTTGGGCGATGATTTTCGCGGAGGAATCGCCGTCAAACGGGGGCGCGCCCGACAGCATCTGGTACAGAACGATGCCGAGGGAATAGACGTCGGAGCGCCCGTCTACCGCATCGCCCGTTGCCTGCTCCGGGCTCATGTACTGCGGGGTTCCGATGATCATGCCTTCGGTGGTGAGCTGCGCCGCAGTCGCGGCTTGGGCGGCCTTGGCAATGCCGAAGTCGGTGACCATGACGTGGCCGCGCTTGTCGAGCAGGATGTTGTCCGGCTTCACGTCCCTGTGCACCACACCCTCGGCGTGGGCGTAGGAGAGCGCGTCCGCCACCTGGCGGGCGACGCGCGCCGCGTCCCGGACCGACAAGCGACGATTGGGACTGGAGGCGAGCAGCTGCCGCAGACTGGGGCCGTCGATGCAGCGCATCACGATGTAGAGCAGGTCGCCCGGCTGGCCGACTTCGTAGATGGGGACGATGTGCGGGTGCTCGAGGCGCGCGATCGTCTGGGCCTCGCGCACGAACCGGTCGGCGAGCAGCGGGGACGGGGCGCCCGCCGTATCCATCACCTTGACCGCGACGTCGCGGTTCAGCGTGTGGTCGCGGGCGCGGAACACGACCGCGAACCCCCCTTGGCCGAGCATCGGGCCGACGGTGAACTGCTTGCCCAGAGCGTCCTGGAGGCGTTGTTGAAGGGCGGCGGTATCCATCAGGAGCGGTGTCGCGGGGCCGCACGAGTCCCCTGGCCAATCGCCCTTCCGGCAGAGAGCTTCTCAGGAATGTCCATCGGCGAAAAACGTAAAGCCGTCCGTCGGGTCGCGTTAGGGCTCGTGACGCTCGGGTTGCTGTGGCTGTTCGGCGTGTGGCCACCGCCGATGTGGTGGCGCTCGCATTGGCCCGCGCGCACCGCGATGATGCGCTTGCGGGATGATACGGCCAGCTATCAACCCTCGGCCCTGGTCGCCATGCCCCTGATGCTGCAACGCCTAGTGATCATCGGGGAAGATTCCCGCTTCCGGACCCACCACGGTTTCGATTTCGAGGAGATCCGGGACGCGCTCGGTCTCGAGCGGGGCGCGGGGCTTGGCCGGATGCTGCGGACGATCTGGAGGAGGCGCGATCGGCTGCGCGGGGCCAGCACGATAACCCAGCAACTGGCCAAGAACCTGTACCTGTCTCCCTCGCGCAATCCCTTCCGCAAGCTCAAGGAGGCCGTCATCGCGCTGCGGCTCGAATGGGCGCTGCCCAAGGACCGCATTCTGGAGCTGTATCTGAACGTGGTCGAGCTCGGCCCCGGCATCTGGGGGATCTCGCCGGCCAGCATGCGATACTTCGGCACGAAACCGGGGAGCCTCACCGAGGCGCAGGCCGCTGCACTCGCGGCGACGCTGCCGTTCCCGCTCTCGTCCAACCCGTCGTACCGTTCGGCGCGGATGCTGCACCGGCGCGACCTGATCCTGGCGCGTTACCACGGCGTGGACGTCTACATCCCACCGGAGGAAGAGCTGCTCGATTCCCTCCCGGTGCCGACATTTACGCCGCCTATCGTGCCGCCGGTGATCGATTCACTGATGGAGGACAGCCTGGTGGTGCCTCCGCCGGATTCCGTTGGCGACACCGGCAAGGACGGCGGGTCGAGCTAGTCGACGAGCCGCAGCGGCATGACGAGCGCCAGGTAGCTCGCCGGATCGTTCCAGCCGACTGGCTCGATCGTCGCCGCGCGCTCGGGGGCTTTGAAGGTGAGCCGCACCTCGTCGGTGGGCATGTACTTGAGGATCTCGAGCAGGTAGGTCGCGTTGAACCCGATCTCGAGCGGCTCGCCCTCGTAGGTCACCGCCAGCTCGTCCTGCGCTTCGCCCAAGTCGGGGGTCTGGACCGAGAGCTTCACCAACCCGCCCGCAAAGGCGAGCCGGATGCGGTGGGTCTGGTCGCTCGCCACCACGCTGGTGCGCCGCAGCGCCGCGCCTAAGGCTGCCTTGTCGACGGTTGCGGTCTTGTCGTTCTCCCGCGGGATGACCTGCTCGTAGTTCGGGTACGGACCCTCGATCAGCCGTGAGTACACCAGTTTTCCGCCGGCGCGGAAGCCGATGTGGTTGTCGCTCTTGGCGACCTCGAGGGCGTCTTCGGGTCCGAACAAACGGCGGATTTGCTCCAGGGCTTTTGGGGGCACAATCAGATCCGCCGTGGAGCCGCCGCTCGCCGGGACGTCCATCTTCGCCAGGCGATGGCCGTTCGTGGCGACCATCCGCATCCGGTCGGGTCGCAGCTCCCACAGGACACCGTTCAGGATGGGGCGACTCTCTTCGGTGGACGCGGCGAACGCCACGTGGGCGACGAGCTTGTGGACCACGCCGGCGCTGGCTTTCCACGCCTTGTCGAACTTCACCGCGGGAAACGAAGGGAATTCCTCTCGGGGCAGGCCGAGCAGCTTGAAGCGCGCGCGGCCGCACTCGATCCCCACACGCTGCTCGCCGGCTGCGGTGAACCGGATCGGGGAGGACGGCAGCTCCCGCGTGATGTCGCTGAGCTTCTTGGCAGGGAGCGTGACCGCACCTTCGGTGTCGACGTCGGCGGCCACCGTGGTGCTCACCGCGATGTCGAGGTCCGTCCCTGAGAGGCGCAAGCCCTGCTTGGTGGCTTCCACCAAGACGTTCGACAACACAGGCAAGGTGGTCTTGGCCGGTATGGCCGCCGCCACCGCCGTCAGGCCTTCCTGAAGCTGTTCCCGCGTGATTGTGAACTTCATGCCTTGGGTCCTGAGACTCCCACACGTAAGAGATGGTACTACTATCCTGTTAATAAAATACTAGTAGTAGTAGTAGAGATCGGGGAAATGTGGGCCGATTCGCCAAACTGCCGGTCCCTGCGTGGTTTCCCCCGTGTCACCTCATGTGGGGCGACTGTGGGGACCCCGCTCCTTTCCACACGATTGCGGCTCCGATACCTCCTTGTTCAGGCCGCCCACATCCGGGCGACTCCAATGTTGGCTACAGTGCGGACAACTCCTGCCGCGCCATTTCGATCCGTTCCTTGAAGGTGCGATCCCGCATCATTTGTCGCTCGACCTTGTCCACGCTGTGGATGACGGTCGAGTGGTCACGACCCCCGAACGCCTGCCCGATCTCGACCAACTGCATGCCCAGCATGTTCCGGGCAAGGTACATGGCGACCTGACGGGGAATCGTCAGCGTCTTGGTCCTCGCCTTCGATCGCAGTCCCTCCGGCGTGACGCCCCAGCGCCGCGCCACCACCTCCTGGACGCGATCGATGCTCGGCGTCGCAGGGCCCGGGAATGCGCTCTCCTCTCCTTGGCGGATTTTGTCGGCCAGGGCTTCGCGTGCCAGCTCGATCGTCACTTCACGGTTCTTCAGCGAGGCGAACAGCAGCAGCTTGATGATGCACCCCTCGAGCTCCCGCACGCTCGAGCGGATGTGCTCGGCGATGAACCGCAGCACGTCGTCCGGAATCGTGAGCTCGAGGTGGTCCTGGTACGCCTTCTTGCGCAGAATGGCGATCCGGTGCTCCAGGTCCGGTTGCCCGATGTCGGCGACCATGCCCCACTCGAATCGGGAGATCAGGCGGTCTTCCAGGCCGGGGATTTCCTTGGGCGGCCGGTCCGACGTCAGCACCATCTGCTTCCGCCCCTCGAACAGGGCGTTGAACGTGTGGAAGAACTCGTCCTGGGTCATTTCCTTGCCTTCGAGGAAATGCACGTCGTCCACCAGGAGGAGATCGATGTCGTTGCGGTACCGGCGCCGGAACCCGGGCATGGTCCGGGCCTGAATGCTTTCGATGACTTCGTTGATGAACTGCTCGGCGCCCACGAACAGCAGTCGCCACTCCGGATTGCGTCGCAGAACGGCGTGCGCGATCGCTTGCATCAGGTGTGTCTTGCCGAGTCCCGTCGCACCGTAGATGAACAGCGGGTTGTAGGTCCGTCCCGGAGCTTCCGCGACGGCGTGCGCGGCCGCGGCGGCCAACTCGTTTGACTTCCCCACCACGAAGCTGTCGAATGTGTAGCGCTCATTGAGCGGTGTCGTGCCGGCCATCGGCGCCGGAGCAGGCTTCGGCGCGACGAAGAAGTCCATCTGCGGTCGCTGCTGGCGATCTTCCATCACGCGGAACACGACGGGTGTCGGCGCGCCGAACACGCGCTCGGCGGCGCGAGACAGAACCGGCGCGTGCTTGGTGTCGTTCCACTCCGCCGCGAACTGATCCGGCGCGCCCAGTACCAGGCGACCGTTCTCGAGCGCGAGCGGAACCGCCGGCTCGAGCCAAGTGCGGACCGTAGCTTCGGGAAGCTCGCGTCGCGCCTCCTCCAGGAGGCGCTTCCAGGCGTCTTTCGCTGACAGCTCCATTAGGACGATGAATTGGGTGGGACGTATTGCAAGGGCGGGGCGAAACTACGAGCCCGGTGTGGAAAAGTCAACCTTGAAGCACTCACTCGTGAGATGTAGGTTTCCCCGCCTTCCGTGAGGAGTGTATGGGCAAGCCGACGTACCGTCCGCGCAACCGGCGGCGCATCAATAAGCATGGGTTTCGCGCACGCATGCAAACAAAGTGGGGGCGCGCGACGTTGTCCCGCCGCCGGAAGAAAGGGCGCAAGCGCCTCACCGTCCAGCTCCCGTCCAAGCACCGGAGCCGCTGACGGGCGAGCGGTACCCGCCACGCGCGCGGCTTCCGCGCGGAATCGACCTGACGCAATGCTGGGAATCAGGACGCCGGGTGCGCCTCCGCCACCTCGACATCGCGTGGCGCTTCAACACGAAGGGCCACGCGCGCTTTGGAATCGTCGTCCCTCGCTTCGAGCACACCGCGGTCGCCCGCAATCGGTTGCGACGCCGGGTGCGCGAAATCCTGCGGCGCGATCTCCTCGGCAGCCTTCCAGCGGTCGATGTGGTGATTCGCGCGAAACGCGCGGCCTACGCAGCCCGTTTTGCAGTGTTGCGCGCCGAATTGGCGGACGCGTCCACACAGCTGCCCCGATGACTCCGTCACGCTGGCCGCGGCTGGCAGCGATGGGGTTGATTCGATTCTATCAACTGACGCTCTCGTATCTGATGTTCACGCAGTGTCGTTTCACCCCCTCCTGCTCCCGCTATACGTACGAAGCGGTCGAGCGCTACGGCGCGCTTCGAGGGAGCTGGCTTGGCCTGAAGCGCATTCTGCGGTGTCACCCGTTCCACCCGGGCGGGTTTGACCCGGTCCCATAAGGCAAGATCCTTGGATCAGCGTCGCGTTATTATGGCCGTGTTCCTGATGCTCATCGTGGCAGTCCTGCCGGGCATCTTGTCCAAGCCGAAACCGACGGATCGTCGGATGGGCGGATTGGCGGACAGCGCGGCCACTACGGCCAGGCCGGCGGCGGCCGCGGCTATCCCCCAGGCCGAGTCCTTGTCCGGCCAGCCGCCCATCCGCCCAGCCGCCCAATTCCCCGCCGAAACCGTGTGGGTGACGAGCGCCGTGTACCGCTACGGCCTGAGCACGCGTGGCGCCCAACTGGTGGCCGCAGAGCTGGTCCAGTACCGGTCGTTTGCGCCAGGCGACTCGGCGCGATCCGTGAATCTGATTCCGGACGGCGCACCATTGCTGGGCTCGCGACTCGTGTTGGGAGAAGACACGGTTGCGCTCTCCGACCTGGCGTTCGTGCCCAACCGGCAAGGCGGCACGGTCACCTTCACGGCGCCGCTCGGCAGCGGCTCCGTGTCATTGACATACCGTTTCGCGGCCGATGACTATCACTTCTCAGTCGAGGGTCACATCGAAGGGCTGGGCGGGACCGGAGGCGTGCTGCTCGTCGACCTCGGTCACGGGTTGCGCTCGGTCGAAGCCGAGCCGGAGGCCGATTACCGCGAGTACGCGGTCGTGACCAAGGCGGACAAGACGGAAAAGCAGACCTTCGCGTCGCTCGATCCTGGTGAGCGCGTGGTGCTGGACGGCCCGTTTGAATGGGTCGCGGTGAAGTCGAAGTACTTCTTCGCGGCGGTGCTGGCGCCGGAGCAAGACACCCGGCTGTTCGCGGGTGCGATCGTCGTGGGGCAGCCCCGCGACACCGTGTCGGTGTCGGGGATGTTCGGCACCGGGCGCTCAGCGCTCGCCACCCGCACCGCGGTGGTGACGACCATCGCCGTGCCGCCGACCGGCGATTTCCACTACGATGTGTACGTCGGGCCATTCGAGCATCAGCGCCTGGCCCAGCTCGGCCATGGCCTCGATGACGCCAACCCGTACGGCTGGTCGATTTTCCGGCCGATCATTCATCCGGTGTCGCTCGTCGTCGTGCGCATCCTATTCTGGATGCACGAGCGCTTGCATCTCGCGTACGGCTGGGTGCTGGTGTTCTTCGGCATCCTGGTGCGGATGCTGCTGTGGCCGCTGCAGCAACGCGCCATGGAATCCCAGATGCGGATGCAGGCCGTTCAGCCTCTAATGAAGGACATCCAGACCCGCTATAAGAGCGAACCGGAGAAGCTGCAGCGGGAGATGCTCCGGTTGTACAAAGAGCACAAGATCAACCCGCTGGGCGGGTGTTTGCCGATGCTGCTCCCGATGCCGGTGCTGCTGGCGTTGTTCTTCGTGTTCTCGAACACGATCGAATTCCGCGGTGTGTCCTTCCTGTGGCTGCCGGATCTTTCGCGTCACGACCCGCTGTACATCGTCCCGGTCCTGATGGGCCTCTCGATGTTTGCCGTGTCCAAGCTGGGGATGCGGGGACTGCCTCCCACTCCCCAGACCAAGATGATGCTGTACATGATGCCGGCGATGCTCACGTTCGTGTTCCTGCGGCTCGCGTCAGGGTTGAATCTCTATTACGCCGTGCAGAACCTCATCAGCCTGCCGCAGCAGTGGCTGATCTCGAAACGCCGCATGGCGGCGCCGGGACGATGATGACGGGGCCGGGAGAGGGGGACGGCGGACCGGCATGCTCTCCGACCCGATCGTCGCACTCGCGACACCGCCGGGACGTGGCGCCCTCGCGCTGATCCGGCTGTCGGGCCGCGGCGCCTTCGATGTCGCCGCCCGCGTGCTCCATCCGTTTCACGCCGAGCCATCGCGAACGGTATTCCGCACGCGCGCTTCCCACCCCACGAGCGGCGAGCCCTTGGACAACGTCCTCGTCGCCTGCTTCCCAGGGCCGGCCTCGTACACGGGTGAGGACGTGGTGGAGGTCTCGACGCACGGCGGGCTTCTGGTTCCGGGCGGCGTCGTGAGTGGTTTCGTCGCGGCCGGCGCGCGCCCGGCGATGGCGGGAGAATTCACCCGCCGCGCTGTCTTGAACGGGAAACTCGACCTGCTCCAGGCCGAGGCGACCGCCGACCTGATCGACGCGGGAGCGCCGGCGCAAAGGCAGCGCGCCCTGCATCAGCTCGAGCGCGGACTGTCCCAGCGCCTGGAGCACCTGCGCAGTGAGATCCTCGAGCTCGAAGCGCTAATCGCCTACGACATCGACTTTCCCGAAGAGGATGAAGGGCCCGTCAGTGAGGAGCGCGTCGCGCGGGCGTGGCACCAGGCCCGCGACCAGGTGGCGCGACTGTTGGCGACCGCCCCCGAGGCCGCACGCCTGCGCGAGGGCGCGCTGGTGGTGATTGCGGGGCCGCCCAATGCGGGGAAGTCCTCGCTGTTCAACGCGCTCCTAGGCCAGGAGCGGGCAATCGTGACGGAGCTTCCCGGCACGACGCGTGATGCGATCGAAGCACACGCGGCGATCGAGGGATTCCCGTTCCGCCTCGTCGACACGGCCGGCCTGCGCGACAGCGACGATCGCCTCGAGCGCCTCGGGATCGAGGTGAGCCGGCGTTATCTCGACGCGGCCGACTTGGTGCTCTTCTGCGAAGATCGGCCCACCCCCAGCCGCGAGGAGTTCCTGGCTGGTTGTGTGGCTCCGGTGGTGTCGGTCCAAACGAAAGCGGACGTGTCACCGCCGTCCGCCCATCCGCCGATCCCCCCATCCGTCTCGGTCTCAGTCGTCACGGGAGCCGGACTCGCGGAGCTCAAGCAGCGTCTGGTGGAGGCCGCTTTCGGTGGTCTCATCGCCCTGGGGAACGTCGAGCCGCTGGTTACCCGGGAGCGGCATCGCACCGCCTTGAGGTATGCCCTGGAGGAGCTGGAGGCGTTCCAGTCGGCGCGGGCGGAGGGCGTGGACGCGGCGGCGACGGCGACGCATCTGCAGGCAGCCGCAGGCGCGCTGGAAGAGCTGATCGGGGTGATGACCCCGGAGGAGGTGCTGGACCGGGTGTTCGCGAGTTTCTGCGTCGGAAAGTGAGCGGCGGCTAGGGGCCATCACGCGTGACGAACTGCTTCGGCGTGCCGCGCAGGCTCGATTCCTTCCCCGGTCGCCAGAACGCCGTTTGCTCCACCAGGCGCGCCAGCTCGAAGTCCTTTGCGGTGATCCCGCCAGCACTATGCGTGTTCAACGCCACCTCTACCGACCCCCAGCTCACCTTCAGATCGGGGTGGTGATCCGCCGCCTCGGCAAGGAACCCGATCGCGTTCACCAGCAACAGGGTCGTAGGCCATCCGTCGGTCTTGAACGTCTTGCGGATCATGCCCTGCTCGCAGCGCCAACCCGCGAGCTGCGCCAGCTGGTCGCGGATCTGAGGCTCGGTGAACGCGGTTTCGGTCGCCATCGTCAGTCCCAACTCAGCGTTTCGCGGTAGGTGGCGCCCTGGCCGAAGTTCTCCTCCACCTCGATCGCCAGCGTGTGCAGGTGGGCCGCCCCCCGCGCCTTGAGCTCACTCTTCACCTGGCCGGCCAGGTACTGCGCCAGCATCTCGACGGTCGTATTGGGGATGGGGAGCATGACACAATCCGTGGCGGGGAAGACGTAGCGCGGCCGGCCGTCGTACGCCACGGTGACTGTGCCGTTGGTCTCCCGCACGGTGAGCACCGGATTCGTGGACGGGAGCAGCACCTTGTGGTCGAGTTCCCCCGTGAGCCGGCGCATCAGCTGCTTCAGGGCGACGAAGTCATAGACGTACCACGCTTCGGACTCGAGGTCGCCCGCGAGCTCCGCAGCGGCGCGGTAATTGTGGCCGTGCAGCGACTCACAGCGGTGCCCGGGAAGTGTGATGAAATGGGCTGCGGCAAAGACCAGGTCTTCCTTCCGAACCGCGACCGTGAACGCACCGTTGGGGCTGGCCATGGGACGGGAAGATAGCTATTCCGGCGGCGGCGGCTCCGGGCCCACGGCGACCCGCCACACTTCGTCGGCCAGCCACTCGAGGCGCTCCTGAGCCTGCTCCAGCTCTTCGGGGCTCATCGCCGGCGCTCGCTGGGCGACGTCACGCGCGTGGTGCACTAGTTCTTCCAGAATCTCGCGCAACGTGTGGTTGTGTCGCCGCTCGCTCGGGGGGCCACGTGGGCTCACGCGGTTTGGATCCCCATGGTGCGTTCTTCCTCTGATCGGAATTCCTCGGCCTCAGCCCGTATGGCGGCCGCGAGCCCGCGCTCGGCGACGAAGCTCTCCACCAGGCGGTGCCCCAGATAGTAGCCGGACCGCTCCGGCAGCACTTTCCCCCCCACCAGGCGGGAGGCCGGGCTCATGCCACCCGAGAGGAACCGCAGCCGCAACCCCAGGCCACGCCGATCGAGCTCCGCCGCCGCCGCCCGCCGCAGGAAGGCATCGAGCTCGCGCACCCGTCGATACTGGCGGCGGCCATAGCCGAAATACTCCCACGGCTCGAATCCCGGGGCGACCGCTTGCGAGCTGGCGACGGCGAGACCTTCGTTGATCAACAGTTCCCGCAATGTCGCGCGGCTGCCCATGGTCCAGAAGTCGTAACTACCCTCGCCTTCGGCCACGAGCCGCTTGAGCTCCGCACGACTGGTGGGTGAGGTGTAGCGCACCACGTGCGCCACCTCGTGGGCGATCCACAGGGGCAGCAGGTGCGGCGCCAACCCGAGGCCGTTCGTTTGTGGATTGGCCCGCCCGGTGAAATGCTCGAGGCACACGAACGCGACGCCACGGCCATCGATCACCAACTCCCCGGCGTTTGCCGCTCCGACACCGACCATCATGTAGAGATCGACCGGGCAATCGGCTTCGAGCAGCTCGCGTGCGCGGGCCTGGGCATCATCGGCGATCCGGTTCACGTCCACGTCCTCGAGCAGGCGGAGCAGATCGCCCCGCTCCGCGCGCAGCGTCTCGAGGATCACCCGCTCCGCGTGCGGTGACTCGAGATCGATGACGTAATTGTGCCAGTAGCTGGCGAGAACGGGAGCGTGACGGTCGAGATACGCTTGGTAGGCCGCAACCGGGTCCGGCGCGGCGACGCAGGCGAGGAATTCCGGAACGAGATTGACGAGCATGGACCGGGTGCTCCCCAATTTGGGAGCGATTCCCCGGCCGGACAAGTCTCGGTCCGGCGCCGTGATGTCCAGCGTCACCGTCTCCGACTTGACATTTGACGGAGCGTGCGTCACCGCGCGCTCCAACCGCCTGCTTCCCAATCCTAGACCTGGTCTCGCATCCTCCGGCTCATTTCCGCCAGGAATTTCCGCTCGACGGGCGTGAGGCTGGTGATGCCGTTGGCCGAGATCTTGTCCAGCACGCGGTCGATTTCCGCCTGCGTGCGGTCGGGCGAGCGGCCGCGGCCGCTGCTGTCGGGCCGGTGGCCGGGATCACTGGATCGGGCGACGAGCGCCGCTGATGAGACGACGGCGTTGGGCACGGAGGTCCGGCGCAGTCGCCGCTCGTGGTGCGCCGAGCGCCAATCCGCCGTCTTGAGGAGGAGCAGCGCGGTCCCGATTCCCCCCAGGTGCGCTAGGTGCGACACGCCCTCCGAGGCGCCGGTCGCGGCGCTGAGCCAGGCCAGCGCCAGGGAGATCGCCACCGTGAAGATCACCAGCCATTTGGCCGCGAACGGCTCTGGGAACGGGAACACCAGCACCGGCGTGTCGGGCCAGTACCACGCGAACGCCACGGCGACACCGAGCACGGCCCCCGACGCCCCCACGACGAGCTGATCGCCGACGACGGGAACGAGCAACGCCGACAGAAGGGCGCCACCCAATCCACACAGGACGTAGAAGCCGAGGAACCGGCGTCCCCCGAGTCGTCCCTCCACCGGCGGGCCGAAGAAGTAGAGGGCCAGCATGTTGAACGCGAGGTGCAGGATGGACGCATGGACGAACTGATATGTCACCAGCGTCCAGGGGCGCGTCCAGAGCGCGAGCGGAGAGAAGCCGAACAGCGCGAGAAAGCGCGGCGCCCAAAACAGCGTGCTCTTCAACAAATACGCGATGAGGTTGACGACGAGCAGCCGCGCGACCCAGGGCGTGACGCCGTTGCTGCGATCCGGACCCATGCTGTCTTATTCCCGACGCTCGTGGCGAAAGTTCCGGGCAAGCTGGCAGATACGCTCGCACATCTCTGCATAATCGATGCCCGCCGCCCGCGCGGCCTGTGGATACAGGCTGGTGCGGGTCATGCCGGGAAGATTGTTCGCTTCCAGGCAGAAGAGGTCCCCCGTGGGGGTGAGACGGAAGTCGACCCGGGAGTAGCCCCCGAGCTTCACGGCGCGATGCGCCGTCAGGGCCAGCTGTTGGAGGCGTCGCGCGACCTTCGAGTCGAGCTTGGCGGGGAACACTTCTTCGGACATGCCGGGGGTGTATTTGCACTCGTAGTCGAACAGCTCGTGTTGCGGCACGATCTCCCCCGCCGGCAACGCCTGGTCTCCCAGAATCCCGACCGTCAGCTCCCGACCCGGGATGAAGGTCTCAAGCATCACCTCGTGGTCCCAGCGCGCCGCTTCCGCGATCGCCGCGGCCAGGTCCAGTGGCCGCTTGACCAGGCTCAGACCGAGGGTCGATCCCTGCCGGGATGGTTTGACGATCACCGGCATGCCGAGCGCCCGTTTCACGGCCGCCGGGTCGATGGGTGGTGGCGTCATGACCCAGTCCGCGACGGGAACACCCGCCGCGCGAAACAGCCGCTTGGAGAAGTCCTTGTCCACGGCGAGCGCAGAAGCGAGCGGTCCCGAGCCGGTGTAGGGCACACCGATCACCTCGAGCACTGCTTGGAGGATACCGCCCTCGCCGGCGCCGCCGTGCAGCACCGGGAACACCACGTCGGCGCCGCGCACGACGGCGAGCCTGGCCAGACCTTCGGAAAGCATCTCCCGCTCGCCGCGGGCGAGGTCCGCGACCGCGGGTGGCGTCGTGCCCACCTCCGGCACGAGCAGCCGCCGCTCGTCCGCGTCCGAGAGCAGGTCGGTCGCGAGGTCGACCACGTGGACGGCGTGGCCGCGGCCGCGCAGCGCCGCCACCACCTGCGCGGCGCCGGCGAACGCGACGGCACGCTCCGGCGTGGCTCCGCCGGTCAGCACGGTGACGCGCATCAGCGGATGCCGGCGAGCTGGTGCAGCAGATCGTAGCGGGTGACGATTCCGGTCAGGGTCCCGTCGCGACGGACCAGGGCAGCGGGAGTTTCGCGCGAGAGCAACGCGGTGAGGCGGTCGAGCGGCCAGTCCCCGTCCACGACCGGGAAGGGCGCGTCCATGAGCTCCCGGACCGACCGGTCCAGCGTCGCGGCGTCTCCGAGCGCGCGGGTCATCAACGTCTGCTCGCTCACCGACCCGACACCGTCGGCCCCCTCCAGCACCGGCAGCTGCGACACGTTGTAGGTGCTCATCAGATTGAGGGCCTGACGCACGGTCGACTGCGGGCTCACGGAGACGAGCGGTGGCGCGCCGTGCGCCTTGTGACCGACCAGCTGCGCGACCGTGAGGCGCTCGACGTCGACCAGCTGATTCTCACGCAGCCACTCATCGTTGTAGACCTTCGAGAGATACCGCTCGCCGGTGTCGCACAGGATCGTGACCACCCAGGCGTTCGGATCGTCGATTCGGCGCGCCACCTCCAGGGCGGCCACGACGTTGACGCCGGTCGAGCCGCCGCAGAACAGCGCCTCCTCCCGGGCCAGCCGGCGCGTCATCGCGATCGCTTCCTTGTCGCTGACCGTGATCCACTCGTCCACGACTCCGAAGTCGAGCGACGTGGGAATCTTGTCGCCACCGATGCCTTCGACCTTGTACGGCGTTCCCGCGCCTTTCACGTGCGTGGTCGCGTAGGCCTGGTAGATCGAGCCCGCCGGATCGCCGGCGATCACCCGGATGCTCGGATTGCGTTCTTTGAGAAACCGCCCGGCACCGCTGACGGTGCCTCCAGTCCCCGGCGCGCACACGAAATGCGTGAGGTGCCCATCCGTCTGCGCCCACAGCTCGGGGCCCGTGGTGCGGTAATGGGCGTCGGGATTGACGGGGTTGTAGTGCTGATCGGCGAATATCGCGTTGTCGAGCGCGGCAGCGATGGCCCGCCCCTTCATGATGTAGTTGTCCGGATGGTCCGGAGCCACGGCGGTTGGGGTGATGATCACCTCAGCGCCCAGCGCCCGGAGCAGTCGCGCCTTTTCCTGGGACATCTTGTCCGGCATCGTGAAGATGCAACGGTATCCCTTCACGGCGGCGGCAAGGGCCAAGCCGACGCCGGTGTTCCCCGACGTTGCCTCCACGATGACGCCGCCGGGTCGCAGCCGGCCCTCGCGCTCGGCCGCCTCGATCATCGCCACCCCGATGCGATCCTTCACCGACCCGCCCGGGTTGAAGAACTCCGCCTTGCCATACACGGGCGTGCGAATGCCCTGCGTCACCCGCTGCAGCTGGATGAGCGGCGTCCATCCGATGGTTTCCAGGATGTTGGCGTACGGCTTAGGATGCGGCGCCACTGGAATCGGGCTTGGGCTGGGTCGAATCCGGTGCGGGAGCGGGGGGCGGGGCTGGCACGCTGTCCGGTCGCGCCCGGGGCACGGCCCGCGTGGAATCCCGGTGCGGCCGCGTGCTGTCGGTTCGCGCGGGGGGGGTCGCCGCTGCCCCACGTACGCCCGGGTGACGGAACTCGATCGTCTGCAGGAAGCTGGTGGCCACGGGCAGTCCGCGGCGCCGGGCGGGCGCGTACTGCACTCGCGCGACGCCGCGCGCCGCCGCTGAGTCGAGCGCGGCGTTACCGCTCGACTCCGTCACTCGCGTGGATTCCGTCGCAAGTCGGCCGGTGGAATCGACGAACAAGCGCAGTTCCACGTCGCCCTCGACGCCCTGGTCGAACAGAGCCGGCGGGTACTGCACCGTGGGCTCCGCGTTCAACGCCACCGGTGGCTCCTCCGCCGGCGTATCCGCGACGTCCCCCGTGCGTGGTGCCGACCCGCTGCAGGCCACGACCCCGAGCAGCAGGTACCGCATCGGGGGGATCAGGCGTCCTCCCGGAGCTGTCGTTGCCAGGCCGCGACGCGCGTCAATGCCTCGAGGGGGGACAACGCGTCGACATCGAGTCGAGCCAGCTCGAGGAGCAGCGGATGCGGTGGGGCGTCGGCGCCGAACAGCCCGAGCTGCGATGCGTCGGGCAGCCGGGGCGCCGGCCGGCCGGCGACGTGATGGCCGGTTTCCAGGAGTGCCAGCACTTCCCAGGCCCGGGCAACCACCGGAGCCGGCAGCCCGGCGAGTCGACCGACGTGGATGCCGTACGAGCGGTCCGCGCCGCCCGGCTCGAGCCGGTGCAGGAAGACGATCTCCTCGCCGGCTTCCCGGACGGCGACATTCCAGTTCCGGGCGTGGGCCAGCGACTCGGTGAGCTGGGTGAGCTCATGATAGTGCGTCGCAAAGATCGTCTTGCAGCCGATCCGGTTGTGGAGACACTCGGTCACTGCCCAGGCGATCGCGACCCCGTCGTACGTCGACGTGCCGCGGCCGATCTCGTCGAGCAGCACGAGACTGCGCGCCGTGGCGCCATGCAGAATGGCGCTGGTTTCGCTCATTTCCACCATGAACGTCGACTGGCCGCGCACGAGGTTATCGGAGGCCCCGACCCGGGTGAACAGCCGATCCACGACGCCGATCACGGCGCGGCGCGCCGGGACGAAGCTGCCGATCTGGGCCAGTACTACGCACAGGCCCACCTGGCGCAACAGCGTGGACTTCCCGGCCATGTTCGGGCCCGTCAACAAGACCACGCGCCCGGCGTCGTCGAGACACACGTCATTGGGGATGAATGTTTCGCGCGGCATCATTCGCTCGACGACCGGATGGCGGCTGGCCTCGAGCAGGAGCATGAAGCCGTCATTGACCTCGGGACGGACGTACCGCTCACGCTGGGCGAGGTCGGCGAAACCGGCCCATACGTCGAGCCGCGCGATGGCCGTCGCGGTGCGCTGCACGCGCGCCACCGCTTCGCCCACTCGACGGCGCAACGCGTCGAGCAGCTCCGCTTCGCGCACGGCGATCCGGTCTTCGGCTCCGAGCACCTTCGCCTCGTACTGTTTGAGCTCCGGGGTGACGAAGCGCTCCGCGCCGGTGAGGGTTTGGCGCCGCTCGTAGTCGGTCGGCACCTGCGCCAGGTTGGTGCGGGTCACCTCGAGGTAATACCCGAACACCCGGTTGTAGCCGACCTTGAGCGAGCCGATGCCGGTTCGCTCCCGCTCGCGCGCCTGCAGCGAGGCGATGTACTGCTTGCCACCGTCGCGGACGTCGCGCAAGTCATCCAGCTCCGCATCGAATCCGGGGCGGATCGCATCACCGTCCGCCGTCTGGGCCGGGGGACGCTCCACGAGGGCGCGCTCCAGCTCGGCCGCCACATCGGCCAGCGGGTCGAGCTCTTCGGCGACCCGCTCCAGCAGTACCGACCGGCCCCGTCCCTCGACGCCGTCGAGGGCGGTGATGACGTCCGGCAAGCGGCGCATCGAATCGCGCAGGCTGCCCAGCTCTCGCGGCGTCGCGCGCCCCATGGCGGCGCGGGAGGCGAGCCGTTCGAGGTCGCGCACGCCGTCGAGCGTCTCGCGCAGCCGATCGCGACCGCGCGCGTCGCCATTCAGGACGTCGACCGCGGTGAGCCGGTGCGAGATCGCGGTCGGATCGATCAGCGGGGCGAGCAGCCAGCGCCGCAACAGCCGGGCGCCCATGGGCGTGAGCGTACGGTCGATCGTTTCGAGCAGCGTCACCCCGGCCGTCCCGGGGCGAAGCGGCTCGACCAGCTCGAGATTGCGACGCGTCATCTCGTCGAGCGGCAGGACGTCGCCACGGCGGACGATCTGCGGCCGTGCGAGGTGCGGCAGGCCGCTTGGCTTGAGCTCGCGGGCGTACCGCAGCAGAGCGCCGGCGGCGCCCAAGGCGGGGGCATCGGCCGCCTCGACGCCGAGCCCGTCGAGCGAGGCGAGCCCGAAACTGCGCAGCAGGTCCTCGCGCGCCAGCTCGGGATCGAATTCCCACGCCTCGCGAGTGGCGGTGACCGTTCCGGATGCGGGGGGGACGGGAACCCCCGCCGGAATGACGAGCTCCGCCGCCTCGTAGCGAGCCAGGGCGACCGAGAGGTCCCCCGTGGGGACGACCTCGAGTGCGAATTCCCCCGTGGTGAGATCGAGGGCCGCGAGACCGATGCTCTCGCCCCTCGGGGCCACGGCCACCAGGAAATTGTTGCGGTTGCGCTCGAGCCAGTCCTCGGCGAGGATCGCACCGGGCGACACGGTCTCGACCACCTCCCGCCGCACCAGACCCTTGGCCAGGCGCGGATCTTCCACCTGCTCGCAGATGGCGACCCGGTGCCCCTTGGCGATCAGCCGCCGGAGATACTCGGCGGCAGCCTTTACCGGGACCCCTGCCAGCGGCACCTCCGCGGCCCCGCCGTTGTTGCGCGCGGTCAGCGTGAGGCCAAGCTCGCGCGCGGCGAGCTTGGCATCATCCTCGAACATTTCATAGAAGTCCCCCATCCGGAAAAACAGGATGGTCTGCGGATGCCGGGCCTTGATAGCACGGTACTGCAGCATCAACGGTGTATCGATGGTCGGCGGGGCGGCGGGGGTGGCCGCCTGCTGGCTCACGGCTCCTCCACGACGAACGGCTGGCCGCCGACGCGAGCCTTGAGCTGCGCCAAGGTCCGCTGCGCGGCGTCGCGCGAAGCATAAGAGCCGACGCGGATCTTGAGGTACCCGGTGGAGTCACGGACGACGTGAGCCGTGTAGCCCATTCCTTTGAGACGCGTCAACATCTCATCGATTTGGGGCGCGCTCTTCCCGGCCAACACCTGGACGGCAAATCGACCGCGGCGGGGCGTGGAGTCCGGTGGGGGCGTCACCGTCGTGGACGGCTCGCAGCGCGCCGAATAGAAACTCACCTGATTCCGGAACTCGACGTCGTCCCCCGCTCCCGCTTGGGCATCGCGCAAGTAGCCGCAGCCGCGAGTCTCATCGCGCAGGTCGAACGCGGCACGCGCGCCGACAAAATCGGCCCGGGGCCGCAGCGGGGAATCGGGGTAATCGCGTCGCAGCCGCTCGACCGATTGCACCGCGGCCCCGGGATCGTTCTGGGCTTCGAATAGCTGCGCCAACCGCAACAACGCATCGTCTGCCCACGCGGACGTGCCGTATTCCACCACGACACGCTGCAGACTGGTCGCGGCGGTCGCCGCGTCCGGGGCGAGCATGCCACCCTGAACGTAGAGCGCCTCGGCGAAGACCGGGTCCTGGGGTGGCAGCGTCACGAGGAGCTGGCGAACCATCGCCCGAGCCGAATCGGCTCGACCGGATTGCGCCAGCTCGATGGCGGCTTGCACGCGAGGATCGTGCGTGACCTGGGCCGAGAGGCGACCGGTGAGCGCAACCAGCGCGATGAAAAGGACTCGCTTCATGCCGCCCTCCGCGTGGCCACACCCAAGGCCAATGCCAGCTGGCGCACGAGACCGGCCTCGTCCGAGACCCCGGTGCTCTTCAGCGCCCGGTCGGTCACGAGGGCCAGACGCAGCGCGCGCCGGGCTTCGACGGCGCTCCAGCGTCCGCCCCACTCGGCCCACTGCCCAGCCTCGGTCTTGTAACTGCGCAAGCCGAATGGACGCGCCGCCGCCAGATGGCGAACCAGCACGTCGGCGAGCTTCGCCCGCGGGGTTCCGCCGTCCAGCTCCGCACGCGCCAGCGCCACGCCCACGAGTGCCGTCCCCAAGGCGCTCAACATTCGGACCCCGGACATTCCCGGCTGCTCGAGCACGATCTCGACCAACCGGGCCGCCCGCGCGGGTTGTCGTGCGAGACACGCATCGACGAAGTCCTGCAAGGTCTCTCCATGCCGTACGCCGACCAGGGCGGCGACATCGTCGGGGCTCGCTGCCCGTCCCTGGACGAACGCCGCGAGCTTGTCGAGCTCCTGGCGCAGCGCCCCGAGGTCGGCCCCCACGGCCGAAACCAGAAGCTCGGCAGCCGCGGGCTCGACAACCAGCGCCCGCTGCCCGGCCGCGTGTGCCACCCACCGCACCGCGCGCTCGGGCGGTAATCGCTGCGCGGCGACCGTCGTCGCGAGTGCGGCCAGGTCGGCCTCGGGCGCCTCGGCATCCGTTTGCACGAGCACCAGCAGCGTGGCCGCGCTGGGGTTCTTCAGATAGGCGAGCAGCACGTCGCGCGCCTTGGACTTGGGACGCACCTGCTCCACGCCGCGCAGTACCACGGCGCGGCGCTCCGCGAGCATCGGTGGCGTATTGAGGAGGGCGTGCAGCGATGCGGCGTCCTGCTCGACGGCGGAACGCTGATCCAGGTTGAAGTCTCGGACCGCGGGAGGGACGGCGCGATCCACCAGCGCCCGGACCGCCTCGTCCTTCAGGACGTCCTCTTCACCGTGCAGGTAGTAAACGGGATCGGGCTCGCCCTGCTTGAGCGCGCGCAGGAGCGCGTCGAAGGAAAGCGCCGCCATACAGACGCAAGGTACCGCCGGGTGAGAAGGGAAGAAAGTGTTGCGGTTGCGCGCGGGTCAGCGGCGCGCGCTGGCCGGTTCGACGAATGCGGTGCCGTACGGGTGTGGGTTTCCCGAGATGACACCAGTCCGCGGGTCCTGGAACGAGACGAACGGCGGTCCCGCCTGGGCCACGGGTTTGGGGAATGGCACCGGAGGCAGCGGCGGCACCCTGGAAACCGTCGGCGGTCGCCGCGCGGTTTCCCACACGAGCAGTCCGATCGCTACCGCGACGAGGAGCGCCGCCGCCACCGCCGGGCGTCTCGGGGAAAATGGCCGTGCGGCCCGCGCGCGCTCGCCCGCGAGCCGTCGCGCCAGCCGTTGCCGGAACGCTGCATCGGGCTCCGGGCGATCCTGCGTTTGTAACGCGCCGACACCCTCGCGCAGTGTTGTATCGTAACGACGGCAGGTGAAGCAGATCGCGACATGCCGAGCGAAGCGCCGAGCTTCGCGCGGCGCGCCGATCAGGCCGTCACGATAATCGGTGTAGCGGGCGAGGAATTCCGCGCAAGTCATGGGGTTAGGAATCTACTACCACAGAACGGGAAGCGGGTTCCCGTTCCCACCGCACCCACCCTCAGGAAGGGGTGGGTGTGAGGAGGAGGCTATCGCAGCAGCGGGGCGATCAGCTGGGCGAAGCTGTTCCGGGCTCGGTTCAGGCGACTCTTCACCGTGCCCAGGTTGCAGCCCGTGATCTCCGCGATTTCCTCATAGCTCTTGCCCTCGAGCTCCCGCAAGACGAACACCACCCGATGGTGCTCGGGGAGCTGGGTCACGCACCGCTCCACCGCGTCCTTCAGGAAGCGCTTGCGGTAGAGATCGTCCGGGCGGGCCGTCGTGTCCTCGAACTGCAGCGGCCGATGGTCTGCCTCCCAGTTGCGTTTGATGGTCTGGAAAAACACGAGCGGATTCCGGCTTCGGTTACGCAGCTCATTCTTGGCCAGATTCGACGCGATCGTGTAGATCCACGTGGAGAATTTCTTGGTCTGGTCGAAACGATGCAGGTGCCGGAACACGCGGATGAACACCTCTTGCACGAGGTCTTCCGCGCGCTCACGGTCGCCGATGGTGCGATTGACGAAGTTGAGCAAGCGCCCCTGGTAACGATCGACCAGGGCGCCGAACGCCTGGGCGTCGCCGGCGAGGTGACGCTGGGCGATGTGCGCATCATCCTGCTCGACCAGCGCCTGGCGTTCCGAAGCCCGCGTCGTGGACTGCGATTGCTTGGATCCGAGGACGGACTGCATATGCCCCTCTCCAGAGAACCCGAGTGCCAGGCTATCGGCACGTACTGTACCGCTGATGTGCTTTCCTTAACGAACCATTAACAAAGAAGTTACAGCCCGGAACGCCGCTCTTGAGCGTCTCCCAAAACGGACACTGCGTCATTCCATCCCGAAGATGAACCCCGCCATATAGAGGATGGCTGCAATGGTCTTGCCGTCACGAATCTCCCCGTCCCGAATCCCCTTCAACACTTCCGACAGCGGCTTCGGGACCACTTCGATGAATTCGTCGGCTTCCCTGGCGTGGGCCCCCTCCTTCAGGTCCGTGGCCCAAAACAAGTGAATCACCTCGTCGGTGAATCCGGGGGTCGTCCAGATCGTGGTCAGACGGTCGAGCCGGCCGGCCTCTACGCCCGCCTCTTCACGCAGCTCCCGTCGGGCACACGCCTCGGGTGCCTCCCCCTGGTCCAACCGGCCCGCGGGAATCTCCCACACTTGGCCGCCGGCGGCGTAGCGGTATTGGCGCAGCATGAGCACCACCGGGTCCGGGCCCTTGGGATCCGAAACCACGGGGACCACGGCGGCGGCCCCGGGATGCCGGATGATCTCCAGCTCGCCGCTTGAGCCGTCGGGGAGGTGTACCGTATCGACGTCGAGATTGAGCACCCGCCCCGTGTACACGCGTCGTGTAGCCAGCTGCATCGAACCTCTCGCGTGAGGACGCGGCCAATATAGGGGTCACAGGCTGAGCCAGTAATTGAATTTCACGAGCAGCACGTTGGTCGGCGGATCACGCAGCAGCCCACGCCCCAGGTCGTGACCGGGCCGAAAGGTCGGATCGTCGAAGAAGCCAAGCCGGTTCTGTGTCCACACCAGGTACAACGTCGAGCCGGGGCGATACTCCCAGCGCAGTACGGCGTTGGAGCGCAGGGACCGGACCCGGAAATCGGGATTCGCCAAGGTTCTCGTCGCGGCCGGGCCGGCACCGTCGGGATCGATCGTGTACCCGTTGGAGGCAGAATCGAATGCGATGGTCGATCCGTTATCCCGTCCGTAGACGGCGAAGTCGAACGTGCGCGGGGCGCGGAGCTCCTTGAATCGGCCGTAGTCCGCGGCAAAGACGAAGGGTTGCAGGTACAACTGGAAACTGAGCGTTGGCGTGAACGTGACGCTGAAGCGCGCCGTCAAATCGACCTGGTGCTGCGACAACTCGCCGAACGAGTAGCGCGCTCCGAACGTCGTCGCCGCGGTCGAATCTGGGACGGCGCCCAGGAACTGGGCGGCGCTCTTGCCGACGCTGTAGCTGGGCCCCAGCCGCACGACGACCGCGCTGGAGGGATGCCACGCCACGCTGGGGCTGAGCTGCAGGTTCCAACCGCCGGCCGCATCGTGATTGTAGAAAGTGAAGAATCCGACGTTGAGCGGTTTTCGCTGATCGGAGAATACGTGCCCTCCCACGCTCCAGGCCTCCGGGGACAGGGCGAGCGGACCGCCGCGGGTGAGTCGGTCGTCGACCACCGGTTGGTCGTGGAACGCGAAGACGTTGACGCCCCAATAATTCAAGAATTGGCCGAACGCGTTCCCCCCCACATTCATCTGAATCAGATCGCCGCCGTAGTTCCAGCTGGACCCCATGCTGAGCGACAAGCTGGCCTGGCGAAACACGTTCCCCGGCTTGGTCCAGCGGTGTCCCAGGAAACCGGCGCCGGAGATGCGATCTACGCGAGTCTGGAAGCCGAGGTCGTTCACCTCGAAGCCGGGCGTGGTGGTGGAGAAGCCCAGCGCCCAATTCGTGTTCCCGCCTTCCTTGGTGAGACTCACATCGGACGACACGCCCGTGAGCGACGTGCGGCCAGGATCGAACCGCATGTAATCCTGATCGGGGCGCTGGTAGTAGCGGGACGAGGCGAGTTGCGTGGACTGCAGGGCGAGTGGGTCACCGGTGACCACCGCCGTGCCCACCGAGGCGAGCAACGCGTAGGTGTTGTTGTGCCAACGATGGAAGAAGTCGCCGCCGGCCAGATAGGCACCGCGGCGCAGCCCGTCGAACACCGGGTCGTCCAGACGGCGCTGCACCGCGGTGCCCAGCAGTCCGAACCCCGTGTGCCCGCCGATCTCGCGGTTTACCCGGGCGACGAAGTGGTTGGTCAACGGCTGCCCAGTGGTGAACTCCCGCTGGGTGACGGCGTCGAGCACGCCGAGCGACCATCCGCCGGGCGTCTTGCCGCTGAGCTTGGCGGCGCCAAGGATCGTGCTTCCCTCGCGGCCGATCCGGCGAGAATAGAAGTACTGCGGGGTGCCACCGAATCCGATATACGATCCCGTGCCGCCGAACGCGAAGATCGACGCGCCTTCTACGAAGAACGGACGCCGCTCCTGCAGGAATGTCTCGAACGCCGTGAGATTCACCAGCGCCGGGTCCTGTTCGACCTGGCCGAAGTCCGGGTTGATCGAGGCGTCGAGCGTCAGGTTCGAGGTCACGCCGTATTTCACATCCAGTCCGGCCCCGCCGAAGTAGTTGCTGCCGGCGGGATCGTACGTCCCACGCCCTAGTGTGTACGGCAGCACTTCGAGGCGGCGCGGCGCCGGGATGTCGCGCAGGCCGACCAGATGCGCGAAGCGGGAGGCGTACCCGGTCTCGTTCTTGGGCACGAAAACCAGCTGGCTCAGCTCGTTCTTGCGAAGCACCGATCGAAACACCTGGAAGCCCCACAGCTGATCGCGAACCTGCGGGAACCGCAGCTGCGAGAACGGAATCCGCATTTCGACGACCCAGCCGAGCGAGTCGATGGCGGTCGCCACGTCCCACACCGGCTCCCAGGAGCGGTCGCCGATGAAGAAATCGTTGCTCGTGATGTCGTCCGTCTTCACGCCGGCGGGGTTGACGGCGAATTCGAACGCCGTGCGGTGATCGTGATAGCTGTCGAAATCGACGAACACCATGTCGCTCTGGAGATTGTCGTCCCGGCGACCAAGGGGACGGAGAATGCGGTGCGGCTCGTCGTCGAACAACCGGAGGCCGACGTAGATCGCCGCGTCGTCGTAGACCAGGTACACCAGCGTCGATTCGGTCGCCGCGGCCCCTTCTGTCGGATCGATCTGCCGGAACCCGCCGATCGGCAGCGCCACGCGCCACGCGTCATCGTCGAGCCGGCCGTCGAGGGACGGCGGACGTTGAATGCGGACCGCGACCGCGGTCGGAGGCACCCGTCCGTTCGCATGACGCAGGACAGTCGAATCCACGGCCGGATGAACGGCGAGCGCTTGGAGCAGAACGGGAATGAGCATGGGACGCAGGCCTGGTGGTTTCCCCGAAAGGATGCCCCCAAACCCGCGAACGTTTCAGAGGCCTGGCCGTCAGGGTCCTGTCAGCAACTCTTCAAACAAGGCGAGGGCGCGAGGATCCTCCGACTGCCCCAGCCAGAAGATGGCGCGCTGGCGAATCTTGGGATCACGATGCGACCGGGCGATCCGGATCAGGACCGGCACCCCCTCCTCGCGCGGGCGCTGCGACAGCGCGAACACCGCCTGCTCCCGAACCTCGCGGTCGGTGGCGTCTTCGCCGATGAGCGAGTCGAGTCCCCGTGTGGCGGCCGCTTCCGCCGCCTGGGATGTCCAGAACACGGCCGTGCGCCGGGTCTGTGCCGGCACCGAACGATTCCGGGCCAGGCGCAGCAAATCAGGCCAGATGGTGACGCTGTCGGCGAGTGTCGCCGCGACTATCGCCTGGCCGCCCACATCGCCTTCCGCGCGCGCGGCGAGGGCGAGCAGGTACCGCACGGCGTCGGGGGCGGCCACGCGCCCCAGATCGGTCCCCGTCGACACTGGCCCGCGACCTCCGACGGCTACGCGCAGGCCCGTCAGGCGCCGGTCGCGGCGCCGCAGCGTCACGCGCACTGGACCGGTATCGCACGCTGAGCGCCAGTCCTCGCCCTGCTGGCGACAATGACCCCGGTCGCAGCTCACGTCGGGCCGGACGGAGAACACGAACCGCACATCGCCATCGGGCGCGGCGGCCACACGGGCCTCGAGCGACTGGGCCGACGCTGCAGCCGGGGGCAGGAGTCCGAGGGCGGCCGCGACGAGCAGGGCGCGCGCGCTCATTGGTTGATGATGTCGAGCAGGACCTGGCGCGCCCGCGGATCGTGTGACTGTCCCAGCCAGAACACCGCCTTCTTCCGCAGCTCCGCGTTCGTTTCGCGCTTGGCGATGTCGATGAGCTTGTCGACCGCGTCGGACTCGCGCCGCTGCGAGAACACGAAGATCAGCTGCTCCTTGATGTCCTGGTTGCTGGTGCGGTCGTAGAGCGCCGCGAGATCGCCGAGCGCCGCTCCCGTCTGACCGGCCCAGAACAGGGCCTTCTTGCGCATCTCCACCGGCTCACGCTCGTTCTGCGCCACATCGAGCAGCCAGCGCGCGTTCTCGGCGGAGCCATTCTGGCTGAGGGAGAAGATGACCTTCTCTTTCAGGTCCTCGCTCGACAGGCGGGTATAGAGGCTCCGGAGGAACGCGGCGTTCTCGGCCGTGTGCTGCTGGCCGAGCCAGAAGATCGCCTGCTGGCGCGCGTCCTCCGACCCGTCGCTGCGCTCGGCGTAGTCCCGTAGAATCTGGCCGGCACGCAGTCCGCGGATCTGCGACAGCGCGAAAATGGCCTTGTTCTGCAGCTCCGGATCCGGGGACGAATGCAGGATCGAGTCGAGTGCGCTCACGGCTCGTTCGCTCCCCACCTGCGAAAGCCAGAACACCGCCTGCTCGCGCACTTCCGCATCGGGATCAGTACGGGCCGCCATGAGCAGCACGTCTTCGGTGCCCTCGGTGCGCTTCTGGGAAATGATGAACACCGCTTTGCGGCGCAGCGATACGCTGCTGGAGTCGCGCCGGTCCAGGACCCGCTTCAGGATCGGCACCGCTGCGTCGGCGTCCATCTGGAGCAACGCGTTCAGCGCCGCGATCCGTGGATCGTCATCGTCGTCCTCGGACGGCCAGCCGCGTGGGGGCTGCGGCGGCTGCGGTGGCTGCGGTGGTGTGGGTGGCGTCGGCGGCGTCGGTGGCGTGGGCGGCACGATGGCGTCCGCGTGGCGGCGCACCCATTCGGCCGCATCGGGGTCGCCCTGGCGGGCAAGCTCGCCCTGAATGCGCGTGTACAGGGTTTCGGCTTCCCCGCGCGTGCCCGCACGCGGGTAGCGTGACCGCAGCCGCTCCAGCACGGTACGCGCTTCGCGATAGTTGCCGGCGTCGCCGGTCTTGTAGAGCGCGAACGCCTGCCAGTAGTGCGCATCCGGCGCGTAGTCGGACCGCGGATAACGTCCGATCAGATCGGCGAACGCGGTGGCAGCCTCGGCATAGCGGCCGCGGTTCATGAGCCGCCGAGCGGAACGGTACAACGAGTCGCCCGGATCCTGCTCCGCCCAAGCAGCGAGATCGGTAAGGGCGTCGAGCCGCGACAGATCAGCCAGCTCGGCGAGCTCTCCGAGCGATGCCAGGCCGCTCAGGTCGTCGAGTCTGGACCGTAACGTCTCGAGACCGCCGAGGCGGTCCGCGCCCGTTGCCGGCCCCTGGATACTGATGGTGACGGCGGCGAGCATCCATGACATCGTGACCATCTTCAAATCGCTCCTTACGTGCGCGGCGCGACGGCCGGTCCCGAAGGGATCACGGTCCGCAACCGAGTCAGCACGCTCCGTTGGTCGATTCCTAGTGTAATCAGCTCCACGTCCTGCGTATCGCGCTCCCTGGGGAGCAACGAGATCTGCGCCAGCACCAGCTCGAGATCCTCGAGCAGGGACTTCAACTGCGGATCGCGACCCGCCGGCGAGTCGAGCAACAGCCGGGTGGACGTCAACAGATCCCGAGCCTGCCTGGCGAATTGCGGATCCAGCCGTCCCGCTCGTGCGTCAGCGCGGAACCCGGCGAGCAGCGTCTCGGTACGTCCCAGATACTGCGCGGCCGCGAGGTGGTAGGCGATGTCATTCCCGGCCCGTGCGGTGGGCGAGGCAATCGGCGGTAGGGTTCCAGGCGTCGGTCGCATCCATCGACCGATCGCGATACCCACCAGGAGCACGGCTGCCATGCCGAGACCCCAGCGCCAGGCCGGTCGCAGCATCACGACCCGCGGCGCCGCCTGGCGCCGGCGGCGCTCGGCCTCGATCGCCGCCCACATTGCTTCGCGTGGCGTCTCGGGCGGACGGTGATAGTCCCGCGCCGCCTCGCGCAACCGGTCTTCCAAGCGATCGTCGTTCATGACACCCATTCCCCCGCGAAATCCGCCAACGCTACGCGTAACTTGGCCCGCGCCCGGGACAACTGTGCTTTTGAGGTCCCGACTTCCACGTTCAGCGTGGCGGCGATTTCCTCGTGTGTGTATCCCTCGACATCGTGCATCACTACCACCGTCCGGTATTTCACCGGCAACCCATCGATCGCGGCATGCAGCCTCGCCGTGAGGTCCGGCTCCGCCGAGCGGTGAGCGACGGTCACCGCGTCGGCCGCCTCGAGGGCCGTCTCTCGGGTGCGGAACCGCTTGACTTTCCGCAGCCCGTTCAGGGCGACCGACGTCGCGATGGCGTGCAGCCACGTCGACAACCGGGACTCGCCGCGGAACGTGTCGAGTCGCTGGAACGCGCGGATGAACGTCTCCTGCGTGAAATCCCGTGCCAGCTCGTCGTCTCCTGCCAGCCGGTAGGAGAGGCGGTAGACGCGATCGACGTGCGCGTCGTACAGGGCCCGTTCCGCGGCTGGATCCCCCGCGCGAGCCCGGGCGATCAATTCAGGTTCGTCCACGCTGCTCCGTACGGGGAACGTTCAGTTGTGTGACACGGGTTATCGGAAATGGGTTACGAGGGGAATCAAGGAGACCCTAGGCGTCTACTCCATCACCGGGTCCCGAACAGCCTGTCGCCTGCATCCCCCAGGCCGGGGAGGATGTATCCCTTGTCGTTCAGCTGGCGGTCGAGCGCCGCCGCGTAGACGGGGACGTCGGGATGCTGGGCCAGCATGGTGCCGACCCCTTCGGGGCAGGCGACCAGACAGAGGAAACGGATGCGCTGGGCGCCGGCCCGCTTCAGGGCGGCGACGGCGTCGGCCGCGGAGCCGCCGGTGGCGAGCATTGGGTCGAGCACGAAGCAGTCGCGGGCGTCGGGGCCGGAGGGGACTTTGAAGTAATACTCGACCGGCTTCAGCGTCGCGTGATCACGGTAGATCCCGATGTGGCCCACACGCGCGGAGGGGATGAGTTGGGCGATCCCATCCACCATGCCCAAGCCGGCGCGGAGAATCGGCACGAGGACGAGCTTCTTCCCGGCCACTTGCACGCCCTGCATGTGCTCGAGTGGAGTGTCGATCTCGACCGTCTGGAGCGGCAGCTCCTTGGTCATCTCGTAGGCCATCAGCATCGCGATTTCGCCCACCAGCTGCTTGAAGTCCTTGGTACTGGTGCGCCGGTCGCGCAGGATGGTCAGCTTGTGCCGGATCAGGGGGTGATCGAGGACGGTGAGATTCTGGAAGGAAGCGGTCGCCATGATGAAGAAACTACGTCCATCGTGCGGCCGGGCCAGGGTGACGGTTGAATCCTGGGCCGCCCGCGCTAGAATGACGGTGTTCCTGCATCCGCACCCCCCGACGAGGAGTTGGCATGAAGCGCCTGACCGTCCCCCTCTTGGCCCTGCTGATCGGCGCCGGGACGCTTGCCGCCCAGGCTCCCACGAAGCGACGCATCGCCGTGCTCGATTTCGACTACGCCACGGTCCATCAGTACGTCTACGATGTCTTCGGCAGCGACCAAGACATCGGGAAGGGGATCGCGGACATGCTGGTCAGCAGTCTGGTGCGCAACGGCACCTACTCGGTGATCGAGCGCAAGCAACTGGACCAGGTGCTACGGGAGCAAAACTTCCAGCAGTCGGGCCGGTCCGATCCGTCGTCAGCGGTGCAGCTCGCCAAGCTGCTGGGAGTGGACGCCATCATCATCGGCAGCATCACCCAGTTCGGCCGCGACGACAAGAAGCTCGGCGTGGCGGGCGGGGTGCGCGTGGGCGGAATCGCGTTGGGCGGCCTCGGGAAGAAATCGGCCAAGGCCGTGGTGGTGATCGACGCGCGCATCGTGAGCACCACGACTGCCGAGATCTTGGGGGTCGCGACCGGCCACGGGGAGTCGAAGCGCTCGGGTCTGACCCTGGGGGGCGGTGCGGCCGTGGGCGGCGTGGCGGCCGGGGGCGTGGTCGACATGGGCAGCTCAAACTTCGCGAACACGATCATCGGTGAGGCGACGCGCTTCGCGGTGGACAGCTTGACGGGCGAGCTGGTCGCTGCGGCGAGCCGGATCCAGGAGACGAAGGTCGAGATCCGGGCGCTGGTGGCCGACGTGTCGGGCGGCGAGGTGACCATCAACGTCGGGACCGGCGCCGGCGTGCGCATCGGCGCCGAGTACGACCTCATGCGGCCCGGTCGGGAGATCAAAGACCCGGCGACGGGCCGGGTCTTGCGCCGCACCACGACGCCGGTCGGGAAGCTCAAGATCACCTCGGCGGACGAGGGGTCGGCGACGGGGACGCTCACTGGTGGGCCGGCACGCGTGGGCGATTGCGCCGGGACGTGCCCCGCGAACATGGGGGGCGGCGGCGGCGCCGCACCGCCCTCGAGCGTCGAGCCGCTCAATCAGTCCAACGCGCCCGCTCCCCCCACGAGCGGCGGCGCGTTGCCGGCGCTCTACACGCAACCGGTCAGCGGGCCGTTCACCTGGGGGATGTACAACTTCAGGGGCACGGAGCATTTCCGCTACAACGTCCAGCAGCGCGACGGCAACGAGAACAAGACCGGCAGCTACTCATTCGACGCGCGCCCCGCGGGTGGCGGCCGGTTCACACTCTCCGTGTCCGGCAGTCTCGGGAGCGACAGCTATTCCTCGACCGTCACGCTGGGACCGAACGAGGGCATCCCGATGATGCAGCTCATCGGCCTCGGCCCGGTGGGCCTCGCGCTCTTCAACCCGGCCTGGATGGTGTTGCTCGGGGGGCACCAGTGGGAGCTGGGGAACGGCTGGCAATCGACCCAGAATCGCGAGACCACGTCGTTCAAGGTGGAGGCGCGGTGCCAGCAGGCGGGCGTCAACGGAGTGCGCGGCGTGTTGCGCAAGAACCAGGCGTCGCTGATGGAGATGTGCGTCAGCCCGAACGTCGGCCTGCCGCTCGCGGTCACGTTCAATGGGGATGACGCGTCGTCGTCGACGTCGATGCAGCTGGTGGAATTCCGACCCTAGCCACGGCGAGCCCGGGGGCGTAGCGGTCCTTGGCCCTCGCGGTCGCCCAGGGGAACAGGTAGCGGAAGAGCGGCTCGCGCGCCGCGATGTTCGCGAAGCGCCGCCCGGCGGCTTCCAGGAGCCAGAGGCGGTCCCCCGTGACCCACGACAGCGCCCGTAATACCGGCGCGGCGACCGCCGCGCCTCGTTGTTTCAACGTCCGTCGTCCCGGCGCGAGGACGGGAGGGACGAGTCCCTGCATGCGCCAGTCGTCACCGTGTTCGTGCAGCCAGCGCGTGAAATCTTCGAGCGAGGTGGGGGAGAGAAAGCTGTGGCGTTGAAAGAACAGCACCGACCCCGCCCGCTTGTGCACCGCGAAGGCCCCACGGGGGATTCCCGCACTCTCGATGATGCGCCGGGCGAGCGGCCGGTTGTAGCGCCCACCGACATCCCACGGCTTCATCTCGGGCGACAGGATCAACCGGTGCAAGTCCGGGACCTGTCGCACGCCGAGGAACGCGAGCGGACAATGGACGAATCCTGCCCACAGCCGGTACTCCGTGAGCGCCATGCCGGACTGATCGCCCCGCGCGATGTCGTCCGACAACCCCTTGGCGTTCTTGTCCCAGGCCCGGCCGCCGAAATGCCCGGTCAGCAGCGCTCGGCCGAGCAATCTGGCTTCGGCGCCTCGCATGAACACGTCCTCGCCCTTGGCGTCCGCGGCGATGAACGGCACCTCCGGCAGCGGTGCCTCGCGCCACGCGTCCCGGGAGATCAAGGCCAACGGGACGCCCAGGAGGCCCGCCGCGGCCTGTCCGCTGTCGGCGCCGCCGCCGCGCGCCGAGGTAAAGGAAATCGCTTCGTCCAGACCCATGGGCTTCGCGAGCACCGCGGTCGTCAGCGAGTCATAGCCGGAGGACATGGTGCCGAGCCAGCGGTAGGGGAAGCGGCGCTCGGGTGCGGAGAGATTCTCGGTCATCTGGCGGAGCGAAGCATCGAGAAAGGCGCGGTACGCTTCGAACGTGCCGAAATCCCGTTTCGGGAACGGCTTCTCCACCTCGCGCAGCACCCGCCCGTCCCAGACCAGGTTATCGAAGTACACGAGGTGCGCCGCACCGGCCGAGGTGGGAAGCTCTCGCTCGTACCTGCGGATACCGCGAATGATGGATTCGAACAGCGCGAAATACCCCGGCCAGGTCGGGTCGGGGATTGCCGCCGCCGCCGCGAGGAGACAGGGCAGCGAATTGGACACCCAGGTGACGTCCGCGGCGCGCAGGTACTGCAGGCGGTCGACCGTCGTTCCCGGGGACACGAACGTGAGCGTGCCATCCCGCAGCCGCCCGCCGGAACCAAAAACCAAATCGGTGCGATCGAATTCCGCGTCCGCGTACCGGCCGGCCCACACCGCCTCGGCGAACCACTCCGCAGCGACCTCAACCCGAAGACCGTGGAACACCTCGACGGAGCCGTGTCCCGGCCGGCAGCGCGCCAGCCAGGCCAGCGGGGGCCAATCCGGGATTGCCGTGTACGCGATGCGCGTCACCGTCGACCTCCAACCCGAGTGGCTAGGCCGGGATCCTCCCGCGCCCACACGCCCGAACGTGGCATCGGCGCCTCATAGTCCCGACGTCGTGAAAACCAACCGGCGTTAACCTCTTACGGCGGGGCAAATTAAGCTAGGCCCGGAGGCCGCACGAAACCTGCACGGCCCACTGTCGATCGACCGGGTGGTACATTCTTCCCTCGTGTTTCCCTGATCGAGGAGCATGAAGCAGCCGCCTCAGAGCCTGACGCAGCAGACCGTGGCCGGTCTCTTGTGGATGCTATACGGCAAGGGCGCCTACGCCCTGCTGCAACTCCTGGTCGTGGGGGTGCTGGCACGGCTGGTCTCGCCCGCGGATTTCGGTGTCGTGAGCGCCGCGCTGATCGTCATCGGCGTGTCTTCGATGTTCTCCCGCCTGGGCCTCGGGCCGGCGCTGGTGCAACGACCCGAGCTGGAACAGCGGCACATCGATACCGCGTTTTCGACGTCCGTCCTGATGGGTCTGGGCCTGGGTGGACTGGTCTGGCTGGGTGCCGGGTGGGCCGCCGAGTTCTTCCGGACCCCCGGCGTCGAACCCGTGCTCCGCGTGCTGGCGGTCGTGTTCCCGCTGCAGGGCTTGGCCGCCGTGGCGGGTTCGCTGATGATGCGGGAGCTTCGGTTTCGCTGGATGGCCAATATCGACGTCATCTCCTACGGCATCGGCTTCGGCGCGATCGGGATCACCCTGGCGTTGCTCGGGCTGGGCGTGTGGGCTCTGGTGCTGGGACAGATCGCGCAGCTGGTCATCAAGACCGGCATCCTGCTATCGGGCCAGCCGCCACGGCTTCGGAGCCTGCCCGAGCGCCGCGCGTTTCGGGAGCTGATGTATTTCAGCGGCGGCTTCACGCTGGCCAAGGTCGCCAATCAGTTGGCCCAGCAGGGCGACTATCTGATGGTCGGGCGCTTCCTGGGCCCCGCCGCGCTGGGCTATTACGGCCGAGCCTACCATCTCATGTCGGCGCCGGCGGGCGGGTTCGGGACGATCCTGGATTCGGTGCTGTTCCCGATGATGGCCCGGGTGCAGACCGATGAGAAGCGGTTGGCCAGCGCCTATCGGCGCGGCATCGCCTTGATCGCGCTGGTCGTACTGCCGGCGAGCGCGGCCCTCGTCGTGCTCGCCCCCGAGGTGATCCACGTGTTGTTGGGCCCGCGCTGGACGCCCGTAATCGTCCCGTTCCAGATTCTCGCCGTGGGCATGCTGTTTCGGACCAGCTCGAAACTGTCGGACTCGCTGACGCGGGCTACCGGCGCCGTGTTTCGCCGCGCCTGGCGGCAGATACTCTACGCCGCCCTCGTCATCGGCGGCGCGTGGGTGGGTCAGCAGTGGGGGATCGTGGGCGTCGCCTGGGGTGTGTTGCTGGCGCTGGCGGTCAACTTCGTGATGATGGCGCAGCTGAGCATGGGTGAAGCCGGCATGACCGCGTCCCAGTTGTGCCGCGCCCACGTTCCGGCGATTCTCATCACCCTGATTTCCTCCCCGCTCGTCTGGCTGCTGACCGTCGCGCTGCGGCATGTGGGCGTGGCGCCCGTCGTGCTCGTGGTCGCGGGTATGGCGCTCGTCCTCGCGTGCTATCTCCTGCTCACTTTCATCGCTCCGGCGACGTTTCTGGGGAGCGACGGGCAGTGGATGACCGACACGCTGCGCGGGTACGTGCGGAAGCTCACCGGATCCCGCCGCGCCGCGACGGGGCACACCACGCCAGCCGCGACAACCGAGCCGTGAGGCTCGCTGTCTTCACGACGCATTATCCCGCGCGCGGCGCGACCTTTTTTCGTCGCGACATGAGCGCGTTGCAGGCTGCCGGCGTCGAGGTGGAAGTGTTCCCCATCTACCCGGAGGACGCCCGGCTGTGGGAGAGCGGCCGCGACATCCTCGGGGCGGATGCGATTCCGCGAGCGAGTGTGCACCATATCGGGATCGGCCGGAGCCTCCGGGAGCCGCCGTGGCCGCCCCGGAAAGCCGGCCGGTTCATGCGTGACGCCGTCGCCGTGAGCGCGTCCGCCATGCGATTGGGGATCGGCCCGCTGGCCCGGAGCGCGTACGTCATGACCAAGGGCTGGGGGTGGGCGGCCCGAAACCGGGATCGATACGATCACGTGCTCGCCTACTGGGGCAACTACGCCGGCACGGGAGCCTACGTCTTTCACCGGCTGATCGACCGACCGATCCCGTTCTCCATCTGGTTGCACGCCGGCACGGACCTGTACGGCAAACGCAAACGGGTCTTCCTGCGGCAGAAGATCCAGTATGCCGACAACGTCATCACCTGTTGCGAGTTCAACCGGCGCTTCATGGAAGACCTCTACCCGGACATGGCGCGCGAGATATCGCAGAAAACCCATGTGTGCTATCACGGGCTCGACCTGGCGGCGTTTCCCTTTGTTCCCGACAGCCGGCCACCACGGCGCATCATCGCCGTGGGCCGACTGGCTCGCTTCAAGGGGTTCGACTACCTGCTGCGCGCGGCGCAGCTGTGCCGCCAACGGGGCGTGGAGGTGGAGGTGGAGCTGGTCGGCGATGGGCCCGAGTCGGGCGCCCTGAAGGCCCTCGCCGGCGAGCTGGGGATCGCGGAGCACGTCACGTTCCGTGGCTACATCCCGTTCAGCGAGGTGCGAGCGGCGATGAGCCGGTCCACCATTTTGGTGCATCCGTCCGACGGATTGGGCGACGGGCTCCCCAACGTGCTGCGTGAGGCGATGGCCGTCGGGACGCCGGTGATCGCGTCCCGGGTGGCGGGCATCCCGGAGGCGCTGGACGACGGGCGGTGCGGCGTGCTGGTGCCGCCCAAGGACGTGCCCGCGCTCGCCCAGGCGATCGAAGCACTCCTCGCCGACGAAGCGATGCGCCGCCGCTTCTCCATACTCGGGCGCCGGCGCACCGAGGAGCTGTTCGATCTCACGCGGAACGGCGTGCGGCTGGCCGAGCGCCTCCGGTCCACGACACGCCGGGCGGCAGCGTGAGAGGTCTGGCGCTGCGGCTGTACCATCGGCTGCCCGCTTCGGCGCGGTCGATCGCGGCCACGCTGGAGGGCTACTACCTGCGCTGGTGGCGGTATGGACCGACGAGCGAGCGGCTGATGCACGAAGCGATCGAGCGCGAGCACTGGACCGCCGAGCAGTGGCGTGCATGGCGTGAAGCACGCCTCGCCTACGTGCTGGAGCGGGCGGCGACCCGGGTGCCGTACTATCGCGACCAGTGGAACGCGAGACGGCGGCTGGGGGACCGCGCCTCCTGGGAGCTATTGGAGAACTGGCCGTTGCTCGAGAAGGAGGCGGTGCGGCAGCATCCGCGGGCTTTCGTAGCCGACGACCGCTCGGTGCGCCGCATGTTCCACCTCCGCACCAGCGGCACCACCGGTACGCCGCTCGAGATGTGGCGGAGCCACGACGCCGTCCGGGGACTGTACGGGATCGGGATGGCCCGCACACGGGGATGGCACGGCGTGGGACTCAACGACCGCCGCGCGATGGTCGGCGGCCAGCTCGTCACCCCGGCGAAGCAGCGGCGACCGCCGTTCTGGGTGTGGAACGCCGGGCTGCACCAGCTGTATATGTCCTCCTATCATCTCGCGCCCGACCTCATCCCCTCCTACCTCGACGCGCTGGCGCGGTACCGCGTCGTCTACCTGGTGGGCTACGCCTCTTCCCTGCACGCGCTGGCACAGGGCGCGTTGCGGCTGGGTCGGCGGGACCTGAAGATGGTCGTGACCCTCGCGAGCTCCGAACGCCTGGACGAGGACCAGCGCGCGGAAATCGCGGCGGCGTTCCAATGCCCAGTGCGGGAGACCTACGGCATGGCGGAAAACGTGGCTTCGGCCACCGAGTGTCCGAGCGGGCGGCTGCACCAATGGCCCGAGGTTGGACACATCGAAGTGTTCGACGGTGGCCGCCCGGTGTCGGTGGGCGGGTTCGGCGAATTCGTCTGCACCGGCCTGTTGAACGCGGACATGCCGCTGATCCGGTATCGGCTCGCCGATTGCGGCCGCTTCGCGCCGGTGGAGGAGCGATGCGCGTGCGGCCGGACCCTGCCCGTGATCGCCGGGATCGACGGCCGGACCACCGATCTCCTGCTGACGCGCGATGGGCGGCGCATCTTCTGGCTGAATCCCGTGCTGTACGGACTTCCGGTGCGGCAGGCGCAATTCGTCCAGGAGACGCTCGACCGCATCGTCGTGCGGTACGTGGCCGATCCCGGGTTCACCGCGGAGTCCGCGGCGACGATCGCCCTGCGGCTGCGTGAGCGGATGGGCGACGTGCAGGTGGAGCTGGAAGAGGTGGCGGAAGTGCCGCGCACTTCGGGGCTGAAGCTACGCAGCGTGATCTGCAACGTGTCCCAGGCCGAGCGGGACGCCGTGCTGCAGCTGCAGCGCGAGCGGTAGCCGACGTAGGGCCCGCGCCGCGCACCTCACTTGGCGATGGCTTCCCGATCTTCTATACTGCCTGTCCCGTTGGGCCAGGTAGCTCAGTTGGTAGAGCAGCGGACTGAAAATCCGCGTGTCGGCAGTTCGATTCTGCCCCTGGCCACTACACGCTAAGGCCCCAGCAGAGGCGGCCTTACCCATTCGTGGTGTGCCGCGCATCATGGGTGTCCGTGTGCCCTTAAACGGTGTGTCGGGCGCTGGCACGCGAGGGGCGCGCCGCCGGTAACGCGACGCGCCCCTTTCCTTCCCTGCCGACCCCGCTGCCTCTACGGGCGGCGCGCCGGCCGCTTCGGCATCCAGAACGCCGGATCCGTCGCCCGCGTTTCCGCCGATACGTAGCTCATCGTCGGATTGAGCGCGAAGCGGTTCGTCTCCGAATTGATCACGCCGTCGGTGAAGAATTTCCCCATCGTGGCCTGCTCGTCGGGCGTGAAGCTCTGCATCGTCTTCTGCCCATTCGCCATCGTCGCGTCGAACTGCGCATACGAGTCGACCGACGTGAATACCAGAAACGTGGGCTCGGGCATCCCGGCCGTGACCTGGTAGATGCGGTAGGTGGAACCGGTCGCCGCCCGGTCGGTTGCCGCACCGTAGACTTTGGCCGCAGCTTCGAACTCGGACTCGTGCCCGGGCCGCACGCGGAAGATCGTGATTTCCCAGAAGCGCACCTTGGCGAGGTCGGGGAAAGTGCCGTGGCTCAGATCGGTGCGGGCCATCGCTTGAATCGTACGCGAATCGTTGAGGACCTCGGCGTCCGCGCGGGCCAGCCGTGCCAGCTCGGCGGCCAGCACCGTGTCGGAGCTCTGCAGCTTCAACTCGTCGCCGTACGCGGCGTTGGACGCGAACGGCGCGAGGAACCAGGCTTCCTGCGCTCCCGTGAGCGAAACCGCCGCAAGGTAGTAGTTCGGGGACTTAGCCTTCGCGAACGCCGCGGGCCACCCCGCCTCGATCCGCTCGTGCTCGGCGCCGCGGCCGACCTTCACCTGCTCACGAAAGATCGTGAGCAGCGCCGGCTGCGCTGCCGGCAACGCCTGGCCCTGCGCCAGGGTGGCCGTGGCGCCGATACACAGCAACGACGGCAATGCGAGTAGCGTTCGGGTGATTCTCATCATGGTGGACTCTCCTCAAGGGGCTGGTCGGACGACCGGGCGCATGCTGCGGCGCGGTAGGGGGAACTCGTTTCGAGGGGCCGAAGCTACAGGCCCAGGTGGGGGTGTCAACCGAGCTAAGGACTGCGTCCGGCCGCCCTTACCCTCGCGCCGCATCACGGTAGTGCCGGTTCACATGCGGCTGCTCCACGACACGATTGAAAGTCAGAATCGCCGCGTGGTCCAACAGCGCTGCGCCGAGCCCAGGGAGTGAGGCCACGCCCAGCGCGAGCCCCCAGAGGTGCAGATTCCCCACCGTGTACATCGGGTTGTTGAGGTAGCGATACGGCCCGGCGGCCGGCTCGAGCGGCGCGGCCGCTGTGTCGAAAAAGTCGCGCCAGTAGTAGCCGTCGGATCCTGCCGCGGCCCGCGCCCAGAGCTTCACGCCGATGCCGACCCCGGCGAGTATCGCGCCGAGCACGACCAGAAGCCACCAGGGCGCCGCGATCGGGAGCGTCCCCCGTGTGAGTAGGCACAACACCACGAAGCTCACGCCGTCGTTGTTCATCAGCGTGGCCGCGACGCGGCGGAAGCGCTGGAATCCCACCTCGGCGCCGTAGGTGCGGGCATAGTGGCCGGCGTGCCGTTCGCGCCGCAATGCCCAGCCCACCCACACCACATACGCCAGCCGGCTCGTCAGGTGATATGTGAGCGCTACAAAGCCCCAGACGTTCATGGCCGGGCAGCATAGAGGGCTCGACCACCCTGCGCCAGCCCGCTTACGTCTGCCAGGCAACTGACCACCTGCTCGGCGGATGTCGCGCCCCAGCTCCCGATAGATCGCGCTGATCCAGGCGTCCTCGACCTTGGGGCGGCTGGCAATCCGGATGGCGCGGCCTCCATACAGCACAACGGCCGCTGGAAGAGGCGGCCGAAGTGTTTATGCAGCAGCGCGTGGTGTCTAATGGTGCCCGATGGTGCCGTCGCCCTCGTGACCTGAAAATCCGCGTGTCGGCAGTTCGATTCTGCCCCTGGCCACTAGCAGCGCGGTCGCATGCGAATGATCCCTGTGGCCGCCGGCTGATGCTCAGCCGGTCGTCGTGTGATCCCGCGTGTCGAGCGCGCGGTTTTCGAAGGCAAAGACGTTCTGGGAGCGGGCGGCCTCAGCGAAACCCAGCGACTCGATCACAGCGAGCATCTGAGCGGTGCGCTCAACGCCGGCGAAGCGCGGGTGCGTCTCAAGGATCAGCGTCTGGACACGCTGGCTGAGCAGCCTCCCCTCCTGTTCCACGAGATACACTTCGGCTCCTTCGATATCGGCGACCAGATTGATGCGTGCAGCCCCGCTCTCCTGGAGCAACTGCGCCAGCGTTGTCGTCTCCACTTGGACCCGCCGCGGCCCCGTCTCGCCGACCCTGCTTGACACGAAGGAATCGATCGCTAGCGCGATCTCGGGACCGCCGTACGCCAGCGCGACGTTCCGGATCTGGAACTGACACCGGTTGATCCTGCAGTTGGTCTCGAGCGTCGGAATTAGGTCGGGATTCGCTTCAAGAACGATGTGGTCGCGGGGGTGGGCCAGTTTCCGGTTGATGATGCACGACACGACCCCGATTCCACCGCCGAGCTCGATGACCGGAAGCTCGGCGACCAAGTGCTGGTGCACTAGTGCGATCTCCCGCGACTCGTGCAGCCCAAGATAGAGCAGGCCCTTCTCGCGAGTAGTGATCAGCGGGTTGTCGACCGAGAAGGTGAGGCCTTCGAGGGTCACGCGGTCGCCGCAGACCTCGACCAGTCGACCGATGACCGAACGGCCGTGGAGCCCGGAGCGGTCGAGCCAGCGGGCCAGCGCGGCTACCAGGGCGAGCAGAGTAGGTTGCGAGAACTGCATGGGTGTTAACCAACCTACCATACTCAGCTCCGAGGGCTCGTTGCGGGCGCGTTGGCGGTGAGTCGCTAGAGAGTCACTGCTCCAAGGGCCAGTTTCAGGCGGCGGCGCTTGAGCGGCTCAGCGCTCGATGCGGAGACCGTCCTCCACGCTCGTGACCCCGGGAATATCCCGGACGACGTGCTCGATCTGATTCCGTTCCGCGAGCGACGGCACACGGCCGCGCAGCTCGACCACGCCACCGTGGGTCTCCACCCGCACGTGCTTTGCCCGGACGCGCTGAATCGCCGCGAGGACCCGGGCCTGCAGCTCTCCCGTGTTGTGCATCGGCCGAATGGTGATTCGATTGACGACGCCGGTGAGGCCGACCAGCGGCTCGACCGCCGCCTCGGCGGCCGTGCGCTGATGCTCGCGATCGACCGCGCCGCTCAACGTCACGGCCCCGTCGCGCACCTGAACGTCGATCCGGTCCTGCGGCACGAGCGCGTCCCATCCGAGCACGCGCCGCACTTCTTCCGCGATACTCTCGTCCGTACGGACGTCGGCGGCATTCAGCTCGACCCGAATCCGGTTCGTCACCGTGGCGACCCCGGGGACCCGGCACGCGGCCCCCTCGGCGGCGGCCTTCTGCGGATAGCACCGCACGGTTCCGGACAAGGTCACCTGGCTGCCGGTCACGTCCACGACCAGGCGATTGCAGCAGGTCTCGAGCTCAGGCTCCCAGCGCAGCTCCTCCCACACACCATCCTGCAGTTGCGACGCCAGCCCGTCGCCCTCATCCTCGGCGCGCCACATCTCGAACGAAAAACCGCCGCTCGCTTCGTCCATGTTCGCCTCCCTTCGCCTGCGAAGACACAACCGGCCCTGGGCCATCCTACACCGGCCTGTCTGAGGAAGCGGTGAAAAAAGTCGGAGCATCCACTCAAGGAATGCCGCTGGATGCGCAGTTCGGCGTCGTTGCGGGCCTCGGTGAGCGCCGTGAGCAAAGGAAGAGACGGCCCTTGATCAAGTGCGGACGAACCGGACGCATGTGTAGCTCACGAAGGAAGGGCTGCGGCCAGGGGCCGCGGCCTGCGCCATGTGACCGGTACGCGCGGGCCACGGGTATCGAGATCGTGGGAGGAGGAGTGCCGTGCTTGGGTGGAAAGGCCTGTCGTTGCCGCATTTCCTGGGCATGACCCCCCCGGCTTGCGGGTCTCCCGATTGGCAGGCACAATAGTCCCTGTGGTTTGAGCTTGTGTGGTTCACATGCAACAAAGGAGGGACCGTGGGCAAGCGAGCATTGTTCGTAGGAGTGCTGGTGCTCGTCGCGACGGCGTTCGGCGTGCGAGACGTCCAAGCGCAGGCGCGCGTCGTGACCGGCCGGGTCACGAGCGCGCAGACCGGGCAGCCGATCGGCAGCGCGAACGTGTCCGCGCTGGGCACGATCGTCGGCACCGTGACCAACGAGCGCGGCGAGTATTCGCTGTCGGCGCCGGCCGGCGCGGTCCGGCTCTTGGTGCGGGCCGTCGGCTTCAAGCGCCGTCAGGTGACGGTCGCGGCCGAGCAGGAGACGGCGGACGTCACCCTCGAGCAGGACATCTTCAATCTCGAGGCGGTGGTCATCACCGGCCAGGCGACCGCGGTGGAGCAGCGGAACCTGCCCCAGGCCGTCAGTACCGTGACCGCACAGCAGCTGTCGCGTTCACCGACCTCGACCATGGAGGGGGCGTTACAGGGCAAGATCGCAGGTGCGCTGATTCAGGCGAACTCCGGCGCCCCGGGTGGCGGGGCGCAGATCAACTTGCGCGGCGTGTCCACGATCAACGGGTCGGTGGATCCAGTGATCGTCGTGGACGGGCTCATCATCAGTAACGCGGCCATCGGCAATAACATCAACGCCGTGACGGCGGCGGCGGCGGGCGGGAACGCGTCGAACCAGGACAACCCGGTCAACCGCATCGCCGACTTGAACCCAGCCGACATCGAGCGCATCGAGGTGCTGAAGGGGGCCTCAGCCGCAGCGATCTACGGCGGCGCCGCGTCCAACGGGGTCGTGATCATCACCACCCGGCGCGGCAGCACCGGCGCCCCGCGCTTCCACCTGACGCAGCGGTTTGGACAGTTCCGGGTCGCGCACCTGTTGCGGTCTCGCGTGTTCGCCGATTCGGCGGATGCCGCGACCTTTACCTCCGGCGCCCGCGCCGGTCAGTTCTGCAATCTGGGGACGAACAACGCCTGCCCGAACTTCGACAATATCGGAACGCTGTATTCCGAGCACCCGCTCTCGAGCGAGACCAATGCGAGCATCGTCGGCGGCACCGACCAGACGCGCTACTTCATCTCTGGGCTCGTGAAGCGGGACGGCGGGATTGCGCCCCACACGGGTTACGACAAGCAGACGATCCGCGCCAACCTGGACCAGGTGTTGGGCGCGCGCTGGAGCCTGACGGTCAATTCGCAGGTGATCCACAGCAACGCGCAGCGCGGCATCTCCAACAACGACAACACCGGCACCAGCCCCTATCTCGTGTTTCCGCTGACGCCAAGCTTTGTGGACTTGCGGCCGGTGAACGGCGTGTTTCCAGACAACCCGTTCGAGCGCAGCAACCCGCTGCAGACCTTCGAGTTGTTCCGCAACGATGAGGACGTGTGGCGCGCCCTCGGGGCGAGCACCTTGCGCTGGCAGGCGATCACCGGCGATCGGCATAGCGTGCGCTTCGTCGCCACCGGCGGCCTCGATTACTTCACCCAGCGCAACGATATTCTGTCGCCGCCCGAATTGGAGTTCGAGCCCAACGACGGTCAGCCGGGCACGATCGTGCTGGGCAAGACGTCGAACCTCAACCTCAACCTGCTGCTGAACGTCGTTCATACGTATGTCCCTGCCTCGAGGGGATTCCAGGCGACCACGGCGGCCGGGCTGCAGTACGTGGACCGGGACCTGAACGCGACCAACACGGTCGGCCGCAACGTGTTGCGCGGCCAGACCAACGTGGACCAGGCCACGAACATCAACGTCACCCAGGACCGGCAGCCGCAGAAGGACCTCGGTCTCTTCGCGCAGGAAGAGGTGCTGGCGATGGACCAGCGGCTGCTGCTCACCGCCGGGATCCGCGCCGACCGGTCCAGCCGCAACGGCGATCCCGACAAATACTATCTCTACCCCAAGGCCGCGGTGTCCTACCGGCTGACCGGGATCGGCGGCAGCGGTGCGGACGAAATCAAGCTGCGCGCGGCAGTCGGCCAAACGGGCAACCAGCCCGCGTTCAACCACCAATACACGGCGAATCTCACCGGCGTGATCGGCGGTTTCCTCGGCAGCTTGCCGGGCGGGTTCGTGGGCGATTCCACGATCAAGCCGGAGCGCCAGACGGAGATCGAAGCCGGGTTCGACGCGACGCTGCTGAACGGCCGCTTGAACGCGAACGTCTCCGTGTTCAATCGGTCCATAACCGACATGCTGCAACTGCCAACCCTTGCGCCGTCCACAGGCCGCGTACAGCGGGTATTCAACGGCGGTAAGCTGCGTAACCGCGGTGTGGAGATCGCGATTGGTTACTCGGTCGCCCAGACGCCGGAGCTCAGTTGGATCGTTCGCTCCACTTTCTTCGCCAACAAGGCCAAGATCCTCGAGCTGCCGGTGCCGACGTTCCAGACCGGCGGCTTCGGTACCGCGCTCGGTACCTTCCAGGTGGAAGAGGGGAAGTCGCCCACGCAGATGATCGGCCCGGAAGGCGCGATCGGCGATGCGAACCCCGATTTCCAGATGTCCTTCGCCAGCGATCTCGATTACAAGCGATTGAGCGTCGGGATGTTGTGGGATTGGAAGAAGGGCGGCGACGTCATCAATCTGACGGAGTTGCTGTTCGATCTGTTCGGGAATGCCGAGGACCAGGCTGCCAGCCAGGCGCGCACCGCCGTGTTCGGGAGCCAAGCCCAGCCGTGGGTGCAGGACGCGTCGTATTTGAAGCTGCGCGAGCTGTCGGTGTCGTACCAACTCCCGCAGTCGGCGACGTCGCGGTTGTTCGGCTCGGTCGTAAAGAACGCGCGGATCTCGTTCTCCGGCCGGAACCTCATCCGGATTACGAAGTTCCGGGGCATCGATCCGGAGGTCTCGAACTTCGGGAATCAGGCGATCGTGCGAAACATCGACGTGGCGCCGTTCCCGCCGAGCCGCAGCTTCTTCCTGTCCGTCGACCTAGACTTCTGACCGAGGACACCGACCATGAAATCGACTCATTTGTTGCTGGCGGTCGCAGTGCTCGCGGCGGGAGCCTGCGACTTCAACATTACCGATCCGAACAACCCGCCACCGATCGGCACCAACCCGTCGCGCCCGCAGGTCCAGGCCGCCGCGTCGGGCATTCTGGTCGCCGCGCGCTCTGACGCGGCGGATTGGAACCTCGATGCCGGGATCATGGGCCGCGAGGCCTACCGCTTCGACGGCTCCGACCCGCGTTTCATCGACGAATTGATCGAGGGCCCGCTCGATCCGGGCGGCGGCGCGTTCGGCGGCGACCACTGGACCGAGCACTATGCCGCCATTCGCTCGGCCAACGATCTCTTGAACGTCATCGGCACTGCCACCGCGCTCTCGGCGGCGGAGCAGAGCGCCACCCAAGGCTTCGCCGAGACCATGCAGGCCTATTCGTTCCTCATGGTGTTGATGGGCCACACGGAAGATTCGATCCCGATCGACGTGAACCGCGACGCGACTCAGCCCCCGGCGCCGTTCGTCACCAACGACTCGGCGTACCGGTTCGTCACGGCGTTGCTCGACGCGGGACAAGCACACCTCACCGCCGGCGGCGCCGCGTTTCCGTTCAGCTTTGGGGGCGGATTCAGCGACCCCGTCCGGGGCGACTTTTCGACGGTGGCGAGCTTCGTCAAGTTCAACCGGGCGCTGAAGGCGCGCGTCGAGGTATACCGGGGGAGCGGGAGCTGCGGCAATACCTGTTACACGGCCGCGCTCGGGGCGCTCGCGGCGGCCTTCGTGGACACTTCCGGGCCGGCGACGTTGGACGACGGCGTGTATCACGTCTACAGCACTAATCCCGGTGACGCGGCTAACCCGCTGTTCCAAAACCCGATCACCGGGGAGAACCTGGTGCATCCGTCGATTCGCGACAGCCTGGTTGTCAACGGGGGCAGCGACGCCCGGTACACCGCCAAGGTGATCACTCGCCCCACGACGGAACAGACGGGCGGGTTGTCCTCCAACCTTGGCTGGATCCGCTATTCCAGCCCCGACGCGCCGGTCCCGATCATTCGTAACGAGGAGTTGATCCTGCTCCGCGCGGAGGCGAACAACGCGCTCGGCAATGCGACCCAGGCAGCGGATGACATCAACTTCATCCGCGTGAACTCCGGCGGGCTCGCCGCCATCGGCGGGCTGTCGGGGCAGACCCAGGCGCAGATCCTCGACGAGCTGCTGGTGCAGAAGAAGTACTCGTTGCTGTACGAGGGGCACCGGTGGGTCGACATGCGGCGGCTGGGGAGGCTCGGCCAGGTCCTCATCGATCGAGCGGGCGACGTGGTGCATCCCACACTGCCGATCCCGACCAGCGAGGTGCTGCCGCGGCAATAATCTGCTCGCTCTGAACGAAGACCGCCGGGTGACATGGTGCCGCCCGGCGGTCTTTCTCGTACCCCGGCTCAAGGGTGTCCAGCGGCAGAACGCGTAGGGAGTCTCAGAAGACGGTCAGCACGGCCACCCGCCCACCCATGCCGTCCGGCACACTCGGCACACCCTCGGGAATCTGCCACGGCGTGCCGTCGATGATCATGACAAAGTGATGCGAGCCGCGCGGGATGGGAGTGGGGAGCTCCCACAGGTCGTGGCCGATGCGCGCCAGCGGGACCGGAGTCCATCCGTTCCAGTCGCCGGCGACGGCGACATCACGCGCGCCGCTCCGCTTCAGCCTGATTACGATCTCGTCGCCCCGGCGTGAGACGCGGAATGACCGAGATTGCACGAGCGCGTCTGGTGATCCGGTTCGCAGCGGAAAGTTGATGCGCACGCCGGCCGTCACGAAGCCACTGGCTGGTAGTCCCTGATAGGGGTCGGGCAGGACATTCCCACCGACGGCTTCCAGCGACACCCTGGGAGACAGACGAAGCTCGGCCGACCCGAGCGCGGCGGCCTTGGACCCATAGGTTCCACTCAACCGCGCCGAAGCCGACACCCGAGCCTCGAGTCTTCCGCTCCGGGCGACGAGGCCGCTCCCGACGTCGGTGAACCAGGCCCCCAGGAACCGGGTCGGCTCGATGTTGGCGATGAGCTCCAGCTGCCCTGGGGCATCCCGCCACCAGCCCCGAACCCGGGCGCGCCAAGCGGTAACCGGAGCCGCGCCGAGGATCCAACCGGAGACGGGCCCCGCGGCGGCGCCCACACCCCATCTGCGAGCGGCGAACAATCCCTCCACCGCCAGCCGGCCCGCGCCATTGGCCAAGCCCGCTCCCCGTGTCGCGCCGGAGAGCTGGGCTTCCCCCGCCAAACGCCAGCGGCCCGCGAACGGAGCGGTCGCCATCCAGGCCGCGAAGCGACCTTGCACGTAGCCATTGCCGGAGGGGAGCGAGGCGAACGTACCTCCAACCGAGATATCCCGACCGGGACTGGTGATCTGCAACCCCGGGACGACGGAGAAGACGCCGACAGTCGTGCCGCCGGGGAAGCGCACCGTGCCGACTCCGACGGCGAGCGAGGCATCGGTTTGTGCCCGCATCGCGGCCGGGCGACCGACGAGCAGTACTCCTGTGAGCGAGCCGATAAGCAGACGGGACATGGAACCCGTAAAATACGAGCGTTACCCGATCCCGTGGGGAGCATCTTCACACGGTTGCCGGGGCTGGTCCGGTCTCGTAGCATCCGAGGAGCGCGGGCGTGACACACGAGGTCCTAGGGGGAGCGCACGGCGGAGCCGTCGGATGGAACGGTGGTGCGGGCGGTGCTGCAGGGGGACGTCGAGCAATACGCCCTCCTGGTGCGCCGCTACCGGGACCGGTACGCGCGCTACGCGACCCGGTTGTTGGGCTCCGTCGACGCGGCCGAGGACGCCGTACAAGACGCGCTGATCCAGGCCTTCGATCAGCTGGCGCGATGTCGCGATCCGGAGAATTTCGCGGGATGGTTCTTTCTCATCCTCCGCAACCGCTGCTTCGCCGAGCGGCGTCGGGATCGGCGCAGGGATGGCATGGAAACGGTGCCGGAGCCGCAGGCGCCGGACGTCTCGCAGGCACGGCTCGAGCAGGCCGAGCGGTCCCATGCTCTTCAGCGGGCGTTGCTCCGGCTGACGCCGCAGCAGCGAGAAGTGTTCGTGTTGAAGCATGTGGAGGAACTGTCCTACGATGAGATCGCGGCCCGCGTTGGGACCGGGGTGGCAGCCCTGAAAATGCGGATGCACCGAGCGTACGATCGATTGCGGGAGCTGCTCCAGGAGATGCGATGAACCGGGAATTCGATCCACTCGTCAAGCAGGTGCTGGACGGCGACCGCGCTTCCGGCGAGCTGCCGCCCTCGCTTCGAGCGGAAGGCGAAGCGGCGAGCCGCCTGCTGGCCGCAGTCGATCGATCGGATGTCGTGCTGTCGCCCCATCTCGATACGCGGGTCATGGCGGTCGTGAGGCACCACGCCGCATCGCCCCGTTACCGCGCGTGGCGCTGGCTCACGGCGCCCAGCGTGCCTCCGTGGGTCGTCGGTGCGTTCGCAACCGCAGCGATCGCCCTGGTGCTGATCCGGTTCGTCCCGGACGGCGGGCCGGTCGTGGCGGTCCCCGCGCCGGCTGCCCCTGAGAGCGTGTACGTCAGGTTCGTGCTGTTCGCGGGGGACGCTCGGCGCGTCGCGTTAGCCGGGACGTTCAATCGCTGGGATCCCGCCGCCATCCCACTCACCCGTATCGGCGCGCCAGGCGTGTGGACCGTGACGGTTGCGCTCCCGGTCGGCCAGCACCAATACGGCTTCATCGTGGATGGGCAGCACTGGATCCCCGATCCAGCCGCGCCCAGTATCGACGACGGTTTCGGGCGAAAGAACAGCGTGCTCAGTGTCAGTCCCGTGCAAGGACGGATTCTGTGAAACGGGGCGCCATCTGGCTCGCACTGGCCGCCCTGCTGGTCTCGAATCTCGTCGCGCAGGGAGATCCGCGGTCTCGTCTTTCCGGGCGGGTCCCACCGGCCGTCGCCGCGGCCGTATCCCTCCTCGTGGATTCGGCGCACGCCCGTGGCCTTCCCGCCGGTCCACTCGTGGACAAGGCCCTCGAAGGCGCGGTCAAAGGAGTGGCGCCGGACCGGATCGTGACCGCCGTGGGCGGCGTATTCCAGCGACTCGACGCTGCGGCCACGGCGCTGCGCACGGCCGGCGGTCCTGGCCCGGGTGACGATGCCGTTGAAGCGGGGGCGTTCGCCCTGGATGCAGGACTGACGGCCGGAGACGTGGCCGAACTCGCGCGGGCTACCGATCGCTCTCATCCGACAGCCGTCGCGCTGCAAGTTGCCGGGCTGCTCGCCGCACTGGGAGTCCCTCGAGCGGAGACCGTCGGTCTCGTACGGGCGACGATACAGTCTGGTCGCCCGCTCGGTGACCTGCTGAGCTTGCCGAGCCAGGTCCAGGCCGCGATGGCCAGCGGGTCTCCGCCAGCGGCGGCAGCGGCCGGACTCGAGCGAGCCGCAGCGGCCCACCAGCCCCCTCGGCCCAGAGGCCAGGGCCAGGGCAACCCGCACAAACCCTGACACCATCGCCTCATGCTGCGTTACTCCGCGACCGGTTGGCCGCTCTTTAGGACAAAGCCGACCTAACCCATTACGCGGAGCCGAGCAAAGACCTATGCGAACCGCCAGATATCTAGTGCTCACGTTGGCCGCCGGACTTCTCGCCTGTGAGGGCGGCGCCGGACCTCAAATGAGCCATGTTTTCGTGCGGCTGACAGACGCCCCTGGTTCCAGCATCAGCGAGGCGTCAGCGTGGATTTCAAGTGTCTATCTGATCGGAGCTGACGGAACCTCCCGTTACACGATCCCGACCAGTCCCTCGACCGAGTATCACTTGCTGGATCTCCAAGGCGGTGTCACGGTACTGCTTGGCGACGCAACGATACCGGCGGGCGATTACGTGCAACTGCGGCTGATCGTGGATTCAGCTAGGGTCAAGCTCGCAAGCCCCGCCACCTTCACCAACGGCACCGATACGGTAACGATGAAGGTACCGAGCGGAATGCAAACGGGGATCAAAGTCGAGTTCGGGGGGCCGATCCATATTGCGCCGAATCAGACGTTCCTGGTCGTGGACTTTAGCGTCTTGCAGAGCTTCGTCCTCACGGGTCCCCCGACGGGCCCGCACGGGGTGCTGTTCACGCCGGTCCTGCACGGGGTGGTCCAGGACGTCGCTGGTTCGATTTCCGGCACTTCGACCCCGGCCACGGCGGTACTGTTCGCGATCAACGCCAGCAATGACACAGTGGCCAGCGCTGACGCCGATCCGAGCACCGGGGCGTACACCCTGATGTTCCTGCCGCCGGCGACCTATACAGTGTTGGACAGCAACACCGTCAACGCCCACAAAGTCACGAGTACGCCGGTCGTCGTTGGCCCCGGCCAGCAAGTCACGGGTGTGGATCTCAGCAATCCCTAACGGCGGGGAGGTCGGGATCCGGGAGGGCTCCCTCGGCTCGTGGGCGGACGGCTGCACCGTCCGCCCGCTGCCGTTCATGGAGAGATTGCGTTTCCACCGCTAGATTCCCCCCCCATGGCCATCTCACATGCCCTGGGGTTCCCTCCGCTCGGCGCCGCGCGCGAGCTGAAACGCGCTACGGAAGCTTATTGGAGCGGCAAGATTTCCCGCGACGCACTGCTCGCGACCGGCGTGGAGCTACGCGCCCGCCACTGGCGCTTGCAACGCGACGCCGGAATCGACCTGGCCGCCTCGAACGACTTCTCCTTTTACGATCGCGTGCTGGATATTTGCGCGCTCGTCGGGGCCGTGCCGGCACGCTATGGATGGACCGGCGCGACGGTCGATCTCGACACGCTGTTCGCGATGGCGCGCGGCGTGCAGAACGCCGGCCGGGACGTCGTCGCGATGGAGATGACCAAGTGGTTCGACACCAACTACCACTACCTCGTCCCCGAGTTCACCCGCGATCAGCGATTCCGGCTCGCCTCGTCCAAGCCGGTCGACGAATTCGCCGAGGCGCAGGCACTCGGCATCCGAACCAAACCGGTGCTGATCGGTCCGCTCACGTTCCTCCTGCTCGGCAAGGAGAAGGAATCCGGCTTCGACCGGCTCGACTTGCTCGAGCGACTGTTGCCCGTGTACGCCGAGGTGCTCACCGCGCTCGCGGCGGCCGGCGCCGAATGGGTGCAGCTCGACGAGCCGTGTCTCGCGCTCGACCGCAGCGCCGCCGAGCTCGAGCGCTACCGCACCGCCTATGGATTCCTGGCCGAGCGCACGGGCGGCGCCAAGCTCCTGATCGCCACCTACTTCGCCGGGCTGGGGGACAACCTTGCGACCGCGCTCGCGCTGCCCTCCCATGGGCTGCACGTCGACCTGGTGCGGGCCCCGGAACAGCTCGAACCGCTCCTGGCACGCTGGCCCAAGGGGCGCGTGTTGTCGCTCGGCGTCGTGGACGGACGCAACGTGTGGCGCACCGATCTCGAAGCGGCGTTGCCGGCGCTCGAGCGCGCAACCGAGCGGCTGGGGCCCGATCACGTCTGGGTCGCGTCGTCCTGCTCGCTGCTGCACGTGCCGATCGATCTCGATCTCGAGGCGCATCTCCAGCCTGCGCCCCGGTCCTGGCTCGCCTTTGCCAAACAGAAACTGGGAGAGGTCGCGACCCTCACCGGGGCGATCCGGGAGGGCCGACCAGCGGTGGCCCCGGCGCTTGCGGACAGCCGAGCGGCAGTTGCGGCGCGGCGCGCGTCACGGCTCACCCACGATCCGAAGGTCCGCCAACGTGTGGCGGGGGTGAGCGAAGCGGACCGGCGGCGCGCGACGCCATATCCGGAGCGCCGGAAGCATCAGGTGGCCTTGCCGCTGTTTCCGACCACCACGATCGGATCGTTCCCGCAGACCGCCGAGGTGCGCGCCGCCCGGCGACGGTTCCTCGATGGATCGCTGTCGGCCGCGCAGTACGAGCGATTCGTCGAGGAGCAGATCGGCAAGGCGCTTCGGTTGCAGGAAGACATCGGGCTGGACGTGCTGGTGCACGGCGAATTCGAGCGCAACGACATGGTCGAGTATTTCGGCGAGCGGCTGGCCGGATTCGCGTTCACTGAGCACGGCTGGGTCCAATCCTACGGCACGCGCTACGTCAAGCCGCCGATCATCTACGGCGACGTGGCGCGCCCGGGGCCGATGACGGTGCGCTGGAGCGCGTTTGCCCAATCGCAGACGCGGCAGCCCGTGAAGGGCATGCTCACGGGCCCAGTGACGATCCTGCAGTGGTCGTTCGTGCGCGACGACCAGCCACGGAGCGACAGCGCGATGCAGCTGGCGCTCGCCATTCGCGACGAGGTGAAGGACCTCGAAGCGGCGGGCATTCGTATCATCCAGATCGACGAGCCGGCGTTGCGCGAGGGGATGCCGCTGCGGCGTGCCGACTGGCCGGCGTATCAGGCCTGGGCGGTGGACGCGTTCCGGTTGGCGACGAGTGGCGTCGCCGACGAGACGCAGATCCACACGCACATGTGCTACAGCGAGTTCAACGACGTCGTGCAGGTCATCGCCCGTATGGACGCGGACGTGATCTCGATCGAGAACGCGCGCTCGGGCTCGGAGCTGTTGCGGGCGTTCCGCGGCTACCGCTACCCGAACGAGATCGGCCCCGGCGTCTACGACATTCACTCGCCCCGGGTGCCGTCGGTCGAGGAGATCACGACCGCCCTGGGGGCGATGCGCGGCGTGCTCGACGAGCGCCAGATCTGGGTCAACCCCGACTGCGGCTTGAAGACCCGCGGCTGGGCCGAAACCGTGCCGTCGCTGAAGAATCTCGTGGCAGCGGCCCGGCTGCTGCGCGCCGGGGCTGGCGCGCGGAGTTAACTTCTGGCCATGTCCGCGGAAATCCGCATCACCGCCGAGCCGGTCGATGAGCAACGCTGCAAGTTCCTGCTGGATCGCCCGGTGTTTACGGGATTGCGCCGCTTCACCTCCCAAGCGGATGGCGTAGGCTCGCCGCTGGCCGAAGCCCTGTATGCGATCCCGGGGATTACCGAGATCACCGTGTCGGGCGACCTCGTCACCGTCGTCAAAGACACCCCCACGCCGTGGCAGGCGCTGGGCAAGTCGGTCGGCGCCGCGATCCGCCAGGCCCTGACCTCCGGCGCCCCAGCCGTCGCCGAGAAGGCGCCGGCCACCGGCGCCGCCCGTCTGTCCGACGACGAGCTGTACGAACGGGTGAACGACCTGTTCGAGCAGCAGGTCAACCCGATGGTGGCCCGCCACGGCGGACGCGTCGAGCTGATCGACGTGCAGGACGCCGTGGTGATGCTGCGCATGAGCGGCGGCTGCCAGGGATGCGGCATGGCCAGCGTCACGCTGCGCCAGGGGATCGAGGGCGCGCTCCACCAGTCCATCCCGGAAGTGCAAGGGATCGTGGACGTCACGGACCACGGGTCCGGCGACAACCCGTACTTCGCGTCCGCCAAGAAGTAGTCTGCCGCGCGTCCTGCTGCTGCTGCCCACCTCCACGTATCGCGCCGAAGCGTTCGTGGTCGCGGCGCGCCGAGCGGGCACTGATCTCACCGTCGCCTCCGAGCTGCCCAGCACGCTCGAGGCAGCCCAGCCCGCCGCGCTGCTCACCCTCGATTTCCTGAACGTCGACCGGGCGGTGGAGCAGGCGCGGGCGTTCGCCACGCGCCATCCGGTCGCCGCCGCCCTGGGCGTGGACGACGACACCGTGGTGCTCGCGACGGCCATCAACGCGGGGCTGGGCCACGAAACCAACCCGTTGTCCGCCGCGCTCGCGGCGCGCGACAAGCGTATGCAACGCGAGCTTCTCGCGAGGGCAGGAGTGCCGGCGCCCACGTCTGCTCTCCACCACATGGACGAGGATGTCCAGGCGCTGGCCGCGGGGACCCGGTACCCGTGCGTCCTCAAGCCGCTGCGACTCTCCGCCAGTCGCGGCGTGATTCGCGCCAACGACCCGGCGTCGTTCGTCGTCGCCCAACGACGATTGGGGAAGATCCTCGAGAGCTGCGGGGACCGCACGGGGCAATTCCTGGTGGAGCAATTCGTCCCAGGTGAAGAAGTGGCGCTGGACGGGCTGCTCGTCCGGGACCGGCTGCACGTGCTGGCGCTGTTCGACAAACCCGATCCACTCGATGGGCCGTTCTTCGAGGAATCGATCTATGTGACGCCGTCGCGGCATCCGGCGGCCCGGCAGGCGGCGTTGGTCGCGTGCGCGACGGCGGCGGCGCGGGCGCTGGGCGTCCGCGAGGGCCCGATCCACGCCGAGTTGCGGTGGAACGACCGGGGCCCCTGGCTCATCGAGCTCGCCGCCCGCTCGATCGGCGGCCGCTGCTCGGCGGTGCTCCGTTTTGGCGACGGGTCGGTGTCTCTGGAGGAGATCCTGCTGCGTCAGGCGGCCGGAGTACCGCTGCCCGCGCTCGAGCGCGAGACGCAAGCCGCGGGCGTGATGATGATCCCGGTGCCTGGCGCGGGCGTGCTGCGGGAGGTGCAGGGGATCGCGGCCGCCCGTGCCGTGCCCGGGGTCGACGATGTGGTGATCACGGCGCATCGCGGGCAGGAGCTGGTGCCATGGCCGGAGGGCTCGCGCTACCCGGGCTTCATCTTCGCCCGAGGGGAAAGCCCGGAGCGCGTGGCGCAGGCGTTGCGCGCGGCGCACGCGCAGCTGCGGTTTGTCATGGACGATCAGTGATTCCACTGCCGCGGGATGTCTGGCCGCGGCTGCGAACCGACCGGGCCACGCGAGCGATGATGTTGGGGCTCTACACCGCGGTCCTGCTCGTGGCCGCGGCGGAGATCGGGCGGTCGTTGGTGCGGGCGCACGCCGTGATCTTCCAGGGGTACGTCCAGCTGGGGGACGTCGTGCTGTCGGGCGGCGATCCGTACAGCGTGGTGCTCAACACGTGGCCGCCGTTCTTCAGTCTCGTCGCCGCGGGGCTCGCGCTGGTATCGAAGCTGTCCGCGCCGCTCGCGCTGCTCGCCTGGCAGATCGGGGGCGCGCTGGCCCTGTGGGGGTGTTGCAGGCTCGCGGCGCAGCTGTTTGTCGAGGACGGCGACACGGTGACGTTCTGGCCTCTCGGTCCCGCGCAGAGCGCATTCGCGTCCAGCGTGGTGCTGGTGCCGTTTCTGATGACCGCGCGGCTGTTTCAGGAGCACCTGCAGCACACGCAGATCAACGCGCAGGTCCTGTTTCTCGTGCTCCTGGCGTTTCACTGGTTCCGCAGGGGCCGCCCGGCGGCCGGGGGTCTGTCGCTCGCGCTGGCGGCGAGCGTCAAGGCGGTGCCGATCCTTCTGGTGCCGTATCTCCTGTACAAGCGTGCCTGGCGAGAGCTTGGCTGGACGGCGGCGTTCCTCGTGTTGCTGAACGTCGCGCTGCCGGTGCTCGTCTTCGGGCCGGGCCGGGCGTCGGCCCTCTGGCACACCTGGCGGGCCGTGGCGGCGCGCGAGACGGGAGATCCGACGCCGCACTTCATGAACCAGTCGCTGCCGGCCGCGCTGAAGCGGCTGCTCACCACGGCCGGGAGTGAGCGCGACCCGATCCACTATGCGGTCGCCCTTTGGTCGGGCGAAACCGTGCGATGGTTGTTTGTCGGCGTGGCTGTCGCGGCGGTACTCTGGCTCGCCTGGCGGTTCCGCCGTCACCCGCGCGACTGGGCGGACCGCCGCACCGGTGCCGAGCTGGCGATCCTGCTCGGCGCGATGGTGGTGGTGGACCCGCTGGCCTGGAAGGCGCACTACGTCGTATTGATCGTGCCGTACACGTTCGCGTGGTGGGAGCTGCGTCGCCTCCCACGCACGGCCCCGGGCTGGTGGTGGCGCTGGGCGCTGTGGTGGGGGAGCTTCGTCTGCATTACGCTCAGCGCTCCGGCGCTCGTGGGGCGGCACGCGCGGGACGTGCTGGAGTCGCTCAACGTGATCCTGATCGGGGCGCTGCTGCTGCTGGGGTTGGCGATTTCGCTGATGCCAACCGGCGCCCTCAGCCGTCGGCCATCAGCGGACAGCTGATAGCCGATGGCGCCGTTCAGGCTTATCGAGTGATCGCGATGGGTCCCAGGTGCACATTCAGATTGTGATTCACGCGGTACCCCACTGCGCCCTTCACGTCCACGGCGGTGGCGGGGGCGCTGTGGACCTGCGTGCCGTTGACGAGGAACGAAACCGTTCCACCGGCCACCCGAATAGTGAGCGTGTTTTCGAGCGACTTGGCGAGATCCCCGCTCGCGCCGGAGTCGGGCTTCGTCACGGCGGCGCTCGGCGTCCAACTCGAGGTCACGACCGCCGTGGAGTCGCCGATGCGGCGTTTGACGAGGAACGAGCCGTCCTGGCGGATGATAAAGTAGGTGTAGCGCTGCCCCGCCCCCGCGAGATCCGAGCCCCCGATGAACAGGCCGTATCCTTCCTGGTGGCGCGGCACGCTGAACAGCCAGAGCTTTGCCTCGACCGAGAAATTGCCGGAGGCGGTATCGGCATCGTGCCAGAAGATCGCCGCGGGACCGAGCGTGACATGCTGGCCGGGGTTCATGATCTCGAACTTCACGTTGCTGAGCGGCGCGTTGCGGTCGGTGCGGGTGTGCCACCCGGCGGGCATCGTGCCGCCACCAGCGACGGCGCGGTCGGGGTCGTCCTGGGCGGAGGCCCCGGCGGGCATGCACAGGAACAAGGCGGTCGCGGCGAAGGCCGGGCGCACGAAACGAGTCATGACGAGAGCTCCGGGAACGAGGATTTCGGCTAGCTTGGGAATCTAAGTGACCCAGCCACGGCGTCTTAGTCAAGAGGAAGAGCGTTCGCTCCTGGTCCGGTTACAGGCGCGCGAGGAATCCGCCCTGGCCGAGTTGTACGACCATCTTGCGCCGTGGGTCCTGGGCCTCGCCGAGCGGATGCTGAGGGATGCGGACGAAGCGGAAGACGTGCTGAGCGACGTGTTCGTACAGGTGTGGTCGCGGATTCACCAGCACGATTCCCGGCGCGGTCCGCTGGTCCCGTGGGTGCTGTCCATCGCCCGCAACCGCGCCCTGGATCTCTTGCGGCGGCGCCGGCGCTGGTGGCGGAAGATCGAACGAGTGGAGGGAGCGCGGGAGGCCGAGGGGGCCGACATCCTCGACCCCCTCGAGCCGGGAGAAGCCGGCGTGCCGGGGTGGCCGGTGCATCGAGCGGTGCATGAGGCGCTCGCGGGATTGCCGGAGGAACAACGGCGCATGGTGCAGCTCGCGTATTTCGAGGGGTTGTCGCACGCGGAGATCGCGCAGCGCACCGGCACGCCGCTCGGCACCGTGAAGACGCGCTTGCGGTTGGCGCATCAGAAACTGGAGGATGTGTTGCGGGACCTGCGGGACTGGATGCAATGAGCGACTGGATCGGGATGGGCACAGCGCCGCGCGTGCCGCGGCCGGAGCTCAAGGCGCGCGTGCTGGGCCGCGCGCTGGCGACGCGGCAAGGGAGCCCGGCATGGGCGCTGGCCGCCGCGGCCGTGGTGGCGCTGTCGCTCGCCGGCAGCGGTCTCCTGTGGCGCCGGGCTGCCCGGCTGGAGGGGCGTCTGGCCGCGACGCGCGATACGCTCGACCTGCTGCGCCGGCCGGGGACGCGCGTCATCGCGATTCCGGTGGTGGTGGGATCGCGCACTGGCGGGCTGACGATTTTCGCCGATAGTGTCTCGCACCGCTGGCTCGTGACGTGTCACAACCTCGCTCCCAACGCGCCGGGGCAGGCCTACCAGCTCTGGTTCATCACCGAGCAGGGAATGCGCACGGCGGCGGTGATGCCCATGGATGGGGATACGCCGATGGTGGTCGCCCTCGAGATGCCGAGCGGGGCGGGGAAGGTGATGGGCGTGGCGATGAGTGTGGAGGTACGGGATGGGTCGGCCGAGCCGAAAGGACCGATGCTGTTTCACGTCGATCTCTAGGTCACGAGTCCCGCTTCCCCGCCAGCTCGTGCACGGTGACGATCTCGACGACCTTCAATTTCCGTTTGCCCATGGGCAGGGTGATGTCGACGGTGTCGCCCACCTTCCTGCCGAGCAGCGCCTTGCCGAGCGGGGAAGCCATCGAGACCGCTATTTCGCCCCCTTTGTCGTCGCCCTCGATGAACTCACCCAGCGTCAGGGCGTAGATCTCTCTTTTCTTGGTCTCGGCGTCCTGGACGGTCACGCGGGAGCCGAACCCGACGCGATCTTTCGGGATGTCCTTCTCGGACACATCGGACAGCTTTGACAGCCGCAGCCGCAGGTGGTGCACGCGAAACTGGGCGAACTGCTGCCGCTCGAGCGCAGCCTTGTATTCCGAGTTCTCCCGCAAATCCCCATGGGCGCGGGCCTTCTCGATCTCCTTCGGCAGCACGAAGTTGATCTCGTGGTTCAGGCGCTCGACTTCGGCCTGGAGGCGGGCCTTCAGCTCGTTGAGCATGGCACAGTTGGCAGCGAGCCATAATAGCCCGAAATTCCTCCAACCGTGAAGCCCATCCTCGAGCTGTCCAAGCCGCGCATCACCCAACTCGTGGTCCTCACCACGGCGGCCGGATACTATCTCGCCTCGCGCGGGCCGTTCCGAGTCGGCGTATTCGTCGCCACCCTGGTCGGCACGGCTCTGGTCGCGGCGGGCACGAACGCGTTCAACATGATTCGGGAGCGCGATATCGACGCGCACATGAGCCGCACCAGGAATCGCCCCTTGCCTGCGGGGCGCGTATCGACCCGAGCGGCGTTTGTGTTTGCCACCGCGACGGCCACGGCCGGCATCGGGATCCTCGCATGGCTGGTGAACCTCACCACCGCGGCGCTCGCGGCGCTCACGCTCGTGAGCTACGTCTGGTTCTACACGTCGCTAAAAACCCGGAGCACGTTGAATACGCTCGTGGGGGCTGTGCCGGGGGCGCTTCCGGTGCTGGGCGGATGGACGGCGGCCGGCGGACCGCTCTCCCCCCCGGCGTTCGCGCTGTTCTGGACGCTGTTCCTGTGGCAGCTGCCGCACTTTCTGGCGCTCGCCTGGGTGTACCGGGACGACTATCGCACCGCGGAGCTCCGGATGCTGTCGGTGGAGGACGCCAGCGGCCGGCGCACCGCGCGCATGGCGCTGCTCTATGCGGTGGCGCTGGTACCGGTGAGCCTGCTGCCCACCCTGCTCGGCATCACCGGAAGCGTGTATTTCTGGGGTGCGTTGCTGCTCGGGCTGGCCTATGTCGCGGCCGGCGTGCTCATGCTGGTCGACGTGAACCGTCGGGCCTGGGCGGTGTTCGTCGTTTCGATCGTCTACCTGCCCATGCTCCTGACCCTCGCCGTCCTGGACAAGGTGCGACCATGAACCGGTGGTTGCTCTTCACGGGGGGCGTACTCGCGTGCGGGCCAGTCGGTCGGCCTGCGGCACCGGTTCCCGCCGTGAAACCCGCGCTCGAGCCGCAGACGAGCGGCACGAGGGCGCTGCTGCAGGCCGTCAGCGCGCCGAGCGCGGGAGTGGTCTGGGTGAGCGGGCATGCAGCGGCCGTGCTACGGTCGACCGACGGCGGCGCCACCTGGGAGCGGCTCCCGGCGCCGGGAGCCGCCGGCGATTCGCTGCAGTTCCGCGACGTGGAGGCGGTGGACGCGCGCACGGCGTTTGTGCTCGCGGCCGGTCCCGGCCCGCGCTCGCGCATCTACAAGACCGGCGACGGTGGCCACACCTGGGCGCTGCAGTTCACCAACGGCGATTCGAGCGCGTTCTATGATTGCTTCGCCTTCTGGGACGCGCGGCGCGGGATCGCCTTCAGCGACGCCGTGGCGGGGCAATTCGTCGTGCGCATCACCGAGGACGGCGGGGCGAGCTGGCCGCTGGTTCCCGCCGCGGCGCTCCCGCCGGCCCAGCGCGGAGAAGGAGCGTTTGCGGCGAGCGGGACCTGTGTGGCGGTGCTGGAGAACCGTTACGCCTGGATCGGGACCGGGGCGGCGGATTCGGCGCGAGTGCTGAGAACGGCTGACGGCGGTCATACCTGGAGTATTGCGCTCACTCCGATCGCCGGCGGCACGACCGCGGGGCACGCCGCGCTCGCCTTCCGGGACACGCTGCATGGCGTGGCGCTGGGCGGCAACGTCGCCGATCCGAACGCCCGCACTGCCAACGTGGCCGTGACCGCGGACGGCGGCCGGACCTGGCGGCTCGCGCCCAGTCCGACGTTCGCCGGCGCAGTGTACGGCGCGACGGTGGTGCCGGGGCGGGCGGGGTGGCTGATGGCGGTCGGGCCGCGCGGGCTCGACTACTCGACCGACGACGGCGCCAGCTGGATCAGCCTCGACACGCTGGCCTACTGGAGCGTCGGGTTCGGATCGACGGACGTGGGCTGGGCGGTCGGGCCCGGCGGCCGGATCACGCGGATCGTGCTGTCCCGCTGACGAGGGCCCTCGCCTCGGCCACGACCCGCTCGACCGTGAGTCCGAATTCCTTGTAGATCCGCTGGTAGGGCGCCGACGCGCCGAAATGGTCCAGACCGACGATCACGCCGCGCTCGCCCACCCAGCGCCACCACGATTGCGGCGCGGCGGCTTCGATCGCGATGCGTCGTGTCACGGCGGGCGGCAATACCTGATCTCGATACACCGCTGGCTGCGCGGCGAAGTACTCCAGACAGGGCAGACTGACGACGCGGGAGGCGATTCCCTCCCGCACCAGCTGCGCGTGCGCGCCGAGTGCGATTTCCACTTCGGAACCTGTGGCGAGCAAGATCACCTGCGGAACCCCGGTCGGTGCATCCGCCAACATGTAGCCACCGCGATGCAGGCCGGCAGCCGGCGGGTGCTTCGCCCGGTCGATGACCGACACCTTCTGGCGCGTCAACACCAGGGCCACCGGTCCGCCTTCGTGCTGGATCGCCGCGCGCCACGCCTCGACGGTTTCCGTCGCATCGGCCGGGCGGATCACGGTCATGTTAGGGATGGCCCGCAGTGCCGCGAGCTGCTCGATCGGCTGATGCGTCGGTCCGTCTTCCCCCAGCCCGATTGAATCGTGCGTGAAGACGTAGATCACCTTGAGGTGCGCGAGCGCGGCCAGGCGGATGGCGGGCCGCATGTAGTCCGAGAAAATGAGGAATGTGCCGCCAAAGCCGAGCACGCCGCCGTGGTAGGCGAACCCGTTCAGCACCGCTCCCATGGCGTGCTCGCGCACCCCGAAATGGAAATTGCGCTCCGTCCAGCGCGCCGCCGCGACGTCTCCCGACCCCCTGATCTGGGTGAGGTTCGACCCGGTGAGGTCGGCCGATCCGCCGATCAGCTCCGGCAGCTTCGGTGCGATGGCGTTCAGCGCCTTGGCCGAAGCGGCGCGCGTGGCCTGCGCATCCTTGGGCCCGAACGCCGGCAGCTCCGCATCCCACCCGGTGGGCAACCGGCCGGCGAGGCGTCGATCCAGCTCGGCCGCGAGGTCCGGGAATTCGCGGCGGTAGCCCTCCCAGCGACCCTGCCACTCCGCGTGGAGCTTCGCCCCGCGCGCCTTGGCACGACGCCATTCCGCGACGGCCGCGTCCGGAACCTCGAACGGCTCCAGGGAGGGCCAGCCCAGCGCCTGCTTGGTGAGCCGCACTTCATCGGCGCCGAGCGGGGCTCCGTGGGCCTCCGCGGTGTCCTGTTTGTGCGGGCTGCCGTAGGCGATGTGGGTGCGCAGGATGATGAGCGACGGCCGGTCGAGGGTGGCGCGCGCCGCGCGGATCGCGGCGTCGATCGCGCCGGTATCGTTGCCGTCGGCCACGTGCTGCACGTGCCAGCCGTAGCTTTGGAATCGCTTGGCGGTGTCATCGGAGAACGCCAGGTCGGTCGAGCCGTCGATGGTAATGCGGTTGTCGTCGTAGAACCCGATCAGCTTCCCCAATCGCAGATGTCCGGCGAGCGAGCACGCCTCGTGACTGAGGCCTTCCATCAGGTCGCCGTCGGAGGCCAGGAAGTACGTGGCATGGTCGACGATCGCGTGGCCGGGGCGGTTGAACAGCGCCGCGAGCTGCGCCTCCGCGATCGCCATCCCGACCGCGTTGCCGACGCCTTGCCCCAGCGGCCCGGTGGTCGCTTCGACCCCGGGGGTCACGCCGTGCTCTACATGTCCCGGGGTGCGGCTGCCCCACTGGCGGAACTGCTTGATGTCGTCCAGGGTGAGGTCGAAGCCCGTGAGGTGCAAGGTCGCGTACAACAGCATGCACGCGTGGCCACACGACAGGACGAAGCGATCGCGATCGGGCCAGGCCGGGTCGGCGGGATCGACGCGCAGATGTCGTTGCCACAGCACCCACGCCAGCGGCGCCAGCGCCATGGCGGTGCCGGGATGCCCCGATTCGGCCTGCTGCACCGCGTCCATCGCGAGCGTGCGCACGGCGTCGATGCAGAGCCGTTCCAGGTCCGCGCCGCGCGGTGCTGCCGCGGGTTGTGTCACCGGCGTCGTGCTCAGTACAGTCCCGATTTCGCCGATTCCCACAGGTGGTAGAGTCGGTCGAACCCGTTGACCAGCAGGTCGACCTGTTGCGGGCTGGGGGAGGCGCGACCCGCGATCTTCAGCTCTTCGCACACCTTCGGCATCTCCGTCCGGCCCTGCCCCCGACTCTCGGTCTCGACCAGGTCCAGGATCTCGAGAATGCGTGCCCGAACCGAGGCGTCGTCGGGAACCTGCCAGAGATAATCGGCGGCTTGCTTGCCTTCGAGGCAGAGCTTGCCGAGGGCGTCGAGCTGCGGCGTGTGGCGCGACGGCCGGGAGTCGCTCATAGGCGCAAATCTAACCGATTGCCCCCACTTCAGCCTCCTTCTAGCTTGCGAGGCCTATGATCCATCTTTTCGCCGTTGCTGCCGCGCTGCAGCAGCCGGTCGTGGTGAGCCCCGAGTCCGGGGAGGTGCACCTTCGGAACATCCGCCAGCTCACCTTCGGCGGACAGAACGCGGAAGCGTATTTCTCGCGCTCCGGGACCCAGCTGATGTTCCAGCGCACCCCCGGCGACACCGGGTGCGACCAGCAATACACCATGAACATCGACGGCTCAGGCCTGCACCGCGTGTCGAGCGGCTTGGGGCGGACGACGTGCGGCTATTTCTACGCCGGCGATGCGCGCATTCTGTACGCAAGTACTGAACACGCCGGCGCGGCCTGCCCGCCCCGGCCGGACTACTCCCGGGGCTACGTGTGGGCATTGTACGACTACGACCTCTACGTGGCTGACTCGAGCGGGGCGCACACCCAGCGGCTCACCGATCATCCCGGCTACGACGCCGAAGCCACGCTTTCTCCGGATGGGACGACGATCGTGTTCACGTCGCTACGCGATGGCGACCTCGACATCTACACGATGCGCACCGACGGGACGCAGCTGAAGCGGCTGACGCATTCGCTGGGGTACGACGGTGGGCCGTTCTTCTCACCGGACGGCAAGCAGATCGTCTACCGGGCGGATCATCCAGGGACGGCGCAGGACAGCGCCGATTACCGCGCGCTGCTCGCCCGGCATCTGGTGCGGCCGTCGCAGATGGACCTGTGGGTCATGAACGCCGACGGCTCCGATCAACGCCAGGTGACCCACCTTTCCGGCGCCAGCTTCGCGCCGTTCTTCACGCCGGACGGCGCGCGCATCATCTTCGCTTCGAATTTCAAGGAGCCGCGGTCCCGGAACTTCGATCTCTACCTCGTGAACCCGGACGGCACCGGTCTGGAGCCGGTCACCACCAGCCCGGAATTCGATGCGTTCCCGATGTTCTCCCCGGACGGCGCCACGCTCGTCTGGGCGTCGAACCGGCACGGCGCCAAACTGCACGAAACCAACATCTTCATCGCCGACTGGGTCGCCGGTCCGTGACCCTGCGCGACAAGCTCGTCGCCGAGGCGAAGAGCTGGGTCCGGGCGGCGGCGGTCGCGCTCGCGATCTGGCTGGTGCTGCGATCTTACATCGTGGAGGCGTTCCGGATTCCCTCCCCCAGCATGGAGAACACCCTGCTGGTGGGCGATTTCCTGTTCGTGGACAAGACCGGCTACGGCGGCCAGTTCCAGATCCCCTTCACGGGCATCCGGTTCGGGCGGCTGCCGGGATACGCAGAGCCCAAGCGGGACGGAATCGTCGTGTTCCGCTCCGCGGAGGACTCGACGCCGAACCTCGACGTGGTCAAGCGGCTGATCGGCGTGCCCGGAGACACGCTGCAGATGGTGAACGACACCTTGATCCGCAACGGTGTCCGGCTCGAAGAGCCCTATGCGCTGCACCTCTCGGGCGGGGTGGACGCGACGTCCCCGCAGACACAAGAGCAAATGCGGGCGCGCCAGCTACCCCACTACGTCGGTCGCGATGCGGCGACCTACCGCCCGACGACCCATAACTGGGGCCCACTCGTCGTCCCGCCGGACAGCTACTGGGTGATGGGGGACAACCGCGACAGCTCCTGGGACAGTCGGTTCTGGGGGTTTCTGCCGAGCTCCCACATCGAAGGGCGGCCGCTCGTCATCTACATGAGCGTGGCAACGAATCCCTTCCGTGTTCGCTGGAATCGCCTGCTGCGCCACCCCGGCTAGATCCGCGTCGCTCCGTCCGGCGTAAGTAGTTCGAGGCGAACGCGTAATGTCCGTTGCACTGTCCCACGTACCGGAGCATCTTCGAGGCCGTGCAGTGAGCCTGACGCTGATTCCTCGGAGCGCAATGACGACTGAGCCAAACACCCCGGCACCCGATCGGCAGCTCGTCGAGCGGATGGCGGGAGGGGAGGATCGCGCCCTGGGCGACTTGTACGATCGCTACGGGAAGACCGTGTACGCGCTGGCGCTGGCCATCGTGCGCGAGCCCGCCGACGCCGACGAAGTCGTGATGGACGCGTTCGGGCAGGCCTGGCGGCAAGCGGGGGCGTTCGATCCCGCGCGCGGCTCGGTCGGGGCCTGGCTCGCCACCATCGCGCGCAGTCGCGCGCTCGACCTGGTCCGGGCCCGGGGGCGTCGGGCGCGGGCCTACGAGCGAGCCGCGTACCTGTCCGATGATGGTGTGGCGACACCGCTCGCCCCGCCCGGCCCCGATCCGGGGTGGCGGGTCGAGCACAACGAAGCACGACAACTCGTGGGACGCGCGTTGGCCACCCTCCCCGAGTCTCAGCGCGTGGCGATCCAGCTAGCCTATTTCGAAGGCTTGTCCCAGACCGAGATCGCCGAGCGCCTGGCGGAGCCGCTCGGCACGATCAAGACCCGGATGCGGGCGGGGATGGAGAAGCTGCGGGGACTATTGACCCCGCTGCTGGAAGGAGCGTCATGACCGACCATCAATGGCTGGACTCCGCGGCGCCGTACGCGCTGGGCGCGCTGGCGCCGGAGGAGCGCAGCGCGTTCGAGGCCCATCTCGCGGGCTGCGAGGTGTGCCGGGCAGAGGTGCGGTCGCTCGTCGAAGTGGCCGGCCTCCTGGCGCATAGCGCCCCCGCAGCCGAGCCTCCACCAGAATTGCGGGATCGGGTCATGGCCGAGGCGAAGCGGGTGCGTCCGATCGCCGCACGGCGCCGCGGTCCGCCCAGCGGCTGGCTTGCCGCGGCGGCGGCGGTGATTGTCGCGGTCGGCGCCGGCGTGTACGCCCGGCGTCTGGCGTCGCGGGTCGAAGCGCTCGAGGCACGCGTCGCTCAGGCTGATGCGGTGGCCGCCGGGAGGGACTCCGTCATCCGGGCGCTCACCGGGCCGGAGGTCCACGTCGTGTCCCTCGCCGGCACGGGTCGGGAGCCCACCGCGCGCGTGTTCTGGAACCACACCACCGGCAGGTTCATCGTGTTCGCGTTCGACCTCCCGCCGGCGTACACCGGCCGCATCTACCAGCTGTGGGCGATCGCCAAGGGGAAGCCCCCGATGTCCATGGGGGTGTTCAACACCGACTCGCTCGGCCGCGCCGCGCTGGTGCTCCCGGTCGATCCGCAGATCACGGCGCTGGGATTCATCGACAGCTGTGGACTCACCGAGGAGCCCGCGGGCGGATCCCCGCAGCCGACCGAGATTCCGCGCCTGCTGGGCGCCTGGCGTCACACCGACTAGCGACCGCGCGGCCCAATCCGACCCCTCCCGACGGGCGTAGAGACGATGTCACTGCTCTACGCCCGTCGTCCTTTTTGGAGGAGTTCACCCATGAATTGGAAGTCGCTGCTGCGCTCGAAACGGCTTGCGGCCGTCGCCCTGGTGGCGACCTGCGCCGCCGGCGCCGTCGGCGTCGCCCTGGCTTCGGATCACCAGGATACGCCCGACGTCGAGCTGAACCCCGAGATGGACATGGCCGATCTGTACGTGTTCCCGAGCCCCGTGGCCGGACGCGTCGTGCTGGTCATGAACAGCTGGGGTGTGCTGTCACCCGCGGAAACGCCCACCACGTATTTCGATCCGAACATCCTGTACCAGTTCAAGATCGACAACAACGCCGACGGCATCGAAGACAAGGTCATCCAGGTGACCTTCAACGGATACAACGCGAGCCAGACCGTCGAGGTCCGCGGGCCCGTGGCGCCGCCGGTGGTGGGCGCGATGATGAACAAAGTGTCGACGGCGACGCCCGGCGTAACGGGCGTGACGCGCACGACGATTGGCTCCGCCTCGGGGATGCAGGTGTACGTGGGGCCCCGGGACGATCCGTTCTTCATCGACCTGGAGCAGTTCTTTCGCATCATCCCAGACCGCAAGCCGGTGACGGGCGCGTTGTCCCAGCTGCCCGACACGCCCAGCGCCAGCGCCTGGCGCACCCCGGGCATCGATTTTCTCACCGGCTTCAACGTGCTGTCCATCATCATCGAGCTGCCCGTGAGCGACCTCACGGGGACGTCCGGACCGAATTTCGGCGTCTGGGCGACGATGAGCCGCTAACCGACCGATGACAAGGAGTCTTGTGATGAACCTGAACACCATCTCGCGCCGGATCGCCGCCTTCGCGGTCGTGATCGTGACGGCCGGTTGCAGCGACGAGAATATCGTCAACATTTCCAATCCGGACCGGACCTACAACCAGGTCCAACGCCTCGGCAACCCGCTGGTCTCCGAGGTGTTCCTCGCCAAGCGCGACCACGGCTTCCACGGCGCCACCGCGCCCACGGTCGACGTGGCCGCGTTCGGACCGATCATCAGAGCCTTCACGAGCACCGTGGCCGGGCGCGCGCCGGGGGTAGGTAACACCCTGGTGGCGGTCCTCCTGCCCGACGAGCTGATCGTGCATTCCGACAAGAACCCTGCCAACGCGGGCTGGCTGACTTGGGCACTTGATCCCGCGAACGGATGGGGCGGCCGCAAGCTCACGGATGACGTCGTGACTGCCGGCCTGCAGGCCGTCTTCGGGGCGCTGCTCGACCCGAACAACACCACCCCAGGCCTGGCCGACGACAACGTCGACGCCAACGATGTAGCCTTCGGCGCGACGTTCCCCTACCTGGCCGCGGCGCATTAAGCCGGTGACGCCGAACCAGCGGCTCTTGGTGACCCTGACCGCGGGCCTCGCGCTCGCGGCAGGGTCGCTTGGCCTTGGGGCGGTAAGTCGCGGGCGGAGCGCCCCGGCGACCCCGTTGCGCGACGAGGCGCGCATTCGCGACCAGAACCTCGCCTTCTACGAATGGCGGTTGGCGCGCGACCCGATCAGTGCGTTCGATCTTGCGCAGCTCGCCTCGCTTCACCTGCAGCGAGGGCGCGAGCGGGGCGATCCCGAAGACGTGCTCCGGGCGGAGCAATTGGCGCGTACGTCGCTCGCCAGCCGGGACACCCGCAACGCGCGCGCCTACACCACGCTCGTCGCGGCCCTGATGACGCAGCACCGGTTCGCCGAGGCCCGGGTCGTAGCCATTCAGCTCGTGGGGCTCGATTCCACCAGCGTGCCGGCGCGCGCCGTAATGGCCGAAATCGAAATGGAGCTGGGTGACTACGACGTGGCGCGACGGATGTTCGGCGCGCTCTTTGACCGCCAGGCCGACCTCGCGGTGGCGCCGCGGTTGGCCCGCTGGCTCGAGCTTCAGGGCCAGGTCGAAGCCGCCCGCCGGCTGCTCACGGCCGCGCTGGACACCGCACGCGCCCGTCCCAAGCTGCCACGCGAGCAGGTGGCTTGGTTCCACCTGCGCATTGGCGACCTCGAGCTGCGCGGTGGCCACGTCGGCACCGCCCAACGCGCACTTCAGGCGGGGTTGGCCGTCGCCCCGAACGATGCGCGACTGCTCGCCGCGCTGGCGCGTCTCGAAGCGGCCCGCGGCCGCTGGGCTGAGGCCGTGCAATACGGAGAGCGCGCCATCGCGATCGCCCCCGACCCCGCGACGCTCGGACTGATCGGCGAGGGCTACGACGCCCAGGGAGACTCGGCGAACGCCGAGCAGTACTACCACGCCATGGAAGCGGTGACCATGTCGCAGCCGGGCGGGTTTCATCGTGCCTGGAGCCTGTTCCTGCTCGATCATGAGCGCCGCATCCCCGAGGTGCTGGCCAAAGTGCGGGAGGAGATCGAGACCCGGCGCGACATCTATGGGTGGGATCTGCTCGCGTGGGCGTTGCATCGCGCGGGCCGCGACCGGGAAGCCTTGCCGGCCATCGCGAAGGCGATGGCCCTCGGCGCCGAGGACGCGATGCTGTTCTACCACCGCGGCATGATCGAGCTGGCGCTGGGTCATCGCGTAGCCGCGCGCCGCGACCTCGAGCGTGCTCTGGCCATCAACCCCTATTTCTCTCCCGTCGGCGCGCATGCGGCGCGCGCGGCGCTGGGGAGTCTCTGATGTCCGAGCTGCTCGCGTTCATTGGGCTCGGGTTCCATCATATCGTGAATCCGGAAGCCGCCGACCACATCCTGTTCCTGCTGGCGCTCGCAGCGATCTACCGGGCGCGCGACTGGCGCGACGCCCTGTGGGTGATCACCGCATTCACGGTCGGACATTCCATCACCTTGGCCCTGGCGGTGACCAATGCGCTGGTGCTGCCCGCCGCGTGGATCGAGTTTCTGATTCCCGTAACCATCGTCGCCACAGGCGTGGAAAACCTGCTGGTCCGCGATCGGTCGCACACCTTATGGAGGGGTCGCTACCGGCCGGTATTCTCGGGTGTGTTCGGCCTGGTGCACGGCGCGGGATTCGCCAACACTCTGCGTAGTCTGTTTGTCGATCGGGTGGCGGTGCCGTTGTTCGGCTTCAACCTCGGGATCGAGCTGGGTCAGCTGCTGGTGCTGGCGATTACCGGCGTCGTGTTCGTCGCGGCGGACCGCGGGTTGGAACGGCTGTGGCGACCCGGTGCCATCCGCCCGCTCCGGCTTCGGGTGGTCGGCGTCTCGATGGTGGTGATCCTGGTGGCGACCCGCTGGGCCCTGCTGCGCGCCCCATGGTGAGCACACTGGTCGTGGCGCTCTCAATCGGAGCGGCTCATCCGCTGCACAGCTCGCTCACGACCGTGGCGTGGCGTCCGGAGACGAGCACGCTCGAGGTGGCCGTCCGGGTGTTTACGCAGGACTTGGAGGAAGCCTTGGCGCGCCGGACCGGAACGGCCTGTGTCTATGCCCAGGCCGTTCTGACGCTGCGCGATGCGACCGGGCGCGCCCTCCCGACCACACGGTGCACCATGGAGCGGCAGGCCGACGTGACCTGGATCCGATTCAGCGCCACGCCCGGAGAGGTGCGCGCGTTACGCCTGTCGAATACGCTGCTGTTCGAGCTGTTCCACGACCAGATCAACATCGTGCAGTCGAGGGTCGACGGTCGCGCCCGGACGGTGGTGTTCACACGGGGAGACGGGCTCAAAGCGCTGACGTAACTTGGGATCGTGGTTCGATCTCGGTGGTCGACGCTAATGGGGGTCGTCTGGCTCTGCGGCCGGCCGGCGTACGCCCAGCAACCCGATTCCGTCCTGCCGAGTCACGTGCTCCCGCCGCTCACGGTATCGGCCGCCCGCACGACGCTGCCTCTCACCAAGATCCCGCTGGCGATCCACGTCGTGGAGCGCGACCGCATCAGCCGCGGGCGTCCCACGTGGGGGCTGGACGAGGCATTGGCGAGCGTGCCGGGCGTGTACGTGGCGAACCGCTACAACTTCTCGCAGGACCAGCGCATTTCGATCCGGGGCTTCGGTAGCCGGTCCGCCTTCGCGGTGCGGGGCATCAAGGTACTCCTGGACGGGATTCCCCAGACGCTTCCGGACGGCCAGGGCCAACTGACCAACGTGGAGCTGGGCGAGGCCGACCGGATCGAGGTGCTGCGCGGCTCGTCATCGTCGCTGTTCGGCAATGCCGCCGGTGGGGTCATCAGCATCTGGACCAACCCGCGGCTTCCCGAGCGAATCACCGAAGACGCACGCGTGGTGATGGGCCGCTTCGAGGGTCGCGCGCACCGGACCTGGACCAAGTGGCAATCCACCACCGCTGCCCGCCTGGGCGGCGGGATGGCGCAGCTGACGGTCTCGCGTCTCGACTATGAAGGAGAACGGGATCACAGTGCGGCCGACCTGCGGAACCTCAACATGCGGGTACGGTTTCCGGTCGGCTCGGTATGGTCCATGTCGGCGCTGCTGAACGTGGGTGACAACCCCAGAGCCGACAACCCCGGCTCCTTGACCGGCGCCGAGCTCGCCGCCAACCCGGACACGGCGCCTGTCCTCAACGTGAACCGCCACGCCGGCAAAGACGTGACGCAGGTGCAGGCGGGGGCGACGCTGCGGCGACCCCTGTCGGGCGACGGCGAGATCGCGGTGACGGTGTTCGGACTGACGCGGGATCTCAAGAACCCGATCACCACGACCTACATCGACCTCCAGCGTGTCGACTACGGCGTCCGGGCCACCGTGACCCGGGCGATGCGCATCGGCCCACTCACGCAGCGCACCACCGCCGGCGTCGATTTTCAGCATCAGCGCGACGACCGCCTCAACTGGAACTACCTCAGTACGCCGGGCGATTCCGCTCGGCGCGATACGTCCCGCGCGCTCGATCAGCTGGAGCGGGTCACCGAGATCGGCCCCTTCGTGCAGAGCGCGTTGGATCTGTCCCCGCGGACGACGCTCACCATCGGGCTGCGCTACGACTGGGTGAGGTTCGACGTGCGTGACCGGTTGATCACCGCCACAAACCCCGACGATTCGGGCGATCGACTGATGAAAGCTTTGTCCGGATCGCTCGGGATCGCGCTCAGCCCGTCCGTGGCGCTGACCGTGTACGGGAACGTCGGCTCATCTTTCGAGACGCCCACCACCACTGAGCTTGCCAATCGCCCCGACACAGCCGGCGGGTTCAACCGCGGACTCCGGTCACAGACCGCGTGGAACTACGAGATCGGTGCGCGCGGGAGATTCTCCGATCGGGCGACGTATTCCCTGGCCCTGTTCCAGGCCGATGTGCGTGGCGAGCTGATTCCCTATGAGATCGCCGCACCGCGGTTCTTCTATCGGAACGCGGGCAGCTCACGGCACAGCGGTGTCGAATTGGGCACGGATCTCACTCCGCTGCCGGGAGTGAGCGTCAACGTCACCTGGACCTACGCCGACTATCGATTCCGGCGCTATTCCTTCACGACCGCGGGCCAGACCTTCGTTCTCGACGGACGGGAGTTGCCGGGCGTCCCGCGGCATTGGCTGCATCTGACCTTGCGGGCGCATCCCTCCATCGCCCGGGGTGCCTGGGCCGAGGTGGAGCAGACCTACTCATCCGGCTATCTGGTCGGTGACACCGTGAGCAGGAGCGCCGCGAACGCGCGCACGTCCTCGTGGTGGGCGACGCAGCTGCGGCTGGGGTGGGAGGGCGAGGTGGGCGGGATGCGCATGGCGCCGTTCCTGGGCGTGAACAATGTCTTCAATCATCGCTACGTGGGATCGGTGGTCATCAACGCGGCGCGGGATCGCTTCTACGAGCCGGCGCCGGGTCGAAACGCATATGTGGGATTTTCTCTGGGGGCGGGCCGCTAGGCCCGATCTACTTGTACCGGTAGGTGATGCATCCGCGGGTGAGGTCGTAGGGCGCAGCACCTCGGTCACCGTTCCCATCATCTGAATCGCGTCACCCGCCACGGACCGAATCGTCTCCTTCTCGTAATCCCGCATTGCCGCTTGGCTTACATCGCGAACCGCCGAATCTAGCCGAGGGTGGATTCGGGGCAACCAGCGGGTGCATCGGCTTGACACTCCCCGGCCCGTGCGTATCTCTTGTTGCAACAGGAGGTTGTCGGAATGAACGCTGCCGGGTTCCAACGGCTAGCCGACATCGAGGTCGATATCGTGCAGCCGGATCGGAACGGATTTACGCTGACCGGACAGGGAGTGGACCGTGCCGAATACCGCCTGGGCGTCCACTTCGACATGCCGCTCGATGCCCGCACGCGGACCGTGTTGGGCGAGTTGTTGGCGCAGTCGGAGCTGACCATCTCCCGGCGGCAGCCGCCCCCACCTCCCGGCGAGCCGCCACGCCGTGACGGGGCTCACCGGAGCCCGCGCCGGCGCGTCACCGCCGACTGACCGATTTCCGGGCTATCCTGGGGGTCCGGTCGGGCTTCGGCACATAGTTTGCTTCAGCCAAAGAGGAACCGATGATCACCTCACGCTCGCGCGCGCTGGCCGTCGCCGTCGTGTGCGCGGTACTCGCCGCGTGCGCCACGGGTGGCGCCCGCACGGAAGTGCTCAGCCCGGCGGATCTCGCCGCGCTCGAGGCGCAGCGCGCTCAGCAGCCGACCAATCCAGACATGAATCTGCGGCTCGCCAAGGCGTACTCCGCGGCGCACCGCTTCGGCGACGCCCGCGCCGCGCTCGCGACCGTCCTGCTGCAGCAGCCGGACAACCGGGTCGCGCGCGCCTACCTGGGCTTCACCTATGAAGGCCTGGAGCAATTCGACTCGGCGCGCGCCGTGTACGGCGAGCTGCTCGCCGCCCGCCCGAGCGGTGAAGTAAGCCGGCTCCTGAACGGACGGCTCGCGCTGCTGGCCCGGAAGGAGCTGCACGCCACGGCCCGTGCGTCACTGTCGCGCGAGGCGGAGCTGAGCCGCACACCGCCCGATCCGAATACCGTCGCCGTCTTTCCGTTCCGCTACACGGGCCAAGACTCGACGCTCAGGCCGCTCGAGCGCGGGCTCGCCGCGCTGGTGGTGAGCGACCTGTCCCACGTGCGCAGCATGCGCCTGGTCGAGCGGGAGCGGTTGCAGGCGCTGCTGGACGAGATGCAGCTCACGGCCAGCGGGCGCGTCGACCCAACCACGGGGGCACGCTCGGGGCATCTGGTGGGTGCGGGGCAGGTGGTCCAGGGGCAGTTCCAGGACCTGCCCGGCGGCTTGCGGCTGGACATGGCGATGGTGCGCGCGTCCGATGCTCAGGTCGCGGCCACCGGCTCGGGGCGCGATCAGCTGAACCTCCTCTTCGATATCGAGAAGTCGGTGGTGTTCCAGCTGCTGTCGAAGATGGGCGTGCCGCTCACGCCCGCCGAGAGCATCGCGATCAGCGAGCGGCCGACGCGTGACCTCCAGGCATTTCTGCTCTACAGTCGCGGCCTCGAGGCGCAGGACCGCGGCGATTTCCGGGTGGCGAGCGCGAACTTCCGCGCCGCCTCCCAGCGCGATCCGTCGTTCCAGGCGGCAGCGCAGCAGGCGCAGTCGAGCGACGCGGCGCAAACGGCCGGCGGCACACCGGACAACGCCGTCGCGTCGATGATTGGCGGGCCGGCTGATGGACCGGGCGGCCCGACCGGCGGCAACAGCGCGCTGGCGAGCGCGCTGAACAACGTGGTGCCGAGCGGTGTGGCGACGTTGGAGCAGGTCTCCGTCGGAGGCGGAACAGCCGAGTCCCAGACGCCTTCCACCGGCACGGGCATACCGCCCTCGCGACCTGATGTGTGCGAGTTCGCGGGGTGCCAGGGCCCCGGCGGCAATCTGGGTCTGATCGGCACCATCATCATCATCATCCGGCGACCCTAGGGAGAGACGACCATGCGTACTCGACTCGCTCTCCTGGCACTCTGCGCGGGCACGACGCCGCTCGCGGCGCAAGGGTCCACGGCCCTGTACAACCGCTGGAACGCCCTCGCGGGATTCGAATACCAGCGCTACCACTTCGCCACGCCCTTCGGGGTCAGCGGGGTCACCAGCGCGTCGCAATGGAGCATCCCGCTGGTCGTCGTGGCGCCGCTCGGCCGGCAGATGTCGCTCGACATCACGACGCACCTCGCGCACAGCGATATCACCGATACGGCACAGAGCCGGAGCTTCAGCGGGCTCACGGACACCCAGCTGCGGTTGCTCTATACCGTCGGTCGGGACCGCGCGGTGGCATCCCTGTCCGTCAACCTGCCGACCGGTGAGCGCTCCTTCTCGACCAGCCAGTTCGTCGTCTCCAGCTCGATGAGCTCGCCGTTCCTCTCGTTCCCGGTCAGCAGCCTCGGGACCGGCGTGGCGGTCACCGGCGGGCTCGCGTACGCGGTCCCGACGGGCGGGTGGAGCCTGGGCTTCGCGGGGAGCGTGCGGTACGCGTCCGGCTACCGGCCGTTCAGCGACCAACCGCTGACCTACAACCCCGGACTCGAAGGCCGGCTGCGCGTCGGCGCCGACCGGCTCATCGGGCAGCGGGCACGGCTCCTGCTCGGCGTCACCTACAGCACGTTTTCCACCGACCAGTTTTCGGGAACGGGGATCGTGAGCGGCTGGTACAACCCCGGCCCGCGTTTCATTTTCGACGTCGGCTACGGGTACTCGTGGGGTCGCACCACCCTTGCCTTCGGCGCGTGGGATTTCTACCGCACCGCGGGCGCCAGCAACGGCGCCTCCAACCCCGGCACCAAGGAAAACGTGTTCAACGCGGAGCTGCGCGTGGGACGCCAGCTCTCGCCGCGCTTCATGCTCGAGCCGCTGGTGGGATTCCGTCAACTGAGCCCGGGGAATGTTCTGGGCGGCCGGTTGTACACCTTTGGCGCGAACGCGCGCATCGGGATCAGCGATCAGATCTCGGCCTCGGCCAGCGGGCGGTTCGGCATGGGGTGGCAGTACGATCCCGGACAGGGCCGGCCGGATCTGACCGCAACGGGCTTGACCCTGTTGGTGCGCTATCAGCGGTAGGGAGCGGTAAGGAGACGCAGAGCGTCACAATTCTTGACGCTCTGATGGGTGAGTAGTAGGTTGGCGCGACCTTCAACCTTGGATTGACGCGCCCGATGCCTGCCGAGCTTGGCGGATCGCAGATCTCCTCGCTGCTCGAAGCGCTGCCGGGGATCGCGAGCGTGTTGCGCAGCCCGGTGGCGGACGCGCTGGTGAAGTCGATTCGCGCCGCGTCGGGCATCGGTGAGTTCGAGATCGAGGATGCCGAAGAGCTGATCCGGTATGCCGTACGACGCGGGCTGATCGGCCCCGACGAAGGCGACCGCGTGATGTCGGACGTACAGGGCGCGTTGAACGTGAAGCGCAAAGCGGCGCGCGGCACCAAGACAAAGCCGTCGAAGAAGCACGAGAAGAAGAGGAAGTCTCGCCGCTGACAGGGGATTGTGGGTCGAGCGCTTCGCATCGGGGCCGGCCTTGTGCTGGCCTTTGTTGTCCTCACCTGCACCGACGAGCAGGTCGCCGGGCCCACACGGCCCGGCGCGCTGCGGCTTGACCTCAGTGGACTGACCGCCCCGGCGGCGTCGGGGGAGCCGGACATTCCCCTGGACAGCATCCGCGTCACCTTCCGGCCGGCCGGGCAGTCGGCCATCGCCTTCGACACCACCATTGCCCCGGTCGTGGCTCAGGTGCAGGGCGATTCGGCGGTCCTCCTCTTAAAGGTGCCGCTCAGCCACTCCCCCGAAGATTTCGACGTCGACGTCGAGGCGTTCGGGGCCGGCATCCGATGGTATCGCCTGACGACCACGCTCACCATCACTTCAGGCCTCAATCCCACGCCGGCGCCGTTCACCGCCCGCTACGTGGGCCCGGGGGCGAATGCGGGACGGATCCAGGTCCTGCCGGCCGATACGACCGCCGAGGGCGGCGCACCGTTCCCGTTGCACTCGGTGGTGTACGACTCCTCCAACACGCCCCTCACGGGCGTGCCGGTCGGGTACCGGTTGAGCGATTCGACGCGCGGCACCCTCAACGTCAATTACCTCACCGCGACGTTCACCGGCTCCACGACGGTGCGGGACAGCGTGTGGTTGATCGCCGAGACGCCGACCCACATCACCGATTCGACCCGGATTCACCTCCTCCCGCCGGCCGCGACGCTGCAGATGGCATCGGGCAACCTGCAGAATGGACCGGTCGGGGTCGCGTTCCCGCAGCCGCTCGTGGTTCGCGTGCTCGACGCAGTGGGCGCGCCCTACCAGAAAGGGAAGACCGTCACCTGGACCGTGACCGCGGGCGCCGCCAACCTGTCGGCCACGGCCACGACGAGCGACACGTCGGGCAACGCGTCGGTGACGGTGTCGCCCACGGCCTCCGGCGGGATCACGGTGCGGGCGAGCTCGGCGGGACTCACCGGATCGCCGGTCATCTTCACGGCGAGCGTGACGTCCACCGCACCGACCGCCGTCGCCAAGGATTCGGGCGATGCCCAGACCGACACGGTCGGTCGCGCGCTCGCCCAGCCGCTCGTAGTGAGGGTGACCGACGCGAGCGCGAACCCGGTGAGCGGCACGCAGGTGACCTGGACCGTCCCACTCGGCGGCGGCACGCCGAGCGTCAACACGACCCTCACGGATGCAGCAGGGCGTGCGCGCGTCACGTTCACCCTCGGCCAGACGGCCGGTCCCAATTCGATCACGGCGACGGTTGCCGGCCTGGCTCCCGTGACGTTCAACGCAACCGGTATCGCGGGCCAACCGGCCAGCGTCACCAAGATCTCGGGAGACAATCAGACCGCAGCAGGGGGTGCGGCGCTCGCGCAGCCGCTCGTCGTCGAAGTGCGCGACGCCTTCGCCAACCTCGTTCCCAGCGCCACCGTGACGTGGGCGACGACGAGCGGCGGGTCGTTCGCTCCAGCGAGTGGCCCGACCGGTGTCAACGGGCGGGCGCAATCGACCTGGACCCTGGGACCCGCGGCTCCGAGTCAGACGGCTACGGCAACGGTCGGCGCGTTGACGCCGGCGACCTTCTCGGCGACGGCCACCATTTCGACGCCGGCCTTGAGTCTGTCGTTTGCCGGGGTTCCGGGTGTGGGCGTCGGCCTGACGGCGAAGGTTTATGTGGACCTCAGCCAGGCGGCACCGGCGGGCGGCACGGCTGTCACCGTGGGGAGTGGAGACATCTCCGTATTCACGGTGGCTCCCACGTCCCTGACGATCCCGCAGGGCGAGACCCGCGACAGCGTGACGGTAACGGGGGTGTCGCCCGGCCAGAACTCACTCACCGCGACAGCCACCGGATTCACTTCGGCGTCGTTGATCGTTGTGGTCCAGAACCGGAATATCAGCGTTCCCCCGAACCTGAACGTTCCATACGGTCAGACTGCATCCCTGCCGATCCAGCTGCCGGCGCCGGCTCCCGCGGGCGGCGTCACGTTTACGGTCGTGAGCAGCGCATCGGGCAACGTCAGTGTCGCGACCCCGTCCGTCACGATTCCGGCCGGGAGCCAGGCCGCGAACGCCACCCTGAATGGCGTCCTTCC
>CAZRGT010000006.1:0-43949 GCA_964599725.1 uncultured Gemmatimonadaceae bacterium | reverse complement strand
GCTGCCCGCTGCCGTTGGTCATGATCACGCGCCCACCCGAGCCGGTGCTGAACCCCCCACCGACCTGCAGCGTATTGCCGCCGATGTCGAGGCGTGCCGTGCCACCGGATACTGCCACGTTCCCGGTCACGATCGTGGTGCCGGCGAGCGCCACCGTCCCGGTGACGGTCGCGCTGGCGACGTTGCCGACCAGCGTCTTGGCGGTGCCGCTCAGCTGGATCGTCGGTGTCCCGCTCGAGACCACCAGTCCGCCGTTCGCGGCGAGGCTGCCAGCCACGTTGAATGTGAACGATCCGGCCAGGGTAACAGTGGCGCCCGCGGCGATCGTCAGGTCGTTCATGTTCGCCGTGATCGACACCACCGGCTGGATGCTCGGCCCGGCGGGGATGGTCACGTTGTCCACGAGCCCCGGTACCACAGCCGGCGTCCAGTTGTTCGGGTCTGTCCACGCGTTCGAGACGCTGCCGTCCCACGCGATACCGCCAACCACAGACGTCGCGGTCTGGGTGAAGACCACGCTCGCGAGCCCACTCGAGCTGGCCGTGAATGTCTGCTGGCCGACGGTGCTGCCCAGCGTGGCACCGGTCCACGCGATTCCCTGAGCGTCGGTGGTCGCCGTGGCGCTGTCCACACTGCCCCCACCGGTGGTGGCGGCGAAACTCACGACCACCCCGGGGAGTGGAAGGTTGTCGGTACCGTTGACCCGGACAGCGAGGAGCAGCGGCAGCCGGTTCCCTGCGAGGGCCATCTGCGCATCACCACCGGTGATCGTCAGGCTCCCCGGGGCCGCGATGACGAAGACCCGTGTACTGTCCTTGGTCGTGTTCGGCGCCGGCGCCGAAACCGTGATCGTGATGGTGTCCCGGGTCGCCGGCGCGGTAAACTGGCCCGTGCCGGTGATCGTGCCGGCAGAGACCTGCCACCCGACGTAGAAGCTCGTCACCGGCTGCTGCAGTGCGTCCGCCGCGGTGACCTGATAGGTGGACACCGACCCCGGCCGGACCGTCGGATCTCTCGGCGTGAGTGTCAGGGCAGCGAGGTTCGACCCCGGCCCCTGGTACGACATCGGGATCGGCGCCGGCTGAGGCGTGATCCCGGCTGTCACCGTGACGGTCTGGGTGCCGGTGAAGAGCAGCGTCGCCCCGGCGTACAGCTCGATCGTAACCAGCAGGTTTTCAGTGTTCGATTCGAGCTGGATGTCGGTGGCCGTGATCGTCACCGAATCGGTATTGGCCGGGAAGGACTGCGTGATGGTCTTGAGTATCTCATTGGGGGGGCGGACCACGATCAACCGGAGGTTGTCGATGGGAAGCGGAGCGAACAGCGCGCTGCCATCGAACGCCGGCTGGATCAGAAGCCGGCCGGTGCGTCCTGGGGCGATCGGGTTGTCGGTGCAGGTGCTCAGGAACAGCGCGGCAAGCGCGGTTAGCCCGGCGCGCAGCACACGGGCGGGCACACTACCGGGACGCGACAGGATCGGCAGACAGGGCATGGCTCGTTGACCCAGAGGGATGCGCCAATTGTCCGCATTATGGGATAGAAGTCAATGGTGGGACCGATGCCACACCAGGTGGGAGGGTAGACGAAGTCACAAAGGCCGACGTGGGTGGGCGTCGGCCGTCCGTGCTTATCAGGCGTGCGCTCTAACCACCTGAGCTACAGGCCCTCCCTGCCTACTCCGGTCCCCCGCCCCCGCCCCCGCCCCAATCCCGTCGCGGACTCTTCCGCGGCGGCCGGAAGCCGTCCTCGTCGTCATCGTCGAACTCATCGTCGAGGTCGTCGTATTCGTCGTCTTCGGAGTCCTCGTCGTCCCCGTCATCCTCGTCCAGATCGTCGTCGAAGTCCTCGTCGAGGTCCTTGTCCTCTTCGAAGTCCTCGAACTCCTCGTCGACGTCGTCGCCACGACGCTTGAGCGACCCGACCATCGACGTCGCCACGGCCTGCATCGGCACCCCCGGCTGAGGTTGGCGGTTGCGTCTCGGTTGCGCTTACTGGTCCTGCGCCCGCGCCGCGCGGGCCAGCTTGCGCCGCGCCACGGCCCCCAGGGCGCGCTTGCGCAGCCGTACCGACGACGGCGTCACTTCGATCAGCTCGTCGTCCTCAATGTACTCGAGGCCCGATTCCAGCGTGACGGGCCTCGGCGGCTCGAGAATGATCATCTCGTCCGACGCCGTGGTGCGCATGTTCGTCAGCTTCTTTTCCTTCGCCACGTTGACGTCGAGATCGCCCGGGCGCACGTGCTCGGCGACGATCATCCCCTCGTACACGGGGTCACCCGGGCGCACAAACATGGTGCCCCGCTCCTGCAAATTGAAGAGCGCGAAAGCGACGGCGACGCCCTCCCGGTCTGCCACCATCACCCCGCGGCTGCGCCCCGTCAATGGACCCGCCCAGGGGCCGTATGCGTGGAAGCGATGATGCATGACCCCCGTCCCGCGCGTATCCGTCAGAAACTCCGAGCGATAGCCCAGCAGCCCCCGCGCCGGAATCGTGAACCGCAACCGCACCATGCCCAGGCCTGCATTCTTCATGTCCCGCATCGTGCCGCGCCGCGGGCCCAGCTTCTCCATCACGACGCCGAGGTAGCCCTCGGGGCAATCGATCAGCAGCTCCTCGTAGGGCTCGAGCTGCTCGCCGTCGGGCCCCTCCCGCGGAATGATGCGCGGACGGCTCACCTGGAACTCGAAACCTTCGCGCCGCATCGTCTCCATCAGGATGCCCAGGTGCAGCTCGCCCCGACCGGACACGGTGAACGTCTGCGGGTCGTCGGTGTCCTCGACGCGCAGCGCCACGTTGCGCTCCAGCTCGCGATACAACCGGTCCCGCAGCTGCCGTCCCGTGACGTACTTCCCGTCGCGCCCCGCGAACGGGGCGTCGTTCACCCGGAAATCGACCGAGATCGTCGGCTCCTCGACCGCGATCCCTTCCAGACGCTCCAGGTGATCGGGCGCCGTCACCGTCTTGCCGATCTCCACCCCGGCGATTCCCGAGATCGCCACGATCTCGCCCGCGGAGGCCTCCTGCAGCTCGGTGCGCTCCAGACCTTCGAACCCGAACAGCTTCACGATCTTTGCCTGGTCGAACGATCCGTCTCCCACGGGACCCGGCTCGCCCAGCGGCAACACCGCCACCGTGTCGCCCACGTGCACGCGCCCGCGCTCGATGCGCCCGATGCCGATCCGCCCCAGGTAGGACGAATAGTCGAGCGTCGAGATCAGCATCTGGAGCGGGCCGTTCGCGTCGCCCGAGGGCGGCGGCACCGTGTCCAGAATCGTCTCAAACAGCGGCACCAGGTCCGTGCCCTTCACGGCCAGATCGCGCGTCGCGATGCCATGGCGGCTCGAGGCGTACAGGAACGGACAATGGAATTGTGACTCGCCCGCTTCCAGGTCGAGAAACAGCTCGAGCACCTCGTCGTGCACGCGCGCGGGCTCGGCGTCGTGCCGATCGATCTTGTTGATCAGCACGATCGGCTTGAGGCCCAGCGCCAGCGCCTTGCCCGCCACGAAGCGGGTCTGTGGCATCGGCCCCTCGGCCGCATCCACCAGCAGCAGGAAGCCGTCCACCATGCGCAGGATCCGCTCGACTTCGCCGCCGAAGTCCGCGTGCCCCGGCGTGTCCACGATGTTGATCTTCGTCTCGCCCCAGCGCACCGCGGTGTTCTTCGACAGGATCGTGATCCCCCGCTCCCGCTCCAGCGGGTTGGAGTCCATCACGCGCTCGGCGACGTGCTGATTGGCGCGAAACACGCCCGCCTGGCGGAGCATCTGATCCACCAGCGTGGTCTTCCCGTGATCGACGTGGGCGATGATGGCGATGTTACGGATCTGCAAGGAGCTACGTCCTGTGAGTGTCAGTGCGAGGGCGGCAGTATAGAAGGGGGGTCCCCAAATGACAAGGCTTTATTCGCAGATTGCTTCGCGCTCCATTTGCACCGTCACGTGATGGATCCCGAGGGCCCGCAACCGCTCCTGGGCCGCCTCGAGCACGCGCTGGTTGTCGGCGGGCTCTCGCACCACCAGGTGCCCGCTCATCGCGACCACGCCGTTGGTCAACGTCCAGACGTGAAGATCGTGCACCGAGCTCACGCCGGGCAGGCTCGCCAGCTGCTCGTGCACCGTGCCCAGTGGGATATGGCTGGGGGTGGCTTCGAGCAGGATGTCGGCGCTCTCGCGCACCAGCCGCCACGCGCCGGCGAGAATCAACAGGCCGATGGCGAAGGAGATCAGCGGGTCCGCGATGGTCCAGCCCGTCAGCAGCACGATTGCCCCCGCCGCGAGCGCCCCGACAGAGCCGAGCGCGTCGCTCACCACGTGCAGATAGGCCCCGCGCTGATTCATCGAGTGCTCGTGTCCGCGATGCAGGATGCGCATGCCGATCAGGTTGGTGACGAGACCCACGGCCGCCACGCCGATGACCATCCCGCCCTGCACCGGCGCCGGAGCGTGCAGCCGCCGCCAGGCTTCGATCCCGATTGCTGCCGCGATGACGATCAGTGTCGTCCCGTTCAGGAGCGCGGCCAGGATCTCGAGCCGCACCAGACCGTAGCTCCGCTCGGGCGTGGCCGGCCGTTGCGCCATCCGGGCGACCCAGAGCACCAACCCGAGCGTCGCGACGTCGGTCAGCATGTGCCCTGCGTCGGCCAGGAGCGCCAGCGAGTGCGCCAGCCATCCGCCCACGGCCTCGACGACCGTGACGCCGGCGGTGAGCGCCAGCACCAGCCCCAGCCGCCGCATGCTCTTGGAGCGGAGCGGGGCGCGTTGGGCACACTGCGCGTCGAGCGGAAGGGCCTGGGTCATGAGGGACTCCGCCGAACGATACGTTTTCGGGCGCTTGAAGTCACCCCGCCCGGGGCTAGCTTCCAACCCCTCCGATGACAGACACTTTGGGGCTCCGCCTCGCCGCCGTGGTGCTGCTGTTGGCGGCGAACGCGTTTTTCGTAGCGGCGGAGTTCGCACTCGTCGCAGCGCGCCGCACCCGCATCGAGGCGATGATCCGCCGCGGGGATCGCAAGGCCAAGAGCGTCCTCAAGGCCCTGGAGGATCTGTACCGCCAACTCTCCGCCGCCCAGCTCGGCATTACCGTCGCGTCGATCATGCTCGGCTATGTCGCCGAAGACACAGTCGCCCATCTGTTTCGCGACTGGTTCGCCACCCTCCCCCCGGCGCTCAACTTCCTCGCACGCGGCGGCGTCGCATCCACCGCCGCCGTATCCGTCATTTCCTTCCTGCACGTCGTGTTCGGAGAACAGGCGCCCAAGGCGTGGGCGATCACCTACCCCGAGGGGACCAGTCGCTGGATCGCCACCCCACTGCTGGTGTTCTCCACAATCACCCTGCCGTTCACCGAGCTGCTGAACTGGAGCGCCAATCGCGTGATCCGACTGCTCGGCATCAAGGGCACGACCGCCGAGCACGAGCGGATGCATTCGCCTGAGGAGATCCTGATGCTCGTCCAGCAGAGCGGGAAGACCGGCCGGCTCGGCGCCCAGGATGCGCGCATGATCGAGGGCGTGTTCGAGTTCAGCGAGAAGAACGCGCGCGACGTGATGACGCCGCGCACCCAGATGGTGGCCCTGCAAGGGGACCTTACGCTGGCGCAGGCGGCCGACCGCGTCGCCGCAGCGGGGCGCTCGCGCTACCCGGTGTACGGTGAGTCGCTGGACGACGTCGTGGGGGTGGTGCACGCCAAGGCGATCCTCGCGGGGCTGCGCGCCGACCCCTCGCAGCGGCTCGAGGCGGTCATGCGCCCGACACTATTCGTCCCGGGCACGCGCGAGGTCGAGGATGTGCTCGCCGACATGAAACGGCAAAAGGTCCACCTGGCGATCGTGCTGGATGAATACGGCGGCACCGCCGGGCTCGTCACGATGGAAGATCTGCTGGAGGAGATCGTCGGCCAGATCTACGACGAATACGACCGTCCCGATGCGCCGAGCGGTGGTTCGTCCGGCGGCGCGCCCGCGACGCTGATTCCCGGGAGCACCGAAATCTCCGAGGTTAACAAGACGTACGGGCTGCAGCTGGACGGTACCGACTACACGACAATCGGCGGCGTGATCTTCGGCACGCTGGGGCGGCTGCCCAAGACCGGTGACCGGGTGGAGCTGCCGGGCGCGGCGTTCGAGGTGGTGGAGATGGAGGGGCGGCGCGTGGGCAACGTGCGCGTGACGCTGTCCCGGCCCGCCTGATTCAGGCCAGATTGCGCTCGGCCAGCGTCGCCGCCAGCTCGAGCGCCGCCCGCATGCTGCCGGGGTCGGCGACCCCCTTCCCCACGATGTCGAACGCGGTGCCGTGATCCGGCGCCGTGCGCGGGAACGACAGCCCCAGCGTGACGTTCACGCCCTTGCCGAACCCCGCGACTTTCACCGCCGTCATGCCGACGTCGTGATACGGCGCGAGCACCGCGTCGAACTCCCCCCGCAGGGCGCGCACGAACACGGTGTCGGCTGGAAACGGGCCCGCGGCTCCGAGCTGCTCCGCGGCGGGCCGCAGCACCCGGTCATCCTCGTCACCAAACAGACCGCCCTCCCCCGCGTGCGGATTCAGCGCGCACAAGGCGATCCGCGGCGGCGACTTCCCCCACCAGCGCGCCAACGCCGTCGCCGTGATTCGGCCGGTCGCCACGATCACATCGGTCGTGAGCCGGCGCGGCACGTCGCGCAGCGGGATGTGCGTGGTGACGAGCACGACGCGGAGCGGGCCCGCGGCGAGCATCATGGCGGTAGGCGTGTTGCCGGTGAGATGGGACAGGAGCTCGGTCACGCCGGGAAAGCGATAACCCGCCAGGTGCAGGGCGCGCTTCTCCACCGGCCCGGTGACTACCGCGTCCACGTCGCCGGCGCGCGCGAGCCAGACGGCGCGCTCGATCGCGCGCACCGCGATCAGGCCGGCTTCCTTCGCCCGCTCCCCGCTCCCCGCTCCCCAGACGCCCACGCCGAGTCGGCTACGGGCGGGAATGGCGCCCACCTGGTCGTCGGGTCCGACGAGCACGACGTCGGCGCCAAGCGGCGACTCGCCGAGGGCCCGCGCCACCACTTCCGGGCCGATCCCCCGCGGGTCGCCCAGGGTGACGGCCAGGCGCGGGCGGCGGGAGGCCACGGTTACAGCCGGATGTCGATGTAGGTCTGGCGCCGCAGCCGGTCGAGGTAGTGCTGGACGCCCAAGTCCTGACTGAGCCGGTTGCGGATCTGCTCGCGGACGTCGTCGAAGGTGGTCTCGCCCTCCGGCTGCCGCTTGGTCACTTCGAGCACCACGAACCGCGGCCGGGCGCTGCCTTCGCCGAGCACCAGCACGGGCTTGAGTCCCAGCGTCGAATCCGCCGCGAGCAGCTGCTGGTATTCGGGCGCGAGCGCCGTGAACGGCACTGCCTCCGCGAGCTTGGGCGCGGTCTCGTCGGCGTAGAGACGGGCCAGCGAATCGAACGCCGCGCCGTTCGTGCGCGCCATCACGGTCTGCAGCGACTCCGCCAGCGCGCGCGCCGCCCCGATCTGCAGAGGCGAAATCACGGGGCATACGAGGACGTGGCGCGCCAGGACCTCGGCCGGCTGCACCCGATCGACCTGAATGATGTGATTGCCGAAGCTGGTCTCGACGATCCCCGACAGCTCGCCCGGCCTGAGCCGGAACACGGCCAGCTCGAACTGTTTCACCATCGTGCCGCGCCGGAACCAGCCCAGCGTGCCGCCCGAGTCGCGCGACGCCGAATCGCAGGAGTTGGCGCGCGCCGTAGCGGCAAAGTCGGCCCCGGCGCGCAGCGCGGTGAGCAGCGATTCGGCCGTGGCCCGCGCACCGGCACGCGCCGCGGAATCGGGCTGGGGCAGGATCACGATCTGGCGGAAGGACGCTACCGCCGGCCGCCGCTCGGGAGCCCCACGATTCTCTTCCCAGAAGGCGCGCATCTGGGCGTCGGTAGGGGGGATCGGCTTGATCACCTGTTTTTGCCGCAGCTGCTCCTGTAGCCGTTGGGAGAGGATCGTGCGACGCTGACTCTCGGTGAGCCAGCGACGCCATTCTTCCCCCCCGCCAAACCCGGCCAGGCGCAGCTGCCGTTGGAATTCCGTCTCGGAAGTGAATCGACCGCGCACGTTGCGCACCGTCGACTCCACGGCGTCCTGCACTTCCTGCTCGGTGACCTTCACGGTCGTATCGTGCAGCGCTTGCTGCACCATCAGCTCCATATCCACGAGCGAGATGAGGATGCGGCGGCGCAACGCGTCGCGCCCAGCGGAATCCTGAGGCACCGCCTGCCCGGTCGCCTGCGCCTGTGCCAGCTCCTCGTCGACCTGCGACGCGAGGATCGGTTGCGTGCCGACGATCGCCACGATGCGGTCGACGGGTATCGGCTGCTGCGCCCGTACGGCCGGCGCGGCCGCGAGCAACGCCAGCACACCCGCCCAGCGCCCTGCGGTCATGGTCATGGCACCGGGCGTTGCGTCGGCGGGCGCCGCAACGCGGACTCCGGGACGACGGGGATCGGCGCGGGGCCGGGCGCCGGACGGAGCCCTGCCCCCGGAGCCTGACCGCCCGGAGGCGCCAGCGAATCAGCGCTGGCCCGGAGCGCACTGGCGCGCTGCGCCGCCTGGCGGACGGCGGACGCATCAATCGACCATTGGGAGCGCTCGCGCAGCGCCTGCGCCAGGAGCGGAGGGACCGGGGCGAACTGCGCCTGCCGCATCACCACACGATCGAAGTAGTCGTTCACGCGCGACATCGCGAACCGCGTCCGGCCTTCGGCCGTCATCGTGGAGTCGCGCAGCATGGTCGGAGTGAGGTCGAGGAGCCCACGCGTGATCGCCAGACCCGAATCGAAGTCGGCGCGCACGGCCATCCACTCGGAGTCGGTGATCTGCACGCCGGCGGAATCGGCTTGCTGCAACGCCACAGTGCGCTCCACCAGCTGCTGCACCAGCGGCTCGATCTGGGAATCGGCGGCCGCCGGCAACGCCTGGGCGATCCGCGGATCGATCGCGAACAGCCAACGCACCAAGTCGCGTATCTCGAACGCTCCGCCCTTGAAACTCGCCAGCCGCTGACGGCTGCGTCCCGCCGCCTCCAGGTCCTGGAACGCACTCCGGATCGCCTCCCCCGCCCCGCTCGCGATCTTCACCTCCCGCTGCCGGGCGAGGTCGGCGAAGTACGAGGAGTCGTGTCGGCTCGCCAGCACCCGCTCCACCCCTACCGCGAACGAGTCGCGGACCTCGGTGAGCGGCGGACGCCGGATGACGTGGAATCCGAAGTTCGAGCGGACGACGCCCGACATCGCCCCGGGTGCGAGCTGCCAGGCCGGCTCCTCGAACTGCGGCACGAACCGGCCCCGAGCGCCGACCTCGAGCCAGCCGCCCAATGCCTTCGAGGCCGGGTCCTCGGACCTGCGTTTCGCGACCGCGGCGAAGTTGGCTCCGCCCGTCGTCGCCAGGGAGCGCCAGATGGCGTCGATCTGCGCCTGCTTCTGCTGCACCACCGGCGGCGCCGAATTCGGAGCGACGGAAATCAAGATGTGCTGGAACGCGCGCAGGTCGCTGGCGGCGTAGGTCGAATCGATCTGCGCGCCTTTGAGCGTGGTAGCCGTGCGCAGTCGCTCGACGAAGTGGCCGTACTTCAACTGCGACACCGTGGGCCACATGGCGCGCGCGATCGTCGCGCTGTCCTCGAGCTGCCCGTCGGCCTGCGCCATCGCGAACAGCGTGTAGTCGACGTACGCACCCGCCAGCCGGGCGAGGTTCGGCTGCTCGAGCGGCATCCCCGTGACCCGCGAGGCAAGCTCCGCCAGCCGTTCGACACTCAGGGTCTGACCGGCGACTCGCGCCGCCGCCGCGGGGTGCGCCGAGAACGCGTCCCGCAGCACGTCGCACGCGCCAGCGGTCACCGCGAGCACGAGCGCTACCCCGACCACTGCCCATCGACGCATGCCGAGACTCCTGTTCACGAAAGATCCGTTACCACCGCCGTGAGCGCCCGCGCCAGACCCGGGCCGATCGCCTCACCACCCAGGCGGCGCAGCCGTAGCGACAGCGGAATGGCGCGGCGCACGTCGGCCTCGAACTGCACTGCGTCCAGGGCCGCCGTGAGCCCCGCCATGCGCGGACGCGCCTCCCGCCGAAACGTGAGCCGCGCCTCATCGCCCCGCACCAGGATCGTTTCCAATCCCGCCCGGGCGCCGAGCGCGCGGAGTTCCGTCACGAGCAGCAGGCGATCCGCCTCCGGGGGCAACGGCCCGAACCGGTCGCGCAGCTCCTCGCGAACGGCTGCAATCTCGCCCGGCCGTTCTACCCGCGCCAGTCGCCGATACACGTCGAGCTTCGCCGAGTGATCCGCAACGTAGGCATCCGGCAGGTGGGCCGGCAGGTCGAGGACGACTTCCGGCGGCATCCCCATCCCTCGTCCCTCGTCCCTCGTCCCTTGCAGCCCGCGCACCTCCTCTTCTAGCCACCGAAGATACGTATCGAACCCGACCGCCTGCGCATGACCCGATTGCTCGGCGCCCAACAGATTCCCGGCGCCGCGCAGCTCCAGGTCGCGCAACGCGATGCGATACCCCGACCCGAGATCGGTGTGATGCTCGAGCACCCGCAGCCGATCCTCGGCCGCAGGGTCGGGCAGATCGGGCACCAACAGGTAGCAGGCGGCGCGCCGGTGGCTGCGGCCCACCCGGCCGCGCAGCTGGTACAGCTGGGCCAACCCGAACCGGTCGGCGCGATCCACGATCATCGTGTTCGCATTGGGCACGTCCAGGCCCGACTCGACGATCATCGTCGACACGAGAATGTCGACCTCGCTCGCGACGAACCGTCCCATCACGGCGTCCAGCTCCGCTTCTTTCATCTGTCCGTGCGCCACGGCCACCCGCGCCCGCGGGGCGAGCGCACCCACCCGGACGGCGATGGTGTCGATCGTCTCGATCCGGTTGTGGACGAAGTAGACCTGGCCGCCGCGATCCAGCTCGCGGGCCAGCGCTTCCTCGATCAGCGCGTCATCCCAGGGCTCGATGTACGTGAGCACCGGCGAGCGGTCTTTGGGCGCGGTTTCGAGCAGCGTGAGATCCCGCAATCCGGCGAGCGACAGGTGCAGCGTTCGCGGAATCGGTGTGGCGGTGAGCGTCAACACGTCCACCGTCAGCTTCAGAGCCTTGAGCCGTTCCTTGTGTCGCACCCCAAAGCGGTGCTCCTCGTCCACGATCACGAGGCCCAGCTCCTTGAACTGCACGTCCGCCGACAGCAACCGGTGCGTCCCGATCACGATGTCGAGCGACCCATCGGCCAGCCGCACGAGCGCCGCCGTGATGTCCTTGGGGGAGCGAAAGCGCGACAGCACCTCGAGTCGGACCGGGTAGTCGGCCAGGCGCTCGCGAAACGTACGCCCGTGCTGCTCGGCCAGAATCGTCGTCGGCACGAGGACGACGACTTGCTTGCCGGCCTGCACCGCCTTGAAGGCCGCCCGCAACGCCACTTCGGTCTTCCCGTACCCCACGTCGCCCACCAGGAGGCGGTCCATCGGGCGCGGTCGTTCCATGTCGCGCTTGACGTCGACCGTGGCGCGGATCTGATCCGGCGTGTCCTCATACAGGAATGCCGATTCGAGCTCGCGCTGCCAGGGTGTGTCGGGGGGAAAGGGGTACCCCGGCGCGAGTTGGCGGCGCGCGTACAGGTCGAGCAGCTCCTGCGCCATGGCGCGGATCGCGGCGCGCGTCTTGTCGCGCTGCCGCTGCCACGTGGTCGAGCCGAGCCGGTGCAGGCGCGGCGGCGGCGCGTCGCCATCCCCGGGGGCGCGATAGGGCTCGAGTTGGTCGAGGCGGTACAGCGGCACATTGAGCCGGTCGCCGCCTTCATATTCGACCACCGCGACTTCCAGCGTCGCCTCACCGACCGGGATCGTCTGGAGTCCCCGGAATATGCCGATGCCGTGCTCCAGGTGAACCACGTACTGCCCCTGCGCCAGCGGCCGGGCCTCGCTGGCCAGCGTCGCCGTCCGGTACCGCCGCGGCCGGCGCAACCGGCGGGCCCGACGGAAGATCTCGTGGTCGGTGAGGACCCGCAGCGTCGGCAGAACGAACCCCGCGTCGAGCGCGCCCACCGCCAGCGTGGCGCGATCGGAGCCGAGGAGCTCGTCGAGCCGCTCCAGCTGCCCAGCGTTGTCGCACAGAATCACCGTCTCGGGAGGAGCGGCGACCACCTGACGCAGCCGCTTCAGGTCGCGGTCGATCGCTTCGGGAGGCGCGAGTGGAAACCGCCGCACGGCATCTTCCGCCCCGGGCGCGAGTCGCGCGAATCGCTCTCCGAGCCGGCGCCACACCGCGGGCTCGAGCAGCACCGCTTCCCGTGGCGGGGCATCCTCGCCCATGCGACGCGCGACCTCGAGATGATGGGCCGCGTCGGACCACGCCCGCTCCACTTCCCGCCCCAGCGCCGTCTCCTGATCCAGGACCAGGAGCGCGTCCGCCGGCAGCAGCTCGAGCAACGACGTGTGAACACCCACGCCGGACGCGACGCCTCGCCCCTCGACGTTGACCGGGAGCACCGTCACCCGGGCCACGGGCTCGCCCGAGCGTTGCGTATCCAGATCGAACAATCGCAGCGAGGCGATCTCGTCCCCCCACCATTCGATTCGGGTCGGCGCGGCCATCCCGTACCCGTACACGTCCAGGATGCCGCCACGCACGCTGAGCTGCGCCACCTCCGTGACGGAAGGGACGCGGGTGTACCCCATGTCCTCGATCCGCCGCACGACCTCGCTCAGGGTCCCGGCCGGGCGCTCCCCGGCGGACGGGGCGGTCAGCTCGAGGCGAGCGTTCGCCAACGCAGCGGGGACTCCCGTGCGCTCCGCACTGGCCCGGGCCGTCGTGACCACGATGCGCGCCGCACCCGCCAGCAGCGCGGCGATCGTCTCCACGCGCTCGCCCGCGATCTCGACGTGCGGCTCTTCGACCCCCAGGCTCTCCCGTTGCGGAAACAGCACCACGCCGTCGTCGCACAACGTGCGCAGATCGGCCAGCCAACGCTCGGCGTCCGCAGGCGTCGGCGCGACCACTGCGAAGACACGGTGGACCAGGCGCCGCGCCAGGGCCGCGACCAGTACCGCGGGGCTCGACCCGGGCAGGCCGGCCAGCGGGAGCCTGCCGCCTGCCGCCGGAAGCTGTTCCACCAGCGCGCGGGTCGCGGGAAGCGCGTCGAAGCGATCGAGAAGGGACAGCAGGGACATCAGCGTGCGATGGTCGCGACCGCGAGCTCCGCGAGCGCCAGGAACAGCGCGATGAGCAACAACAGGCTGGTCGCGTCGGCGCGGCCTGCCCTGGCGAACGCCGCGGCGGCGATCACGCCTTCCGCTCGTACCTCCGCCCCCAGTGCCGTCGAGACCAGATTCGATTCCGCTGGTGACAGGTTTGATTCCCGGGGGTCGGGGCCGAAGATCGTCGCCCCCACGGTGTCCGGTCCGACCAGGGTGAACACGACGCCCGGAGCGCCTTCCCGCTCCACGATGGGATCTTCGCCGCGCACGAACTGGTTCACGAGCGCGTCGAGGAAGGGCACGAAGGGCGGCAGCAGCGGCAGGGCCGTCCAGGCCGTATCGAGGCGACTGCCCAGCAGCACCATGCCGTTGACGGCTACCGCCCACGGCTCGCCGTTGACCCGCGCCAGCACCCGCCCGGAATCGGCGCCTTCGAGCCGCAGCCGCCGCCGCACGGCGATGCCCTCCAGGCCATCGGCGACCACAGCGGCGAGCCTCCCCGGCGTGCCCGGGCCGCCGAAGCGCCATGTGGCGCCCCGCGACGCGAGGGCTCGATTGATTTCACCGGTCAACGCCGGGTCGACGGGTGGCAGGACGATCGATGCGAGGGCACTGGGCCGCTCGTCGATCGACACGTCGGGCCCATCGCTGACGCGACCACCGGCGCGCAGGGCGGCGAGCGCCGCCGCCACGAACGGGCCGCTCCCAGGCGCGGCCCGGACCCGGGCCGGAGGGACGGTGTGCCAGGCCACCACGCGACGGTCATCCGCACGCAGCTCGTCCGGATCGAGAGAGACTTCCCCCACCCCCCATCCCGGTCCGGGGTCGGTGAATGGAAGGCTGACCGTTGACCCGGCGCTCGCCAACGCACGCGCCACTTCACGGCTTCGCACGCGGAGCGTCACCGGTGTCGGGCCGGCCTCCGGTGTCCCGGCGAGCTCGACCACCACGGCGCCCGTCGTCACGCGCGCCGTGGCGACGCCTCGGTTCACGGGCGCCCGACCCGGCGCGAGCGCGGTCACCTGCACATCCTTCGGGACCGCCGCCCGGCCGTCGCCGAGCGCGGTACGCTGCAGGTCGCTGGCGACCAGCACGGCGTGCTCAGGCGTCGGCTCGGCGGCCACGAGGCGCGCGGCACGGCTCACCGCCACGACCAGGTCCAGCCGCCGTGGGTTCACGGCGGTGCTGTCCACCGCCAGCAGCAATTCCTCCCGGGAGCCGGCACGCGCGATCCCGTCCGCCAGCACGAGCCACAGCCGATCATCGGGCGTCGCTCGCAGCAGCACCGAACGCACCCCGGCTTTCAGGCGATCGAGAGTGAGCTGTCCGCCGGCGATCGCACCCGATGACAGCGAGTTGTCGAGCACCAGGGCGAGCGCCGTGGGGGGGTGCCCGGCGCCCGGCGTCCGCGTCGGCACGAGTGGTCGGGCGGCGGCCACCACGAGGCTCACGATCAGGGCCGTCCGCAGCAGCAGCAGCAACAGGTGGCGCAGACGCAGTCGGCGCGCGCTGCGTCGCTCCGCTTCCGAGAGGTAGCGCAGCGCGGGAAACTCGGCCTCCGGAGGCGTCCGTCGCTGCAACAGATGCAGCACGGCCGGGATAGCGGCGGCGGCCAGACCGAACAGGGCCAGCGGATGCAGGAAGATCACGCGAGCCGGCGCAGGGCCAGCCCGAACGGCTGGTCCGTCGCTACGTCATGATAGGCGATCCCGTGCCGGCGACACGCAGTGCGCCAGGCGGCGATCTCGCGTCGCACGGTCTCCCGGTAGGCACGCGCCAGCTCGCGCGGGCGCACCACCAGGCTGGCGGAGGATTCGGGGTCCTTGAACCGCACTTCCGGCGGCCCGGCGAGCTCACGCTCCGCGGGATCCAGCAGATGGAACACCACAACCTGGTGGCCCCGATGTCGGAGATAGCGCAACGCCGTGAGCGCCGGTTCCCGATCGAGCAGGAGGTCCGACAGGAGCACGACCAGACCACGGCGCACCAGGAGCGAGGTGACTTGACGCAAGGCCGCCTCAGCGGCGGTCCCCTGGCCCGCCGGCGCGGCGACGATGCCGCGCACCAGCCGCCGCCATTGCCCGGTCTTCACCCGCGCCGGGACGATCTCGCGCACGGCATCGTCGAAGGTGATGAGTCCAGTCGCGTCGCGCTGGCGCAGCAGAATCAGTCCAACGGCCGCCGCCAACCGTTGAGCGTAATCCAGCTTGGTCAGTCGATCTTCCGCCCCGCGCCACGCCATCGAGCGGCTCGCATCGAGAAGGATCATCGCCCGCAGGTTGGTTTCTTCCTCGAATTGCTTCACGAACAGGCGATCGGAGCGTGCCAGCATGCGCCAGTCGAGGTAGCGCAGCTCGTCGCCGGGTTGGTAGGCGCGGTGCTCCGTAAACTCGACCGAGAAGCCGCGGAACGGCGATCGGTGCAGCCCGGCAAGGAAGCCTTCCACCACACCCTGTACCACGATCTCGATCCCGCCCAGACGGGCCACCTCCGCGGGGTCGAGTAGATCGAATCGCTGCACAGGGCTCATGGCTCGCGGAAGCTAGAAGCGCGCATTTGTCCATGGTAGAGGACACGACCGCGTGACCCTGGTCGTTCTCGACCGGGTAAGTGCTTGGCGGCGAATCCGTTGCTTGACCGCTCAGGGCGGCACGTGGCATGCCCTGCGCAACAGCCGGAGGTCACATGCTCGCAACCCTGATATTCACCGTGCTCGCGGGGACGCCGTCCCCAAGTCCGGCTACCCCCATCCGCACCCCCGGGTTCGCACGACCGCACGTCGAAGTCTGGACCAACCGGGGCGATGATCCCTACCACACCGGTCAGCGGGCCCGGGTATTTCTGCTCGCCGACGGCGATGCCTACGTCACCATTTTCCGGGTGGACACCGACGGCCGGGTGCGCGTGCTGTTCCCGCGCGAGCCGTGGGAGGACGGTTTCGTTCGTGGCGGGCGTCAGTTCGAGATTCAAGGACGCGACCAAGACGCGTTCGCCATCGATGATTATCCCGGCGTAGGCTACGTCTTCGGGGTCGCCGCAGCCGACCCGTTCAACTACGGCCCGATCATGACCGGGGATCACTGGGACTACCGCGCCATTGCGGACGGGCGCGTGCGCGGCGACCCCTATGTCGCCCTCACCGATCTCGCGCAGCGCATCGTGGCGGAGAACGACGATTGGGACTACGACATCGCCCCCTACTACGTCGAGCGGCACTACGACTATCCCCGCTTCCTCTGTTACGATTGCCACAGCTACGCCAGCTACCGGTACTGGAACCCCTATTCGTACTCGTGCGTGCGGTTCCGGATCGTGGTGTTCGATGACCCGTACTACTATCCCTACCGCTACTACGGCAGCACGCGGGTCGTCTTCACTCGGCCGTTCCGGCCCGAGCCCCGCTTCATCTTCAAGGATCGCGGCGGAGTGGGCGACGATCGCTTCGTGACTCGCGAGCGGGAGCGTCCGGGCAACGACAACGGGCGCCGTGGCGTCCGCAGCGCGGATCTGGGCAGGCGCGGCTCCATCCCCGCGCCTGGGGTGGGCGAGCGCCGGCCCGGTGCCGTCACACCCGATGACGGCAACCGCCGTCGATCGGTTCAACCCGAAGCCGAGCGACCCTCGAGCCAGCGGCAGCCTGAGCGGCGGCCGCGTCAACCAGAAACCGAACCGCGGCATCCCGACCCTCGACCCTCCGACGGCTCGCGCGGCCAGCGCGAGGCGCCGCGACCGGAAGCAAGGCCGGAACGACAGCGGGAGGAGACCCGTCGGCAGGCGCCGCGCGCCGAACCGAGGCGGGGCCGCGACCCGGCACCGCCGAAAGCGGCCGGGAAACCGGAGCTCCGCCGCCGCCGACCCTAACAACGAGCGGCGCCCGTCCCCCTAGGCGGTCTTCAGCAGCTCGGCGTTCGTCTTGGAGCGCCGCAACAACCCCAGCAGCGTCTCCATACCCTGCGCCGTCGGCAGGCTCACGAGGTGGCGGCGCAGCTCCTGTCGTCCTTGCACCACCGCGGGAGCGGCGAGTAACTCCTCTCGCCGCGTTCCGCTCGCCGCCACGTCCACGGCCGGGTAGATCCGACGATCCGCCAGCTCCCGCACCAAGCGGAGTTCGGCGTTGCCGGTGCCCTTGAACTCCTCGAAGATCACGTCGTCCATCCGGCTCTCGGTTTCCACGAGCGCGGTCGCGATGACGGTGAGCGATCCGCCGTCCGGCACAGCGCGGGCGGCGCCGAACAGCGCCTTCGGCTTGGCCAGCGCGTTGGCGTCCAAGCCGCCGGTCATGGTGCGACCGCTCGAGCGGCCGGTGGTGTTGTGCGAGCGGGCCAGCCTCGTGATCGAGTCGAGCACGATCACCACGTCCCGGCCCAACTCCACCTGGCGGCGGGCGTGCTCGAATACCATGTCGGCCACCGCGACATGCCGCTCGTGGGGCAGATCGAAGCTCGATGCGATGACCTCGCCACGGCCCCAATCCACCATCTCGCTGACTTCCTCTGGGCGCTCGTCCACGAGCAGAATGAGCAGCTCGGCCGCCGGATAATTGACGGCCACTCCCTCGGCCACCGCCTGGAGCACCGTCGTCTTCCCGGCCTTCGGGGGCGAGACGATCAAGGCCCGTTGGCCGAACCCGAACGGACAGACGAGATCCAGGGTGCGCTGGATGTCGGCGGTACGCGGGCTCGTCGCGGCGGGACACTCGAGCAGCAGGGGCCGTGACGGATGCACCGCGCTGAGACTGGCGAATTCAAGCCGGCGGTCGAGCGCCGTCGGCGCCGCGCCGTTCACCGACACGACGCGGCCGTTCTCGAGCACCAACAGGTCGCCACGACGCAGCCCCGGCAGCCGCACGCCCGGGTCGCCCTTGGCGGGCAAATACCCATTCGCGGCGAACCGGAGCGCGCCCCCATTGGGACCGGGATCGAACCAGCCAGTGATAGAAGTCAGGGGAGGATTCCTGGACATAGAAGGTAAGCCGTCCGTCTATATTTGGCCTCTCATGCGTCAGGCGAACATCCGCAACTTCTGTATCGTGGCCCACATCGACCACGGGAAATCGACCTTGGCCGATCGCCTCATCGAGCTCACCGGCACGCTGGACAAACGGCTGATGCGCGACCAGGTGCTCGACACCATGGACCTGGAGCGCGAGCGCGGCATCACGATCAAGCTGAATGCGGTCCGGATGAACTATCACGCCAAGAACGGACAGTTGTACGAGCTGAATCTGATCGACACGCCCGGGCATGTCGACTTCACCTACGAAGTGTCCCGCTCCCTGGTCGCGTGTGAGGGGGCGATCCTGGTGGTCGACGCCTCGCAGGGGATCCAGGCGCAGACGCTGTCGAATCTGTTCCTGGCCCTGGACGCGGGGCTCGAGATCATCCCGGTGCTGAACAAGATTGACCTGCCCGGGGCGGAGCCCGACCGCCGGGCCGCCGAAATGCACGACCTGATCGGCGCCAAAGCGGAGGACATCCTGCGCATCTCCGCCAAAGAAGGCACCGGCGTGGAGGACGTGCTCGAGGCCGTGGTGCATCGCGTGCCGGCCCCGGGTGGCCGCGTCGATGCGCCGCTGCGGGCCCTGATTTTCGATTCCTATTACGACCGCTATCGGGGCGCGATCCCGAGCGTCCGGCTCGTCGACGGGATGCTCGAGCCCGGCATGCAGATCGCCTTCGGCGCGCACAAGGACGACGCGTACGAGGTAGACGAAGTGGGCTATCTCCAGCTCGGCCACAAGCCCACCGAGCGACTCGAGGCGGGCGAAGTCGGCTATTTCATCGCGAACGTGCGCGGCGTGCAGGACACGCGCCCCGGCGATACGGTGCTGGACGCCAACCACCGGGATGCACCGCTCCTCCCCGGGTATCGCGACATCCAGTCCATGGTGTTCGCGGGCCTCTACCCCACCAATGCCGAGCAGTACGAGGAGCTGCGCGACGCGCTGGCCAAGCTGCAGCTCAACGACGCGTCCCTGCACTACGAGCCGGAGACGTCGATCGCGCTGGGCTTCGGATTCCGCTGCGGGTTTCTCGGTCTCCTGCACATGGAGATCGTGCGCGAGCGGCTGCAGCGGGAATTCGACCTCGACTTGATCTCGACGGTCCCCAATGTGGAGTATCACGTCTATCGGACCGACGGGGAGATGGATCTGGTCGAAAACCCGAGCCGGTTGCCGCATGGCTCCACGCTGGATCACATCGAAGAGCCCTACGTGAAGGCCCGCATTCTGGCCCCGGCCGACTACATCGGCGCCATCATGAGACTCGGTCAGGAGCGGCGTGGCATCTATGGCGGCATGCACTACCTCGACCCCACCCGGGTCGAGTTCACCTGGGAATTCCCGCTCGCCGAAATCATCCTCGACTTCCACGACAAGCTGAAGACGGTCTCGCGCGGCTACGCCTCGCTCGACTACGAGTTCCTCGAGTACCGCGCCTCCGATCTGGTCCGGCTCGACATGCTCCTGAACGGCGAGGCGGTGGATGCGTTCAGCGTGATCATCCATCGCGACAAGGCGTTCGAGTGGGGCCGCAAGATCGCGGAAAAGCTGAAGGAGCTGATCCCGCGCCAACTGTTCGAGGTGATCATCCAGGCCGCGATCGGCACCAAGGTGATCGCGCGCGAATCGATCCGTCCGCTGCGCAAGAACGTGTTGGCCAAGTGCTACGGCGGCGACGTCACGCGCAAGCGGAAACTGCTCGAGAAGCAGAAAGAAGGAAAGAAGCGCATGAAACAGGTGGGCTCGGTCGAGATTCCGCAGGAGGCCTTCCTGGCGGTGCTGCAGGTTGACTAGCCTCGTCGTCCAGACCGCGTTTCTGGGCGACGTCGTGCTCACGACGCCCTTGCTCGCGGCGCTCGCCGTGGGGGACGGCCCGCTCGACGTGGTGACGACCCCCGCCGCCGCTTCGCTGCTCGAGACGCACCCGGCGGTGCGGCACGTGATTCCCTACGACAAGCGCGGCGCCGATCGAGGGTGGCGGGGCCTGCGGGCGCTCGCCGGGCGGCTGCAGGCGGAGCGCTACGGTGTCGCGTACCTTCCCCATCGCTCGTTGCGGAGCGCGGCCCTGGCGCTGCTCGCCCGCATCCCGCGACGGGTCGGGTACCGCGACGGTTGGCGCTACCTGTACACCGAATCGCACCCACGTCCGGCCGCCGGGCACGAGATCGACCGGCTGCTGGCGTTAGCGGGACAGCCCGCGTCGCCGGCCGACATGCCGTCGCTCGGCCTCACCGCCGCGGACGTGGAAGCCGCAACGCGCTGGCTGCGCGAGGCGCGGATCGCGCCGCCGTTCGTGGCGTTGGCGCCCGGGTCGATCTGGGGCAGCAAGCGGTGGCCGCACTTCCCGGAGCTGGCCCGGCGCCTGGCGGGGCGCGCGCGCGCCGTGGTGGTGGGCAGCCGGGAGGACGCGCCCTTGGCCGCACACATCGTCGGCGCGGCGAATGCCTGCGGCGCGTTGACGCTGCGACAGTCGGCGGCTCTGGTCCAGCAGGCGAGCGTGCTCGTCACGAATGACAGCGCGCCGCTGCATTTCGCGCAGGCGGTCGGGACGCCGACCGTGGCGATCTTCGGGCCGACGATCCCGGCGTTCGGGTTCGGGCCCCGGGGCCTTCGGGACCAGGTGTTGGGCGTCGGCGGGCTGACGTGCCGGCCGTGCTCGCCGCACGGCCCCGCCCGCTGCCCGCTGGGTCATCATTCCTGCATGCAGTCGCTCGCCGTGGACGAGGTCGTGCGGGCGATCGAGGAGACCGGTGCGCTACATCGTCGGGATTGACGTCGGGGGTACGAACATCGTCGTGGGCATCGTGGCCCAGGACGGTTCGGAGATCGTGGGCGTCGAATCGACGCCGACGCTCCCCGAGCAGGGACCGGACGCGGTGGTGGAGCGGATCGTCCAGCTCGCCCGGCGTTCCATGGCGCAGGCGCCGGGCAAGGACATCGCCGGAATCGGCATCGGCTCGCCGGGCCCGCTCGACACCAAGACCGGCGTCGTGCTAACCACGCCCAACCTCGGCTGGCACAACATGCCGCTGCGCGACCGCGTGACGGCCGGCTTGGGACTTCCGGCGACGCTCGACAACGACGCCAACTGCGCCGTGTTCGGGGAGTGGTGGCGCGGCGCCGCGCGCGGCGCCGACTACGTGGTGGGTCTCACGATCGGTACCGGGATCGGCGGCGGTATCGTGCTGCATGGCGACATCTACCGGGGCACGTCCGATATCGCCGGGGAGATCGGCCACATGACCATCGACTCGACCGGACGGCGCTGCAATTGCGGCAACTACGGCTGCCTCGAAGCCTACGCGTCCGGGCCGGCCATCGCCGCCCGTGCCGTGGAAGGCTTGGAAGCCGGCGCCGCCTCCGTCCTGCCCCGCACCGTCGACGGCGACTTGAGCCGGATCACCGCGCAAATCGTGTATGAGGCCGCGCAGGGTGGCGACGCGTACGCCCTCAAGGTCGTGCGCGACACCGCCGCGTTCCTCGGGGCCGGCGTCGCCAACATCATCAACATCTTCAATCCCCAGGTGGTGGTCATCTGCGGGGGCGTCACGCTGGCCGGCGACACGCTGTTCATCCCGTTACAAAGTGAAGTGCTGCGACGCGCCTTCAAGGCGGCTGTGGACGTGTGCCGCATCCTCCCCGGTGAGCTGCCGGGCACCGCCGGTGTGTGGGGCGCGGCAGCCGTGTACATCAAACGCACGTGGGGCCGCGTGTGAAGCGGCTGGGGGTGGTAGGGACGATGGTGTGGGACACGATCCAGGGTCGCGATCCGGCGCGAGGTCCCGTGGAGGAATGGGGCGGCATCGCCTATGCCCTCGCCGGTCTCGACGCCGCGTTGGACCGCGACTGGGAGCTGGTGCCGTTGATCAAGGTGGGGCGCGATCTGGCCCCACGCGCGGCGGCGTTCCTGCGCGACGTCCGGCACGCCGCACCTGCGTCACGATTCATCGAGGTCCCGGAGCCGAACAACCGGGTCACGCTCCGCTATATGACGGCGGAGCGGCGCTGCGAGCAGCTGACGGGCGGCGTGCCGGGATGGACCTGGCCCGAGCTGGGTGCCCTGGTGAGCGACCTCGACGCGCTGTATGTGAACTTCATATCCGGTTGGGAAATGTCGCTCGAGGCGGCGCGCCTGTTGCGACGCGGGTTTCCACGGCCGATCTACGCCGACCTCCACAGCCTCTTTCTGGGACGCACCGATGACGGCACCCGGGTGCTGCAGCCGCTCCCCGGCGTAGAAAGCTGGTTCGGTTGCTTCGACAGAGTGCAACTGAACGAAGATGAGTTCGCGCAGCTGGGACCCGACCCACTCATCGTGGCGGCCGGCGCGCTGGCCGGCGGTTGCCAGGCGTTGATCGTGACGTTGGGCGCCCGAGGAGCGGTGTATTTCACCGGGTCCCCAGTGCGCACCGCGCGCATCGCCCCAGCGGCGCCGGCGCCGGACGGCGGCGATCCCACCGGTTGCGGAGACGTGTTCGGCGCCGTGACGTGCGCACGGCTCCTGGCCGGCGCGCCGCTCGAAACGGCGCTCCAGGAAGGCAACCGCCTCGCCGCGCGGAACGTGACGCATCGCGGGGCCTCGGGGCTGCGCGATCACCTGTTGGGACGGCTCGCGCCCGTATGACGCGGCTGGTTGATGTGCCCGCGCATTTCGACGACCGCTCCTTCGATCAGTTCGCCGGGGCCTACAGTCGCGCCGTGACCGAGGGTGGGCGCCTGCTCTTCGATGCGCACGCGACCGAGTGGGCGTCGCCCTACGGGCTCGTCGGTCTCCTGGTCGCGGGTCAAGCCGCGCGCGCCGCCAGCGACGAAGTCCCGCTGCTCACCGCGCCGACCGCCCCCGAGGTGCAGAGCTACTGGGCGCGGGCGGGGTTCTTCGCCGCCGCCAAGGATCTGTTCGAGATTCACGGCCGCGTGCCGCGCATGAAGCCGGTCGCCGACTCGGAAGTGCTGCTGCCGGTGACCGCCGTCCGCGCCGCCGACGACGTCCACGAGGTGGTGGGCCGCATTCAGCAGCGCGCGACGGCCATCCTGTCCAGCGACCTGGGCATCGACCCCAAGGCGACGATGGGGTTCGCTATGGCGCTTTCGGAAGCGTGTCAGAATATTGTAGAACACGCCGGCACCGGCGGGTGGGTCGCGGTCCAGAGCTATCATTGGCGGCGCCGGTTGGCGCGGCGCGTGGTGGTGATCGCGGTGGCGGACGCCGGCGTGGGATTCCGCGCTTCCCTCGAGCCGACGCAGGGCCGCCGCTTCGGCGAACGCTGGAGTGACGCGACGGCGCTCGAGGCGGCGCTGGTCCAGGGCGTGAGCCGGTTCCGGGATCCTGGTCGCGGCCAGGGGCTGAAGGGAATCCGGAATTATCTCTCGCGCTGGGACGGCAAGATCGCCATTCGGAGCGGTACGGCCCGCATTGCCATCGCCCCGTCCTGGGACGATGATGTCCCGCTCGCAGAAGGGCTGCCGCTGTTTCCCGGCTCGCAGGTGCTCGTCATCGTCCCGGAGCAAAGGCCCGACCCTCGGTGATCCGCTCGATCGACGTTTCCGCAGTCCTCCGCCAGGCGGTGCGTGCCACGTACGCGGACCTGGTCACGCGCCCCACCGGTCGGGCCGTGCGCGAGCACATCGAGCAGGTGTACGTGACGGAGATCCTGCCCGCCGACGTGACGCGGATGGACTTCACCGGAGTGCGCTGCATCGATTACTCCTGCGCCGACGAAATCGTCGCAAAGCTGCTGCGCGGCCGCTTCCGCGTCCTCGTGCTGCGCGGCTGCTCGGACGCTCATCTCGAAGCCCTCGGCCCGGTGCTCGAGGGACACGGGTTGGCCGCTCTGCTGGAGCGCGCCGACGGCACCCTGGACGGCCTGGGCCCGCGCGATACGGCCGAAGCCCTGATCGAGGAGCTGGTCACGCTGCGGCTCGCCGCCCGGACAGCCGGCGGGGTCGTCGCGCTGGTCGCCGCGTGACCCGGCGACGGCTCGGCCTTTCCACGCGCGCCATCCACGGCGACGCGGAGCCGCGGCCCGATTGGACCCCGGTCACCCGCCCGATCTTCCAGAGCAGCACCTTCACCAATCCGGTCGGCTCGTCGACGGAAGTGCTGTACACCCGCTACGGCAACAATCCCAACCAAGTCGCGATCGGCCGCCGGCTGGCGGCCCTGGAGGGAGCCGAGGCGGCGCTGTTCCTCGCGAGCGGGATGGGGGCCACGGCGCTGGCGCATCTCGCCGTCCTGCGGCCCGGCGATCACCTGATCTCTTCCGAGTGGATCTACGGCGGCGTGCACCGCCTGTTCACGCAAGAGTTCGGACGCTTCGGGATCGAGGTGACCTTCGTCGATCCGATCCGTTCCCGGGCGTGGAAAGAGGCGCTGCGCAAGAACACCCGCGCCCTGTTCGTGGAGACGCCGACCAATCCCCTGATCCGGGTCATCGACGTCGAGCCGATCGCCGCCCTGGCCAAGGCGGAAGGTCTGGCCCTGCTCGTCGACTCGACGTTCGCGTCGCCGGTCGCCTTCCGCCCGCTCGAGCACGGGGCGGACATCGTCATTCACAGCGCCACCAAGTACCTGAACGGTCATTCGGACGTCATCGCCGGCGCGGTGGCCGGCACGGAGGCGGTGATTGAGGAAGTACGCCGCCTGATGCAGCTCTGGGGTCAGGCGATCGATCCGCACGCCGCGTGGCTCATTGAGCGTGGCATGCGGACGCTCGGCGTGCGCCTGGCCCGGCACGCGGCGACCGGCCAGGCGGTGGCCGAATGGTTCAGCAAGCAAGCGCAAGTCGCCACCGTCCATTACCCCGGTCTTCCCTCGCATCGCGATCACAAAACGGCGAAGCGTCTCCTGGAAGGCTACGGCGGCATGATGGGCATCGAACTGAAGGGCGGCGCCGGGGCAGCCGAGCGATTCCTGCGCGCCCTGACGATCGCCGCGCACGCGCCGTCCCTGGGCGGCGTGGAGACGCTGGTGTCCGAACCGCGACTCACCTCACACAAGAGCCTCTCGCCGGAGGAGCGGACCCAGGCTGGAATTCCGGACGGATTCCTGAGATTCTCTCTGGGACTCGAAGATGCCGACGATCTCATCGCAGATTTCGCCCAGGCCCTGGCGCCGCTCTAGGTGATCAAGCTCACGAACGTCTCTAAGACGTACGCCAAGGGCGGTCTCGCCCTCAAAGACGTTTCCTTCCATATCGCAAAGGGCGAGTTCGCGTTCCTGACGGGCCATTCGGGCGCCGGCAAGTCCACCGTCCTGAAGCTCGTCTATGCGGACGAGCAGCCGTCCTCCGGGGAAGTCCGCGTGTCCGGGTACGTGGTGACCGAGCTCGCGCCGCGCGACGTGCCGCACCTGCGGCGTCGCCTCGGCATCGTGTTTCAGGACTTCCGGCTGCTGGAAGACCGTACCGCCGAAGAGAACGTCGCCTTCGCCCTCGAGGTGACGGGGGCCCGACGCTCGACCATCCCGGCGCGGGTGGTGCGCGTGCTGACGCAGGTGGGCCTCGTCGCCAAAGCGAGTGCGTACCCGCGCGAGCTGTCGGGCGGCGAGCAGCAGCGCGTGGCCATCGCGCGCGCGCTCGTCAACGAGCCGCAGGTGCTGCTCGCCGACGAGCCGACCGGGAATCTCGACGAGCGGGCGACGCGTGGCGTGTTCCAGCTCCTGCGAGACATCAACGCGAGCGGCACCGCGGTCGTGATGGCGACCCACGACCTCGAGATGGTCCGCTCCGCACCGTATCGCGTGATCGAGCTGCAGGAAGGCGCCGTGGTCTACGATTCGGCCGTCGATGAGCCGGCCGCGGGGAGCGGGGGGCAGCCAGCGTGACCCTCACCATGCGCGAAGCGTTGCTCGCGTTCCGGCGCGCGCCGCTCCTGTCGGCGCTGTCGGTCACCACGATCGCGTTCTCGCTCTTCGTGCTGGGGCTGTTCGGGCTGGTGGCGGTCAACCTGCGCCAGGCGCTGCGTGGCGTGGCGGAGCGCGTCGAGATCGTGGCGTACCTCCTGCCCGGCACGACGATCGAAACCGTGACCCTGGCCGAGCAGGATATCGAAGCGTTCCCCGAGGTCGCCTCGGCGCAGCTCGTGTCCGAAGACAGCGCGCTGGCCCGCGCGCGGCGCGAGCTGGTGGAGTTCCGCGATCTGCTGCGGGAGCTCGAGCGCAACCCGCTCCCCGCCTCGATCGAAGTCAAGCTCAAGCCGGGTTATCAGGATGCCCAGCACGTGAACGCGGTGGCCGACCGGCTGCGCGGGCTCCTGTTCGTCGACGACGTACGCTTCGGCCGCGACTGGGTGGAGAAGCTCGACCGGCTGCGGCGGCTGGCGGCCGCGGTCGGGGTGGTGGTTGGCGCGGCGTTCGCGATCGTCGCCGTGATCATCATCGGGACGACGATCCGGATGGCGGTGCTGCAACGCAGCCGCGAGATCGCGATCATGCGCCTGGTGGGCGCGACCAACGGTTTCGTGCGCCGCCCGTTCCTGCTCCAGGGCGCGCTCAAGGGACTGCTCGGCGGGGCCGTGGCGATCGGACTCTCCTACGCCGCCTATACGCTGATCAACCGCTATCTGATCGCCTCGTCGTTCTTCACGGCGGCGCAGGCGCTTGGAATCGTGTTGTTCGGGACGGTCATCGGCTTGGTGGGGAGTTTGTTGAGTGTGGGCCGACACTTGCGACGAGTGTGACGACGTATCTCAAACGAGTGCAACTACGTATGGAAAAGACGTATGGGGAGGAAAACGTAGGGAGGAGGCGTAGCGGCGCACGTCGCTCTTGCATACGCTTTCTCCTTACGCTTCTTCCCCATACGGTTCTTCCATACGTCGTTTGCTTTCCGAGCCCGCTGTTCGCCCAACGCCCAAATATCGAACAGCAGATGCGGGACAATCAACAACGTCTCGAGAACATCCGCCGCGAGCGTACTCAGGCGCAGCAGGATCTCGAGCGGCTGCGGGCGCAGGCTCACGACCTGTCCGACGAGATCACCAATCTCGAGCGGCAGCGCGAAACCACCAACCGCATCGTGAACGAGCTGGATCGCCAGATCGTGCAGCTCTCGAGTGCCATCGATCGCATCTCGATCGACCTGGTGCTGGCGCAGGACGCCTTGGACGAGAAACGGGCCGTGCTCGAGCGCCGGTTGGTGGACATTTACAAGCGTGGGCGGCTGTATACCTACCAGGTCCTGCTCGCCGCCGAGAGCTTCGGCGACCTGCTGTCACGCTACAAATACCTCTATCTGGTGAGCCGCCAGGACCGGGCGATGACCAACGAGATGAACCGGTTGCGCAGCCGGATCGACCAGGAACGGCGCGGCCTGGTCGAAGCGCGCGGCGCGCTCGAGCGCCGCCGCACCGAACGCGGCGAAGAGCTGGATCAATTCATCGGGCTCGCCAAGGAGCGGGAGACCCGGCTGCGCGAGACGCGGCGCCACGTGGCCCGGGTGCAGGAGCGCCTGACGGCGGCGGACGCCGAAGAGCGGCGCGTGAGCGACGCGATTGCCGCGCTCGAGCGAACCCGCCGTGAAGCGGAGGCCCGTGGCGCGGCGCCCGCGACCGGGACCATCACGAGCGGCAGCCTGGGGTCGCTCGGCTGGCCGGTGGACGGTCGCCTCGTCTACGAGTTCGGCCCCGCGGCCGGTCCAGACAACACGCGCATCACGTGGCACGGCATCGGGATCGCGGCCGCGGCCGGTACACCGGTGAAGGCCGTCGCGACCGGCGCGGTGGCCCTCGTGGGGCCCCTCGGCACGTACCTCACGACCGTGATCGTGGACCACGGCGGCGGTTTCTATACCGTGTACGCCACCCTCGACGATGCGACCGTCGCGAAGGGAGATCGAGTTACCGGCGGCCAAGTGATCGGCCACGTGGGTGGAGGCACGACCGATCAGGGCACGCACCTGCACTTCGAGATCCGGGGCCCGGGACAGATCGCCCTGGATCCGCTCAATTGGCTGAGACCAAGGAGGTGAGACGCCGAACGCCCTGTCTCGCCGTCGTTGCCCTGCTGGTGGCCGCCGCCTGCACATCCTCCGCCGCCACGTTGCGGATCGCCGGTACGGTCGAAATCCGCGAGATCCGCATCGCGTCCCTGGTCGCCGGTCGCGTCGCCCGCCTGCTGAAAGATGAAGGCGACTCGGTACGACGCGGCGACACGATCGCCGTGCTCGAGCAACCCGGCCTCGCCGCTCAGCTCGCGCAGCGGCGCGCCCAGGCACAGGCGGCGGAGCGACGCACGGCGGAAGTGACGGCGGCGCTGGCGGACAGCACGCGGGCCGCAAACGATCTCGCCCGCGCGACGCGGTTGCGCGACCAGGAAATCCTCTCGCCGCAGCACTACGACAACGCCGTGGCGATCGCCGCCGCCGCCGCCGCCCGGCTGCAGGCGGTGCGCGCCGCACCCAGCGAATCCCGGGCCGCAGCCGCCGGGGTCGCCGCGACCGAAGCCATCCGCGACGAGCTCGTGCTGCTGGCCCCGGCCGACGGGGTCGTGTTGACGCGATACCTCGAGGCGGGCGAAGCGGCCGGGGTCGGCTCGCCCGTCGTGTCGCTCGGCGTGGTAGCCCAGCCGTGGGTGCGCGCGTATGTGGGCGAGCGGTTCCTCGCGCGCGTGCACGTCGGCCAGGCGGTTTCGATACGGGCCGACGGCGTCGCCGCACCGATCGCGGGTCGCCTGGTCGAGATCGCGCCGCGCGCCGAGTTCACCCCGCGCGCCGCGCTCACCGAGCGGGAGCGCGCCGATCTCGTGTTCGCCATCAAGGTGACCTTCGTCGATCCCGCCGGCCGTCTCAAGGCGGGCCTGCCGGTGACGCTCGAGGTGCCGCTCTCGCCGTGAGGGACGTCGCGGTCGACATCCGCGAGCTGACGCGCCGCTTCGGCGCCCTCACCGCCGTCTCGAGTCTCACGCTGCAGATCGCTCGCGGTGAGGTGTTCGGTCTGCTCGGGCCCAACGGCTCGGGCAAGACGACCACGATCCGGATGTTGTGCGGCCTGCTCGAGCCCACCGCGGGGACCGCGCTCGTGGCCGGGATCGACATCCGTGCGGCGCCGGAGCGCGTCAAGATGCAGATCGGCTACATGTCACAGCGGTTCGGGCTGTACGAGGATCTGACGGTGGCCGAGAACCTCGCGTTCTACGGGGGAATCTACGGGCTCACCGGGACGGCGCGGACCGAACGCCTGGCGGGTGTCGTCGGTTTCCTCGGGCTGGGCGATCGCCTGGCACAATTGGTGGCGCACTTATCGGGCGGCTGGAAGCAGCGCCTCGCGCTCGGCTGCGCCCTGCTGCACCAGCCACCGGTACTGTTTCTGGACGAGCCCACCGCCGGCGTCGACCCTGCCGCGCGCCGCAACTTCTGGCAGGCGATCCGCGAACTGGCCCACGGTGGCACCACGGTGCTCGTGACCACGCATTACATGGACGAGGCCGAGCGCTGCGACCGGCTGGCGATGATGAGCCTGGGCCGCCTCATCGCCCTCGGCACGCCCGCCGACGTGGCCCGCCAGGTGGGCAGCAAGACGCTCGAAGACGCGTTCATCGTCCTGCAGGAGCGCGACGAGCGATGAGGTCCCGCTTCTGGCCGATGTTCCGCAAGGAATTCATCCAGATGCGGCGCGACCGGCTCACGCTGGGCGTCATGATCGGCATCCCCGTCGTGCAGCTCCTCATGTTCGGTTATGCGATCCAGACCGATGTCCGGCACATCCCCACCGTGGTGCTGGATGAATCCCGCACCTCGCAGAGCCGGGATCTGATCGCCGCGTTCGAAAACACCGGCAGCTTCCGCATCATCGGTCACGTGGACGACCGACCCGCCTTCGACGCCGCGATCGCCCGGGGGCGGGCGCAGGCCGGCATCATCGTGCCACCGGCGTATGCGCGAGAATTGGGACGCGGTCTCACGGCGACCGTTCAGGTTGTGGTGGACGCCTCGGACCCGCTGGCGTCGCAGTCGGCGCTCGGCGCGGCGGCCGGCGTCGGGCAGGTCCGCAACCTGGCGATCCTCGTCGCCGCGGCGGGCCGAGCGAGCGTGCCGCTCGATGTCCGGGTGCGCCCCCGCTACAATCCCGGGCTCCGCAGCCCCAACTACATCGTGCCAGGCCTGATCGGGGTGATCCTCACGCTGACGCTGGTCCTCGTCACGGCGATGGCGATCGTGCGCGAGCGGGAGCGCGGCACCCTGGAGCAGTTGATCGTCACGCCGATCACCAAGACCGAGTTGATGCTGGGCAAGATCGCGCCCTATATCGGCGTCGGCGTAGTGCAGATGACCGCCGTGCTCACGCTCGGGCGATTCGTCTTCGACGTGCCGCTCTCCGGAAGCCTCGTGCTGCTCTATGCCGTGTCGTTGATCTTCGTGATCGCGAGTCTCTCGTTCGGCCTGTTCATCTCGACGCTGGTCACAAACCAGCAACAGGCGATGCAACTGAGTTTCTTCTTCGTCATGCCGAACATCCTGCTCTCCGGTTTCATGTTCCCCCGTCCGGCGATGCCGGCCGTGTTCCAGTGGTTCAGTGTCCTGCTGCCGCTCACCCACTACCTGCAAGTGCTGCGCGGGATCCTGCTCAAGGGCGTGGGACTCGAGGCCGTTTGGCCCCAGGTGCTGATCCTCGTGGCGTTCGCGATCGGCCTGATCACGCTGGCGGTGCGGCGCTTCCACAAGACGTTGGACTGAAATCCGGTGCGCCCCGCACGCGAGTCGTTGCCCGCTCGAAAACGAATGGTGCGATCCCAACTCGCGCGCCGCGGCATCACCAACCGCCGCGTCCTCGCCGTCATGGCCTCGGTGCCGCGCGAGTGGTTCCTGCCGCCCGACCTCAGGCACATGGCGTACCGGGATGGCCCGTTGCCGATCGGGAGCGGACAGACGATCTCGCAGCCCTACATCGTCGCCCTGATGACGGCGGCGCTCGCCCCGCAGCGCTCGCACCGGGTCCTCGAAGTGGGCACCGGATCCGGCTACCAGACCGCGGTGCTGGCGCGGCTCGTTTCCCGGGTGTTCACCGTCGAGCGGCTCCCGGATCTCCTGGTCGAGGCCGAGGAGCGCTTCCGGCGGCTCCGCCTCGCCAATATCGAGACGCGATTAGGTGATGGGGCGACCGGGTGGCCCGAGGCCGCGCCGTTCGACGGGATCCTCGTGACCGCCGCAACCCCGAAGGTCCCGGCGCCGCTGCTCGACCAGGTTGCGCCGGGGGGCCGGCTGGTCGCCCCAATCGGTGACCAGAACGAGCAGGAGTTGGTGATTCTGACGCGGGCCGCGACCGGCTGGATCGAGCGGCGGGCGGGCGGGGTTCGGTTCGTGCCGTTGGTATCCCGTCTGGCGTTCCCTGAACACCCCTGGTGAAGCGAGCCCCCTGGGAATCCGGCCGTCCGGGGGTATCAATCTCTGGTCCCCGGAATGGTTACCATTATCGAATGCGTGCCGTGAGCCTCCAGCGCCGCTACCCAGCCTGGCAACGCCGTGTGGCGGCGCTGCTGTTCGTGCTCCAGGCGGTGGCCGGAGCGGCGGTGACGCTGGCCCACGCCGCGGAGGCGAACGGCGGTCCCGCCGCGGTGGAGACTCATCACACCGCGCAATGCGTGATTCTGCACGACACCGCACGCTGCGCGCAGTGCCAGTTCAACGCCACCCGCATGTTGTCGCCGGTCACGCGCCGGACGCCGCTGCCCAGCATCACGGGCCGCCTCCTGCCGTGCCGACCGGCCGCACCTGGTGCGCTTTCTCGATTTCGCTCGGGCACGGCGCACCCGCGCGCTCCACCGCTTCCCTTGTCCTGAAATCGACCGCTCGCCCCGCCTGGGGCGTGCGGCTTGTGTTCCCGCGGATGCGCCGGAGCGGCGGTCCGCTGGTTCATGACCCGGACAGGAGTTGCACCAATCATGATGGCACTTACCAAGTCCTGGCTCGCCGCCGCGGCGGTGCTCGCCGCGCCGATCGGGCTGACGGCGCAGCAGCCGGCGCGGGCGACGCAGCGCCAGGTGGACTCGCTCGCCGCCGAGCTGCGGCGGGTGCAGGCGCGATTGGACAGCGTGCTGGTACTGCTGGCCAAGCTGCAGACCGCGGGACCGATCCGCGTCGACACCGCGGTCGCGGCAGCGCAAGACGATCTCGCGGCCCTGCGCGCGGCGGCCGCGGCGGCGGCCGGTCAGGCCGACACGACGCAGCCCGCCGCACCCGTGCAACCGACCCCGTTCGTCGGCCGCGAGCGGAACCAGAATCAGCTGAACCCGGAGATCACTGTCACCGGCGACGTGCGCGCGATCGGCACGGCGCCCGGCATCCAGCGCGACAACTTCGACCCACGCGAGTTCGAGATCGGCTTTCAGTCGGCGCTCGACCCCTACTCGCACACCAAGGTTTTCGTGAGTCTCGAGAACGGTGAGGTTGGCGTCGAGGAAGGGTACGCGTACTGGACGGGATTGCCGGGCCACATCCGGCTCGATTTCGGCAAGTACCGGCAGTCGTTCGGCGAGCTGAACCGCTGGCATCTCCACGCGCTGCCGGAGACGGAATACCCGCTCGTGCTCCGTACCTACCTGGGGGAGGACGGTCTCGCTGGCACGGGGTTTTCCCTGTACCGCGCGTTCGGCGGCTTCGGGACGCACGAGCTGACGGCCCAGGTCACGCGCAGTGCCAGCGACGCGGAATTGTTCGGCAGTGGCGGACGGCCCACTTTCCTGGTGCGCCTGCTCAATTTCTGGCAGCTGGGACACTCGACCTACATGCAGCTCGGCGCGACCGGCCTGGTGGGCCAGAATCCCGATTCGGCTCTGCAGGCCGCCGTGGGTGGGCTCGATTTCCGCCTCACCTGGCGTCCGCCGGCACGGGCGCAGTACCGCGAGTGGACGCTGCGCGCCGAGGTCCTCGCGCTGCGCAAACGCTACGCCAGCGTCGGCCCGACCCGCGTCGGCGGCTACCTCGGCAGCACGTACAGGCTCAATCAGCGCTTCGTTGCCGGCCTCGCGTACCATTCGGTCGAGGAGCCCCTCACGGGCCTCGTCATGCGCCAGCTCGTCGGGTCGCTCACCATGTGGGAAAGCGAATGGGTGGAGCTGCGGGCGCAGTACACCTGGCAGAAGATCGCATCGGCCAGCGCGACACACCAATTCGCGTTCCAGGCCGTCTGGGCGATGGGCCCCCATAAACATGAGACCTACTGAGATGCTCCACCAACTGCTGCTCCTCATTTTGCTCGGAACACCACCGAGCGCGCCGGTGAGGGTCGTCACCTCGCTCACGACGTACGCGTCGATCGCGCGCGAGATCGTCGGCGACCGTGGCACCGTGTCCTCGATCGCCACGGGTGACGAGAACCCGCACTACGTCCAGCCGAAGCCGAGTTTCGTGCCCACGCTGGCGCGGGCCGATCTGTTCGTCACCACCGGCCTCGACCTCGAGCTCTGGGTGCCCGTGTTGCTCGACAAAGCCGGGAACTCGAAGGTGACCGAGGGCGGGCCCGGGTACGTCGCCGCGTACGCGGGGGTCGACCTGCTCGATCTCCCGACCAGTTTTTCCCGGACCCAGGGCGACATTCACGTCTACGGCAACCCGCATATCTGGACCGACCCGCTGAACGCGGTTCAAGTCGCGCGCAACATCCTGACCGGTCTGAAGCGTGTCGCCCCGGCCGACGCCGACTACTTCACGGCGCGGGAGAAGGACTTCGAGGATCGGATGTACCGGGCGCTGTTCGGCGCCGAGCTGGTGCAGCTCCTGGGCGGCCAGACGCTGGCCGATCTCGATCGCCAGGGGAAGCTGTTCGACTTTCTCAAGGCGCGGCAGTATCAGGGCACCCCTCTGTTCGCCCGCCTCGGCGGCTGGCTGAAACAGGCGCTACCGTTTCGCGGCACGCAGGTCGCCTGCTACCACAAGGAATGGGACTATTTCTCGCGCGAGTACCAGGTGAGCTGCTTCGACTACATCGAGCCGAAGCCGGGGATTCCGCCGACGCCGCGGCATGTGCAGGAGATCATCGTCGGCATGAGGGAGAAACACATTCCGGTGCTCTGGTCGACGAATTACTACGACCGCAGTCAGGTGCTCGAAGTGGCGCGGCGCACGGGTGCCACGGCCGTGATCGTGCCGTCCAATACCGGCGGGGCGCAGGGGATCAGCACGTACTTCGAACTCATGAACCTGTGGATCTCCGAGCTGGCTCGCGCGTTCGGCGCACGCACCGGCCCCGCGGCCAACTGACGGAGGGCGGGACGTGACCGGGTTCGAGCTGATGTTGCCGCCGTTCGTCGCCTGCATGGTGCTGGTCGCCATGCTGAGCTACCTGGGCCTGCACGTGATCGCCCGCGAGGTGATCTTCGTCGATCTCTCGCTGGCCCAGATGGCGGCCTTGGGGAGCCTCGTGGCCCTGCTGTTTCACATCGACCCCGATTCCTCCAAGACCTATATCTTCGCGCTGCTGGCCACGGCCGTCGGCGCCCTGCTCTTCGCGCTGACGCGCTCCTCGGGACGGAAAAGCCGGGTGCCGCAGGAGGCCTTCATCGGCATCGTGTACGTGGTGGCCTCGGCCGCCGCCGTGCTGGTGGCCAATAAGGTCCCGGGGGGTGGCGAAGCGGTGGAGAAGACCCTGGTCGGCAGCCTGCTCTGGGTCACCTGGCCGCAAATCGGCAAGATCGCCGCGGTGTACGCGGGGCTCGGCGTCCTCCAATTCGCTCTGCGCCGCCGGTTCCTCACCATCTCCTTCCACCCCGAGGACGCCGAACGGCAGGGGTGGAAGATCCGCTGGTGGGACTTTCTCTTCTATCTCTTGTTCGGTGTGGTGATCACGCTGGCGGTGCCGATCGCGGGTGTCCTGATGGTGTTCAGTTTCCTCGTGGTGCCGGCGGCAATCGCCAACCTGTTCACCGGCGACAAGCGGCAGCTCGTGCTGCTCTCCTGGGGGAGCGGCGCCCTCGCCTCGATCCTCGGCCTGTGGGTCTCGTACACGAAGGATCTGCCCACCGGGCCGCTGATCGTGTGCATGTACGGTGCGCTGTTGCTGGTGGCGGTGGCGATCCAGGCGGCGCGCAGATCCGCCGCATGAGCAGGGTGAGATGGACGGATCCTGGCGACTCGTTGGTCAGTGCCCGGGTTGCTTGCGGCGCCCAGACGTATGGAGTTGCACGATGTGCCAGCGATTCCCGCGCCGCTCGAGCACGGCCGTGCCCCGGCCCTCGATCTCGGTGCGGCCCTGAGCATCATTCACCGTCAGCTCGTACCGGAACGCTGCCCACGCCACATCACCGCGCACGTGCGGCTCGACGTCGAAGAAGCGGTACGTGAGGGCACCCATCTCAGCGAGCTCGGGCCGCAGGTGGTGGTCGCGATAGTCGGTCCAGCCGTTGTTGACACCCGCCCCCTCGATGACCCGCACCCAGTCATCGGGCGCGAACAGGGTATCGAGGCCAGCAATGTTTTTCGATTCTGTGAACCGCGCCACGGCTTCCACGACTTCCCGCACACGCGCGGTGTCCTCGTTCACGAGCACCGGCCCGCCCATCGCTTCGATGCCGCCCATGTGATGCCCCATCATCAGCCACTCCTCGCGCGACATCACGTTGCGCGTCGTGTCCCGGAACTCGGCGAGCACGGCATAGATCACGTCACGCTTTTTGTTCCGCGGCACGGTGTCGGCCGCCAGGATGTCCGAGATGATGTCGTGCATCATGTGCAGGTTGTCGAAGATCGCCGCAGCCCGTGGATGCCGTTCGGTGAACAGTGGCGCGACGGTTCCCGTCATCGGCATGACCCGTGGCATGCTCTGTGGGGGGCTCTTCAGCAGGTCCCAGAAGCGCGCCACCGCCGCTTGTACCCCAGCTCTCTTCTCATCGGGTGTGCGGCCCGCGATGAGCGGCTCGTAGAGGCCGACCTGGAGCCAGTGATACGCCCAGATCAGCCCGTTGAACTTGGGGAACTCCCGCCGGAACACCTGGCTGTAGTACTGCTCGTCCATCAGCGCCATGGACTTCGCGACCGGTGGGAACGCGATGTCACGGCGACTCAGGTAGTAGTCCGTCAGCCGCTCGATGAGCGAGTGCTTCTGGGCCTCCGGAATCCGCCCGTCCGCATACACATCGTAGATCTGCCGGTGCAGCACGTGCGCCCAGTCGAACATGAGCTTGGCGCGCCAGGCGAGCTTCGCGTACGTCGGCTCGATGACCTCCTCGGCCACCGCGTAGCGCGGCGGGCGCACCAGGAGATCCGTGGTCAGGTAACGATAGGCCTGCGCCAACTCCGTCACGGCCTGGGCTGAGTCCGGCCGGGTGTACAGCACCTCGTACAGAATTGCATGCCCGTAGTCGAAGGCATTGAAAAGCCGCGCGGCCTCCGGGTAACCCTCGAGGAACGACCAATTGAACGAGCCAGGATAATAGAACTGCTCGGCGCGGCGATCCTGGGCACGCACGAGGGTCGGCCACGCAGCAAGTGCGGCCGCCAGCACCGCAACATTCGAGAACCGCTTCCACATACTTCCTCCTCAGCGACCGCGGGGCATGAGCCCCAGGATCGCGAATGCATTCGAGATGCCGAAGGTGATGGCGTAGTCGGGCCCGTTCTGCCGCAGCCGTCGGGCAACGCCGAGATCGATGACGGCCGTCGGCCGCCACTGCCAACGCAGGCCGAGTGAGGCGTTCACCTCTGTTGGAGAGCCTCGGACTAGTCGGAGCGCGTAGACCTCGCCCACGAGCAGGACGCTCTGCCGAAACAGCGTGCGGTCGAGCGCTGCGCCGTACCACCAGCGCTCTGCGGCTTCGACCGCCGCGGGCGTCCCGTCCGGCCCGAAGCGATGGGCGCCGTTCAGGTGCAGCCGAGTCCGACCGAAGGAACGCGTGGCAATGCCTTTCACGGTCACATGGGTGACGCTGCCGGCGAGAGAGCCAGCCGGGAGCGTCACGTCGGTCCGGAATGAGAACGCCGGAAGAACCAGGCTTTCCGTATTGAAGTTGTACAGCGCGAACACGCGGAGGCCAGACAGACCGGTGGTCGTCGTGCCACCCGAGTGCACCGCGGCGAACGGCGCCTTGAATCCGATCTGGGCGTTCGGCAGGATGCCATACTCGAGCTCGAGCACCGAGGCGTGTACCGTCGCGCCGCCGCGCTCGCGCTCAACCGCGTAAGGGATCAGGAGCTCAAAAGCGTAGCGTTCCGCGGGGTAGGCATCCTCGACCCGTGTCGGGCGGTCGTCGTCGAGGTTGCGATAGTCGATTTGCGCGGCCAATGGAGCCGCGCCCACGCCTGAAACGAGAACGGTGAGCGCGGCACCCCATGATGCAGATCGGATCTCGAAGGTCAGACCCTAACGGAGTTGGAAAGTGATCGTGGCCCACTCCGACGCGTAGTTGTGGTCGGCCGCGGTCACCGGGCCGATGTGGATGAAGGTGAGGTACCAGACGCCGGGACCGGAGGGCTGGAGCGTGACGACCCCGTCGGGAGCCGTCCGCAGCTCGCGGCGTGGCAGCCGTTCGCCTGAGGGCGTGCGTCCACCGGTGATCACGGTGAGGGCCGGAACTGGCGCTCCGTTCGCCACGGCGCGGAACCGGAGCGAGCCGCCGCCCTTCCAGTCGTACGGGTTGTCGAGCGGCACCAGCTCGGCCGGGTAGCCGAGCGCGGTCCCGAAGGTTTCCGAGCGGGCATCGCCGACCTGCACGATGGCCTTCACGTGCTTGGCGTACCGCTCCCGTACGGAGTCGGGCGCCGTCCCGGCCTGCTGGCGGGCCGCGATGACGTGCCCGAGGCCCTCCTCCGTGAGGTACTCGTGAAACTGCTCGCCCGTCATCGCGATGATGTTGGGCCGCGTCGACACGCCGATCACATACGTGCCGGCGGCGCCGGTCCGAAGGGCGAAGAACGTAGTGCTGTCCCGCGCCGAGACCACGGTCGTGTCGAATGTGACGCGGCCGGCGGGGCCCAGGACGGCTATATCGGCGATGCGAGGCCGGGCGATGGCATTCGCGCTCGTGCTGAAGGTGCCGTTGAGCAGCGGCACGGTCACGGCGGCGTCCGGCTCGAGGAAATAACTCTCGAGCTTGAGGAACATGTCGTGGGCCAGCAGCGTCGTCGCGAAGGCGGCGACGAGGATGAGGGCCAGTAGAACACGGCGACCGGTCATGACGGTATCGGGATGAGGGATACGCCAATCTACCATCCTCGCTCCGGCAGCGCTGCACCTCGCCACGGTGGCGATGTGGCATTACGATTGACCAGGCACCCTATCGTCGGGAGACGCGAAATGCTCCGCACCGCACTCCCCATTGCGCTCACCTTGGCGCTCGCGCTCCCCGCGTGGGCCCAAACTACCTACGATACGATCTTCGACCAGCTGAAGGGCCTCGCCCCCCGCGCCGATCGCGTTGCGGCCGTGCACGGGCTGGTCCTGCGCCGCGACGTGATGGAGCTGCGGCTCGAGTCCGGCTCGGTGTACCTCCTGACGCCCGTGGCCGGCCGCACGGTTGGCGTCTGGTTCGTAGGCCTGGGCTCGGTGTCGTTCGTCCCCCCGCTCGAGGTCGAGCGGGCCAACCTGCGGCGCGTCCTGGGCGACTCGGCGGTGAGCGGACCCATCACCAGCACGGTGTTGATCTTCACCGATTCTACGCTCGCCGAGCTGGAGCGGACGTTGGCCTTCGCGCCCGGAGTGGAGGTCGCCGCCGGCAATGTGCCCGACGCGCTCGAGTACCTGGTCGAGGGGCGCGACCGCTCCGTCGACCCCACCCTGATGACCGGGCTGCTCAACGGCACCACGAACGGGTTCTTCGCGGCCTACGTCAAGCGGACCCGCGGCGAGGACGTGCTGATCGAGATCAACCCCACCCAGGCGGAGGAAGTGCTCCTGCTCCGGCGTGGCCGGCTGCCGGGCCAACGCGTGGAAACGGTGTGCCAATTCCAGCGCGCCGAGGACCTGCGGGCGAAGCTCGACGTGAAAACCGAGCAGCCGGAACCGCTGTTGGTCGACGCTTACGGGATCGATGCGACGATCGACGGGAACTACAAGTTCTCCGCCACAGCGACCGTGCGGGTGACCGGGCGGCGCGAGCGCCACCGCTGGATCTGGTTTCAGCTGTACAGCGAGCTGGAGGTCGATTCCGTCCTGGACGAGGCCGGGGCGCACCTGGCCTTCTTCCGAGCCGATCGCACCTGCCAGATGGCGACCGGGGGGGGATGCCCAGATAACCGCCTACGCGATCCCGACTCACCGTTGTGGGTGCGCCTCGAGCAGGAAATGGGGCCGGGCGACGTGCGGGCGGTGCGGATCGGGTATCACGGGATCCTGATCGGGTTCGGCTCCGCGCTCGATGCGTTCCTGCCGCCATGGGGGGACGCCGCGCGGTTTCGCGAAATGGACCCGATGCTCGACAATTGGGCGTTCATCAAATCCACCAGCGCCTGGTACCCGCGCTACAGCTTCTGGCAGCCCGCCACGCTGGACCTCACGTTCCACACGCCGAAGGGACTCCAGTTCACGAGTGTCGGGCGGCTCGTGGAGACCAGGACGGAGGGCAAGGTGGTCACGACGCACTGGGTGACCGAGTTGCCCACGCAAGTGGCGTCGTTCAACATCGGGAAGTTCGACGAGTTCGAGATCAAGGACCCGCGCATCCCGCCCGTGACGGTGTACGTCAACGCAGAGGCGCACAGCTTGATCAGTCGTTACTTCCTGCAGGCGAAGAACCCGCAGCAGAAGGTGGGGGCCGACGTGGCGAACAGCCTCGCGTTCTTCACGCAGGCGTTCGGCCCGCCGCTGTTCCAGCGGTATAACGCCACGGAGATCCCCTACTTTCACGGCCAGGCGTTCCCCGGCATGATCCACCTCTCCTGGTGGACCTTCCTCGGCATGTCCACAACGGGGGAAGACGAGAGCTTCCGCGCACACGAGGTGGCCCACCAATGGTGGGGGATCGGTGTCGCGCCCGCGAGCTACCGCGACGTGTGGCTGGCGGAGGGGTTCGCGGAGTTCGCCGGCCTGTGGTACATGCAGCGGATCCTCCACGACAACGACAACTACTTCAAGCAGCTGCGCGACACGCGCCAGCAGATACACCGCGAGCGCGAGCGGGCGGTGTCCATCGCGCTCGGCTGGCGGGCCGCGGAAAGCCGCACCGGGAACTACGACCTCGTCGTGTACAAGAAGGGGGCATGGGTGCTCCACATGCTGCGGAACCTGCTGCTCAACCTCCGCACGATGAACGAGGACGCGTTCAAGGCGATGATGCAGGATTTTTATCAGACCTACCGCGGCAAGAGCGCATCCACGGAGGACTTCCAGCGCGTGGTCGAGCGCCACGTGGGGCAGCCGATGGACTGGTTCTTCCGCCAGTGGGTGTACGGCACGGCGATCCCCACCTACACGCTCTCCTGGAACTCGGAGTCGCGGCCCGACGGCACGTTCACGCTGCGCGTGGTCGTCCGGCAGGCGGACGTCCCCGACGATTTCACCATGCGCGTGCCCCTGCTGATCGAGTTCGCGAGCGGGCAGGCGCTCGTGCGGGTCGTCGCCCGGGGACCACGGACGGACGCTTCGTTTACCCTGCCCGAGAAACCCACGCGCCTGGAGCTCAATCCCCTGGAGTCGGTGCTCGCGGAGGTGAGGATGGAGGCGTGGCGTCCCTGAAAGCGGGGTGAGAGGCCGGGCCCTCCTTTAGGAGCCGACGTAGGTCGGCCCGAAGTGTCTCCAACGCCGCGGTCTCCGTGGCCTGGTACGTACCGCGTACCCGCCCTTGTCGATCCACGAGCGCGATCCGCATCGAGTGCATCACCTGGTAACCGGCGATGGTGTCGTCCGGCCCTGCGGGCATCAGGCGCGCCGTCAGGTGGAACCCTTCCTCGATCATCCGAAGCACCCGCTCCGGCGGGCTCCCCGTGAGAAACGCCCACTCCGACGCGGGCGAGCCACCGAACGTCGCGGCGTAGGCGCGTAGCACCCCGGGCGTGTCTCGCGCTGGATCGACCGAGAAGGACACCAGCCGGACCGTCCCACCAAGCAGTCCCTGCACTCGGAGCGAGTCGCGCAGTCGTGCCATCTCCTGCGTAACGCGCGGGCAGAAGTCGGTACAGTGGGTGAAGATGAAGCTGGCGAGCCAGACCTTGCCCTGCAGGTCGGTGAGCCGCACGCTGTCGCCCGCCTGGTTCACGAGCGCGAACGCGGGCGCAGGCCAATAGACCGGCAGCGGCGCGGGCCGGGTCGCGCGCCACACTGCGAATCCGGCGAAGAGCGCGAGCGCCGCCGCCGTCAGTCCGGCGATGGCAACCTGCGCCTGCGCTCCCTTCGGCACTCCGTGAAGCAAACTCACGCTTCCCCTCACCCGCCACGCTCCGCCGCCAATTGTCGTGGCGGGCATTTCACAGAGCCATACGAGCAGAACACGCAGCAATCCCCGTGTTTCGGGCGCAGCAGCGTGTGGCAACCGTGGCAGTCGTAGCAATGCACACAGGCGTTGTCGGGCATCGTTTCGAGCTGTCGATGACCGCACAGCGGGCAGGTCACGATGGATTGCACTATCATCTGTCCAGGATTCCTCTCTCTCCCCTACTGACGCTGCGCGAGCAGGAGTCGGATGAGAATCTGATTCACTTCCGCATCCCACGGCGACGCGCCGATGACTTTCTTGACGATCAAGCCGTCCCGGTCGATGACGAAACTCTCCGGTACACCGGTGGTCTGATAGATCTGCTGAATCGTGCCGGGTTGATCGTGGAGGATATCGAAGGTAAGGCCCAGCTCGTGCACGAACGCGTTGACCACGGTCGAATCCTCCTGGTCGATGCTCACGGCGACGACCCGGAAGTCCGACCCCCGGAATTTCCGCCACAGCCGCTCCATGGACGGCATTTCCACGCGGCAGGGCACGCACCAGGTGGCCCAGACGTTGAGCAGGATGACCTGGCCGCGGTAGTCGGCCAGCGCCGCCGGCGTTCCGCCCGGGAGCTGGACGGCAGAGAAGGCAGGCGCTCGGTCGCCCACGCCGAGGGGATGGATCTGCCGGCGCATCGTGACGAGGGCGAGAGCCAGCATCACAGCCGCCGCGACGCCTGCGACGAGGGCCCACTGTTGCCTATTGGTCATACGTAGCGCAGCTCGGTCTGGGATCTCTCTCCACAAGTGTGGCACGCGAACCATCGCGCGGGTCCCGTGGGACGACGCGCGGCGGTGTGAGCAATGTCCGTTGGGGTGCTACGCTTGCGGAGGCGGAGGCTCGGGGGGCGGCGGCGTGCGGTTGTGGAAGAGGCCGATGAACTCGATGGGGATCGGAGTGCTGGATGAGATGGCGAAGCGTGCCGGCGTCTGCGGTAGCGCGGCGCTCAGCCCGGTCGGACACTGGGCCGCCATCATCGCCTCGCCGCAGGCCCCCGGCATCGGCGCGCTGGCCGCAAGCAGCGTGACACCGGACATCGGCGCCATGCCCTCGCACTCAGCACCGGGGCTCGGCCGGTATCCCTGGACGAGACCCGCCAGAAGCAGAACCGCGGTGAGGCGACGCAGCATCACAGCGGACGTTACTCGGGCGAGGTGGAATCGGTCAAGCGTCGCGCTCCGGCTCCGCTCCCCTTTTTCGTCGTTCGCTCCCATCGGCGCACCGCGACCAGGGACCAGACCGCCTCGACGACACCGAACGGCCACGTCCCTGCGAGAAATCCATACGCTGACGCCGCGACACATGCTGCGGCGAAAGCCAAAATGAACATGGGGTGCCGCGACTCCAGCGCGTAGAAGAGCATCATGGCGGTCACGGCCACCAATCCGAAAGCGGTTACGAGGCTCATGTCTATGGCTGCCTCGCCCTTCGCTCTAACGAATCCCGCGCCGCCTCCACCAGCGGCGCCAAGCTGTGGGCCACGACCGAGGTTCCCGCCCTCACCCCCTCCCGGACTACTACTTTCCCGTCCACCGACGGCCCCGTCGAGACCCAACGTACTTCGTACCGGCCCAGTCCGAGGGGAACGAATACCGCCGGTCCCGGCGGCAGTTGAACCACCGCGGACGCGGGCACCGCGGCGAGGGAATCGTGCGTCCCTGGGGTGACCGTGACGGTAACCGCACCAGGCAGACTGTCGAAAGCTCCTTCAGGCGCGCGGAACTCGACGGCGACATCCACGGAATAAGGAGAAGTGGCGCCCCGCCGAACCCACTCCACGGTGCCCCGGCGGTAGCTCACATGACGGTCGCGAACGAAGCGTAACAGGGTCGTATCGCCCCCATGAAACACGCTGGCGTCGACGTCGCTGATCGTTCCCAGCGTCAACCAGTAGCCGTGCTCCTCCACCACACCGATCGTGTCTTCCTGCAGGACGAACTGAGTTTGCCGGCGCAGCGGCAGCCACGTGCCGTCCTGCATTGCCACGACGGCCACCTCTCGGCCCGCCTCCACTGACCCCACCCCCAGCACCGCAAGCGTGTCACGGCGGCGGACGTGCCGCTCGGGCTGCACGCGTGTGAGAACTCCGGAGACAGGTGCCGCGACAGGTGAAACGTGATTTCGGTCGGGGCGAATCAGCGCGAGGAACTCGATATCGGGGGCCGGGACGACCTCCACGGTCGCCCACACCGTAGCGATCTCGCTCGGCCCTTCGAGCTTCACGGTCACCATTGGAAGTTCTGGATCGTGGGGGCCGCCACCGCCTGAACCTTCCGAGCCCGTACAGGACAGCAGCGCAACCAACGAGCCGCAGCCTGCCATGAGTCTGGGCTTCATGTTTTCACTCCCGCATTCGAGTAATTCGCAATGCGTTCACAGTGACCGCGAG
>CAZRGT010000005.1:0-65601 GCA_964599725.1 uncultured Gemmatimonadaceae bacterium | reverse complement strand
GGAGTGTTGAGGGATGTCGTCCCTAGTACGAGAGGACCGGGACGAAGCGACCTCTCGTGTCCCGGCTGTGCCGCCAGGCGCAACGCCGGTTAGCGATGTCGCGCGGGGATAACCGCTGAATGCATCTAAGTGGGAAACCCTTCCCAAGATGAACACTCCCGGGTCGCAAGACCCCTAAAGGGCCGTGGGAGACTACCACGTTGATAGGCGGCAGGTGTAAGGCGCGCGAGCGCTTCAGCCGAGCCGTACTAATTGCCCGTGAGGCTTGATCTCTCCTTAGTAGTTGGTTTCGATCGTGTGCTTCCCAAAGCATCACACATCTCCGAACGTCAGCGTACTGAATGACATCAGACATCAGATCTGACGTCCGACGTCTGATGTCTCGCTTTTGCTGGCGACTCGCGCGACAGGGCCACACCCGTTCCCATCCCGAACACGGTCGTTAAGCCTGTCAGCGCCGATGGTACTGCCCTCGACAGGGGGTGGGAGAGTAGGCCGCCGCCAGCTTCGCTTCGCGAATGTCCAATGTTCAATGATGATCGTGCATTGAGCATTGGACATTCTGCATTCTACATTCGGTTTCGGCCGTTCCGCCGCGCTGTTCTGATGCTGCCTGCCAGAATCGCCAACAATTCCTCACACTCCACTGCCACGATCCGCATCGGGTCTTCGGGACAAAGCTCCATCTCGCTCATGAACTTGAGCCACGCGCGTGTCTCTCGAAGTTCCTTGATGCAAATGCCTAGTTTGTGAATGAAGTCGCGGCGGGATTTCGGCCCCTTGTACCTCGCCATAGTTCGCGAAATGGAGGCACCGACCTTCGCTCTTGGCAGTGACGTGGGCATTGCCCTGCTGCCGACGCATTTCCCGATCGCGCTGCAGCTCGACTATCGCATCGAACGATTTGACTTTCCGGCAGCCTCCGCGCGCTCCGAGCAGTTCGAGGCGTTCACCATCTCGATGGGCCTGCGGATGCGGCGGGTGGGCGGGCGGTGGAGGCTCGGATCCCCGGGGAAGTAGCGCGCTTCCCCTTCAAGCGGAGGACGGCTGTCGTTCCACGAACGCGGAACGCAGCATCATCGTGGCGGTGTACACGACGACCACCACGACCAGCCAGCGGACGGCGTACAGCGGCATCTGCTTGACCAGGTAGGCGGCGATCAACACCGCGGGAATCCCGGCAATCGCCATGACCGCGGCCGCGCGCAAACTGTAGCTCCCCTCGCGGATGAACCGCACCCCGCCGACGGGCATCAGGAACGCGCACGACCCCATCATGATCGGGAACGCCGCGCGCGGGTCCATTCCCAACAGACTGACCAGGATCAAGCAGGGTCCGTACAGTCCGATGCCGAGCGTCATCAACGCCCCCAGCGCGAAGTTGCCCACCAGCCCGGCGGCGAGCCGCACGCCCGATAGCGCCAGGGCATCGCCCCCGCCGGGGACCAGCTGGAGCTGCGTCAGCAGCATCAACGTCGACGCGGCGAGCAAGGCGCCGCCCATGCCGATCTGAATGTTGCGCCGCGGCCACCGGGCCACGACGCCGGCGCCCAGCCACGCCCCGGCCACGGATGTCACGATCATCGAAAGCAGCGTCGCGAAATCCACCTTCACGATCGAGATATAGATGAACGCCTGGGCGACGGTGGGGAGCGTGTAGCCCACGTTCAGGGTGCCGGGGATCCACTCGTCGCGCACCGAGCGGCGCAGCTTGAACATCGACGTGGTGGTGGCGAAGTTCCCGATCCCGAGCGTGTCGAAGAAGCACATCACGAAGGCCACGATGGCGTGAAACCGCGTGGCGGGCGTGTCGTCCCGCTCGGACCCCGCGGCCCGCGCGAGCCGGCGCCAGATCCACAAGAACCAGATGGTCAACGCGCCCAAGGCTGCGAAGAGGAGCGTTCTCGGATCTCCCATGACGGGCGATGCTAACCGAAACGGAGGCAACAGCAAGGTGCCCACCAATGTTCTGGCGATTGCCGCCCTGGGCTTCTTCCTCGGCATGCGGCACGCCACCGATCCCGATCACGTGATCGCGATCTCGACCATCGTCGCGCGACAGCACAGCACTCGGGGCGCGGCCCTGATCGGCGCGGTATGGGGCGTGGGGCACACACTCACGATTCTCGTCGTCGGCGGCGGCATCATTCTCCTGGGTTGGGTCATCCCGGCGCGGGTGGGTCTCTCCATGGAATTGTCGGTGGGGCTGATGCTGATCGTCCTGGGCATCATGAACCTCACCGGGGTGCTCGGGCGAATCACCGAGCCGCTCGACCATTCGCATGCGCACCCACACGGCGACTACGTTCACACCCACGTGCACGGGCATGATCCAGAAGCGCACCCGCACGCACCCGAGCAGACACCGGTGGGCTGGCTCGATCGGCATTTCGGCGGGTTGAGTCTGTACCAGCTGCTGCGACCCCTGGTCGTAGGCATCGTCCACGGGCTGGCCGGGTCGGCGGCGGTCGCCCTGCTCGTCCTGACCACGATTCGCAACCCGGGCTGGGCCGTTCTCTATTTGCTGGTGTTCGGCCTAGGCACGATCGTTGGAATGATGTTGATCACCTCGGTCATCGCCATACCGATCGCGGTTACCGGGGCACGCTTCTCCCGACTAAATCGAACCCTTCGAGTGGCCTCCGGCCTGATCAGTCTGGGATTCGGACTGTTCCTCGCTTACCGGATCGGGATCGTGGACGGCCTGTTCACCGGGCAGGTTCAGCGGACACCGCACTGACGCCCGGACGTTCGCCCACCTACTGACGGGTCGGGCCTGTCGGCTGATAGCTTCTTTCCATGACGAAATGCGGGACCGTCGTCCTGGCCGGCAAGCCGAACGTCGGCAAGTCGACGCTCTTGAACGCCCTCGTCGGCGAGCGCCTCTCTATCGTTTCGCCCAAGCCGCAATCCACCTGGACGCCCGTGGTAGGCCTCCTCACCCGTGGCGATGCGCAGTTCATCTTCACCGATTCGCCGGGCCTGCTCGACCCGCACTACCGGCTTCAGGAGGTGATGCGACAGGTGGCTCTGCGCGCGCTCACGGACGCGGAGCTGATCGCCTACCTCCATCCGCTGCCCGAGTATCCCGCGCCGGAGCTGAAGATGGCGGCCGGACTCACCCGGGCACCGGAGAGACCGCTGGTCACCGTCTACACGAAGGCGGACCTCGTGCCGGCGGATCGGCGACCCGCCGTGTCGCCGGGCAGCGTCACGGTGTCCGCGGCGACGGGAGAAGGACTTGGCGCGCTGCTCGAGGAGCTGGAGCGCCGTCTGCCGGAGAGTCCGTTTCACTACGATGCCGACGAGCTGGCCACCCAGCCGTTGCGGTTTTTCGCGGCCGAATATGTGCGCGAAGCGGCCTTCGCGGTGTTGCACGAAGAGCTGCCCTACAGTGTGGCCTGCGAGATCGATGAATTTCGCGAGGCGGAGACGCCGGCGTATATTCGCGCGGTGGTCTACGTCGAGCGGGACAGCCAGAAGGGGATTGTGATCGGCCAGGGCGGGCGTACCATCAAGGCAATCGGGCAAGCGGCCCGAGCGCGCATCGAATCGCTGTTCGGACGTCCGGTGTATCTCGATCTGCACGTGAAGGTGTTGCCGCGCTGGCGTACGCACGACCCATCCCTCAAGCGACTGGGGTACGCTCCGTGAGTCTCGCCGCCGAACTGCTCGACATGCTCGTGTGCCCGAAGTGCAAGGGCGAGCTGGAATACCGCCGGGACCCGGAGCAGCTGGTCTGCCACGCGTGCCGCCTGCTCTACGCCGTGGAAGACGACATTCCCATCATGCTGATCGATGAGGCAAAGAGCTTCTGACGGATGGGCGGAGGGACGGATGGGCGGATGGCGGACCGCTCTCGCCATCGCCGCGCTATCCGCCCATCCAGCCATCCGCCTATCCGCCCAAGGCCAGTCACAGAACGCCGGCGCGCTCTTCCTCCTGTTCCCCGTCGGCGCGCAGTCGGTCGGCATGGGGCAGACGGCGGCCGCGATCGGAGGTCGGGGCGAGGTCGTGTTCGTCAACCCGGCCGGCGTCGGCTCTCTCAGCACGAGCGAGTTCGCCTTGCACACGGCACGACTGGCCGCCGGCGCGACCAACGCCATCACCGCATTCTTCCCCCGACGAGGTGTGGGCGTCTTCGGGGCGGCCATAGACCTGGTGGACTATGGGGACCAGGACGTCAGCGATTCTAATGGCACCACCATCGCGCGCATCGCTCCGCGGAACCTGGCGCTGCTGGCCACCTATGCCGCACAGCTCACGGGCTCCGTATCGCTCGGCGTCAGCTACAAGCTGATCGAGTTTCGGGTCGATTGCAGCGGCGCCTGCCCACCGCTCTCGGGCGGACAGGGGGTGACGCACGCGCTCGATCTTGGAGGACAGTTCACCGTCGGTGCGGATCGCGCCCTGCGCGTCGGGGTCGCGCTGCGCAATCTGGGCTTCCCGTTGCAGGTCAACAATCGCGACCAGGCCGACCCGTTGCCGACGCGACTGGTAGTCGGTGCCGCGTATCGGCTGCTGCTCCGTCCAGCGGCCTTCGGGAACGCCGGCGACCGGTTCGATGTCAACGTGGCGGCAGACGTCGAGAGCCCGTGGCGCGAAACGGGAAACCCGGACGTGCGGGTGGGGGTGGACGTGGGGTATCGCGATGCGCTGCGTGTGCGGGGCGGCTATGCGTTCGTGCACGAGGGGTTGTCGGGACCGAGCGTGGGCATCGGCGTGGCGACGGGGTCAATCGGAGTCGATCTGGCGCGCACGTTTCTGAGCGGCACCGATCTCGTGGTCCCCAATCCGACCTTCCTCTCGTTTCGAGTGGAGTTTTGAGCAACGCCAAGCCAGCGGGGCTCGGCGTGGTCGGGCTGCTGGTGCTCGCGACGCGGCTGGTCGGACAGGGCGTCGATTCGGCCTCGGCGCCCGCCCGGGCGCGCCTGTGGCTCCGCCCTCTGGCCTCGCTGGTCGTTCCCGGGGCGGGACAGGTGGTGGCCAAGCAGGATCGGGGCCTGATCTATCTGGCGACCGAGGCATTCGTGCTGTCGCGGTATCTCCGGCTGACGCACGATGCGCATCGCGGGGCGAACCGCTATCGCGATTTGGCTTTCGCGGTCGCGCGCCGTGGATTCACGTCCACCCGTCGCGACACCGTGTTCGAGTATTACGAAACGATGGAGCGGTTCGCGGCATCCGGTGCGTTCGATCTCGACTCGGGGCCTGGTCTCTCGCCGGAGGACGACCCGACGACCTACAACGGGTCGGTCTGGTTGCTGGCCCGCCGCACCTTCTGGCCTGATCCGAACACACCTCCGACTCCAACCTCTCCCGAATACCAGCTCGCGCTGCAGTTCTATCGGAGCCACGCCGTGGGTCCCGATTTCCGGTGGTCCTGGCGCGATGCGGTGTTGGAGCAGCAGGAGTTTCGTGCCACCATCCGCTCGAGCGATGACGCCTTTCGCCGCGCGCAAGGTCAGCTCGGTGTGCTTCTGGCTAACCACTTGGTGAGCGCCGTCGACGCGCTGATCTCGAGCCGCCTCTCGGCCGGGCTGCGCCGCCCCACGACGGTCGAAACGACTTGGCTCGGTGGGCGGTGGGCGCGGGTGCGGGTCCGGATCGGATTCTAGGGCGTTGGCCTCCTCGCGTCCCGACGGCCGCGCGGCGGATGCCCTGCGCCCGCTCAGTCTGGAGCGGAGCGCGGCTCCTCAGGCCGAAGGCTCGTGTCTCGTCCGGCGTGCCGGCTTGGCGCAAGGGGACGGGATTGGGATGGGTGACCGCCGAGTATGCCATGCTGCCACGCGCCACGCAGGAGCGTACGCCGCGGGAGCGCAGCGTCGCCGGGGGCCGGGCGGATGGGGACACCCGGACCGCGGCCATCTCTGGAGCGACGGTGGCGCTGGCCGACGCGAGCCGGACCGACTCGTGGAAGTGCAGGGGACTGCCGAGCGGGGCACCTTCGCCCGCGGGGATCTGGATCGCCGGCTCGATCTGGCGCTGGCCGGCACCACCCGGATCTTCGCGGCGCAGCGGGCGGCACTGGGCCGGCGATGACCTGGCTACGCTGGCTGCTGCTCGCGCTCCCCCTGTCGTGGGCGCTCGCCGCCCTCCACGCTCCACCGCTCGCGGTGTTCGTGCTGACAGGTCTGAGCGTGATCCCGCTCGCGGGGGAGATGGGGTCGGCGACCGAAGCGCTGGCCGAGCGTTCCGGGCCGGCCGTGGGGGGGTTGCTCAATGCTTCGTTTGGCAATGCCGCCGAGCTGATCATCGCGATCGTCGCCCTGCGCGCCGGCCTGCTCGACCTCGTGAAAGCCTCGCTCACGGGCTCGATCCTCGGCAACCTGCTGCTGATCCTGGGGCTCTCGTTGCTGGCCGGCGGCCTGAAACGACCCACCCTCACGTTCAACCGCACCGCCGCGGGCATGAACGGAGCCATGTTGCTGCTCGCCGTCGTCGGATTGGCGATCCCGGCGTTGTTCGCCTCCACCCACCCGGCGGCGTCCACCGCGACCACCATCCATCTCTCGGAGGGCGTGGCGCTCGTGCTCGGCGCGACCTACGCCGCCGGCCTGGTGTTCTCGCTCGTGACGCATCGGGATCTGTTCAGTCCCGGCGGGCATCCCGGACCGGCATTGGCCCGGGGCACCGCCGGTCGTGCGGTCGCGGTATTGGCCGGCGCCACCGTCCTGGTCGCGGTGCAAAGTGAGATCCTCGTTCACGCAACCGAGCAGGTGGTCACCCACGTCGGTGTTTCGGAGAGTTTTCTGGGTCTGATAGTCATCCCGATCATTGGCAACGCCGCTGAGCATGCAGCGGCCGTAGTGGTGGCGCGCAAAGGACAAACCGACTTGGCGCTGACCATTGCCTTGGGATCGAGCACTCAGGTCGCGCTCTTCGTGGCACCGGTGCTCGTGCTGGTGGGGGTGCTGTTGGGCCAACCGATGCATCTCGTATTCACCCCATTCGAGGTCGTGGCTTTGGGTCTCTCGGTGCTGATCGTGACGGTGATCGCCCTCGACGGGGAGTCGCACTGGTTCGAGGGCGTGCAACTTCTGGCGGTGTATGCCATCATGGCCATCGCCGCGTGGTTCGTTTGACACGCGAGGGTAAGCGGCCTAAGTTTCGGTGCGCTCGACCCTTACGTGAGGTGCCGGTTGCGGACGCGCCCCAGGATTCTCTTCTATTCGGCGGCTGGCCGTCCCGTGCCGGACTTTGTCACGCGCTGGATGGAGGGGAAAGACAAGACCCTGCTCCCGGTGCATGATCCCCTGGAGCTGGAGCAGTTGGTGTTGCGGGCGCTCCCCGCGCTGGTGCTGGTCGATGCCGACGCGACCGGCGCGCAGGGGCTCGAGTTGTGCCGGCGCTTGAAGGCGGATCCCTATACGGCGATCGCGCCGCTCGTCGCGGTGACGGCGCGGCATGTGACCGAGCGGGTGATGGAGTGGTTCGGGGCGGGGGCGGACGAGGTGGTGACCCCGCTGTTCGAGCCCAGCGAGCAAACCGGACGGCTCGACGCGCTGCTTACGCGCACGGCTCGCGACGTGGCGGTGAATCCCTCGACCCGGCTCCCGGGGACGACCGAGATCGAGCGCGAGATCCGGAGCCGCATGGAAAACGGCGAGCGCTTTGCCGTGTGCTATGCGGACCTGGATCATTTCAAGGAATACAACGATCGCTATAGCTATTACGACGGCGATCGGGTCATCTACCTGGTGTCGCGCATCCTGCACGATGTCGTGAAAGGGATGGTCGAGCGGCAGGGGTTCGTCGGGCACATCGGGGGAGACGACTTTATTTTCATTATCCCCGTGACCGAGATCTCAACGGTGTGCACCGAGACGCTCTCGGTGTTCGATACGCTGATCCCGTTCCAGTACAATGATCAGGATCGCCGGGCGGGCTACTACTTTGGGAAGGACCGACGCGGACAGCTGCATCGGGTGCCGTTGATGACCCTCTCGATCGGGATTGTCACCAACGAATCCCGGCGCTTCGCGCACCCGGCACAAGTCAGTGAGCTGGCCACGGAGATGAAAAGCTACGCGAAGACCCAGCCTGGATCCGTGTTCGTCGTCGATCGCCGCCACGATCCGGACCCGGGCGCGGCGGAGCCCAACGGGAGATTGAGCGCGAGGTCGTCGGAGTGAACGTTACCTGCACGTCGTGCGAAACCGTCTATCGGGTGGATCCGGCCAAGGTGCCTGCGTCCGGTGTTCGGGCGCGCTGTGCCGTATGCGGAAACGTGTTCGCCGTGCAGGCGGAGTCCGCGCCCGGTCTGACCCGTCGGCCGGCGGCCCCGGTGTTCACCCCCGCGGCTGCCGCCGCTCCGGTGGCAGCGCCGGCACCGGTCGCCGCCCCATTCGCTCGACCCTCCTTTGTCGCTGCGGCACCCGCGGCACCCGCGGCCCCCAGGGCCCCGGTCGTACCGCCGCCTTCGATCCAGCCCAGTACTCGGTCGCCCATGCCTGCTCCGGCCGCGCCGCCACGGCCGTTCGCGCCACCGCTCAGTCCGCCCATCAGTCGGCCGCCGCTGACGATGCCGGCGCGCCCGGTTGCCCCGCCGGTGCCAGTCCGGCCTGCGGCGCCGCCGCCGGTCATTCCGCCGACGCCGCCATTTGCTGCGCCGTGGGTGGTCCCGAGCGCGCCGCCCCGGCCGGCGCCAGCGCCGCCACTCCCGTTGTTCGAGCCAGCCCTTCCGCGCGCGACACAGCCGACCGTCCCCAGACCGGCGATCTCCGCCACGCAAGCTCCGAATGCGCCGGCGTCGTTCACGGCACCATCACCGGTCGTACCATCGCCCACGGCCGTGCCCGAGCCGCGCAAGACGGGACCGCTGCGCCCGGTGAACCCGTTTCTGGTGCAGGACCCAAAGCAGAAGGCACGGCGACTCGCCCGGGCGCTGATCTCGGATATGCTGGTCTACCATCCCGAGAAGCGGCAGCAGGGGATTCGGGACGGTACGCTGCCCCAGCTGTTCAAGGACGAGATCGAGAAGAGCTGGCTCGAGTACGTCGAGCAGGTGGGCAAGGACATGGCCGAAAGCACGCCCTTCTGGACCGACGCGTTGAACGAGATCCTTTCCGGCGGCAAGAAGCTGTTCTGAGGGTGGTGAAATCGGGGCTAACCCCCTACATTGGCCATAAGTTAGAGCCGCTCCCCGCGCGTCGGTGGGCGGCTCGTATCGTATCTCCCGAACCAGGGAACTCGCGTGCCTCTGACCGACCGCTTTGCCGATTTCGATCGCCGGCTCCAGGAACTCCGGGGTTTTCTTTGACGTGGAGGGCAAGGCGCGTCGCCTGACGGAGCTGGAGCAGCAGATGGCCGATGGCTCGATCTGGACTGATCAGGAGCGCGCCAGACGGATCGTGGACGAAGCGAAGGGTCTGAAACGCTGGCTCGAGCCCTACCACGGCTTGCGCCGGCGCGTGGATGACGGGCTGGAGCTGTCGCAGCTGGTCGAAGCGGACTCACACGTGGACCTGGCGATGCAGCGCCAGCTCGACGAGGAGGCCGATGGGGTCGAGGCCCAGCTCGACGCGCTGGAGCTGCAAAACATGCTGCGTGGCCCCGACGATCAGCGCGATGCCCTCCTGCACATTCACCCCGGCGCGGGCGGCACGGAATCGCAGGACTGGGCCGAAATGCTGGTGCGGATGTACACGCGCTGGGCGGAGCGTCGTGGCTTCGCGGTCGAGCTGCTGGATCTGGAGCCGGGGGAAGAAGCCGGAATCAAGCGTGCGGAGATCGAGATCCGGGGGCAGTACGCGTACGGGTTGCTCCGGGCGGAGATCGGGGTGCATCGGCTGGTCCGCATTTCGCCGTTCGACGCCCAGTCGCGGCGCCACACGTCGTTCGCTTCGGTCTTCGTGTATCCCGTCGTGGACGACGACATCGAGATCGACATCAAGGAAGATGACCTGCGCATCGACGTGTTTCGCGCCTCCGGCAAGGGGGGGCAGCACGTCAACAAGACCTCGTCGGCGGTCCGGATCACGCACCTGCCTACCAACATCGTCGTGGCCTGCCAGAACGAGCGCAGTCAGTTCAAGAACAAGGCAACGGCCATGAAGATGCTGAAGGCCCGGTTGTACGAACGCGCGCTGGAAGAGCAGGCGGCGAAAAAAGCCGAGGTGGACAAGGCGAAGACCGATATTGCCTGGGGCAACCAGATTCGTTCCTACGTGTTTCAGCCTTACACCATGGTGAACGACCATCGCACCGAGCTCAAGGTCGGCGACGTCCAGAAGGTGATGGACGGCGACCTCGATCCCTTCATCGAGGCCTACCTGAAGCGGTTCGGCGGGGGGAGCAAAGCGGCGTGACGGGCTTCGTGCAGGCCGCGCGGCGCGACAAACTCGCCGAGCTGGTGCGGCGCGGAATCGCCCCGTTCGCGTATCGATTCGAGCGGTCGGGGACGGCCCGCGAGGCGCTGGAGGGCTTCCGGGACGGCGACGAATCGACGCACCGGCTGGCCGGTCGACTCGGTGCGTTGCGCTCGCATGGCAAGACGATGTTCGCCCACCTGGAAGACGCGTCCGGGAAGATCCAGCTGTATTTCAAGCAGGATAACCTGGGAGACGAGGGGTACGAGGTGGTCCAGCTGCTCGACCAAGATGATGTGATCGGCGCAGAGGGACCGTTGTTTCGCACCAGGACGGGCGAGATCACGGTGCGGGTGCAGCGCCTGACGCTGCTCACGAAATCCCTGCGCCCGCTGCCGCGGGGGAAGGAGGACGAGCACGGCGTACTGCACGGCGCCCTGACCGATCCGGAGCTGCGCTACCGGGAGCGCTACGCCGATCTCGCCGTGCATCCAGAAGTGCGGGAGGTGTTCCGGCTGCGCGCGCGCGCCTTGCGCGTGATACGGAGTTGTCTCGACCGCCATGGCTATCTGGAAGTCGAAACGCCGGTGTTACAACCGGTGTACGGCGGTGCAGCGGCGCGGCCGTTTGTCACGCGGTACGAGGCGCTCGACGCGACGTTCTACCTGCGCATCGCCGACGAGCTGTATCTCAAGCGCTGCATCGTCGGCGGCCTCGAGAAGGTGTATGAGATCGGACACGATTTCCGCAACGAGGGCATGGATCGGTGGCACAACCCGGAGTTCACGATGGCGGAATGGTACGAGGCGTACGCCGACTACCGCGCCATGGCCGAGCTCACGGAGACGATGCTGGCGGAAGTCGTGACCGAACTGTTCGGCCATTCCGCGCTCGAGCGGCACGGGGTCACGCTCTCGTTCGCGCCGCCGTTCGCGCGGCGGGACTTCGCTACCCTGGTGCAGGCCACGGCGGGCGTCGACCCGGCCACGGCCACGGAGCAGGACTTGCGCGCCGCGTTGCGGCGTCGTCAGGTCCCCGATCCCGACACGCTGAGCGGGGCCAAGCTCTTGGATGAGGTGTTTCAGCACTACGTGGAGCCCACATTGGTGCAGCCGACATTCGTGCTCGATTATCCGATCGCGCTGTCACCGCTCGCGAAGACGAAGCCGGACGATCCGACCAAGGTGGAGCGCTGGGAGCTGTTCGTGGTGGGCCGCGAAATCGCCAACGCCTTCAGCGAACTGAACGATCCCGACGAGCAGCGGCGACGCTTCGAGCAGCAGGCACGCTTCCGTGCCGCGGGCGATGCCGAGGCGCATCCGCCGGACGAGGACTTCCTGCGGGCCCTCGAATATGGGATGCCGCCGACCGGCGGCGTCGGGCTCGGCATCGACCGACTGCTCATGATCCTCACCGACCAGCCGTCCATTCGGGACGTGATCCTGTTCCCGATGCTGCGACCGGTATGAAACTGTTCGACTGGCTGCTGACGCTGCCCGACTGGCTGCTCGCGGGCCTGGGGGCCCTGGTGCTCGTGGCCCTGGTCGGGTTCGTGCGGGCGAACTGGCCGTCGCCGCTCGAAGCGCGGATCGCGTTCCGCTACCTCCGCGGCCGGCGCGTCTCGCGTCTACTGTCGCTCATCACCGTCATCGCCGTCGGCGGCGTGACCGTGGGCGTGATGGCACTCGTCATCGTCCTGGGGGTGATGAATGGATTGCAGGCCGATCTGCGCGACAAGATCCTGGTCGCCAGTCCGCACCTGCGGGTGCTCACCTACGGCGAAGGCCTGCGGCTCGACGACTGGCAGACCGTTCTGGCGCGGGTACGCCGGGCGCCGGGCGTCACTGCTGCCGCGCCGTTCGTCATCACGCAGGGGGGCATCTCCGCCGGTCACGACTACGCCGAGGGCGTCGTCGTGCTGGGGATCGAAGCCGACACGGGTGCGCGACCGGTCACGACCCTGGCGCGGCATTTCACGCGCGGCGACCTGCAGTTCCGGACCACCCGTCCCGACGTGGAGGCGGGAATCGCACTCGGGCGGCGGCTGTCGGACAAACTGTCGGCGTTCCCGGGGGACTTGGTCACGCTGGTGGCGTTCGCGGGCACACGGTTCAACCCAAGCCTGGGCGCCTACGTCCCGCGGTTCCACCGCTTCGAGGTGACGGGCACGTTCGACACCGGCATGTTCGAGTATGACAATTCCTACGTGGTAGTGGACCGGCGCGTGGCGCAGCGCTTCGCCGCGCTCGACAGCGCGGTCACCGGACTCGAAGTCCGGCTCGCCGACCCCTGGGATGCGCGGCGCGTGGGCACCGACCTCGAGAGCCGCCTCGGCTACCCCTACCGCGTGGTGGATTGGCAGTCACAGAACGCCTCGCTCTTCTCCGCGCTGAAGCTCGAGAAACTCGCGATGGGCCTCGTGGTGTTCCTGATCTGTGTCGTGGCGGCGTTCAATGTGGTGGGGACGCTGACGATGGTGGTCCGCGACAAGACCCGGGAAATCGGCATCCTGCTCGCGATGGGCCTGCAGCGCGCGTCGGTGCGCCGCGTGTTCCTGCTCCAGGGCGTCCTGATCGGGCTGGTGGGGACGTTGCTGGGGGCCGGACTCGGACTGGCGTTGGGCAGCGTGATCAATCGGGGCGAGTGGATTCGCATCGACCCGTCGATCTACTTCATCGACCACTTGCCGGTCCATACCCAACCGCTCGACGCCCTCCTGATCGTGGCCGCGAGCCTATTGGTGGCGACGCTGGCGCCGCTCTATCCGGCGCTCGTCGCCGCGCGCCTCGATCCCGTGCCCGCGATCCGATACGAATGAGCGCGCTGCTGGAAGCGAGGGGCATTCGCAAGGTCTACGCCGGCGGTGATGGCCGACCGCTCGAAGTGCTGAGCGGCGTCGACCTGGACGTGCATCGGGGTGAGGTGATCGCCGTCGTCGGGGCTTCGGGAGCGGGGAAGAGCACCCTGCTGCATCTGCTGGGCGCGCTGGATCGTCCCAGCGCGGGCGATGTGTGGCTCGAGGGATCGCGCTACGCCGATCTCGGGCCGCAGGGTCTGGCGGAGCTGCGCAACCGGAAGCTGGGGTTCGTGTTTCAATTTCACCATCTCTTGCGCGAATTCTCGGCGCTGGAGAACGTGATGATGCCGCTGCTGATCGGGGCGGTGCCGATCCGGGAGGCGCGCTCGCGGGCCGAGGAGCGACTGTCGGCCGTGGGACTGGCGGGCCGGATGACCCACCGGCCCGCGGAGCTGTCGGGCGGCGAGCAGCAGCGCTGCGCGGTGGCCCGCGCGCTGGTGCATGACCCCAATCTGGTGCTGGCGGACGAGCCGTCAGGGAACCTGGACCACGCCTCGAGCGAGCGGCTGCACGAGCTGCTATTTCGGCTGGCGCGGGAGTACGAAACGGCGGTCGTCATTGTGACGCACAACCGCCAGCTGGCCGGCCGGGCCGACCGTATTCTCTGGCTCGAGGACGGGCGCCTCACCGTGGTGCGCTCCGTGGACGCGATCCCATAAGATGCGCTGCGACAACTGCAAGAAACGGGAGCACGTGATCGAGCTGACCCAAGTGGAGCACGACGCCAAGGTCACCATGCACCTGTGCGAGGAGTGCGCCCAGGAGAAGGGTATCGAGACGGGCAGCGCCACGCTCAAAACGACGCTCGGCACGTTTCTGTCCGCCCTGGGAAAGGAAGCGACGCTGCCGGTTCCGGCGGACGGGCTGCGGTGCGCGAGCTGCGGTGCTACCCTGAAAGACGTTCGCGACAGTGGTCGGCTGGGCTGCGCGCAATGCTATCAGCTGTTCGAGCACCACCTGCGCGACTTGTTGCGGCGGTTGCACGGCTCGAGCCAGCATGCAGGGGAGCGGTACGTGCCGCCGGGCGACGCCGACACGGCGGATCCGACCGGACACTTGCTCGACCTGCGCGACAAGCTGCGGCGCGCCGTTGAGAACGAGAATTTCGAGTTGGCGGCGGAGCTGCGGGATCGCATCCGGGTGCTCGAGTGATCGACCTGTCGTTGCTCCCCGACGGCGGAGTGGGGTGGCTCGACGCCTCCGGTCCGAATCCACAGATCGTGCTCTCGACCCGGATCCGGCTGGCGCGGAACCTTACCGGATATCCATTCAGCCTGCGGGCCTCGGACGCCGATCGCAAGGCGGTGCTGACGCGCGTCACCGAGGCGGCGAGCGCGAGCGAGCACTTGGCGCGGACCATCACGTTTCCGTTGCACGATCTCGAGCGCATCGAGCGGCAATTGCTGCACGAGCGCCACTTGGTGAGCAAGGAGCTGGCGGCGCTGGAGCGGGAGCCGTCGCGTCCGCGCCCCGGGGCGGCCGTGCTGATCGAAACGCCCATCGGTGTGATGGTGAATGAAGAAGATCATCTGCGCATGCAGGCGATGGTCTCGGGTTTCGCATTGGACAACGCCTATGCCGCGCTGGATTCAGTAGATAGCGAGCTCGGTCGGTTGCTCCCGTTCGCGTTCCATTCCGAGTTTGGCTATCTTACCTCTTGCCCGACCAATGCCGGCACCGGCCTCCGTGCGAGCGTGCTTATCCACTTGCCGGGCTTGGTGTTAACGAAGGAGATCAACAAGGTGTTGCAGGGGCTCACACAGGTGGGCCTGACGTTTCGGGGACTGTACGGGGAGGGCAGCGAAGTCGTCGGTAATTTCTTCCAGTTGTCCAATCAGACGACGCTGGGCAAGGCGGAGAGCGAGCTCCTCGACCATCTTGGACGTATCGTGCGGCAGGTCATCGAGTACGAAGCACAGGCACGAGACGTGCTCCTCAAGACGGCCGCGGGAACGGTGGAAGACAAGGTATGGCGGGCGTACGGGCTACTGCGGTACGCGCGCTCGCTCACCTTCGAGGAGACGATGAACCTGTTGAGCGGGGTGCGGCTCGGCGTCGGTCTGAATCTGATCACCGGGCTGAGTGTATACACGCTCAACAAGCTGCTCATCCACACGCAACCCGCGCACCTGGCGGCGATGGAGGGGCGGCAGGTCGGCGACCCCGAGCTGCCCATGATTCGGGCGTCGTTCGTGCGGCAAATGCTGCACGGCGAGTCCACCTGAGGTAGGCACCGAGAATGAACGGCTACAATTTCACAGATCGGGTTCGCAAGGTCCTCCAGATGGCGCGGGAAGAGGCCGCCCGTCTGCATCACGAGTACGTGGGCACGGAGCACATCCTGCTCGGCCTGATTCGTGAGGGGGAGGGGGTCGCGGCCGCGGTCCTGACCAACCTCAACGTGGATCTGGAAGAGATCCAGCAAAAGATCGAAGAGACGGTGAAGAAAGGCAAAGCGGCGGCGGCCGCTGGGCCCGATCTCCCGTACACATCGCGCGCCAAGAAGGTGCTGGAGCTCGCCATGAGCGAGGCGCGGGAACTGAACCACTCCTATGTGGGGACCGAGCATCTGTTGCTGGGCCTGTTGCGCGAGGAGAAGGGAATCGCGGCGCAGGTGCTCACCGACGCGGGCGTGAACCTGGAGCAGGCCCGCGCGGAGACGCTCCGGCTGTTGGGCAGCGAAATGCCGGCGGCGGCGCCGGCGGCCGGGACCGCGACCCCGACGCCCAGCCCCAAGAGCGAGAAGAAATCCAAGACACCGGCGCTCGATCATTTCTGTCGGGACCTGACCCAGCTCGCGGCCGATGGCGCGCTCGATCCCACGATCGGGCGCCAGAAGGAGATCGAGCGGGTGATGGAGATCCTGTCCCGCCGCAAGAAGAACAACCCCGTGCTGATCGGCGAGCCAGGGGTCGGCAAGACGGCGATCGTCGAGGGACTGGCTCAGCTGATCACCGGCGGGCAGTGCCCCGACGCCCTGAAAGACCATCGGGTACTCTCGCTCGACATGGCGGCGGTGATCGCCGGCACGAAGTACCGCGGCCAGTTCGAGGAGCGGCTCAAGGCGGTGATCAACGAGATCGGCCAGAATCGCAGCGTCATCCTGTTCATCGATGAGCTGCACACGCTGGTCGGCGCGGGAGCGGCGGAGGGCGCGGTGGACGCGTCCAACATGCTGAAGCCCGCCCTGGCGCGCGGCGAGCTGCAGTGCGTCGGGGCCTCGACGCTGAACGAGTACCGCAAGTACATCGAGAAGGACGGCGCGCTGGAGCGGCGCTTCCAGACCGTGATCGTGGACCCGCCGAGCGTCGATGAGACGATCGAGATCTTGAAGGGGCTGCGCAAGCGGTACGAGGACCACCACCGCGTGGTGATCCCAGACGAGACCCTGGACGCGGCGGCGAAGCTTTCGGAGCGCTACATCACCGACCGGTTCCTGCCCGACAAGGCGATCGACGTGATCGACGAGGCCGGGGCCCGGGCGCGGTTGGCCACGCAGGTGCCGCCACCGGAGGTCGCCGAGCTGAAGGAGAAGCTGGAGCAGATCAGTCGCGACAAGGAGAACGCGGTTCGCGACCAGAACTTCGAGCGCGCCGCGGCCCTGCGCGACTCCGAGCGCGAGCTGCAGAGCGAGATCCGGCGCAAGCAGGACGAATGGGAGCGTGAACGTCAGACTCGTCGGCCCACGATCGGCGAGGAGCAGGTGGCGTTCATCGTGTCGCGCTGGACCGGGATTCCGGTCACGCGGCTGCAGGAAGCGGAAACGGCCCGCCTGCTCCGCATGGAAGAGGAGATCCACCAGAGCGTGGTGGGACAGGACGAAGCGATCACCGTCATTTCACGAGCGATCCGGCGCAGCCGCGCTGGCCTCAAGGATCCCAAGCGGCCCATCGGCTCGTTCGTCTTCAGCGGCCCCACCGGGGTCGGAAAAACCGAGCTGGCCCGGGCGCTCGCCAAATTCCTGTTCGCGGACGCGTCCGCCCTGATCCGGGTGGACATGTCGGAGTACATGGAGAAGTTCTCGGTGAGCCGCCTGATTGGCGCGCCGCCGGGCTACGTGGGCTACGAAGATTCCGGAGCGCTCACCAAGGCGGTGCGCCGGAAACCGTACGCGGTGGTGCTACTCGACGAGATCGAGAAGGCCCACCCCGACGTGTTCAACATTCTGCTGCAGGTGTTGGATGAGGGACACCTCACCGACAACTATGGCCGGGTCATCGATTTCAAGAACACCGTCGTGATCATGACGTCGAACGTCGGCGCGCGCGACATGCTGAAGGGGAAGTCGCTCGGCTTCGCGCAAGGGGATGCGCGCAGCAGCTTCGAGCGGATGGCCGAGAAGGTGAAAGAGGAAATCGGCAAGGTGTTCAATCCTGAATTCCTCAACCGGCTGGACGACGTGATCGTCTTCCACCCGCTGTCGCGGGCCCACATCGCGCAGATCGTCGGCATCATCCTGCGCGACGTGCAGCAGCGCCTCGCGGACGAAGAGCTGACGTTGCGGCTGACGCCGGCGGCGAACGATTTCCTGGTGGAACATGGCTACGACGAGCACTACGGCGCCCGGCCGCTGAAGCGCGCCATCCAGAAGTACGTCGAGGACCCCCTCTCCGAGAAGATTCTGATCGGCGAGTTCGCGCGCGGCGACGAGATCGAAGTCGACGTGGCACCCGACAAGGCGCGCCTGGCGTTCCGCGCGTTCTCCGGCACGAAGGCGTGATCCGCCGGCTCGCCCTTGCGCTGACCGTCGCGCTGTTCCTCCTGGCCCCGCGCCCGTTGCGGGGCCAGGAGGGCGTTGCGGGCGGCCGTCCCGACTCGGTCACCGCGGTCGGGATGAAGCGTCTCTCGCGGGCCGTGGTGCTTCAGACGGCCGGCCTCGTGACAGATCGATTCACGACCTACCGTGACATCCAACGCGCCATCCGGTCGTTGTACGCCACGGGGCAGTACGATGACGTGCGCATCGATCAGGACACCACGGGTGGCGTCCAGATCCTCATCATCCGCGTGCACGAGCGGCCGATCCTGACCCACTGGACCGTGCGCGGCGTGTCGCGGTTGAGCGAAGGCTCGGTGCGCTCCAAGGTCACCCTCGCCGAAGGGCGGCCGATCGACCCGGCGGCCGTGGCTCGGGCGCGCGGGCGTATCGATTCCCTGTACCGCGCCCGCGGCTACTACCTCGCCGAGGTCAACACGCTGTCGGTCTACGAGGCGGACTCGTCCCGGGTGCGCCTGGTATTCGACGTCGCCGAGGGGCGCCGGGTCGCGATCGCTCGCGTGGATGTGCAGGGCAATGGTCGTTTTCCCGACGCCGCCATCGTGGAGCACATGAGCACCCGCCCGGAGGGGTTCTGGTGGTGGCGCAAGGGTGACTACGACGACGAGAAGCTGCGAGCAGACGTGCAGGAGCGCCTGCCGAAGTTCTACGGGGAGCGTGGGTACGTGGATTTTCAGGTGCTCAACGACACGCTGCTCGTGAACGACTCGACGGGGAAAGCTGAGCTCGTGCTGCGCGTGATCGAAGGGGAGCCGCATCACGCGGGCACGCTCGAGATCGTCGGTAATCGCCGGTTTTCGACTGAGGAGTTGGAGCAGCTCTATCCGTTCAAGAAGGAGCGGCGCACGGGCATGCTGGGGTTGGGCGGTGTCCTCCGCGGTCCTGCCGTATTCAGTCAGTCGCGCTGGGACGACGCCACTAGTGCGCTTTACACCCTGTACCACAACCAGGGCTACATCTACGCCCAGGTCCGGCCCGATATCATCCGCCGGACGGGCGCCGACGGGAAGCCGGTGGTGGATCTGCGCTGGGTGATCAACGAGGGTCAGCCGGCGATCGTGAACAAGATCGAGATCGTGGGCAACGACGTGACGCACGAGCGCGTGATCCGCGACGCCATCGTACTGCTCCCGGGTGACCTGTTCCGGCAGGATGCGCTGTTGCGCTCCTACCAGAACATCTCAAATCTCGGCTTTTTCAATCAACCCCTGCCGTACCCCGAGACGCCACAGGCCAACGACCAGGGCGACATCGACGTCGTCTTCCACGTGAGCGAGAAGCACACGGGGAACGTGAATTTCGGCGCATCCGTGGGACAGGGCACCGGGCTGGGCGGCTTCCTCGGTCTCGAGGAGCCGAACCTGTTCGGCCAAGGGAAGCGCGGCAAGCTTCAATGGCAGTTCGGCAAGAACATCAACGATTTCTCAATCTCGTTCACGGATCCGGCGATCCTGGAGTCGCGCATCTCGGGCACCATCGATGTGCACAATACGCGACTGCGCTACAACATCGCGGATCTCGGCCGGGTGCGGCGTCGCGGCGCCAGCCTGCAGCTCGGTTTCCCGGTGTTTCGCGATCGGTACGCGCGGCTATTCGTGTCGTATTCGATCGACGAGCAGACCTATACGGGATCGGCCGGCAACGTCGCGTTCAACACCGTGTTCAACTGCCGCAATTGCGTGCGCTCGACCATCGGGGTCTCGGCGTTGCGCGACACCCGCATCGATCTGCCGTTCGCCACCGCCGGCACGATGGCCTCGGTCGGCCTGTCGCAGAGCGGTGGCTCCCTCGGGGGCACCGGGAATTTCCAACGGCTGGATCTCGAAGCCCGCTGGTACGCACCGCTGGCTCAGTTTGGGGGGAGCGGCGGGGGCAGCCCGCTCCGTCTCGTGGTCGGGTTGAGCAGCCGGTCCGGATTCGTGTTCGGCAACTCGCCGTTCTTCGATCAGCTGTTCAGCCTGGGCGGGACGCAGTTCGGCATTCCCCTCCGTGGCTATGATGAATTCTCCGTCACGCCCTCGGGCTACGATCCGCAGGCGAACTCACGCGGGGCGTCACCCAACGCGTTCGGCAAGGCGTTCTTTCTGATGACCGGTGAGCTGGGCGTGCGGGTGTCGCAACAGTTCTACGTGAACGCCTTCTACGATGCCGGCAACCTGTGGGCCCGCGCCGTGGACTGGAATCCGACCCGGTTGTTCCGTGGAGCCGGGTTCGGCCTGGACGTGATTTCCCCGCTGGGGCCCCTCGGGCTCGATTTGGCATACGGCTTTGACCGGATAGACTTGGCGGGCCGGCCGGCCCCGGGCTGGAAACTGCACTTCAAACTCGGCAACTTTTTCTGATGCCCCTTTCCAACGGAGTGGTTATGCGGCAGATAGTCCTCGTGTGTCTCGGCGCGGCTCTGGCGGCGCCAGCGGTGGCCCAGAATCCGCCGGCCGCGGCGCGTCCCGCGGCTACGGCAGCGGCGCCGATTCCGCGGCTGGCGTACATCAGCTCGCGAACCCTCCTCGACAGCATGCCTGGGTACGCCGCGGCGGAGTCGACGTTCTTCCGCGAATTCCAGGCGATGCGCGACGAGGTGCAGAAACTGCAGCAGCAGCTCGACTCGGCGGTGCAGGCCTTCGATCAGGCCTCGATCGCGCTTTCACCAGCGGCGAAGGCTGCGAAGCGGACCGAGCTGCAGGGGATGCAGGAGCGCATGACGCAGCGATCGGGTGAGCTCGATGGCCGTGCCCGCGCGCGCAACCAGGAGCTGCTCGGGCCGTTCCAGGCGCGGATCAACACGATCATCCAGGGAGTGCGGGCAGAAGGGAACTACGCGCTGATCTTTGACGCCGACGCCCAGGGCAACGGCATCGTGGCCGCGGATCCCGTCCTGAATCTCACGCCCAAGGTGATCGAGCGGTTACGGCAGTCCAATCCTTGAGCGGACCGCCGTGAGCGACGAGCCGCAGCGCGCGCTGTCGGCCACGGAGGTCGCTGCCCTGACCCACGGGCGGCTCATGGGGCCCGCGGACGTTTCGGTCGTCGCGGTCGCGCCGCTGGAGCGGGCGGGCCCCGGCGACTTGTCGTTTCTTGCCAGTGCCCGGTACCTCCCCTACCTTGAGCCGTCTCGCGCCGGCATCGTGTTGTGCGCGGAGTCGTTCGCCGCCGCGCCCGGCGGCCCCGCCACTCGTATCATTGTCCCGGATCCGCACGCGGCCCTGCTGGCGGTGCTGGCGGTGCTGTACCCGCCGCCGGTGTGGAGTCCGGGCGTCCATCCGACGGCGGTGATCGGGACGGGGGCTCGCTGGGACGACCCGGTGGCGATCGGTGCGTATGTCGTCTTGGGGCGCGATGTCCACTTGGGGCGCAACGTGCGGGTGGGCGAGCACTGCGTGATCGGCAACGGCGTCGCCGTTGGAGAAGATACCGAGCTCCAACCGCAGGTGACCTGCTACGCCGGCACGACGATCGGACGACGGGTCGTGATCCACGCCGGTGCGCGACTCGGGAGCGATGGCTTTGGATATGTCCCGGGGCAGGATGGGGCGCCGCATCGCAAGATTCCCCATGTGGGCCGGTGCGTGATCGGAGACGACGTGGAGATCGGCGCGAACTGCTGCGTGGATCGAGGCAGTGTGGACGATACCGTAATCGGCGACGGAACCAAGCTGGACAATCTCGTGCACATCGCACACAACGTGCGGGTGGGGAAGCGGTGTCTCATCCTCGCGCTCGCGGGGATCGCCGGGTCGAGTCGCGTCGAGGACGACGTGATCATCGCGGGCGAGGTGGGGGTGTCCGACCACGTCACCATCGGTCGTGGAGCGCGCGTGCTCGTGCAGGCCGGGGTGATCGGGGACATCGCGCCGGGCACGACCGTGTGGGGGACTCCGGCCCGGCCACACCGCGAGGTGCTGCGCGCCAACGCCACGCTGTATCGCATGATCCGGGAGCAGGATGGCGAAGCCTCCTAAGCGGCGCTCGATTCAGCGCGACGCCACGCTGACGGGTACCGGCCTGCATACCGGCGCCTCCACGCGCGCCGTGTTCCGCCCCGGGGCCTCGGGCACCGGCGTGGTGTTCCGTCGGACCGATCTGGACGGCCAGCCCGAGGTGCGCGCTCGGCTGTCTGAGGTGGAAGCCCTCGAGCGCCGGACGGCGATCGGTCACGGCGCGGCGACGATTCACACCGTAGAACACCTGCTGGCGGCCGTCGCGGCGCACGAAATCGACGACCTCCTGGTCGAATTGTCCGGCCCCGAGCCGCCCATTCTGGACGGGAGCGTCGCCCCGTACTTCACGGCGTTGGCCGAGGCGGGCCCGGTGGACGTGGGGGGCGAAGCGGTGGTGCTCACCGTCCAGGCGCCGTTCACCGTGACGGAAGGGGACGCCAGCTATGTGGTGGCTCCGAGCAAGCGGTTCCAACTGACCGTCACGATTGAGTTCCCGCATCCCCTCATCGGACGCCAAGTCGGCAGCTACGACGTATCGCGTGACGCGTTCGCCGCGGAACTGGCCCCGGCCCGCACGTTTGGCTTCACCAGCGAGGTCGCCGCGCTCCAGGCCAAGGGCCTCATCAAGGGAGCGTCCATCGCAAGCGCCATCGTGCTCGACGAGCGGGGGGTGGTGAACGGCGGCCGCTTGCGCTGGCCCGACGAATTCGTGCGGCACAAGGCGGCGGACATCATCGGCGATCTGGCGTTGACGGGCAGCCGCATCCGGGCCCACGTCATAGCCACGCGACCCAGTCACAGCGGCAATGTGGCCCTGGCCCGCGCCCTGGCCCGCGCGGCGGCGCGCAGCGGCGTGCCGGCGATGGACATCGGGCGCATCATGGACGTGCTGCCCCACCGCTATCCGTTCCTGCTGGTGGACCGCATCGTCGAGATCGAAGGCGACAGGCGCATCGTCGGGATCAAGAACGTCACGATCAACGAGTCGTTCTTTCAGGGTCATTTCCCCGGACACCCGATCATGCCCGGGGTGCTCATCATCGAGGCGATGGCCCAGGTCGGCGGCATGCTGCTGTTGACGCACTTCGAGGGCCAGAACATCGAGGACAAGGTCGTGTACTTCATGTCGCTCGACAACGTAAAGTTCCGGCGGCCGGTGCTGCCGGGGGACCAGATCCGCTTCGAGCTCGAGATGATCGCCTTTCGCGGCAAGACGTGTCGCATGAAGGGGGAGGCGTTCGTCGACGGGCAGATGGTGGCGGAAGCCGAGATGATGGCCATGGTGGTGGACAGGTGATTCACCGCGCCGCCCTGGTCGATGCGTCGGCCCATCTTGGTCAGGACGTGACCATCGGCCCCTATGCGATCATCGGACCCAACGTGCAGGTCGGCGACCATGCCCAGATCGCGGGGCACGTGGTGATCGAGCGCAACACGCGGCTCGGCACCGGGGTTCGGATCGGCTACGGCAGCGTGCTCGGGTCGGATCCGCAGGATTTGAAGTACCGCGGGGAGGAGACGTGGGTCGAGATCGGCGACGGCACGATCATCCGGGAATACTGCACCATCAACCGCGGCACTCCGGCCACCGGCAAGACGACAGTGGGCGAGCGCTGTTTCATCATGACCTATGTGCACATCGCGCACGACTGTGTAGTGGGCAGTGACGTCATTCTCGCCAACGCGATTCAGATGGCGGGACACGTGACGGTGGATGATCGAGCGATCATCAGCGGGCTCGTGCCGATCCACCAGTTCGTGCGCGTGGGCACCTACGCGTTCGTGGGCGGGGGCTCACGGGTGAACCAGGACGTGCCGCCCTATACCAAGGCGGTGGGCAATCCGGTGCATCTGTACGGATTGAACTCGGTCGGCCTGCAACGCGCCGGGTTCAGCGCCGAGGTCAAGCTCGCCCTGAAGAAGGCCTACCGGCTGGTGTTCAATTCCCACCTGACGGTCAGCCAGGGCATCGCCCGGGCCCGCACCGAGCTGCCCGCGGTGTCGGAGGTGGAGACCTTCCTGCGCTTCATCGAAGCCTCGCAGCGCGGAGTGCTGGTGTGACCGCCCGGCGCCTGCGCGTCGGGGTGGTCGGCACCGGCGCGCTCGGCTTCCACCATGCACGGCTGCTGCGACAAACGGGAGACACCGAGTTCGTCGGGATCTACGATATCGACCCGGCGCGGGCGGCGCAGGTCGCCCGGGAGTTGGAGATCGTGGCGTACCCCACCCTCGATGCGCTGCTCGATCGGGTCGACGCCGTGAGCGTCGCCGTTCCCACTCCCGCCCACACGGACGTCGGCCTCGCCGTCCTGTCCCGGGGCATCGCGGCGCTGATCGAAAAGCCGCTGGCCGACTCCCTGGAAAGCGCCGAGCGGCTGGTGCACCAGGCGCAAGCGAGCGGGGCGGTCCTGGCCGTCGGACACGTCGAGCGATTCAACCGCGCGGTGCGCGCGGCGATGCCCTTTCTGGAGGGGCCCCGCTTCTTGCAGACGGAGCGACTCGCCCCGTTTCAACCGCGCGGCACGGACGTCGCCGTTATCCTCGATCTCATGATCCACGACCTGGACCTGATCCTCGAACTGGTGGGCGCCGAGGTGCGCGAGGTTCGGGCGACGGGCGTGCCGGTGCTGACGCCCCACGTCGACATCGCCAACGCGCGCGTGGAGTTCGTCAACGGGGCGGTCGCCCTGGTGACCGCGAGCCGGATCTCACGGGAGCGCACCCGGCGCATGCGGATCTTCCAACCCACCGGATACTTCTCACTCGACCTCGCCAAAGGCGACGGGATGTTCCATCGGCTGCGGCCCGGGTGGCAGTCCCTGGGCGCCGGCAGGATCGAAGAGATCGTGGAAACCGTGCCGCTCGAGGCGCCGGAAGCGGAACCGCTCAAGCTGGAGCTCGAGAGTTTCCTGCGGGCGGTGCGGGAGGAGGGGGAGGTTGTCGTGTCGGGGGCTGCGGGCGCTCAGGCGCTTGCACTGGCCTGGCGCGTCGCCGGCGCGATCCAGGCTTCGCCGCTCGGCGTCATGCGCCCGTGACCGTCGCGCCGCGCATCTACATCTCCGCCGGGGAACCCTCCGGCGACGCCCACGCCGCGCCGGTCGTGACCGCGCTCCGCCGCCGCGCGCCTCAAGCCACCATCGAAGCGTTTGGCGGCCCCCGCATGGCGGCCGCCGGTGCACGGGTGCTCGACCGGATGGAGGCATTCTCCGTGGTCGGCTTTGTCGAGGCCGTCGAAGGCATTCCACGCCACTATCGGCTGCTCCGCCGCACGCGTGACGCGTTTCGCGCCCGGCGGTACGACGTGGCCATCTTCGTCGACTACCCCGGCTACCACCTGCGCGCCGCGGCCGCGGCCGCGGCGGCCGGCGTCCCGGTGCTCTACTACATCGCTCCGCAGCTGTGGGCCTGGGGGGCCGGTCGCGTGCGACGCCTTGCGGCGGCGGTGCGACGACTCGCGGTCATCCTCCCGTTCGAAGAACCGTTTTTTCGCGAGCGCGGCATACCCACGACGTTTGTCGGCCATCCACTCAAGGACGGGCTGGCACCGCCGACGCGGGCGGAGGCGCGTCGGGCGGTCGGGCTCGATCCGGATCGCCCGGTGCTCGGCGTCTTTCCGGGAAGCCGCGCGCAGGAGGTGCGGCGCATCTGGCCCCTGGCCCGGGAAACGGCGCGCGTCCTGCGTGCCTCGCGGCCCGACCTTCAGGTCGTGGTGGCCGCGACGAGCGTGGCTCAATACCCGGGGGCCGAGGAGGTGCGGCTCGTGGTCGACGATGCGCGGCTCGTGTTCGCGGCCGCCGACGCCGGACTGTGCAAGTCGGGGACGACCACGCTGGAAGCGGCGCTCGCCGACCTGCCGATGGTGATCACGTACCGCCTGCACCCGGTGTCCAACTTCATCGCCATGCGGCTGTTGCGCGTGCCGTGGGTGGGGCTCGTCAATCTGGTGGCGGGCGAGCCCCTGTGTCCGGAGCTGATTCAGTCGGCGGCCAGGCCGCGGGCGCTCGCCTCCGCGCTGCTGCCGCTCCTGGACGCCACCGACCCGGCCACGCGCCGCCAGCGCGAAGGGCTGGCCCGCGTGCGCGATCGCCTGGGCCCACCTGGCGCCGCCGATCGCGTCGCCTCCTTGGCGCTCGAGCTCGCCTCGTGAGGCTGCGTTGGGCTGAGCCGTTGCTGGCCGGAGTGGGGGTGTCGCTCGTCGGCCTCCTGGCGCGCACGTGGCGCTACCACCGGAGTGGATGGGAGCATCCACGAGCCCTCTATGGCGCGAAGCGACCGTTTATTTTCGCCTTGTGGCACAGCCGGATCCTGCCTCTGCTGTATCTGCACCGGAACGAAGCGATGGTGTTGTTGATCAGCCGCCACCGCGATGGCGGTCACCTCGCCTCGCTGGCGGAGCGGTGGGGCTACCAGTTCGTCCGCGGCTCCACCAAGCGCGGGGGAGAGGTCGGCCTGCTGGGCATCGTCCGGGCCTTGAAGGGAGGCGCGGTCGTGGCGGTGACGCCGGACGGTCCACGCGGTCCGGTGGAGCGGATCAAGCCCGGGGTGGTGGCCGCTGCACAGCATGCGGACGTGCCGATCGTTCCCGCCACGGCCCGTCCGGGGCGTGCGTGGGTGTTGGGCACCTGGGACCGGATGTGCGTTCCCAAGCCCTTCGCGGCGATCGAGGTCGTGTACGGGGCGCCGATTCATATCGCGGCGGGCAAGAACGGCTTGCGTGCAGGAATGGATGCCGTGCAGTTCGGAATGCACCAGGTGACGCACGCCCCGTGATGGCGACCGCCTGGCGCGCGCGATTCGTCCGTCGTTTGTGGAGGCGGCGGAGCTGGAAAGCCCGTGCGGCGCGATTGGCATTGCTCCCGCTATCCGGGCTGTACGCCGGCGCGGTCGCGGTCCGGTCGGTGTGGTACCGGGTGGGGCTTGCCCAGCCACGGCCGCTTCCTTTGCCCGCCATCGCCGTAGGCAATTTGTCGGTCGGCGGGACCGGCAAGACTCCCCTGGCGGTCTGGATCGCGGCGTATTGTGTGGACGCGGGTCGCCGACCAGGGATTCTGCTGCGAGGCTATGGGCGTGACGAGGTGCTGGTGCACCGTCGCCTGGTGCCGGAGGCGATTGTGGTCGCCAACCCAGATCGGGTGGCGGGGGCGACAACGGCGAAGGCTCAGGGCGCCACGGTGCTGGTGCTGGATGACGCGTTCCAGCGGCTCGACACGGCCCGGGATTTGAACATCGCCGTCCTCGCCGCGGAGCAAGCCCGCTTGCCGCGGTGGACGCTCCCGGCGGGACCGTGGCGGGAGGGGCACGGAGCGCTGTCCAGGGCGAATCTGCTCGTCGTGACGCGGAAGCGCGCCGAGGCCGAGGCGGCAAACGCGGTGGCGGACAGGTTGGCGGCGCGCTGGCCCCGAACTCCGGTCGCGGTCGCTCGCCTCACCCTGACGGGTCTGTCGGGAATGCGCTCCGGCACGTCCGCACCACTCGGAGCGTTGCGTGGCCAACGGATCATCGTGGCGGCGGGGATCGCCGACCCGGAGAGCTTTGCGGTGCAGGTGCGCGCGTCCGGGGCCACGGTGCAACTCGCGGCATACCAAGACCATCATGAGTACGGCGCCGAGGATGTCGCCCGCCTCGTGCAAGCCGCCGCCAAGGCCGGTTATCTTGTGATCACTGAAAAAGATGCGGTGAAGCTCCGCTCCGTGTGGCCGGCCGACGGACCCGAGCCGCTCGTGGCAGTCATGGCATGGACCTGGGAGCGGAACGGAGCAGCCGTCGTCCACGCGTTGCAGCGTGTCTTGGCCATCCCGTCCGGCCCCGTTACGGACTTCACCAACCACCACACATGACCGATACGGTTTCCCACACGGTGCCCGACATGCTGATCCGCCCCGACAAGGACCGCTTCCTGTCGGAGGACAATCCGTTCGAATCGATGATGGAACGGTTTGATCATGCCGCCAAGCTGTTGCATCTCGATCCCGGCTTGTACAAGGTGCTCCGTAATCCGGAAAAGCAGATCATCGTTTCGGTGCCCGTGTTGCGGGACAACGGGGAGGTGGAGGTCTATACCGGGTATCGCGTGCTGTACAACACGTCCCGCGGCCCCGCCAAGGGTGGCATTCGCTTCGATCTCAAAGTCACGCTCGAAGAGGTCAAGGCGCTGGCGGCCTGGATGACTTGGAAGTGCGCCGTGGTGAATATCCCATTCGGCGGCTCCAAGGGCGGTGTGGTCTGCGACCCGGCGACCATGTCGATGCCGGAGCTGGAGCGTGTCACTCGACGCTATACGTCGGCCATCATCGAGACGCTGGGTCCGGATTCCGACGTGCCGGCGCCGGATGTGAATACGAACGAGCGGGTGATGGCTTGGATCATGGATACCTACTCGATGCACAAGCGGCACACGGTGACGGCCGTCGTGACGGGGAAGCCCGTGGAAATGGGGGGATCTCTGGGCCGCCGGGAGGCGACCGGCCGCGGTTGCATGTTCGTGACCCGCGAGGCGCTGGCCAAGATCGGCCTCCCCATGACCCAGGCGCGAGTGGCGGTGCAGGGATTCGGGAACGTCGGCTCGCTGGCGGCGGACTTCCTGTCCAAGGCGGGCGCGAGCGTCGTCGCCGTCGCCGACAAGTCGGGAGGGTTGCTCAACCCCAAGGGCCTGGATATCGGCGACCTGATCGCGTGGGTCCGCGACCACCGCCAGTTGGCGGGGTACCCGCGCGCCCAATCGATCGCGAGCGATGATGTTCTCACCGTCGACTGCGACGTCCTCATCCCTGCGGCGTTCGAGAACGTCATCACCAGCAAGAACGCCAGCAAGATCACGGCGAAGATCATCTGCGAAGGGGCCAACGGTCCGACGACCGCTGGGGCCGACAAGATCCTGGAAGAGAAAGGTGTCTTCGTGATTCCCGACATCCTCGCCAACGCGGGTGGGGTGACGGTGAGCTATTTCGAGTGGGTGCAGGATCGAGGCGGGTATTTCTGGGACGAAGACACGGTCAACAAGCGACTCGAGCAGATCATCACGCGCTCGTTCCATGAGGTGGTGACGTTGTCGGAGCGGCACAAGGTGAGCACGCGGATTGCGGCCTATATGCTGGCGATCGACCGGGTGGCCACGACGCATCGGCTGCGCGGGATGTATGCCTGATGCGGTATTACGTCGTCGCGGTCGGCCGCATGCGGGATGCGGCGCTCCGGGCGGCGGCTGATGAATACGTGAAGCGCCTGCGGCGGTACACCCACGTCGAGGAACGCGAAGTGAAGGATGAGGCGCGCCTGTCCGGGGCTATTCCCGAAGCGGCGCGCCTCATCGCATTGTCGCGCCCCGGGGAGCCTTGGAGCTCGGCGGATCTGGCCCGCTGGACCGAGCAGTGGGACCAGGATGGCCGGGAGGTGGCGCTCGCGATCGGTGGCGCCGAGGGGCTCCCGGCCGGGCTGGTGTCGGACGCGGAACGCGTGTGGAGCCTGTCGATGCTCACCTTTCCGCACGAGCTCGCCCGGGTGATCGTGCTGGAGCAACTGTACCGCGCGTTCACGATCCGCCGTGGAGAGCCGTACCATCGCGCTCGCTGAGCTGGGGGCGGATGAGCGCAGCGCCTTGCTCGGGTTGGCGCGCGAGGTGCTGGAGGTGTCGGTGCGCGGCGGCCCCTGGAGTCCGCTGCCGGAGGGCCCGGGGTTGCGCCGGCGGTGCGGCGCCTTTGTCACCCTGCGGCGCGGGACGGAGCTGCGGGGATGCATCGGTCATGTTTCGGCGGACCGGCCGCTGGCGGAGGTCGTTGCCCGGATGGCGATGTCGGCGGCGCTCGAAGACCCGCGCTTCCCGCCCGTCCTACCCGAGGAGCTTTCCCATCTCAGTATCGAGATCTCGGTCCTGTCCGAGCCGGAGTTGCTGGCCGATCCGGATGCGACCCGGATTCGGCCCGGTCAGGATGGCGTGCTGGTGCGGCGCGGGTGGCGTCAGGGCCTGCTGCTCCCGCAGGTGGCGACGGAGCAGGGGTGGGGCGCGGACCAGCTGCTGGCCGGCGTTTGTCGCAAGGCAGGTCTCGACGTCGATGCCTGGCGGGAACCCGACACCGAGCTCTATGTCTTCCAGGTGGAGGCGTTCGGCGAATGACCGAATGGTTCGAACAGTGGTTCGGAGAGGAATACCACACCCTCTACCCCCACCGGGACTCTGAGGACGCCCGCCACGCGGTGGCCTTGGTGCAGCGCATCGCTCATTGGAAACACGGGGGGCCGGTGCTCGACCTCGCCTGCGGGGCGGGTCGGCACGCCGCCGAGCTGGAGCGAGCCGGGGCCCATGTGGTGGGGCTCGACTTGTCTCCGGCCATGTTGCATCGCGCGCGCTCGAGGACCCGGGCTCCGCTGGTGCGGGGGGACATGCGCCGGCTGCCGTTTCGACCCGGCAGCTTCGAAGTCGCGGTGAATCTGTTTACTTCGTTCGGCTATTTCCGCGACGACGGCGAGCACGGGCTCGTGGTGCGGCAGGTGGCCGAAGCGCTGGTTCGCGGCGGGCGTTTCGTCCTCGACTATCTCAACGCCTACCAGGTCCGCCGAACCCTGCGAGGGGAAACCGAGGAGACCCCCGAGTCCCCGACCGCCGTGCGCATCCGGCGGCGGTTCAGCGAGGAGGGACGTTACGTCGTGAAGGAGATCGAGATGCGCGACGAGGGACGCAGTTTTCAGGAGCGCGTGCGCCTTTATACCATCGAAGAGCTGACCGCGCTGCTGGAGGGGTCCGGGTTCCGGGTGGTCGAGCGGTTCGGGGATTACGATGGACGGCCGTTCACCGTGGACAGCGCGCGGGCGATCCTGCTCGGAGAGCGGGCATGACACCCAGGATAGTCCCGACTCTTTTCGCCCCGCCCGTCACGCCTCGCGATGGGGAGCCGCGCCGAGTTTCGCAGGCGGTGCTCGACGGCATCCTTCCCGGGCCAGGACGGGACCGGCTTGCGGCGGGCGAAGCACTGGTGGTGACGACGGGGCAGCAACCCGGGCTGTTCACGGGTCCGTTGTACACGATCTATAAAGCGCTTTCGGCGATGGGGCTCGCGGCGCGTCTCGAGCGGGAACGGCGCCTACCCGTGGTACCCGTGTTCTGGGTGGCTGGAGATGATCATGATTTCCAGGAGGCGAACCACGCGACGGTTCTGAACGCCGCCGGGGAGCCGACCCGGATCCTCCTGCGCGAGCGCCCCGCTGATGGACCGGCATGGCCGCTCATGCGGGAGCCGTGCGGGCCGGAGATTGTCCCCGTCCTGGAGCAGCTGCGCACGACGACGCCCGACAGCGAATTCAAGGACGGGGTGCTCACCTGGCTGGTGGCCGCCTACCGTCCAGAAGCGAGTTTGGCGGACGCGTTTGCCCAGGCGCTGCACGCACTCCTCGGCGAACGGGGTCTGGCTGTGTTGCGGCCCTACGAGGCGTCGGTGAAACGGGCGATGACTCCCTGGCTGTTGCGCGGGCTCGAGCACCCCCTCCCAGACGGACTCAGCCCCGTCCTGGTGGAGGCATCGCTGGGGCGGGATCGCCTGCGCCCCGACGGTGCCGACTTCGTGACGCGCCGCAGCGGCGAGCGGTTCGACCGCGCCGCCCTGGAGCGGATCGCCGCGGAGTCGCCGGATCGCCTCTCGCCGAACGTGCTGCTGCGGCCCGTGGTCGAAGCCGCGCTCCTGCCCACCGTGGCCTATCTGGCCGGGCCCGGGGAGCTGCAGTATCTGCCGGAAGCCGGTCCACTGTACCAGGCCCTCGACGTGGTGCCCCAAACTCCCGTTCCGCGCTGGTCGGGCCTCCTGGTGGAAGGGCGAGTCGAGCGCGTATCGGACAAACATCACTTGCAGATGGGGGATTTCGCCGGGCCGCCGGGGGTGCTGGAGGGGCGGGTGGTGCGCGAGCAGTTGCCGCCCGACGTCACCCTTGCGCTGGATGCACTGAGGCGGGAGATGACCGGTGCGTATTCCAGGCTGGCCGCGGGAGTGGCGCGGCTCGATGCCACGCTGGAACGAACGGTGGAATCCGCACGGAACGCCGCCCTGGCCGGGACGCACGACATCGAGAAGAAACTCGTGACGGCGCTGAAGCGGGCCAACCAGACGCTCGTCGGTCAGCTTACCCGGGCGCGGGCTTCGTTGTATCCCGATGGCCTACCACAGGAGCGAGTGCTGACCTACGCTTCGATGGCGATTCGCTACGGACCGCCGCTACTCACCGCGCTCGAGGATGAAGTGGCGCGCTGGGCGACGGTTTCGTAGGTTGTCGGCATGATCGGTGTGGCTGTCGTCTTGCTTGTGTTCGTCGCCCTGATGATCCCCATCGTCGCGATCCTCGTAGACTCCCCGCTCGGCCGTTCGATCGCCCGCCGGCTCGAGGGCGGGGGTACGGGCAGCGGCGAGATGCAGAACCTGAACCGGAAGGTGGAGCTGCTGGAAGGCGAGGTGGAGGAGCTGCACCGCTCGGTGACCGGCATGAAGGACGAGCTGCAGTTCGTGCAGCGCCTCCTCGAGAAGCCGAAGACTCCCGGGTCCAGCGGCCGCTAGGACGTGCCTCCGCCAGGCCCCACCACGAGCGGTGGCCGACACGCCGCACAGGTGGCCGCCGGTATTCTCGTCACCCGGGTGCTGGGGTACGTGCGGGAGCGCGTTACCGCCTATTACCTCGGCAATGGCGCGATCGCGGACGCGTTCCGGATCGCCCTGCGCATTCCCAATGCCATTCGTAACCTGCTGGGCGAAGGGACGCTCTCGGCGTCGTTCATCCCGGCATACGCCGCGCTGAACGAACGAGAGGACAAGTCCGCCGCCCGGGCTCTGGCCGGGTCAGTGGCCGGGCTCCTCTTGTTGGCAGCGGGGTTGATGGCCGTGGTCGGGATCGTGTTTGCCCCGCAATTGACCCGTCTGTTGGCCCCCGGACTCGCTCCCCAATCTCGGGCGGTGGCGGTCACCCTGATGCGGCTCCTGTTCCCGATGTCCGGGCTGATGGTGTGTTCGGCATGGTGTCTGGGCGTGCTCAACACGCATCGGCGATTCTTCCTGCCGTACGCCGCGCCGGCACTGTGGAACGTCGCGGGGATCGTCGCTCTGGTCGTATCGGCGACCTGGCTCGTCAGCCCGAATCTGCCGGTGGACCAGCAGCTGTATCGACTGGCCTTGGCCCTCGCGTGGGGGACGGTAGTCGGCAGCGTGCTGCAGATCGCGATTCAGGTGCCGACCTGTTGGCGGCTGCTCGACGGCATCGCCCTGCGGCTCAGCACCGCATCCGAGGGAGTCCTGCAGGTTCTGGTCGCCTGGGCTCCCCTGGTGCTCGGCGCGGGCGTGGCCCAGCTGTCCTCTCTGGTCGATACGTTCCTGGGCTCCCTGGCGGGAACCGGTGGGGTTTCGAGCCTGGTCTATGCACAACTGATCCAGGTGTTGCCGGTCAGTCTGTTCGGGACCTCGGTCGCCGCCGTATCGCTCCCGGATCTCTCCCGGGATGCGGTGACAGCCACACCGGACGATCAACTGCGGTCCCGGATCGCCACCGGGTTTCGCCGCATCACATTCTTCGTGATGCCGTCCTCGGTTGCATTCGCGGCCCTCGGGCCGGTGATCGTCGCCGCGCTGTTCCAGACGGGGCGCTTCGGTGATTCGGATACGCTGAAGGTGGGTGGTGTGCTGGCGGCGTACGGCGTCGGGTTACTGGGGCAGGCGAGCGTGAAACTGTTCGCATCCGGCTTCTACGCGCTCCACGACACGAAGACCCCGGTCAAGATCGCTTCCTTTTCGCTGCTCGTGTCCGGCGGCCTCGCCTACGTCTTCATGCGCCGGTACGGACCCGCCGGGATCGCGTTCGGCTCCTCGTTGGGCGCGACGCTGAACGTCGTGCTCCATCTCCGCGACCTGGATGCACGCATCGGCCGGGTTCTGGGGCGACCCGATTGGCAAGCTTTCGCCACGTGCGTCGTGGCCGCGCTGGTTGCCGGAGCTGCAGGAATGGGAGCTGCGCATCTGGGTGCCGAGCTTGGTTCTATACCCAGAGCGCTGGGCGCCCTGGGTATCTTTGGGGTCACCTACGCCGCCGTCACCCTCATCCTGAAACACCCTGACGCCGCCCGGCTATGGACGTCCCTGCGCTGATCGCTCGCAAGCTGGCCGCCCTCCCCGACCGGCCGGGCGTCTATCTCTGGAAGAACGATGCAGGTGCTGTCCTGTACGTCGGCAAGGCGAAAAACCTGCGGGCTCGGGTCCCGGCCTATTTTGCACCCGATCACCAGGACACCCCCGAGCGGGTGGCCCTGGCCGCGCAGATCACCGACCTCGAGACCATCATCGTGCCGAACGAGGCCCAGGCGCTGTTGCTCGAGAACAATCTGATCAAGCAGCACCAGCCCCGATTCAACATCCGACTGCGCGACGACAAGAGTTACCCCCGGATCGCGGTGACGGTTGGGGAGCCGTTCCCGCGGGTTCTCGTGGTTCGACGGATCCAGCTCGAAGGCGCGCGTTATTTCGGTCCCTACACAGACGTCGGGAGGCTGCGGCAGACGCTTGGTATCATCCAGCGCCTGTTCACGGTGCGCAGCTGCAATTATGATCTGCCCGACGACGCTCCTGACCGGCCGTGCCTGGACTACCACATCGAGCGCTGCCGGGCGCCGTGCGTTGGGTACCAGGCCCGGGCGGACTACCGGCGCATGATCGACGACGTGCTCTTGTTCCTCGAGGGCAAGACGCTCGATGTCCGCGGGCGCCTGCGGGAACGGATGCAGACGGCCAGTGGGGAGCTCGATTACGAGCGCGCGGCGCAGCTGCGGGATGCCCTGCAGTGGCTGGAGCAGGTGGAACAGCCGCAGACGGTCGAGCTGGTGGGCGGTGGCGATGTCGATGCGATCGGACTGGCCCGGGATGGCGACGACGCGTGCGGGGTCATCCTGCGCATACGGGCCGGGCGGCTAATTGCCCGGGAGCACCGGTTTCTCGAGCGGGCTGGAGCCGATTCGGAGGCCCGAGTGCTGGCGGCATTCCTGGTGCGCTTCTACCTGCCGCTCGAGGCGCGAGCGACGCGCGTGCTGCTCCCATTCGTGGCGGAGGACCTGGACAGCCTCCGGGCGCTGGCGCCCACGGTCGACTGGGGAGTTCCTCAACGCGGCACGAACGCCAAGCTGGTGGAGCTGGCCGAGCAGAACGCCCGACATCTGCTCGAGAGCCTGTTGCTGGAATCGTTCGACGTGGAAGAACGCGCCGCCGATCCGGTCTACGCCCTCGGCCGTGACCTGGGGCTCGCACGCGTGCCTCGCTCCTTCGTGTGCATCGACATCTCGACCAATCAGGGCCGCGACACCGTGGGATCACTGGTCTGGTTCGAGGCGGGGCGGCCCAAGAAGTCCGAGTACCGGCGCTATCGCATTCGCGGAGCGCAACAGGACGACTTTGCCGCGGTGCACGAGGTCGTATCGCGGTTCCTCCGACGACGCCTCGAGGAGGAGAAGTCGCTCCCGGATCTGATCGTCATCGATGGCGGCAAGGGGCAATTGTCCGCGGCTCAAAGCGCCGCCCAGAACGCTGGAGCCACAGCGATCCCGCTGGCCAGTCTGGCCAAACGTGACGAAGAGGTCTTTCTGCCCGATCGCGCCGCTCCGTTGCGGCTGGCTCGGCGCAGTCCGTCGCTGAAGCTGCTGCAGCGGGCACGAGACGAGGCGCACCGCTTCGCGGTCAGCTACAGCCGGCGCCGGCGCGCGCAACGCACCATCACGTCGGAGCTCCTCACCGTGCCGGGGGTCGGTCCGCAGCGCCGGCGACTGTTGCTCGAGCGATTCGGGTCCGTGGCCGGCGTGCGCACGGCGACCCCGGAGGAGATTGCGGCGCTGCCGGGCTTCTCACGCGCCCTGGCGGAACGCGTCATTGATCGCCTGGTGCACCGGTGAACGCCCACCGGTGGTCGCTCGAGTGCTCCGTTTGCCATGCGCGTCGAGGGAGCGACGGCCTGCCCACCGTGTGCGAGGCGTGTGGGGCGCCGTATCTCGTGCGGCTGAGCGCCGCTCCCCCAGTGTCCGTGAAGCGGGTCACCGTCGATCGCCCGTGGACCATGTGGCGTTACCGCGAGTGGTTGCCGCTCGATGCGGACGAGCAGGCCATCAGTCTGGGAGAAGGGGGCACGCCGTTGTTGGACGCGGCGCGGCTGGCCCGCAGCGCAGGATTCGGACGGTTGCTGGTCAAGGATGAATCGGTCAATCCCACGGGCTCGTTCAAAGCGCGAGGGCTGGCGGCTGCCGTAACGCGAGCGAGCCTGGCGGGCGCCACGCGGTTCGTCGTGCCGACGGCCGGGAACGCCGGGATCGCCTTGTCAGCCTATGCCGCGCGCGCTGGAGTGCCTGCCCGCGTCTATGCGCCTCGGACCACGCCCACCCCGATCCTGGTGCAGATCCGCTCCTATGGCGCCGAGTTGGTCCTGATCGACGGCCACATCGGGGATTGTGGCCGCGCCGCGCGAGCGTGGGCGAGCGAGAGCGGGGCCGTCGATGTTGCCACGCTGAGAGAGCCGTATCGAATCGAAGGGAAGAAAACGCTGGGTTTGGAACTCTCAGAGCAATTGGGCTGGACCATTCCCGATGTGATCGTATACCCGACCGGAGGCGGCACAGGATTGATCGGCATGTGGAAGGCGTTCAACGAGCTGCGCGATGCCGGTTGGATCGACGGTCGCTTGCCCCGCATGTACGCGGTGCAGGCGACCGGATGTGCGCCGGTGGTGCAGGCGTTCGAGCAGGGAGCGGATCGCTGCACGGCGTGGCCCGATCCCCACACTGTAGCCGCGGGCCTGCGGGTGCCGGGTCCGTTCGGCGATCGCTTGGTCCTGACGGCCCTGCGCGAGAGCGGTGGCGGGGCGGTCGCCGTGTCGGACCCGGAATTGACGGAGGCGGCGGAGCAGCTGATGCGGGTCGAGGGCATCGATGCCGCGCCGGAGGGTGGTGCGACACTGGCGGGAGCTCGGATCCTGCTGGGGCGGGGAGCCATACAACCGGCCGATACCGTGGTTTTGTTCAATACCGGTGCCGGGTGGCTCTACCGGGCCTAGGCCATTTATATTTGGCCACTTCGGCCATGTCCATCGCGATCATCGACCCCAGCGCCGGCATCAGCGGCGACATGACGTTAGGCGCCTTGCTCTCCCTCGGCGTGCCGGCGACGTGGCTCGAACAACTTCCCGGCCGGCTCGGTCTGGCCGGCGTGAAGGTGTCGATCCGCGACGTGCGCCGCGCGGAGATCGGCTGTCGTCAGATCGAATTCGTGATCCCTGAGCAGCCGCACGGCCGGCACGTCGCCGAGCTGGTCACGCTGGTGGAGCGGGCTCCCGTCTCGGCCTGGGTCAAGGAGCGGGCCGTCCGCGCCTTCCGCCTGATTGGTGCAGCCGAAGGCCAGGTGCATGGCGTGCCCGCCGAGCGCGTCCATCTGCACGAAGTGGGGGCCGTGGACGCCGTGCTCGACATCGTCGGGTCGATCGAGGGGTTCGAGCTGCTCGGCGTGGACGCGGTGTATCATCGGCCGGTTGCCGTGGGGAACGGGTGGGTCGAAGCGGCCCACGGACGTCTGCCCGTCCCGGCGCCCGCCACGGCGCTGTTGCTCGAAGGGCTGGAAGTGACGGCGGCGGGCCCTGTGGAAGGCGAGGCGACCACGCCGACCGGCGCGGCCCTGTTGCGGGTCTTGTCGGAGGGGCCGCCGCCGGCGCGCTGGCGCCTGGTCCGGAGCGGTTGGGGTGCCGGCTCGCGCGATCCGCACCACTATCCCAATGCCCTCCGGATCCTGTTGGCGGAGCCGGCGGCGGAAGCGGGGCAGGTCGCCGTGCTCGCGACCGACATCGACGACCTGAGCCCCGAATACGTCGAACCGTTACGGCAGGCGGTGCTGGATGCCGGCGCGCTTGACGTCCAGACGTGGCCGGTGCAGATGAAGAAGGGGCGCACCGGGTTCCGGTGCGAGGTTGTGGTGGAAGACGCGCGGGTGGACGCGGTGACGGCGGCGTTGTTCCGTCACAGCACCACCGCCGGCGTGCGCCGGGCCCACGTAGAACGGGTGACCCTGCCGCGGCGACAGGTGACCGTGCGACTCGGCGGCGATGTCCAGGTGCGCGTCAAGGTATTGGAGACGGCCCCCGGGGCCCTCCCCCGGGTGAAACCGGAGTATGAGGACGTCCTTGCAGCCGCTCAAGCGCTGGGGCAGGCGCCGCTGGAAGTGGCGCGCGCCGCACAGCGGAGCGCTGAAGCATTGATCGCGAACGCGAAGGAGTAGACCACATGCGACCGCAGCTCGTTTGGAGGATCCTCGCCGCCCTTGCCGTCACGCCGGTCATCGCCACGGGCCAGATCCCCTGGCTGGCCCCCAAGTGCGACATCAAGCCGCGCCACCGCCTGGTGAACAGCGGCGTGTTGTTTCTCAAGAGCGCTTCCGAGACGCGTTTCGACGATCAACGTGAGAAGGACCTGCGAGATGCGGAGCAGAGGCTCACGCAGGCGCTGACCAGTGAAGGCCAGGACAAGAATCCAGCCGCCTGGTACTACCTGGCGCGCTACTACGTGGCCCGCGACGATGTGGCTGGAGCGGATTCCGCGTTCCGGAAGGCGGAGGCACTGATGCCCGCCTGCCATGATGATATCCTGTTTTATCGTCGTAACGCGTTGTGGGTGCCCGCGTTCAACGCCGGGGTCACGGCCTTGAACGCCCAAAGCTACGATTCCGCGATCGCGGCGTTCCGGCGGGCGATCCTGGTGTACGATGCCGAGCCGCAGACCTACACGATCTTGGGCACGGCCTATTTCAACGCCGGGCAGCCCGATTCGGCAGCCCGCTTCTTCCGACTCGCCGTCCAGAGCGCCAGCGCCCCGAAGGATTCTGTCGCGAAAAAGGACGCGATCTTCAACATGGGCAACGCGTTCTACATGGCGCATCAGTACGATTCGGCCGCGGCCGCATATGCGGAGTACCTGCGTGGCGCGCCGAACGACGCGCAGGCGCTGACGCGACTGGGTGACGTGCTGGCGGCCGCCGGGCACCTGGACTCGGCGATGTCCGTGTATCGGGAGATCATCGCTCATCCGGATTTAGTGGATCCGGTCAGCCTGATCAACACGGGTGTCTCGGTCTACAATGCCGCGCCGCCATGGCCCGATACCGCCGCCACGAGCACCAGCTGCCGGACTGAGCGCCGGGGCGGGCGGACCCTGACGGCGGTGCAGCGCCGCAAGATCACGGTCGACTGCGATTCGGTGGCCGGCCAGGCTATGAAGGAGCGCAATGCGGCCGCCCAGACCAACTACCAGCTGGGGGCGCAGGCGTTCGAGGCCGCGTTGCAGCGCGCCCCGCAGAGCCGGGACGGCTTGTACAATCTCTCGAACACCTACCTGGCCCTGCACGACCCGGACAAGATGCTCGCGATGGCCCAGCGCCTCGTGGTCCTGGACCCCATGAACCGTAGCGCCCTGCGGCTCGTGGCACAGGCATGGCAGATCAAGGGGCGCACGGACTCGGCGCTGCACTATGTCATCCTCGCCGATTCGCTGCTGCCGGTGGAGATCAGCGTGGGCAGCTTCAGTCCGGGTGACTCGAGTGCCACGATCCGCGGATTGGTCACGAACTATCATGAGCAACCGAGTACACCGCACACGGTCGCGTTCGAGTTGTTGAGCTCCGACGGGACGGTGCTGGCGACCCAGACGCTCGAGGTGCCGGCCCTCGAAGCCAGCGGCACGCACGCGTTCCAGCTGCGGGCGACCGGCACCGGCATCATCGCGTGGCGATATCACAAAGAGTGAGAGGCGTTGACTCGATCTCACGGTTCAAACATCTTAGGGGGGCACGCGGGCGTAATTCAGGGGTAGAATGCCAGCTTCCCAAGCTGGACGTCGTGGGTTCGAATCCCATCGCCCGCTCTGATCGCATGACGAGCCACGTGCGTCCTTACGCCTATACCTATCGTCCGACCCGAATCACGGGCCGGCGCCGGGGGCGTTTGCGTAGCTGAGCCGTAGCGCCAACCCGAGCAGCCACCGCGGCCCGTGATTCCACGGGCCGCATTTCGTTTCCTGTCACCCGGAAAGGGAAGGGACCATGCACGAGGACGCACCAGCGGCTGCTGCCGCCCCACCACGCTTCATTACCCAGGATTGGGATGGTTACACGGAGGAGGAGCACGCCGTGTGGGCACTGCTCTACGAGCGTCGTATGGCGGCCCTGCGGCGAACGGGGAGCCACCTCTTTCTCGAGGGCGCCGAGCGGATCGGGTTGGGACCGGATCGTGTGCCGGACCTCCAGGACGTCAACCGGCGTTTGGCCGTGGGGACAGGTTGGGCGGCGGTACCGGTATCGGGGTTCCTGCCGGCCCGAGAGTTCTTCGGGTGTCTGGCAGAGCGGCGTTTCCCGACGACGGTGACCATGCGTCCGCGGACGCAGCTCGACTATCTGCCGGAGCCGGACATCTTCCACGACGTATTCGGGCACGTACCGCTGCACGTGCATCCGGTCTTCGCCTCGTTTCTGCAGCGGTTCGGTGCCGGTGCGTGCCTGGCCGAAACGGAGCAGCAGGTGCAGGCGATGGCTCGGTTGTTCTGGTTCACGGTGGAATTCGGGCTGATCCGAGAGTGGGGTGATATCAAGGTCTACGGCAGTGGCCTGATCTCGTCACACGCCGATGCCGCCAACGCACTCGGGCCTCAGTGCGACCGGCGCCCCTTCGACCTCGAGGCGGTCCTGGCGCAGCCGTTCGAGATCGACCGACTGCAGCGCGTGTTGTTCGTGATCGATTCGTTCGATCAGCTGTTCATCGCCGTGGAAGACGCACAACGACGCCTCGGGCTCGGGGCAGCGTCGGCTGGCGCTATCGTCGCGCCTAGGCGATATTAGCGGTTGCTCAAGCTTCAGCCGGCGTTGAGTTTGCGACGCTCGGCGTGAGAAACCGCTTTAACTACCGGACAACCGTCGTGCTGCGCGTGCAAGAGGTGGCGCCGGATTCCCTCGGCGCCGAATTGGGGCTCCAGGCCGGGACGGAGCTGCTGGCCATCAACGAGCGACCGCTGGAGGATTTCCTGGATTGGGAATTCCTCGCGGCGGACGAGGCGTTCGTACTGCGCGCGCGGTTCCCCACCGGGGAGGAGCTCGAGTACGATATCGAGCGTCCGGAAGGAATGCCGCTGGGGGTCGTGCTCGAGCCGCCGCGGATTCGCCGCTGCGCCAACCACTGCGATTTCTGCTTCGTCGACGGCAATCCGGCCGGAATGCGATCGACGCTTTACATTCGGGACGACGACTATCGGTTGTCGTTTCGCTACGGCAATTTCGCGACGCTCACCAATCTCAAGCCCTGGGACGAAGCGCGCATCGTGGAATACCGCCTGTCGCCCCTGTACGTCTCGGTGCACGCGACGGACCCGGTGGTGCGCCGCTGGCTGCTGCGCAACCCGGAGGCTCCCGAGATTGTCTCGCAGCTGAGACTGTTCGGTGGGCAGGGGATTCGATTCCACACCCAGGTCGTCCTGGTGCCCGGGGTCAACGATGGGACCCAGCTCGAGCGAACCCTGCGCGACCTGTACGGCTTGGGGGGCGCCGTGCTGTCCGTCTCGGTCGTCCCGGTGGCGTTGACGGAGTTCAGCAAGCACCGCCTGGTGCGTCCTCTCGAGGCGGAGGAATGTCACCCCGCGCTGGCCATCGTGGATCAATGGGCCACACGGGCGGTGGCGGAACGCGGTCATCCGTGGTGCTTCGGGGCGGACGACCTCTATCTCCAGGCCGGGGTCCCCCTGCCGGCGGCCGCCTGGTACGGGGATTTCGAGCAACGGGAGAATGGGGTGGGCGCCGTGCGCTATCTGCAAACTCGGATTGCTGCGGCGCATGGCGGCTACGGTGGCTGGCGGGGGAAGCGGATCGCGGTGACAACCGGGACAGCGATGGCCCCGCTGATGCCGCAGGTCCTCGCCGCACTCGAGGCGGAGACCGGCGCCACATTCGAGGTCATCCCCGTCGAGAACACGCTGTTCGGGCGTTCAGTCACCACCGCGGGGCTGTTGCCGGGGGCCGCGCTGCAGCAGGTGCTCGCGTCGCGGCACGACGTGGATCTGGCCTTGCTCCCCGCGGAGTCGGTGAATGACGACTTGCGCTTCATCGACGACATGGAGGCCCACGATCTGGCGGGGCGTGTGCCGATGGAGATCCGGTTCTCCCACGATTTCGCCGATGCCTTGAGTGCGCCCGCGCCATCCGCCCATCCGCCCACCCGTCAATCCGCCGGGCAGGGGCGCAGATGAGCGGAGCACCAACCGTCGCGCTGATCGGGCGCCCCAACGTGGGTAAGTCGACGTTGTTCAACCGGCTCATCGGCCGCCGCGAAGCGATCGTCGACGCCCGTCCCGGCGTCACCCGGGACCGACACTTCGCCATGGCGGAATGGAATGGGCGGAAGTTCTGGCTGGTCGACACCGGCGGCCTGGTACCGGGTGCGTCGGATGCCTTGAGCCGGGCCATTCGGGCCCAGGTAGAGGTCGCACTGGCCGAGAGCGACGTGGTGCTGTTGGTCGTGGATGTGGAGGCCGGTGTGCATCCGGCGGAGCGGGAGATCGCGCAATTGTTGCGGGCCGTCAGGCGACCCCTCCTGGTGGTGGCCAACAAAGCGGATCAGCTCCCGGACGACCAGCGCCACCTGGCGTTCTACGAGCTCGGGCTCGGCGATCCATTCCCGGTCTCGGCGGCGATCGGGAAGAACACGGGAGACCTCCTCGATCAGGTCACCGGGTTGTTGCCGGCGGGGGAAGCGGATACCGACGCGGCTGCGGTGCAGGTCGCGATCGTCGGACGTCCCAACGTGGGCAAGTCGAGCCTTTTGAACCGGTTGCTGGGCACCGACCGGATGGTGGTCGCCGAAGAGCCGGGAACGACGCGCGACGCGATCGACACGCCGCTGATGCACGGTGATACCCGATTGGTGTTCATCGACACCGCCGGGCTGCGCAAGCGCGCCAAAGTCGAGGACGACATCGAGTTCTACTCGACGCTCCGGACCGCCCGGGCGATGGAGCGTGCCGACGTGTGCGTTCTGGTCGTGGACGCCAAGGACGGCATGCACGCACAGGATCTCAAGATCATCGGGGACGCCTGGGAACGAGGCGCGGGCGTGATCGTCGCCGTGAACAAATGGGACTTGATCGAAGAGAAGGACGCGAATACGGCGATTCGGGGAGAGCAGGAGCTTGCCGCCAAGGCGCCGTTCCTCAACTTCATCCCGTTCCTGTACGTCTCGGCCAAGACGGGCCAGCGGGCCACGAAGCTCTTTGACCTCATCCTGACCGTGGCGGGTGAGCGGCAGAAACGGGTGCCCACGGCGGAAGTGAACCGGGTGCTCGAGGCGCTGGTGCGCCGCCAGCAGCCCCCGCAGCCGGTGGGCGAGTCGGTGCGGTTGTTCTACGCGTCGCAGATCGGGACGGCACCGCCTCGCTTCGCCATCGTCGCCAATCGCCCCGATGCCATTCCGGAGTCCTACTCCCGCTACCTCGTCAACGGGTTTCGCGAAGCCTGGGCGTTCACGGGCGCACCAGTGAACCTGCGGTTTCGGCGCAAGCGCCAGGAGCGCCGCCGGTGACGCTCGCGTTGTGGCTCCTGGCCGCTTACGTGGTTGGGGCGACGCCCACGGCGTATCTCGCGGGCCGCCTGACGCGTGGCATCGACCTGCGCCAGCACGGCAGCAAGAGCCTGGGAGCGACGAATGTCTACCGGGTGCTCGGATGGGGTTGGGCGATTCCCGTTGCCCTGATCGACATTGCCAAAGGCGCGATTCCGGTCGCCCTGTTCGCCCCACAGGCGGGAGGCGGTCCCTGGAGCGCGGTGGCGCTGGGCCTTGCGGCCGTCCTGGGCCATATCTTCTCACCCTACGTCGCCTTCAAGGGCGGCAAGGGCGTGGCGACGGCCGCGGGGATGTTTCTGGCGCTTGCCCCGCTGGCGGTGGCGATCGCGCTTCCCATTTGGGCCGTGTGTCTGTGGGGAACGGGCTACGTCTCACTGTCGTCAATGCTCACCGCCGCCGCGTTCCCGCTGCTGGTGTACCTCACGCGCCCCGACGCCCGGGCGACGCTCGTGGCCAGTGTGGCGCTGGCCGGTCTCATCATCTTCTCGCACCGGGCCAACATCCGGCGTCTCCTGGCCGGCACCGAGAACCGGTTTCGCACTCGCAAGGATCTCGCGTGAGCGGGCCGCGCGTTGCGGTCATCGGGGCAGGGGCGTGGGGAACGACGCTCGCCGACCTCCTGGCGCGGAAGCCGTTCCCGGTGACAATCTGGGCCCGCGAGGCAGACGTGGTGGAGGGTATCAACCGCGACCACGTCAACCGGACGTTCCTCCCGGACTCGCCGCTCGCCCCCGGATTGCGGGCCACGGGCGACGTATCCGCGGCGGCCCGCGACGCCGAGGTGATCGTATGTGCGGCCCCGTCCCAGGCCGTGCGAGCGGTCATGACCGAGGTCGCCAGTGCCGCTCGCGGGACACCCCTGGTCGTCAATGTCTCCAAGGGGCTCGAGCCCGAACGTCAGGAGCGGCTGTCCACGGTCCTGACGGAGGTGTTCGGGCCACGCACGCCGGTGGCGGTGCTGTCGGGGCCTTCGTTCGCTCAGGAGGTCTACCAGCGGCAGCCGACCGCCGTGGTGGCGGCGGCACACGATCATGCAGTGGCGTGTCGGGCCCAGGAGGTATTCTCGACGCAGACTTTTCGCGTGTACTCGCACACCGACGTCATCGGGGTGGAGCTGGGGGGGGCTCTGAAGAACGTGATCGCGTTGGCGGCCGGGATCGCGGAGGGGCTGGGGCTCGGCTACAATCCGCGGGCCGCGTTGATCACAAGGGGCCTGGCCGAGTTGACGCGCCTCGGATTGGTCCTGGGGGCAGACGCCCTCACCTTCGCCGGATTGGCGGGGCTGGGCGACCTGGTGCTCACGGCCACCGGGGGGTTGTCCCGCAACCGCTCCCTCGGCGTCGAGCTGGGACAGGGACGCCGGCTCGAGGACTTGCTGGCGGCTCGCAAGACGGTGGCCGAAGGCGTGACGACGGCGCGCACGGCGGTGGCGTTGGCCGAGCGCCATGGGGTGGAGCTTCCGATCGCGCGTCAGGTGAGTGAGATCCTGTTTCAGGGCAAGTCGCCGAGACAGGCCATCACGGATCTGATGGATCGGGCTCCCAAACCGGAGCAGTGGCGATGAGCGTTCCGCATCCGGTGCAAGAATTCTTCTCGATCGGCGAGGTGTGCCAGCTGACCGATCTCAAGCCGCACGTGCTGCGCTATTGGGAGAGCCAGTTCCGGTTCCTGAATCCGGCCAAGAACCGCTCGGGGAATCGTGTGTACCAGCGGCGGGAGATCGAACTGATCATGCTCGTGAAGCACTTGCTGTACACCGAGAAGTACACGATCGAGGGCGCGCGGGCGAAGATCGAGCAGTATCGGCGTTCCGGCGAGCTGAAGCCCGAAGCACGGCGAGCCCTGGGGACAGAAACGGTCAAAGACCTGCGCGCGGAGCTCAAGGCCATCCTCGCGCTGCTCGACGGTGGCGCGCCGCCTCATGGCGGGCGCTGACACGTCCCGGCCGCTCGCGGTCATCGTGCCGGCCTACCAGGCGGCGCCAACGGTGGGCGCTGTCGTGTCCGGCGTCCGTCGAGCGCTGCCCGGCGCCACCATCTATGTTGTGGACGACGGCTCGACTGACGGGACCGCGGCTGCCGCGACGGAGGGGGGGGCCACGATCATCGTCCACGATCGGAATCAGGGAAAGGGCGCCGCACTGGCCAGTGGCATCAGCCGGGCCGTCGCCGATGGTGCCGCCGTGCTGGCGACTTTGGATGCCGACGGTCAGCATCCTCCGGAGATGTTGCCACGACTGACGGAGCCGTTGCAGCGCCAGGAGGCTGATCTCGTGCTCGGGGCCCGCACGCGCGGCGGATCGATGCCGCTGGCGCGCCGGGCGACGAACTGGCTGTCGGCCAGCGTGGCGTCACGAGTGGCCGGCGCGGCTATCCCCGATGCCCAGACCGGATTCCGGGCGTTCACCGGAGCCTTGGCGACCGTCTTGCAGCCGCTGCTTGCCGTGTACCGTGGCTACGACTATGAAGCCGGCTTTCTCCTGGCGGCGTTGCGCGGCGGGTTTCACGTGATCTCGGTGGACGTCCCGACGATCTACAACGGCTCGCCGAGCCACTTCCGGCATTGGGGCGACGGATGGAAGGTGGCCCGCGTCTTCGCGCGCTATCTGCGCGGAGCAGCATGAACATTCTGCTGAGCAACGACGACGGCATTCTGGCTCGGGGGCTTGCCGTGCTCGCCGACGCCTGCGGCGATCTCGGGCAGGTCACGGTGATCGCCCCCGACCGAGAGCAGAGCGCCACGTCCCATTCGCTCACCCTGCACCGGCCGCTCCGCGCCACCCTCCGCAGTGATGGCGCCTACCAGGTGGATGGGACGCCGACCGACTGCGTCCTGCTCGGGCTGGATGCGCTGCTGCCAGAGAAGCCGGATTTCGTTCTCTCGGGGGTCAATCACGGTCCCAACATGGGCGAAGACGTGCTCTACTCCGGAACCGTGGCGGCGGCGATGGAGGGGCTGGCGGCTGGGATTCCCAGTGTCGCGATCTCGTACGGCAGCTTCGACCTGGAACACCTGGAGAGTCACGGCGCGGGTCTCAAGCGTCTCATCAGCCGCATCATCGCCGTCGACCAGTTTCCGCGGGACACGTTGCTGAGCGTCAACCTGCCGCCGATACCGGGAGATCAGGTGCGCGGCGTGAAGGTGACGAGCCTCGGCAGCCGGGTCTTTCACGAGGAAATCGCGCGGATGAAGGACCCGTGGGGGCGCGAGATCTACTGGATCGGCGGCGGGCGTGTCACCTGGTCCGGCGGCGAGGAATCCGATTTTCACGCGGTGCGCGAAGGCTTCATTTCCGTGACGCCGCTGCACGTCGACCTGACCAACTACAACCTGCTGGAAGTCGTGCGCGCATGGAGCCTGGGAACCTAGGGGCGAGCGCCGATACCTTCGGCGGGTATCGCGCCAGATTGGTCGAGCGCCTGCGGGACCAGGGGATCCAGGACCTGGCCGTGCTGCGGGCGTTCGCCGAGACCCCGCGGCACCTGTTCGTCCCCGAAGCGGTGCGGCATCGCGCCTACGAGGACGGCGCGCTGCCGATCGGGGCGGGGCAGACGATCTCCCAGCCGTTCACCCAGGCCCGCTACCTTGAGGCGCTGCACCTCACGGGTCGCGAGCGGGTGCTGGAGGTTGGGACCGGTTCGGGGTACCAGGCCGCGCTGCTTGCCTTCATTGTGTCCCAGGTGTTCAGCGTCGAACGTGTGCGCGCGTTGGCCGAGAACGCGCAGCGCGCGCTGCGCGCCGCCGGCGTTCGCAACGCCTCGGTGCTGCTGGGGGACGGGACCCTGGGATGGAGCGCCTACTCGCCCTATGATGCGATCCTCGTCGCCGCTGGAGGGCCGGAGATCCCGACGCCGCTCGTGGAACAGCTTGCCTTGGGAGGCCGGCTCTTGATTCCGGTCGGCGATCGCGGGGCACAGACGTTGACGCTGATCGAGCGGGCGGCCGAGGGCATCCGGCAGACGCCGCTCGGGGCCGCGCTGTTCGTTCCGCTGCTGGGAGAGCACGGCTTCGATGCTTGAGCGGTTGATCGACTGGCTGCTGCATACGCTCCTGGATCTCGGGTATCCGGGGATCGTGGCGCTGATGGCCATGGAGAGCTCGATTCTTCCGGTGCCCAGCGAGCTGGTGATGCCCCCGGCGGGCTACTGGATCGCCAAGGGCGAAATGAACCTCTGGATCGTCCTCGCGTGCGGCGTGATCGGGAGCATCATGGGCGCCTTGGCCAACTACTGGGTAGCGCACCTCCTGGGGCGTGCCTTCGTGCGACGATTCGGACGCTACGTGCTGCTGTCGGAACGCTCGCTCGAGCGGGCGGAGCGATTCTTCGTCTCTCATGGTCCCATCAGCACCCTGGTGGGCAGGCTCTTGCCCGTGATCCGCCACCTGATCTCCATCCCGGCGGGGATCGCCCGCATGCCGCTGCTGCAATTCGTGACATTCACGGGGCTCGGCGCGCTGGTCTGGTGCGCCGTACTCACCTGGATCGGATATTTCCTGGGTCGTCACGAGGACGTGCTGCGCAACGAAGATGTGCAGCGGTACGTCACGCGCGCGTTGCTGGTCGTGGTGCCGGTGGTGACGCTGGGAATCACCGTCTACGTCCTCCGGCATCGACGGCGGGAGGCGGCTCGCCAGGATGCGAAGTGACGGCTCGGGTCACCACGGCGCGCTTCCTGGTGCGGGGGCGTGTGCAGGGCGTGGGATTCCGGTGGTTCGTGCTGCGGGAAGCCAGCGTGCTCCAGTTGGAGGGCTTCGTTCGGAATCTGCCCGATGGGTCGGTGGAGGTCCTGGCGCGCGGTCCGGACCAGGCGGTGGACAGGCTGGAGGCCCATCTAGCCAGAGGGCCCAGTACGGCCATCGTCGAGTGTGTGGAAAAAGAGGATGTTGCACATGATATCAAGCTTCCCAAACCATTTGGTGTGAAATGATTGACCCATCCACCATTCAACGAGCTGTGCGTGACATACCAGACTTCCCAAAGCCGGGGATCATCTTCAAGGACATCACCCCCGTGCTGCTCGATCCCAACCTGTTCGACCTCGCAACGCAGGGCATGACCGACCCGTATCGCGACCTGGGAGTCACACGGGTCGTGGCGATCGAGTCTCGCGGGTTCATGTTTGGGGCCCCGATCGCCTTGCAGCTCAGGGCGGGGCTGGTGCCGGTCCGGAAGCCGGGCAAGCTGCCTGCGACGCGCCAGCGGGTGGAGTACACGCTCGAGTATGGCACGGACGCGCTTGAGATGCACGCCGACGCGATCGGGGCGGGAGACCGGGTCCTGGTTGTGGACGACCTGCTCGCCACCGGTGGAACCGCGGAGGCGGCTGGACGACTGGTGCGGGGTCGAGGCGCGGAGATTGCCGGGTTCAGCTTCCTGATCGAGCTCGGGTTTCTCGCGGGCCGTAACCTGCTCGCGCCTCACCGCGTGGAGGCGCTGATTCGCTATTGAGGAAGACCTTGATACCTGCCGCATAACCCCATTACATTTCGCAGCTTACGCCCCTGTAGCTCAGCATGGACAGAGCAGCGGTTTCCTAAACCGTTGGCCGGGCGTTCGAGTCGCCCCAGGGGCATCGGGGGCCCGGCGCAAACATTCTGGTAGCGGAAAGGGCGGTCCAGGCGTGGGGACATCGGTACCAACGACGGCGGGAGCGGCTCACCCGGAGCGTGGTGAGGCGTTCCTAGAGTGGATCCGTCGGCATCGGCAGCTCGTTTCGTGGGGTGCCACGATGCTGGTGATTGCGGCCGGCCTGTTCGGCTGGAAGCTTCTATCCACCCGGCAGAGCGAGCGCACGGCGAGTCAGCAGCTCAATGCCGCGCGATTCGCGCTGGATGCGAAGAATTTTGCTCTGGCCGCCAGCGAGCTGTCACGCATTACCGAGAACTACTCCGGCACCCGTTCGGCGAACGAAGCGTCAGTGCTGTTGGCACAGGTGCGTCTTGCCCAGGGACAGAGCCAGCAGGCGATTCAGGTGTTGAAGGACTTCGCGCCGGGCGCCGCGCCTGCCTACCAGGCGCAGGCGTATGGGCTGCTGGGGGCGGCGTACGAAAACCTGGCCCATTCAACGGAGGCGGGAGAAGCCTACGAGGAGGCGGCACGCAACACGCGGATGCCGTTCTTGAAGGCGGGATTCCTCTCTGATGCCGGTCGAGCATGGTTGTCCGCGGGGGACACGGCGCGCGCGCGCCGTGCCTACCAGGAGATCGTCACGAAGCTCGACTCAACGGCCTCGGCGTACGAAGCCAAGGCCAGGCTTGGGGAGCTTACGAAGGGGGCGCACTAACCTTGTGGTCTAACTTCGTATAATAGATGTTATGTTAAGTTGACTGGTGTACGGGTGTGGATAAGCACCTAAGAGCTCAACACTCCTCTAAACACAAGCTCTGCCTGCCCCTCTAGCCACACGTCGTCGTATCGCCCATGGCGTCCGCGTGTAGCCCGAATCGTAAGCGGGAGCCCCGTACGTGTCATGAACGTCACCGGAAGCTCGCTCTGGCCCCATTCGCGAAGGATACAGGCGGCCGCCACGGCACCGGTTCCGCAAGCGAGCGTTTCCGCCTCCACGCCTCGCTCGTAGGTCCGCATGGCCCAAACGCATCGTTGTCCCGTCGAGGCGACGAAATTGATGTTGGCGCCGGCGGGCTGGAGCCCGGGATCGAGCCGTAACGCCCGACCACGCCCCATCAGATTGATCGCTTCGAGATTCTCGACCTGAACCACCAGGTGCGGCACCCCGACCGTGGCCAAGGCGGATCGCAGCTCCCCCGGGGCGAGTCGAACATCCGGCTCTGAGGGCCGCTCGACCGGCGCCAGGTGCAGCTCGGCTTGATGATCAGCCGACGCGCAGCGACTCTCATAGACCCCGGCGTCGGTTTCGAGGAGCATCCCGGACGGATTCCCCAATCCGAGCAGGGCCGCCAGCCGGGTACTGCACAAGGCGGCGTTGCCGCACATGGCTGCGTGGGATCCATCGGGGTTGTAGAAGACCATGCGGGCCGCCCCGGGCCGCTCGCCAGGCCCCACGAAAACGAGGCCATCGGCCCCCACACCGGTGCCCCGAGCACACACGCGGCGGATGTCTTCCACGGACCAATCGGCGGGAGCGGTCGACCGGCTGTCGACCATGACGAAGTCGTTGCCCGACCCCGTCATCTTGTAGACGACGAGCCCGCTTAGATGCGCCCGAACCAGGTCATGAGTCGCAGGCGCGGCACGACCCAGATCGCTTCGCGGACGATCTTGCGGTTCATCTTGCTTTGCCCCTCGGTGCGATCGACGAACACGATCGGCACTTCGGCCAGCTTGAACCCTTTTCGCCATGCGCGTACGCTCATCTCGATCTGGAAGGCATAGCCGTTCGAGTGAACCTTCGACAAGTCAATCGTTTCCAGCACTCGACGGCGAAAGCACTTGAACCCGCCCGTCAAGTCCCAAATGCGCAACCCCGTGAGCCAGCGGGCGTACACGTTTGCCCAGTAGGATAACATCAGCCGCCCGATCGGCCAATTCACCACCGTGACTTTCCCGGCCAGGTAGCGGGAGCCGAGGACCAGGTCGGCGGTGACGACCGCCCGCAGGAAGTCCGGCAGATGCGTCGGGTCGTGGGAGAAGTCGGCATCCATTTCGAACACGAAATCATAGCCTCGCTCCAACGCCCAGCGGAAACCGGCGAGATACGCGGTGCCGAGCCCCAGCTTCGCTTCGCGATGTAACGCATGAACCCGCGGGGTGCCCCGCGCCAGATCGTCGGCCACGCGGCCGGTACCATCGGGCGAGGCATCATCGACGATCAGAACCTCGAGCCGCGGATCCTGCGCCAGGATCTGCGGCACCAGGTTGGGCAGGTTGGCCGCTTCGTTGTAGGTCGGAATGACGACCAAGGCCCGCTCAGCCACGCTGGCGTGCCCGCTTTCCGAGTACCATCCCGGCCCCCAGCCACGTGGCGAGCAGTAGCAGGGATGCCCAGGTGATCTGGCGGCCCCGAGCGTAGTCCCGGGACGCGAACACGAGCTCGACCCGCCGCGTTCCCGCCGCCACGACGACGGTAATGAAGCTGTGGTCACCGCGCAGAACCTGGGCCTGGTGTCCGTCCACGGTCGCGTGCCAGTCCGGATACCAGTTTTCGGCGATCAGCAGATAGCTCGGCGCCGGTGGCGGGGGATCAAGTTGCAGGCTCATGCGCCCCGGCGACCAATGGCTGAACGTCGCGTGAGACGGGCTCAGTGCCGGCAAGCGCTGATCCACGAGCGGCAGCGGGTCGACGGGTTCGAACCGGTCGAAGACGACCAACAGGTTGTAGTCGAGGCGTGGATCGAGCAGCGTAGGAATGACTTCCCCGGTATCGCCTTTCATCGCTGCTGGTACCACGCGAGCGTACGGGGGAACCGAATCCGCCTCGTACAGATAGCCGCTTCTCCCCGTCGCGGTGGGAACCGGACCCGAAACGAGATGATAGCCTGTGACGCGGGTCGAATCGGTGAGCAGGACGTATCGGACTGCGAGCAGCTCCCACAGATGGGTGCTGGACCTGAGATGGCGCCATTCATTGCGACCGCCCAGGAGTTCGTCGTAATCGCCTAGCTCCACCCCCGAATACCCCAGCACTTGCGACACCTGGTGACGGACCAGCAGGTCCCCGGGGTACACGCCGGTGTCCAGGACGCGAAATGGCTGCGGCGTGGCCTGCAGATGCTGCACGAGGAGGTCGGTGCGGAATGAATGCTGCTCCGGCCGGCTCCATTGCCAGAAGCCGCGCCCTGCCCGATAGAGATCGGCGCCCACAACGAGCACCAGCAGCATCGCGAACGCCGCGGGTTGGAGACGCCCCCGCAAGAAGGCCAGGACGATCGTCGCGAGCACACCCAATCCGAGGGCGCTGCCCAGGGCTCCAACCATGATCCCGGACTGGGCCGCCGAGGCGTCGTGCTGGGCGACGCGCGCCAGAGCGGCAGCGACGGAGCCGAAGATGCCCGCTCCGGCGAGCAGGGCGGTCAACCCGGCCGCCGCTAGGGCACCCTGCATCACGCGCTTCCCTTCCCCGCGCTCCAAGCGCTCGACGCCCAGGGCGGCGAGCGACGAGACCGCAAACGCCACGACGTACAGCGCCATCCCCGGCGCGCGCGTCTTGTTAACGTACGGAACGAGCGTGAACCACAACCTGTAGAAGGGCGTTGCACCGCCAAGGCTCACGAGGAGGAACAACAGACCGACCGCACCTAACCACCACACCAATCGACGACGAGGGCTGGAAACACCCACCGCCGCAAGAGCCAGCACTGGGAGACCCAAGTATTCACTATGGAACTTGAGGCCGTTCGGTCCCCAGTAGGTTGCCCCTTGGTGCCCATATCCAGTGAACCCGGAGAGCAACAACTCGGGAACGTGACTCCAAGGAATGGCGTACGAAGTGGACCACGCGTATCCGCCTGCCTCGGCGCGAGTCCCGAACGGGATGGAGTGGAAGAAGGGCAATACCTGTATCATCGAGACCCCGAAGCCCAGCACGACGCCTCCGGCCGCCCCGCCCACCGCGAGCCAGCGCTCGCGGGGTGTGAGTCCCACCGGTTCACCGAAGGCGAGATACAGGGTCATGACCCCGCTGGCGACGAGCGCGTACTGCGTCATTTGATATTGTGGCGAGAGCAGCGCCAGGCCGACCGCCAACCCGAACAGGGCGTACCCTTCGATTCTCCGATGCCGGATCGCGAGCACGAGGCCGATAAACATGAGCGGCAGCATCGCCGTCACGAACAGCTTGCCGTCGTGTCCGGGACTCATCAGCGAGACGACGACCCCGCTCAGCTGGTAGGCGGTCGCCCCGGTGACGGCCCCCAGCCAGGACACGTGCAACAGGCGGAGCAGCCAGTACAGAAAGAGTCCGGCCAGGACGTAATGCACCACGAAGGCCAGGTTCATGGCGATGGCGGTTGGGAGCACCAGCCGCAGCCAGGCCGACGGATAGAACAGATCCCCGAATCCCGTGAAGACCGGGTGGCCGCCGAACAGGAACGGATTCCATTGTGGGAGATGCCCGGTCGCGCGCCACTGCATCGCACTCCACCAGCGGATCGCGTAACCGTCGGTCGCCTGGTCACTGTAGGGTCCGGCGAGAAACTGACCGCTCCACATCGGCAGGGACAGGATCACGATCCACAGGCTCAGGAACCCGAATGCGAGGAGATTGGGGTGCGCCGGTGTGTAGGGGGCGGTTGCGGGGGCCGCGCGCTGCGGATGGCTCACCGGGAAGCTCCCTTTCGCCTGACCAGGAACGGTATCGCGGATCCCAATTCCGTCACCGTCAGGAGGACGCGGGTCGCGAGCGCCAGGGCGACGGCGAGCTTCGGCCCGACGGGACCGGCCAGCAGAAGATAAAACAGCGACTCCCTGGGCCCGACCCCGGCCGGGGCGAACACCGCAATGAGACCCACAAGATACGAAATGGCGAACACGGCCGTGGCGCGGCTCCAGCTCAAAGCGATGTCGGGCGTCAGGCCTCGTACCAGGCACAGGAACGCGAGACCATACGCCCCCCAGGCCACCACATTCGCCGCGAAGGCCCCGACCATGATGCCCACCGGAATGGGAGGGATCATCGGCACCGTGGACGGCCACCACCGGCGCAGCATTCCTAACGCCCGGCCGGACGTCAGCAACGCGACCCCGGCCAGGGCCAGCACGCCGAGCGCCAATGCGGCCGCGACGTACCAGCTTCCCGCGCTGCGCAGCGCGGCGGGTCCCAACGCGGCCACCAGTGCAATACCGCTGGCCAAGGCCAGCGCTTGGAGGACGAGCGCGCCCGCGACGGCCGCCGGGGCGGCCACCCCCGCCTGCTGCGCGAGCATCGCATTCCCCGCGATGGCCCACACCTTCCCGGGGATGTACTTCCCCAGGTTCGACACCATGCAGATGCGCGCCGCATCCCAGTAGCCAAGTTGCTGATGCATCGAGACGACCACGCGTCGCCATGCTTCCACCAGCAGCGCGTAGGCCGCCCAGACGATCCCGACGGCCGCCAGCAGCCAGCCAAAGCGAACATCCCAATGAATCGACTGTGCCTGGAGCTCGGACCAATTGGCCGCGAGCTTCCGGATCGCGAGGCCGATCACGACCACCGCCACCGCCGTCTGCAGCGCACGCCACCACCACCGACGCTCAGCCACCGAGCGCCCTGCCCTGCTCGTCTTCCACAGTCACGGACCACTCACTCTGGTGGGTGGTCGTGAGATCCAGCCTGCCGTCCGGGGCGACGCTTCGGGCGCGTATCGCTCGACGGGCCTGACGCCAGGACACGAGCCGTTGCAACGGCGCGACATACGGAGCGCCGCGCACCAGATCCTGGAGCAGGCGCGCGAACGCCGCGGGTGCGCCCGGAAATCCGAGGGCCGGGATGAGGTTCGGGTGCCACAGCCCCACCCAGAGACCCTCCACGGCGCGGCAGGTCCCCGCCAGCTCGAGCGCCTCCGTAACCAGCGGCGCGGGATCGTCGACGCCTTGGTACTTGGAGAGCGCGCGGTCCATCCATACGAGCGGGACGGTGACAAACTCCCCTGCCCCCTCGACGAGCCAGGCCGGAACGATGTCGGCCACGCCGAGGCGGAATCCATTGCGATCCGGGAACCCATACGTCGCATCGTAGCGAAACCCGGCCTGCCGCATGTAGGCGTGCGTGCTTCCCGGCCGCATGCGCAGGAAATGTTGTCGGACACCGCTCGGCTGGGCGTCGAGCCTGCGCCCCAGCCGTTCCCGCTCCGCGTGGAAGCGCGTCGCGCCAGCGACCGTCTCTAGGCTCCCGTGCAACCCGATCTCATGGCCGCCGCGGACAATTTCCTCCACCAGACGGGATGCCCTCAGAGATTCGAGACGGTAGGTCACGTCGCCTCGCATCCAGCTGGCCGGCGTTGGCGTGCCGCTCAGCACGAACCAGGTGGCGGACACACCGGCCGCGCGCTCCGCTTCGAGGATCGCGCGGACCCCGGCGGCGATGGGATCACGCCCGACGGCGGCGAGCGCGGAGCCCAGCACCTGGGCGACCAGCCTACCCCGGCCCCGGCCGGCCAGCTCCGCGAGCCGCAGCAGCGTGAAAAAGGGCCAGCCCGCGACGACATCCAAGTCGTGGGTAATCGCGGCGGCCCACCGCCGGCCGTCCGGCCACGGGGCCAGCAGGCGTATGGGGCGCCGGCCTGCCACGGCGCTGATTGCGGTGCGCAGCTCGATCCCCCACCCCTGCACGACCGGCTCGCGCTCGCGGTGGTGTCGCACGAGGGGATTGGCCTCCGAGGGGACACGGCCGTGGCGATCCGCGGTCGTAACCGCCTGCTCCACGGCCGCGCCCGCCAGGTCGGTCACATGGCCGAGCACGGCTCGGCTGATATGCACTTCATCGGAGACGCAATCGAATCGCACCCCGTCACGCAGCGCCTGATCCAGCGATTGGGAGGGCCCATCCACCACGGCGAGCCGTACCGCATCGGCCGCGGGGTCCAGCACGACGACGAGGCGGGACAAATCGACCAGCACGTCGAGGCCGTAGCGCTCGCGGGCGGTGATGTCCGGCGGCACGCCCAGCCGGATCACGACCAGTCTGGCGGTGGTGTCAACACCCGAACAGTCTTGGCCGGTTGCCCGGCGACGACGTGCAGCGGCTCCACATCCCTGGTGACCACACTGTTGGCGCCGACGATGGCCCCACGCCCGATGCGGACGCCGGGAAGCACCACGACCCCGGCGCCGAGCCAGGCGTCCGGCTCGATGACGATGGGCGCCCGCTTCACCGGTGCAAAGAGGCGAATGCGCGATGCATTGGGATGGGAGGAGAGCACGAGGGTGACGCGGGGAGCGATGCTGACCCGATCGCCGACCGTGAGGTTGTCGCGATCCTCCAGCTCCTCGGCGATCAGCAGGTCGTCGGCGATGTAGACATCGCGGCCGATGCGGTAGCCGCACCAGCGGAGCAGCCGGACGCGCCACCCCGGAAAGAACGCGTTGCGCGCCCACCGCTTGAACACCTTCTTGCGCAGCCGCCACAGGAAGCGTTCCATGATCACCCGAGGAAGCGGTACAGCGCCGAGCCGAGGCGCGCGAGCGGTGCGGGGAGCGCCGACCACACCCGGGCGGCGAGCGCCAGCGGGCCCCGGTCCCGGCGGGCCTGGGCGAGGCCGCCCGCGCCGGGCCAGTAATCATACGCGAGCGGTACCGCCTCCGCACCCCAGCGCTGTTTGAATTCCGCGAGCGAGGCCTGCTCCGGCGCCGTGCGACCGAGATCGAGGGTGACGCCCGCCGCCGTGGCCCGCTGCAGACCGGCCCAGAGCAGCACATGCGTGGCGCGATACTCGCGCACCAGTGCGGGGTCCGAGGCGCTGAACGCGTAGATCCATTCGCGCACGCCCTTGAACATCACGAAGCCCGCGGCGATCCGGCCGTCCGGGGTCCTGGCCAGGTAGAGATCGACCAGCCCGGCCTGTTGCAGGCGGCGCAACGATTCGAGAAAGAAACGGCGGGGCGGCGCGGGGACGCCGTGCCCCTGCTGCACGCGTTCTTCCAGCCGCGCTACGGCCAGCCAGTCGTCCGCGGTATGGCCGTCCGAGACGGTGACTCCCGCCTTGTGGCCCTTGCGGATACGCTGCTGCGTGCTGGTGACGTGCAGGCGCTTCCACACCGCCTGTTCCCCGCCGTCCGTGGGGATGCGGAAGGTGGTATAGCGGGTGCTGCGCGTAAACTCGGGCGCGGGCGGAACCCTGATGTCGAGCTGCTTCAGCTCGAGCCGGCGTACGCGAAGCTGCTGTGCCAATTGGCGTCCCGCTTCCGTGAGGGCGATGTGCGTGTCGGGATCGACGGCCAGGGGGCCGGCGATGAAGCTGAACGGGAAACTCACCAGTCGTCGCGCGCCGAGCAGGGTCGGCACTTCCGCGAGAGCCAGACCGCCGGTGAGCGCGCCGTCCGATCCGCTGGCGGTCAGGACGTGCAAGCGATAGCGAAAGCAGCGTATCACCTCGTCGATCCACCGGCGGTGGTGATAGAACGTGCCGTGCCGGCGCGCCAGATCGTCCCATCCGGGCGGGATCTCAGCGTGCCGGGTGACGGGCGGCGATGGCATCGTAGAGGGCAAGGAAGCGACGCGACGCGGCCGCGGCCGAGTAGGTGTCGCGCACACGGGCGCTGCCGGTCGCGATGAGGCGGTCTCGGAGGGCGGGATCTTCCAGCAAACGGGCGATCGCGTTGGCCAGCTCCTCGGGATCCCCGCCCCGGGCCAGGAGTCCGGTTTCACCATCCTGAACCACTTCAGGAATTCCTCCGGACGGCGTGCCTACCACTGCGCTGCCGGCGAGGAGTGCCTCGACTAGCGTCAGGCCGAGTCCCTCGGCCACACGCGACGGGAGCACGGTGATGGCGCTGGCCCCGTATTCGGCCGGCATGCGGTCTTGGGGCACGAACGGCGACCAGTCGATGTGGCTTGCCGTCCCGAGATCCACCGCCAACCGCTCGAGCTCGGGCCTGGCTGGGCCTTCACCGAGAATCTTCAAGCGGCAAACAACCCCACGGCGACGCAGCACCGCATGGGCGCGGAGCAGGACGTCGACGCCTTTCGCCGGCACGAGATTTCCGGCGTAGAGCACCCGGGGGGGAACGCTCTTTTGGACGAGCCGGCCGGTGGCGAAGCGCTCCACGTCGACCGGCATCGAGGCCACCGTGACCGGGGGGGCCAAGGGCCCTGCCTGACGCTCCAGATCCTGAGCTAGAAACCGGGAGACGGCCGTAACGGCCCCTGCCCGCCGCAGGACGCGCCGACCGGCGCGGCGCCACCAACCGCCCCGGTCCAACAACCGAACGTCGCTGCCGTGCGAGGTCACGACATACGGGACGTCGAGGGCGGAAACTGCCCAGCCGGCGGGGAACCACCAATGAGCATGCACGACCGTGGGCGCGAATCGTGCCGCCGCGCGTCGCGCGGAACGGCGAAACTGTCCCAGATAGAGCGGTGCCATGGCCAGTGTGAGTGGATCTCGGAATGCCCGGCCCGGCGTATCACCGCGATAGCCGACCTGCTCGAGCGCGGCAGGCCCGTAGCGAAACCGCTGCGTGCGCACGGCACCCACCGTTTCGTCGACGGCGGTTCCCGGAGCATGCGGGGCCAGCACCTGGACCGTGGCCCCGTCACTGGCCGCCGCCGCGGCAAGCCGGGCGACATAGGCACCGGCGGGATCCCCGGCAAAGCGTGGGTAGTTGTGGGTGACCACCAGGATGCGCATCCGCTCGAACCTAAGCTCGGCGCGCGCGGGCCGAATCGTCTTTGCGCAGCCGGTCCACGTCCCGTTGCAGCGCCCGGATCTCCTCCCGCTGGCCCGCGACGAGCTCTCCCACGAAGCCGAACCCGAACAGCATGAGGCCGGCGATCACGAGTAGCAGCACCAGGTACAGGAACGCCCGGTTGCCCTGCTGATACACGTAGCGCTGGATGATCTCGTACACGCCGACGGCAACGCCGAGCAGCACGAGCACCGCGCCCGTCACCCCGAAAAAGACCATCGGTTTGCGACCGAAGCGCAGTTGGAGCCAGACCGCCAGCAGATCGAGCACTCCGATGGGGATGCGTCCGACGCCGAACTTCGACCGGCCGGACCGACGGGGATGCAGCGGCACGGGGCGCTCCGTAAGCCGATACCCCTGCCCTGCCGCGATCACCACCATGAACCGGTGCCAGTCGGGGCGCATCGGGATCACATCCATGATCTCGCGCCGATACGCCTTGACCGAGTTAAGGTCGCTCACGCGTACGCCGAACAACCACCGGCACAGCCCGTTGTAGACCCAGGAGACGAAGCGCTTGTCGTAGTGCCCCTGCTTGGTCCCAGTGACGATGTCGGCTTCGCCTGACTCGATCGGGGCCACGAGTCCCGGGATATCGACTGGCAGGTATTGGAGATCGGCGGGCCAGAATACCAAGACACGCCCGCCCGCGGCGTCGGCTCCGCTGCGCAAGGCATCGGCGATGCCGCGCTGGGACCGGTGGGTCACGACACGAAGAAACGAGTCCTGAGCGGCGAGACGGCTCAGGACGTCCGCCGTCGCATCCCGGCTGCCGTCGTCCACCACGATCAGCTCGCAGGCGTACGGCAGCGGCAACAGCGCCTCGCGCATCAGGCGGACCAGCTCCGGCAGACTGTCCGCTTCGTCCTTGGCGGGGACGAGGACACTCACCTCGGGGCGCGCGCCGGCGACGGCGAGGCTCACAACCGTTTGCGCATGCGCGCCGGCAGGATGTTGAGCTGATCCCGGTACTTGGCGACCGTGCGCCGCGCGATTGTCACGCCGCGCATCGCGAACAGCTCCACGATCTGCTGGTCGGTGAGCGGGTTCTTGGGGGCCTCCTCGCTCATCATCTTCTGGATCTGCGCCTTGATCGACCGGGCACTCGCGTCCTCGCCCGTGCTGGTCTGGAGGCCGCTCGAGAAAAAGAACTTGAGCGGCAGGAGGCCGCGGGGCGTCTGGACGTACTTCTCGTTGGTGACGCGGCTGACGGTGCTCTCGTGCATGCTGATGACGTCGGCGACCTCGCGCAGCGTGAGGGGACGCAGGTACTCGACGCCCTTCTCGAAGAATTCGCGCTGCCGGTCCACGATGAAGTTCATGACCTTGAGCATGGTCTGCCGGCGCTGCTCGATCGCCTGGATCATCCAGTGGGCGCTATTGAGGCGCTGGGTGATGAACTCCTTGTTCTCGCCCTGGAATTTCTTGCGGTCGCGAGCGATGTCCTGGTACGTCTTGGAGATCCGCAGCCGCGGCAACCCGCCGTCGTTGAGCGTGACGTGATAAGTATCGCCGATCTTGGCGACGGTGAGATCCGGAGTGATGTACGTATCGGTCGCCGCCGCGTACTGCAGGCCGGGCTTGGGATCGAGCTTGGACAGCAGGTCGGCGACGCGTTGCACCTCGGAGGGATCGATGGCGAACCGTTTGCCGAGGTCGCTCCAGCGGTGGTTCTTGAGATCCTCCCAGGCCTCCTTGACCAGCCGGTGCGCCAGCGTTTCGGTCTGCTTCTGGTCCTGCAGCTGCAGCAGGATGCACTCGCGCAGATCGCGGGCGCTGACACCGGGCGGGTCGAGCGTCTGAATGATGCGCAGCATGTCCTCCGCATCCGCGAGCGTGTAGTGCGACACCGCGTCGTCCGTGTCCCGCTGCTCGGAGAACGCGTCGAGCACGTTATTGGCGCCCTGCAGGATCTCCTCCAACGTGGCGCCGAGGTAGCCGTCCTCGGCGATGTTGCCCAGGAATTCCTCGGCCAGCAACCGCTGCCGGGGCGTCAGGTCCAGCATCTGGACCTGCTCCTTGAGATGGTCGGAGAGATCGCGGGCTTCGACGGACACGGGCTCGGTGTATTCTCTCGCTTCGGAGAGGTCACGGTTCGCCGTCATCGCGTCGGCCCCGTCGTCCAGCAGGATGTCTTCCCAGTTCGGCTCGTCGTCCGCTTTCTTCTCCTGCTCGATTTGCTCCTTCTCGCCGGCCGTGGTCTGCGGGGCCTCGGGATCCTCTTCGGTGTCCACCAGCTCCAGGAACGGATTGCCGAGCAGCTCCTGCTTCAGGTGCTGCTGGAGATCGAGCAGCGGCATGTAGAGCAGGTCCATCGCCTGGAACAGGCGTGGATTGATGCGCAAATCCTGGCGCAGACCGATATGCTGCTGCAGGCCGGGTCTCACGCGGCGTGTCCCCAGCGAGCGCGCAACCTGGCCGCGAGGGTCTGCCCCAGGTAGTCCTTCGCCACGCGATCGTCGAACACCAGCTCGCGGACACTCCCCTCCGCCACGACGCCGCCCTCGAACAGGATGTAGGCGCGGTCCACGATGTCGAGGGTCTGCTCCACGTTGTGATCGGTGATGAGCACGCCGATGCCGCGCTGGCGCAGGCCGGCGACGATGGTCTGGATGTCGTGGACGGCGATCGGGTCCACCCCGGCGAACGGCTCGTCGAGCAACAGGAACTTGGGCTCCGTGACCAGCGCCCGGGTGATCTCCAGGCGGCGCCGTTCCCCGCCCGAGAGCTGGTACGCCTTCTGGCGGCGCAGATGCTTGACCCCCAGCTCGTCCAGCAATCGCTCGAGCCGCGCCGCGCGCTCGGCCGGCGACAGCGGCAGCGTTTCGAGAATCGCTGCCACGTTGTCCTCGACGCTCAGCTTGCGGAACACGGACGGCTCCTGGGCGAGGTAGCCCAGTCCCGCTCGGGCGCGGCGGTACATCGGCTGCGCCGTGATATCCCGGCCATCGAGCAGGATGGTGCCCTGGTCGGGGCGCACCAGACCGGTGAACATGTAGAACGTCGTGGTCTTGCCAGCACCGTTCGGGCCCAGGAGCCCGACGATTTCCCCTTGCAGGAGCGCGATGCTCACGTCCTTCACGACGCGGCGACCCTTATACGCCTTCACCAGACCGTGGCTCTCGATGCGGCTGCCGCCCGCCACGGGCGCGGCCGGGGCGGCTCCCGCCGTCTCGGCGCGCTCGAGCGCGCGGGCGGCCGCCTCCAGCAGGCGGCTGATGACGCTGGCGCGATCCGGGGCCACGGTGGGCCAGATCGACGGGACCACCCTGAGGCTGGCGTCCTCGTGCCAGCTCGCCGGCAACGTGATCACGCCCTCGAGCGCGAGTCGCGGCAGCACCGACCCCCACAGATTCGAGCGCGCGTCGTCTACAGAGAGGTTGCCGGACTCGGGGAGATCCGTTCCCCGCACCTGGGCCCGCACCTGGAGGAATGCCTCCCGGTACGCGACGGCCAGCGCACCGAGTGGGACCAGTCCGTGTTCGTCAGCCACTTGCACAATGGCAGCGGCGGCGAGGGGTAACGAAGAATCGCGCGCGTCGAATAGAGCGTCGAGGCTCACGTCGAATCCCTTTTGGCGGTCGTGTCAGGTGGTGCCGGGGGGCGCGGCTCGAGCTGCACGCCATCGGCCCGGCCCGCAACGGTCACCCGGTCGATGCGGGCTTGCCGCAGGGTGATGTCGATGGTCTTGCCGCGCGAGTAATTGAGCGAGGGCCCGCTGGTGGTGTCGCGCCCATACAGGTGGGTGAATGCCCGCGCCGAGCCGCGCGCCACGATGCGGCGGATCCGACTGCGCTGGGCTCCGGTAGAGTCTGGTTCCTGCGCCCAGCGGGCGGTGAGCGTGTCCCCCGTGATCCAGTCGGTGGCGTCGGCGCCGCTGGTGGAGTCGCGCCGGGAGCGGGACAGCGCCTCGCCGAACCCGCGGGCTTCCGTCAGGACCTGGTCGGGCACGTCGAGCGCCAGCGAGTCGGCCTTGATGTCCTGCAGCGTCGAGACGGCGTGCGGACGCGACGTCTTTCCCCACGCGAGCGCCTGCCGCAGCTTGCGTCGCTCGAGCGCCAAATGCACCGTGTCGGCGGTGAGCACCCAGTCGGCGCTCGTCGCCTTGCCATCCCCCAGCGCCTTCACGAGCCGGATCTCGCGCGCGTGCAATCCAAGCTCGATCCGCGTACCGGTCAAGACGTAGCTCTGCGTGCCCTTCCCCTCCACGCGCGGCGAGCCGAGCAACACGCCCAGCCCCACCGTCTGGTCGAGCAGCATCGAGTCGCCACGGGCGGCGAAGTCGCTGCGATCGATGGTCGAGTGGCCGGCCGTCCACACGCGGTCGTTGCCCTTGAAGCGAACCCGGTCGGCCACGATGAGATACGGCTCGACCGAATCGGCGGCGCCGGACCCGCGGTACTGGATCGTCGGTCGCTGGGTGGCGTACATCTCCACCGTGTCGCGGATCCCAGTCGCGGCGCGCCAGTAGGTGAGATTGGGTCCGCGCAGCACGGATCCGTTGCTCCGGTTGACGGCGACGACGGTGTTGTGCGCTTGGAACCGCTCGTCGGCCCGGAAGTAGGAAGCCAGCCGGGCATCGAGCGTCATGGACGTGTCCCGCATGTGCACGTTGCCGAGCATGTCGAGCCGATTCACCGTCGCATACCAGGCCATGCTGTCCGCGGAGAGGGTCGTCGTCGTTCCACGACAGTGCAGGTAGACGCCGCCTCCGGCGAAGAAGTTCGCCACGCCCTGTCCGAGGTCCTGCTGGGTGCCCCGGTGACCGACGCTGTCCACGTCCAGCACGCACGGCCGGCCGCGGGTGGAGTCCACGGCGCTCACGGGGAGCTGCACGGCGAGAAGCAGGCCGGTCAGGTTCACTGGTTGGGCAGCGTGAAGTGGCCGCCGGTGCCGCGTGGCCGCGTCGCGGTCACGTTGCGGAAATTGGGATCCGACACGAAGCCATCTCCCTCGACGTGCCGTCCGGGGGCGTCGAACACGAACGACCGGTCGGACGAAACCTCGTTGGTCTGTTGGCGATAGCGCATCACCTCGCTGCGCAGCGTACGGCCGTCACCCGCCCCCACCACGACGACGTTGCCCCGCCCCTCCATGTCGCCGCCCGCCCAGTGGTAGGTGCCTTCACGGGCGGTCATCGTCGAGGTCTCGCGGCCGTCCGAATCGTAGAACGTGATGTGCACGTTGCGCAGCTCGGCGGCCTGGCTGACCTGGTAGAAATACGCGGTATCGGCGCGCACCCGCGCCCGGACCACCCCGTCGCCCGTGATGAAGTGGCGCATGTCGATGAGCACCTGGTCGGCGGTGTCGGCGGCGGTGATGGTCGCGGTGGGTCGGACGCCGCTGTTACAGGCAAACGTCGTCAGGACGACGCCGCCCAGGAACACCGACAGGAGAAGGCGTCGCGGAGAACCGTTCACACCGCTCCTGCCTTCATGAGATCGTGCAGATGCACGATGCCGACGAGCTTCCGTCCACCATCCAGGACCGGCAGGGCCATGATGCCGTGGCGCTCCATCAGCTCCACCGCCGCCGAGGCGAGCGCGTCGGGCGTCGTCGTCTTCGGCGTTCTGGTCATGACCTCGCCTACCGGGAGATCGAGAAACCGGTCGGTGCGCTCCATGAGCCGGGTCAGATCTCCGGCGGTGACGACTCCCGCCAGCTCGCCACGGCCGACTACGACCGCGACGGTGCCCCGCTTCTCGGCCAGGAGGACGATGCATTCCCGCATCGGCCGATCCGGGCCGAGCAACGGTAGCTCGGTCGACAGCATCACGTCGGCCACGCGGAGCAGCAGCCGCCGGCCGAGGGTCCCACCCGGATGCAGCGCCGCGAAATCCTCGCGCCGGAAGCCCTTCACTTCCAGCAGGGTCACCGCGAGCGCGTCGCCCAGGGCGAGGGCGACGGTGGTGCTGGTCGTCGGGGCGAGGGTTTCGGCGCAGGCTTCCTCGGCGCGTCCCGCATCGAGCACGACGCTCGCGGCTCGGGCCAGCGCCGAGTCGGGGGCCCCCGTGACGGCGATGATCGGCACCCCAAGCCGCTGCAGCTGCTCCATCAGGCCGAACAACTCTTCGGACTCCCCGCTCTTCGACAACACGATGGCCACGTCGTCCCGGCCGACGATGCCCAGGTCGCCGTGCAACGAATCCACCGGATGCAGAAAAGCGGCCGGCGTCCCGGTGGAGGTGAACGTCGCCGCGATCTTGCGTGCGATGAGGCCCGACTTGCCGACCCCGGAGACGATCAAGCGCCCGCGCAGCGCCGACAATACCTCGACGGCTCGGGCAAACGCGTCGCCCAGCCCGGTCGCGACCTGCTGGATCGCGCCGGCTTCGAGTGCCAGCACGCGCCGGCCGCGCTCAGCGAGATCCGGCCGCGCGGTGGGCGCCATCGCCCCGCTCCGTGAGATACTGGTGCACCTGCGCCTCCCAGGCGCCACGCGCCTTGAGAATCGCTTCGGCGATCTCCCGCACGGCTCCATGGCCGCCGGGGGCGCCCGTCACAAACCCGGCCACCGCCTTCACCTCGGGCACCGCGTTGGCGACCGCGATCGCCAGCGCCACGCGGGTGAGCACCGGGAGGTCGGCGAGGTCGTCGCCGGCGAAGGCGCACTCGTCGAACCGGATCCCGCGCCGTGTCAGGATCGCTTCGAAGGCCGGCAGTTTCGCGGCCGCGTCATCCTGGACGAGTTCGTCGACCTCGATCTCGCGCGCGCGCAGCGCCGTCGCTTCGGACTGCCGGCCACTGACCAGCACCACGGTGATGCCCGCGGCCCGCAGCAGCTT
>CAZRGT010000004.1:0-5099 GCA_964599725.1 uncultured Gemmatimonadaceae bacterium | reverse complement strand
GAGCAGCCGCCACAGGTCGCCCCACGACGGGTAGCGCCGGTAGGAGATCTCCTCGAGCAGGATCGCCGCCACCGACAGGAACACGCCGAACGCGACGGCCAGGATGAAGAACAGCACGAGGAACTGGGTGTTCAACAGGCCCAGCACCCAGGCCAGCGGCACCGAGATGTAGCCCAGCGTCTCGATGAACGGGCCCATGGTCTCGAAGATCAGGAAGTACGGGATCACGATCGTGCCGATCACGCCGTAGCGGGGATTGAACAGCATGCGGCGGTGGCGGCTGATGCTCTGCAGCATGCCGCGGTGCCAGCGGTTGCGCTGGCGGCGCAGCATTCTCCAGGTGCCGGGCACCTCGGTCCAGCACACGGGGTCCGGCACGAACACGATCCGGTAGGGGCGTTTCTGGGCGCGGTTGATCTCGTGCAGCGCCATCACCAGCTCCAGGTCTTCGGTGTCGGTCGAGCGGTCGTAGCCGCCCACCTCGACCACCGCGGACTTGCGGTACACGCCGAACGCGCCCGAGATGAACAGCAGGCCGTGCAGCGCGCTCCAGCCCAGCCGCCCCGAGAGAAAGGCGCGCAGGTACTCGACCACCTGCAACACGGGCAGGAAGCGGCGCGGCAGCGCGATGTGGGTGACGCGGCCTTCGTTGACGGTGCAGCCGTTGACGCAGCGCACGATGCCGCCCACGGCCACCGTCTCCTCGGGCCACTCCATGAACGGCTTCACCGCCTTGAGCAGCGCGTCGTCCTCGATCACGGAGTCCGCGTCCATGGAGCAGAACAGCGGATACTTGGACAGGTTGATGCCGCAGTTCAGGGCGTCGGCCTTGCCGCCCCCCACCTTGTCCACCACCGTGAGGTTGGACACGAGTGGCGAGGCGTACAGCGCCTTCACGTCGCGCGTCGGCAGGCTCCGCTTGAACACGCGGTCCACGCGGCGCAACTGATACGCCGACAGCAGCCGCTCCAGCGTCCGGTCCTGGGAGCCGTCGTTGACGACGATGATCTCGAACTCCGGATAGTTGAGCATCTGGAGTGAGCGCACGGTGTCGACGATGGTCTTCTCCTCGTTGCGCGCCGGCACGATGAGCGTGATCGGCAGCGTCATGTCCGACTTGAGGATCTGCTGGTAGTCGGAAAAAAACGTGCGTTTGAGGAACCGGATCACTTCGCGCAGCGAGATGAAGAACAGCAGGATGTAGGAGAGGTTGAGCGCGAGGAAATACGCGAGCACGAAGGCGTTGAACCCCTCGATCGCCCGCTCGACCCAGAGCTGCCAGTTCATGGCGGCATGGCAGTCACAGTGGCGAGGAGATCGGTCACCGCCTCCCGGACTTGCGGGTCCTGGTGGCGCTGCGCGATGTCGGTCAACAGATCGGTCCGCTGCAGCCCGATCAGCTTGCCGAGCAGCGCGCGCGCCGCGGCGCGCTCGCGCGACGAGCCGTCCACCAGCTGGGCCACGTAGTGGTCGAGCACGCCCGCCTCCTGCAGCATCCACGCGGCCTTCTGCGCCGCGTACGCATCGGGTCCATCGAGCAGGCGCACCAGGGCGCGGTGCCCCGGCTCGCCCTTGTGCCGCAACGCGTCGGCCGCGTTGGACCGCACCCACCACTCGCGATCGGCGAGCGCGGCCTCCAGCGCCCCGATCCCGTCCGCGCCGGCGAGCAGGCCCAGCGCCTTGGCCGCCATGGCCCGGACCGGCCACGCCGCATCCCCGAGCGCGCCGACCAGCGCGGGCGCGGCGCGCGGATCCCCCACGACGCCGAGCGAGTGCGCGGCCCGGGCGCGGGCGTTCTCATCCGCGTCCGACAGCAGCGACACGAGCAGCGGCACCGCCTCCGGCGAGCGCAGCCGTCCCAGAATGTCGATCGCCGGCACCCGCGCGAGCGGCGGCAACCGCGGGAACTCGTGCAGCAGCGGCTCCACCGCCGCCTGGCCCAGCCCCGCCAGGATATCGGCGATGCGCAGCGCCGACCAGCGGTTGGTGTCCCGCAGCGCCCCGAGCAGCGATGCCACGGCCTCGAGGCCGCCGATGTTGCCCAGGGCCTTGGCGGCGCGGATACGCACCTCGGGAATGGGGTCCTGCATCAGCCGTACCAGGTCCGGTAGCGACTGGCGGCTCATCATGCGCCCCAGCTTTTCGGCCCCTTCGACCCGCTTCGTCGAGCGGCGGTCGGTGAGCTTGTGGCGCTCCTCCGACACGAAGCCCAGCTCCTCGAACGCCGCGCTGATGCGCTCCTGCGTGCGGCCCTTGACGAACCGGATCTGCTCCAGGAGCGTCCACAGGATCACGCGCCGGTCCCAGGCGCCGAGCGGTCCCGGCACGTATTTCCCGAAGTGCCCGTTCTCGGCCGTGAGGTAGGCCTGGATGCGGGGCAGGAACGCCGCGCGCTGCCGCCGCTCGTACCCCCAGCGGATCTGCGTGTACAGCTTGTGGCCCAGCGTGATCAGCAGCACGACGACGAACAGACTCCCCACGACGGCGATGACCCACCAGACAAAGCGAACCAGCGCCGGCGCACTCACGGTTTCTCGCGCGCCTGCCCCAACACCTTGCGCACCCGGGCCACGAGCTCCCGCGCGCGAAACGGTTTGACCACGAAATCGTCGGCGCCGGCGTTGAGCGCCTTCACGATGTCCTCCTCACGGCTGTTGGAGGACAGGATGATCACCGGCACGGGCGCCGTGTCCGGATGCGACTTCAGCTCGCGCAGCACCTCGAACCCGTTCTTGTACGGCATCAGGAGGTCGAGGATCACGAGGTCGGGCCGGTGCTTCCGGGCGCGGGCCAGACCTTCCACTCCGTCGCCGGCCCAGTCGACCACGAAGCCCTGAGCCGTGAACACGGCCTTCAGGAACTGCCCCATGGCGGCGTCGTCCTCGATCGAGAGCACGCGGGTCGCGGCGGGCTTCCTGGGGCGGGGCGCCTTGGGCGCGGAGGCGGCTTTCTTCAGGGCTGCTCCTGCGGGGGCCCCTAGCGAATGAGGGCGCTGAGATCGATGCGTAACCCCGAGCCCTCGATCAGGAGACTCGTGAGCCCGCTCTTGGTCGCCGTCACACTGATGATGCCGCCCAGGCTGTCGGCGGCGACGGCGGTGACCGACAGCAGGCGCTCGTCGCCGCTCGTGGCGCGGAGCCCGGCCACCACCACCGAGTTGCCGAAGCCGTCCCGGCAGAAAATGCGCAGCACCGCCGGACGACGCTTCGACAGCACCACCTGCCCGGCCACCGCATTGCCATCCAACAGCACGACGAGCTGCCGCGGCGCGGCGGGCATCGGAAACAGCGACGCCACGCGCTCGATCGACCCCACCCGCGCGGTCACCGTCGTGGGCACGCCGGCCCGCTCGCCGTAGGTCACCTGGACGCTCACCTGCCCGCTCGAATCGGTCGTGGCTTCCCTCGGCGCGCCGGCGAGGCGGCCGTTCGCCACTGCGAGCGACACGGCGAGGCCCGGAATCACCCGTCCCGCCGAATCGCGCACCTCGAACACGACGGGCAAGGCCGCCGGCTCGCCGGCACGACCCCGCTGCCCGGTCCCCCGGACGAACCCGGTGCGATCCGGCGCCGGCGGGGGCGGTCCCGGCGGCGGCGGCGGCGCCACGATGGCCAGCTCGACCTCCGCGGGCGCGCCCAACGGATCGCCCGAGAGCGTCTCCACCGTGAGGCGCTCCGTTCCTGCCGCCGCGCCGGTCGCAAACCGGAACTGCGCGAGGCCGCGGTCGTCGGTCTGAGCCTCGGCATCCGTCCCGCCCGGTCCCGCGAGCCGTCCGCTGCCGCGCAGCACCAACCGGACTCCCGGCACCGCAGCGGTCCCGCGCTTCAGCGCGACCCCGATCACGGCGGTGCCCCCCACCATCGCCTGCACGCGCGTGACGAGCGGTACGGCCTCGAGTACGGCCGGAGGTGGGGGTGTGGGAGGTGGGGGCGTGGGGAGCGGGGGCGGCGCGGGCCTCGGCGCGGGCCGGGGCGTTGCCGGGGTGGTGGCAGCAGTCGCGGCGGTCGCCCGTACGCGCAGGCAGGAGTCGATGCGCGCCAGCAGCACCGAGTCGGCGCCCAGGACCACGAGGCCCTGGCGATCGCGCGCGGTGGGCGTGAAGCTCACGCAGCTGCGAGCCACCAGCTGCGCGATCTGGGTCGTGGTCATGGTGCCGCTGGAGAGGTAGCGGATCAAGTCCGTCTTGCGTAACGGTTCGTTCTGCGCGCCGGCGGGGCTTGCTCCCAAGGCGAGCCAGAGGAGCGCCAGCGAGAATCCATTGCGGATTGCGAATTGCGGATTGCGGAATGGCAAGGGAAGGTCGAACGGTGGGCTCGAACTCCCATTGACAATCCACAATCCGCAATCCGCAATCCGCAATTGACTCATGGTCTTTCACATCCCGAGCGGTCGAAGTGACGCTCGACCGAATCGACCGACGCGTACAGTCCCGCGTCGCGCGTGGCGTGCGGCGTGTCGAGCGGCGGAGCCTTTTTCTTGTCGATGTTGTAGCCGGTCCAGGCGTCCTCGACCCGGATCAGCGCGTCGGACAGCCCGGTGCAGGCCCGCAGGCTCGTGCCGGCGGTCTGGGCCAGCGCGCCGTAGCCGCGCACCGCGACCGACACGGTATCGGCGACGCGATCGAACGCGCGCCAGGTCGTGTCGGCCGGCGCGGGAATCGCCGCCGGCGGTTGCGTCGCCGGGCTCCTCGGCCGCAGGAAGAAATACCACCCCGCCCCGGCCCCACCCACGAGGGCCAGCAGCAGCACCGCGGCGACCACGCCGGGATGGCCGTCGGCCCGGCGCGGCGCCAGCGCCGGCGCGAACGGCTTCGGCGTGAGCGTCGGGCGGGCGGTCGGACCGCTCACCGATTTCCGCGCCGGCGCCGGCGACTTGAGAGGCGGCACCTCGGTGTGTCGCGGCGTCATCACCATCGGATCCGACTCGCGCGATTCCACCTCGCCCACGTCGTATCCACCGGCGGCGACGAGCGGCAGGTTGGAGAGCGCATTGGCCGGGGGCTTCATCTGCGTGTCGCGCCGTCCCGGCGTGCGGCCGCCCGCGGCCGGACGATCCCCCAACGCGGGACGCGACACGGTGCCCGGCGCCACGGGAGGGGG
>CAZRGT010000003.1:0-31457 GCA_964599725.1 uncultured Gemmatimonadaceae bacterium | reverse complement strand
ACCCGCTCGATGATACGTCCCAGCACCTGGAACCCGGCGTTGGAGTAACGAAACCGCGCGCCCGGGGTGAAGGGGATCGAATCGTTCACGAACAGCGGAAAGTGCGAGGCGACCGTCGTGAGCGTAGCGCGGCGCTCGTCGTAGAGTCGATTCCAGTAGCTGCCGAGCCCGGAGCGGTGGGACAGCAGGTGCCGCACCGTCGCCTGGCGGGCGAAGGTCGGGTTGGGGTAATCAGGCAGGTACGCGGCGATGGGCGAATCGAGCGCGACCCGGCCCTGCTCCACGAGCTGCGCGATCGCCGTCGCGGTGAACATCTTGCCCATCGAGGCGAGCGTGAATCTCGTCTCGAGGCTGTTGGGGGCGTTGCTGCGACGATCAGCGATGCCGTAGGCCCGGCTGAACACGCGGCGCCCGTCGTGCGCCACCAGGAGGGCTCCCGAGAACCGGCCCTCCGCGGCACTCCGGGTCAATCGCTCGTCGAGAATGCGCGCGATTTCGGCGTCGTCCAGGTGAGCGGGCAGTGATACGGCCGCTTCTCCGTCCTCGGGCCGGAGGCCGACCATCGCCGCCCGATACGACCCATCGCTCCCGCGCTCCGCTTCGTACCGCAGCCGGAGGCGGCGGCCGTCGCCGGTCAGCAGGGTGGCGATGATCCGCTCGGGCTGCTGCTCGACGATCGCCGCCAGCGTGACCCCCTTCGTCCGTTGGCGGACTCCGAGGATCTGGGCCATCACGTCGGCGACCTGGGCCGTGTCGTCGGGATGCTCCGCTTCGTAGCGCCGGGCGTAGTCGCGCACCAGGGCGGTGTCGCCGGAATTCACGGCGTGGAGCCAGGCCTGTACCATCCTGCCGGCGGGCGTGTCCGGGAGCGCCGGGCCGGGCGTCTGGGCGCAGGCACAGGCGGCGATCGCAGTACTGAGCACCGTGACAATCAAGAAACGCTTCATGCCGTCTCCTCCCATGATGAAACTAGATGCGGTCGGCCAGGCGAGCGTCGCGGGCTCTCCCCCAAGGAGCGCTTCGTGAAGCACCGCCAGGGAATCAAGGCGAACAGCTATGTGTGCCGAGGCCGACGTCACGCTGCGCCGTCACGGATATGCCGTCTGGCAGAAGTGACCGGAGAGCGTATCCTCCGGCGACGTGATCGCCGACCTCATCGTTTCGAGCGCGCGCATCGTGACCCCGGAGGGCGAGCGTCCGGGTGCGATCGTCGTCGTCGATGGCCGGATCGCCGGGGTCGTCCCGCAAGATGAGGCCCCGGCGGCCCAGCGCAGCGTGGACGCGGGCGAAGCCGCCGTTCTCCCCGGCGTCGTGGATACCCACGTGCATGTCAACGAACCGGGGCGCACCGAGTGGGAAGGATTCGCGACGGCGACCCGCGCCGCCGCCGCGGGCGGCGTAACGACGATCGTCGACATGCCGCTCAACTCCATCCCGGCGACGACGACGGTCGCCGCGTTGCACGACAAGACGCGCGCGGCCGCGAACGCCGCCGTTGTGGACTACGGATTCTGGGGCGGCGTAGTCCCGGGGAACGCGGACGATCTCGAGCCGCTGCTCGACGCCGGGGTGCTCGGCTTCAAGTGCTTCCTGGTGCCTTCCGGTGTCGATGATTTTCCCCACGTGGCGGAGGCCGATCTCGTCCCGGCGATGCGGCGGCTGGCGGCCCGCGATGCCGTGCTGCTGGCGCATGCCGAGCTGCCGGGGCCGCTTGGACGCGCGACGACGGCGGCGGGCGATCCACGTCGGTATGGCACCTGGCTCGCCTCACGCCCGGACGCGGCCGAGGTCGAAGCCATCGCGCTGCTGCTGCGGTTGGCGCGGGAAACCGGATGCCGGGTGCACATCGTGCACCTCTCGACCGCGGCGGCGTTGGACCGTCTCAAGACGGCCCGCGGCGCCGGGGCCCGGGTCAGCGTCGAAACGTGTCCCCACTACCTGACGTTCGCCGCCGAGGAGATTCCGGACGGGGCGACGGCGTTCAAGTGCGCCCCGCCGCTGCGCGGCCGCGCCAACCGGGAGCAATTGTGGGACGGGCTCGAGCAAGGCATCATCGATCTCGTGGCGAGCGATCACTCCCCGGCGCCGGCGGCGTTGAAACGGCTGGACAGCGGCGACTTCATGGCGGCCTGGGGCGGGATCGCCTCGCTCGAGCTGTCGCTCGCGGCGCTGTGGACCGGCGCCCGCTCGCGCGGACGCACCCTGGGCGAGTTGACTCGCTGGTTATCCGCCGGCCCAGCGCGCCTCGCCGGTCTCAACCAAAAAGGAAGGATCGCCGCGGGGTGCGATGCGGACCTCGTGGTGTTCGATGCGGAGGCGGAGTGGACCGTGGACTCGACGCGACTGCGCCAACGGCATCCGATCACCCCGTACGCCGGGATGACCCTGCGTGGCGCCGTGCGGCAGACTTTCGTGCGGGGCCGCTGCGTGTACGAAAACGGCCGCTTCGCGGAGCGGCCGGAGGGACAGTGGGTACGGCGGGCGGCGTCGCGCTAATCGCCGCGGCGATCCGGCCCGGAGCGGCGGTCGTCACCGGCACGACGCGGCGTGAGCGAACGCCGGTCCTGTACCTCGCGCCGCTCGCTGGACGTGCGGCCGAACGTCCGACGTCGTTCCGCCCACTTGCGGCGGTCGAACGTCGTGCGGCGGCCTGCCGCCCGCCGCTTGGCCTTGCGCCGCTCCGGACCTTTGTTTTGTCGGCTCGCCATGCCACAAGATGCCGCCCGGAGGGTCCATGGCGCCAGGGTTGATCGATCTGGCCTCGGCCCGCCTCGGCGGCCGGGCCGTGCTCGCCAACGACGAGTTCTTCGCTCCAAAGGCCAACCTCCTAAAACCGGAACCGGCGGTGTTCATCGAGGGCAAGTACACCAGTCGGGGCAAGTGGATGGACGGGTGGGAGACCCGCCGCCGCCGCACGCCCGGACACGACTGGTGCATCGTCCGGCTCGGCGTACCCGGCGTGGTTCGCGCGGTCACCGTCGACACGCGCCACTTTCGCGGCAATCATCCCGAAGCCTGCTCGGTGGATGCCGTCGCGGCGCGCGGCGCGCCGTCGCCGGCCCGCCTGCGAGCACTGGGCGAACGGTGGGTCGAGCTGTTGCCGCGCGGTGCTCTGCGCGGAGACGCCGAGAACGAATTCGCAGTGACGAGCGACGCGCGGGCGACGCACGTGCGATTGAACATCTACCCCGACGGCGGGGTGGCGCGGCTGCGGGTGTGGGGCGAAGCCCGTCCCGATTGGGAGCAGCTGCTCGCCCACCAGACTCGCGTCGATCTGGTCGCCGCGCCGCACGGCGGCGTGCCGCTCGCCGCGAGCGACGAGTTCTTCAGTCATCCGCTCAACCTGTTGATGCCCGGCCGCCCGCTCGATATGGGAGACGGCTGGGAGACCCGCCGGCGTCGCGGCCCCGGACACGATTGGGTGGTGCTGCGCCTCGGCCACCGCGGCACCATCGAGGAAGTCGTAGTGGACACGACCCATTTCAAGGGCAACTTCCCGGAGAGCTGCCGACTCGAGGCCTGCGACGTCCCGACACTCGCGCCGGGCGTCGTGCCCGATGAGGGGGCTCCGTGGCGCGAGATCCTGCCGCGCACCACGCTGCGCGCGGACACGCCACATCGCTTCCGCGCCGTCGGCCGCTCGGGCCCGGTGACTCACGTACGGCTGAGCATCTTTCCCGATGGCGGCGTGGCGCGACTGCGCTTGTTCGGGAAGCCGTCGTGACGGAAGTCGCCGCACACGTGAACGCGCTTTCCCCCGACGCGGCCGCAGGCCTGTTGCGGCGCTGCTGCGGCTCCGAGCGGTGGGTGGAGCGGATGGTGGCCGGACGCCCCTACCGCGGCGATGTGACGCTGCTCGACGCGGCGGACCGCGCCTGGTGGGACCTGGGACGGGAGGACTGGTTAGAAGCGTTCCGGGCGCACCCGAGAATCGGTGAGCGCGGCGGGGACGCCTGGTCGCAACGCGAGCAGTCGGGCGTCGATGGAGCCGCCGCCGAAACGCGGCGGCGTCTGGCGCTGGGCAACGAAGCGTATGAGCGGCGATTCGGTCACGCCTACCTCGTGTGCGCGACCGGCCGCAGCGCAGCCGAGCTCGTGTCCGACCTCGAGCATCGATTGTCGAACGACCCGGCGCGCGAGCTGCGCATCGCCGCGGCGGAGCAGGCGAAGATCACCCGGCTGCGATTGGAGAAGCTCAGGGCCCCATGATCACGATCACGACGCATGTGCTCGACACGGCGCGCGGCCGGCCGGCCGCGGGAATCCCGGTGACCCTCTCGGTGCAGGCGGGCGACGGCTGGACCGAGCTGGTTCGGGCCCAGACGGGGCCCGACGGACGCGTGCCCAACATGGTGCCCGCGCAGGCGCCGGCCTCCCCGGGCGGGACCTACCGACTCTCGTTCGCCGTCGGGGAGTACTTTGCGGCGCACGGCGCCGCGGTCTTCTATCCGAGCGTCGACGTGGTATTCCGACCCCAGGAGGATGCGCACCATCACGTGCCGCTGCTCGTGAGCCCATTCGGCTATACGACCTACCGCGGCAGCTAAGGCGTGACCGCCCATCTCGAGCAGTGGGTGAGCCTCGCGCTGCGCTGCATCCACGTCATCACCGGGGTATCGTGGATCGGCACCTCCTTCTACTTCAACTGGCTCAACGGGCGCATCAGGCCGCTCGAGGACCCGCTGCCGGGCGTTGGCGGTGAGTTGTGGTCGGTCCACGGCGGGGGCTTCTACCGGGTCCTGAAGTACACGGTGCCGCCCAGCCGCCTGCCGGCCACGCTGCACTGGTTCAAGTGGGAAGCGTACGCCACCTGGTGGAGCGGTTTCTCGCTGCTCGTCCTGCTGTACTTCGTCGGCGCGAAGGAATACTTGCTCGACCCGGCGGTGTCCGCCATCGGTCCTGCCGGGGCCATCGCCATCGGACTTGGATCGCTCCTCGTTGCCTGGCTCCTCTACGACGCGCTGTGCCGCACGCCGCTGGGTTCGCATCCATTCCTGTTATCCGTATTCGGCATCGGCGCCGTTGCCGCTCTCGCCTGGGGCCTCGGCCGGTTCATCAGCGCCCGGGCGACCTACGTGGATGTTGGGGCCGCTCTGGGGACGATCATGACCGCGAACGTGTTCCGGGCGATCATTCCGGCCCAGCGGGAGATGGTGGAAGCGATGGCCGCCGGGCGCGCGCCTGACGCCGCGCGTGGCCGGCAGGCGGCAATGCGCTCGCTGCACAACAACTATCTCACCCTGCCGGTGTTGTTCACGATGGTGAGCAGCCACTACCCCGCGACCTACGGCCACGCCTGGGGCTGGGCGATCCTGGTCACGCTGTTCGTGATCGGCGTGCTCATCCGGCATTGGTTCAACCTGCGCAACGCGGGCCGCCGCAACGCGTGGCTTGTGGCCGCGGCGGTGCTGGGGCTCGTGGCCCTGACCCTGTTCACGGCCCCGCGGTCGAGCGGCGGCGCCGCAATCGGCGCCGTGTCGTTCGCGGACGTGCGGGTGGTGATCGCGCGCCGCTGCGCGCCCTGCCATTCGTCGGCGCCCACCTATCCGGGCATGACCGCTGCGCCGGCCGGAGTGATGCTCGACACGCCCGAGCAAATCCAGGCCCGTGCCGCGCGCATCGCCGAGCGCGCGGTCGTGCTGAAAACGATGCCGCTCGGCAACGTCACGGGAATCACGGATGAAGAACGCGAATTGCTGGGGATGTGGATTCGGGCTGGCGCACCACTGCGCTGACGTCGAGCAGCACCTTCATCGTCCCGGGCCGCTGCGCATGGTCGAAGGCGTCGAGCGCACGCTCGAGCGGGTAGCGCGCCTGCACCATTGAGGTCACATCGACCGCGTGCCGCGCCAGCAGCGCCAGGGCCTTGGGAAACGGGCCGCAGCGCGAGCCGACGAGCGTCAGCTCGTTGACCACGATCGTGGACGCGTTGATCGTGAGCGTGTCGGCGTAGGTGCTCTTCATCACCAGGGTGCCGCGCGGCCGCACGGCCCGGAGCGCCACGCCGAATCCCAGATGATTCCCCGTGCACTCGACCGCGACGTCGAACGCGCCGGCTCGGACGTCGTCGCCACGGATTACCTCGATGCCCCGCGCCACGAGCAGCGCCAGTTTCGGACCATGGCGTCCGACCACGTGAAGCCGGCATCCCGTCAGGGCCAGCGTCTGGGCCACGAGCTGACCCAGTTTGCCGTCGCCGACCACGAGCACCCGGTCGTCCGGAGTGATGCGCGCCTGCTCCTGAACCTCCAGCGCCGCGGCGAGCGGCTCGACGAACACCGCGGCGTCGTTGGAGACCGAGTCGGGGACGGGGTGGAGATTCTCGACCGGCAGGGTGAGATACTCCGCGAAGGCGCCGTTGCGATTCACGATGCCGAGGACGGTGCGGTGCTCGCAGTGCGTGCGCCGCCCCGCCTGGCAGGCCCTGCAGGCGCCGCACACGGCGTTGATCTCCCCCACCACGCGCCGCCCCTGGAGCTCCGCGGCGCCGCGCTCCACCACACCCACGAACTCGTGGCCCAGCACCCCGGCGTAGGGGTAGTAACCGCGCGCCAGCTCCACGTCGGTGTTGCAGATCCCGGCCCCGAGCACGCGCACCAGCGCCTCTCCCGGCGGGGGCTCCGGAACGGGAATGCTGTGCCGCAATCGCAGCTGCCCGCCTTCGAGCCAGATCGCCTTCACGACGCCAGCAATCCATAGTAGAGGACGCGCGCCATCACGTGCCGGCGATACGCCGCGGTCGAGCGGATGTCGTCGATCGGCGTGACGTCACGATCGATAGCGGGGACCAGGTCATCCGGAGAGCGCAGCGGCGTCGCTTCGGCCAACAGCCGCTCGAGCGCCGCGCACCGGCGCACGGTCGGCGCCATGCTCGCCGCCACGATGCGCCACCCCCGCTCGCCGCGCACCACCGCCAGTCCCACCTTGGCGATCGCCTGGGCCCGCCGCGCGCCCACCTTTTCGAACCACTGAACCGAGTAGGACCGACGCGGGATGCGGATTTCGACCACGAGCTGATCCGACGTGCGGCGCATCTGCTTGTAGCCCTGATAGAACTCTGCCAGGGGCACTTCCTCGCGGCCGCGACGCGACTCGAGCACGACCACGGCGTCGTAGGCCATCAGCACCGGAACACCGTCCGCCGCGGGCGACGCGTTCACCACGTTCCCGGCCCAGGTGCCGCGCGTCTGGATCTGCACCGCGCCCACCTGGCGCGCCGCCCGCCCCAGCAACGGCAGCTCGCGCGTCGCGCGCGCGTCCGTGATCACGTCCCAATAGGTGGCCAGCGCGCCCAGCACCAGCTCCCGATCGGTCCAGCGCACGCCCTTGAGCTCACTGATCCCCGACAGATCGACGTAGGTCCGGTCGTGCTCGGCCGGGCGCGTGGGCCAATGCACCAGCAGATCGGTGCCACCGGCGATCGGGATCGCCTTGGGCCGCTCGGCCAGCAGGGCGAGCGCATCCGCCTTGGTCTGGGGCTGGAGTACGTTCACGACCCCGCCACGAGGCTGGCGGCAATCCCGTCCACGATGCCGTCGTAGCCGGTGCAACGGCACAGGTTGCCGGCCATCAGCTCGCGGATCGTATACGTGGCGAGCAGCTCGGGGTGCGCGCCGATCCAGCAGGCCGTCATGGCAACGCCCGGCGTACACGCGCCGCACTGCGTCGCCCCGGAATCCCGCAGCGGCTCGAGCGCCGCGGGATCGAGCGATTCCACGGTTTCCACCCGCCTGCCGCGGACCTGATAGATGGGGATCAGACACGAATTCACCGGAAGCCCGTCCAGATACACCGTGCACGCGCCGCACTCCCCTTCCCCGCAGCCCTCCTTCGTACCGGTGAGACCGAGCCGGTAGCGCAGCGTATCGAGCAAGCGCTCGGCGGGATCGACTTCCACCGAGATCGAAGCGCCGTTCAGGGTGAAGGTGATTGAAATTGTGGATTGCGGATTGTGGATTGCGGATTCGCTGGTCACGGTCGCGATTCTCCGCCCTGAGAATCCGCAATCCGCAATCCCAAATCCGCAATCTCCATCAATCGCTCCGGCAGCAGCGGGATCGCGCATGGATCCGCCCCCGTCGCCGCGGCGATGGCGTTCAAGACCGCGGGCGCCGGGCCGTCCATGGGCAGCTCGCCCAGCCCCTTCGCGCCCTGGGCCCCATGGGGGTAGGGATGCTCGAGGAAAGCGACGCGAATCGGCGGCACATCGTCGCTCGTGGGAATGATGTAGTTGGTGAGCTGGGCGTTGGCCATCGCACCGTCTTTCCAGCGACACTCTTCCAACAGGGCCCAGCCGAGTGCCTGCGCCACCCCGCCTTGCACCTGACCGCGCGCCAGGGTCTCGTTCAACACCTTGCCGATTTCTTGTACCGCGACGAAATCGAGCACGCGCGTGTCGTAGGTGCGCAGGTCCACCTCGACCTCGGCGACATAGGCGCCCCAGGCGAAGGTCCCGTAGGCGTCGCCGGTGTAGGTCGCATCGTCCCATGCCATCCCCGGGGGGCGTTGATACACGCCCTCACCGATGAGCGTCGCTCCCGGATGGCTTGGGTGCCAGCTTCGAATCGCGCGCCGCACGGCGTCTCCTTGGGCATCGGCGCCGAGACCGAGCTTCCCGCGCAGATCGTCGCAGGCGAGCTCGACCATGCGCCCCACCACCATCGACGTCCGGGACGCCACGGTGGGGCCGCTGTTCGGCACACGCGACGTGTCGGCTTCGGCGATCACGACCTCTTCCGGCTCGAGCCCCAGCCGATCCGCCGCGAGCTGGGTAAACACCGTCAGCGTCCCCTGCCCCATCTCGATGTTGGCGCTGCGCACCTCGACTCGGCCGTCCGCCAGCCCGGCGACGTGCAGGCGCGAAGCCAGCGTCACTTCGCCACTCCCGGTAAAGCCCGCGCCGTGATGGAACGTGGCTATACCGATGCCGCGACGCTTGGTCGGGGAGGTCCCATTGAACGTCGCGTGGGCCGCCCGTTTCGTGGCGTAGTCCGCCAGAGAGAGCGCGTGGTCGAGTAGGGCGACGCGGTCCGTCCCGTCTCTGATGACCTGGCCGGTGGCCGTCGACTGGCCATCGCGGAGCAGATTGCGACGGCGCAGCTCGGCGGGATCGAGACCGAGGCGCGCCGCGATCCGGTCCATGTGGCGCTCGTTGGCAAAATGGGTCTGCGGCGCACCAAAGCCGCGGAACGCGCCGAACGGCACCGCGTTGGTGAACATCGCCCGACCGTCGATGCGCACGTGCTCGCAGTGGTAGGGCCCGGCGGCGTGAATGATGCCGCGCGACAGCACCACGGGCGACAGCGTCACGTACGCGCCGCCGTCCATGACGACCGCGATATCCTGGGCGAGCAGCCGTCCATCCGCCGTGACGCCGGTCCGGTGCCGCACCAACGACGGATGCCTCTTGGTGGTGGCCGCCATGTCCTCGCCGCGATCGTAGATCAGCTTCACCCGCCGGCCGCTCTTCAGCGCCAGGAGCGCGGCATGCAGTGCGATGGTCGAGGGATACTCTTCCTTGCCGCCGAACCCGCCCCCTGTCGGCGTCTGGATCACCCGGAGCCGCCGGTCGTCGCGACCGAGCGGCGCCGTCAACGCCTTGAGCACATAGTACGGACACTGCATCGAGCCGCGCACGACCAACACGTCGCCGTCGACCTCGGCGATCATGCCCTGCGGCTCGAGGTAGACGTGCTCCTGCGCGCCGGTCTCGTAGGTTCCTTCGACCACGATCGGTGCGCCCGCGAGCGCGCGCGCCACGTCGCCCTTCGTGATGGTGAGGTGCTTGAACACGTTGTCCTGGCCGAACTGGATCTGGGCGGGCTCGGGACGGATCCGGAAATCGAATATGGGCGGCTCTGGAGCCACGTCGATCGTGATAGCGGCGACGGCCCGCCGCAGCGCCATCCGGTCCGGGTGCGCGAGCAGCAGCACCGGCTCCTGCACGTGCCGGACGTAGCCCGGGGCGAGCACCGGCTGGTCTCGCTCGATCAGCGCGATCACGTTCGGACCGGGGATGTCCCGATGATCGACGATGGTGAATCGGGACCAGTCGACGGACGGGTCGAATCGCAGCGCCGTGATCCGTCCGCGGGGCGCGGGGCTGCGCACGGTGGCGCCCCACAAGAACCCGTCCAGCGGCAAATCGTCGACGTAGTGCTCGCGGCCGGTGAGCTTGGCGAGTGCTTCGAGACGCTGCATGGCGCGTAAAGTGGGTGGCCAAACGGTCAGTTCGCAACCGCGCGGCCCCATTGCCATCACCGCCGCCGGGGTGTAGCTCACCGCACGAACGCTCTCAGAGGCCATCATGGTACGCGCACGGACCAAGACCCGCTCTCGCCCCGCCACGCTTCGTTCCATCAATCCCGCCACGGGCGAGCTGCTCGAGACGTTCCCCGAGACCGGCAAAGCCGAGGTCGGCCGCATCCTGGAAGGCGTCGAGCGCGCTTACCAGGATTGGCGCCACCGGCCCGTGGCCGAGCGGACCGCTCCGCTGCGCCGGGCCGCCCAGATCCTGCGCGACGGGAAGGCCAAGTACGCGCGCACCATGGCCCTGGAGATGGGCAAACCGCTCGCACAGGGCGAAGCGGAAACGGAGAAATGCGCGTCGGTGTGCGACTACTACGCCGAGCACGGGGCGGCGTTTCTCGCGCCGCAGCCACGCGACCTGGACGGCGCCAGGAGCTACGTCCGCTTCGATGCGATCGGCCCCGTGCTGGCCGTGATGCCGTGGAATTTTCCGTTCTGGCAAGTGTTCCGCTTCGCCGCCCCGGCGCTGGCCGGCGGCAACGTGGGCGTTCTCAAACATGCCTCCAACGTCACGCGCTGCGCCCTGCACATCGAAGCGGTGTTCCGCGAGGCCGGCTTCCCCGACCACGTGTTCCGGACCCTGGTCATCTCGAGCGGGCGCGTGGCCGACGTGATCGCCGATCCGCGCATCCGGGCCGTCACGCTCACGGGCTCCGAGCTGGCCGGGAGCCAGGTCGCCGAGCAGGCGGGGCGGTATCTGAAGAAAACCGTGCTCGAGCTGGGCGGCAGTGATGCGTTCATCGTGCTCGAAGACGCCGATCTGGCCAAGGCCGCGAAGACCGCAGCCGACGCGAGACTGATCAACAGCGGCCAGAGCTGCATCGCGGCCAAGCGGTTCATCGTGGTCGAATCCGTGGCCGACCAGTTCGAGGAGCTGTTCACCACCGAGATGGGGTCGCGCCGCATGGGCGATCCCCTGGCAACTGGCGTCCAGGTCGGCCCGCAGGCCCGGACCGAGCTGCGCGACGAGCTGCACCGGCAGGTGCAACGCTCGCTGCGCCGTGGTGCGCGGATCGCCGTGGGCGGTGTGGTGCCCAAAGGTTCGGGCGCCTACTACCCGCCGACGGTTCTCACCGCGGTGCGCCCCGGGATGCCGGCCTTCGATGAAGAGGTGTTCGGGCCCGCGGCGGCGGTGATCCGGGCCAAGGATGGGTCCGACGCCGTGCGCCTCGCCAACGCTTCACCGTACGGGCTGGGCGCGTCCGTGTGGACGGCGGATCGCGCCCGCGCCGAACGTATCGCGGCCGAGCTCGAGGTGGGGTGCGTGTTCGTGAACGGGATGGTCAAATCCGATCCGCGGCTGCCGTTCGGCGGTGTGAAGCGTTCGGGCTATGGGCGCGAGCTGTCCGAGTACGGGATGCGCGAGTTTCTCAACATCAAGAGCGTGGCGGTGGCGTAGCCGTCGAATCGCCACGGAGCTGCTCATATGAGGCTCTAGGGAGCAAACATCTCCTGCAGGACGGTGAGCACACGCGCCAGGGTGCCCGCTCCCAACCGCCCGAGAGGTCGGACGAGTCGTTCCTGGTCGACCGTGCGCAACTGGTCCAGCACGACGTCGCCGACTTTGCCCGCGAACCGGCACGGCACTCGAAACGGATAGGGATGGCTACCGGTCGTCATCGGCGCCACGATGAGAGTGCGGAGATGAGCGTTCAGTTCGTCGGGCGAAACCACGACGCAGGGCCGCGTCTTGCGAATCTCGCGGCCGCGGGTGGGGTTAAGATTGATCAGGCAGACATCGCCGCGGCGTACGGCCTCGGCTACCACGTCCACGCCCGCCCGTCGAACCGCGTGACCGTGACCGGTTCGAGCAGGCCATCCCCGCCACGTTCGCGGAGTCGCGCGGCCGCCTCGGCCCACCCTGCGCGCGGGCCAGCGGCGGGGGCGATGACGATCGCCCCGAGACGGACGCGCAATTCGACCTCGTCGGAGAGACCGGCTTCCTCGATCACGAGTTTCGGCAAGCGGATGCCGCGCGAGTTGCCAATGCGGACCAGACGGGTTTTCATAGCGGTGAGTACAATGTAAGCACAGCCGCTGATCGGATCAAGCGCTAGCGGGCCGATCTCGGCAACGTCGCCCCAGGGCAGCAGGAGATCAATCAGGCGACGAGCGAGGTGGCGTTCGATGCGCCGGTCATCTCCACCCGGGAGGCATCCACGCAGGTCCTGGTGAGAGACGGGCAGACCATCGTGCTCGGTGGGTTGCGGGAACATCAGCGCGACGTGACGCGGAGCGGGGTGCCGCTGTTGTCGAACCTGCCGCTCATCGGCGGGCTGTTCGGCAGCGCCAGAAGGCGGACCAACGAGACCGAACTGTACCTGTTCCTCACACCAAGAATCATCAAGACGGATGCCGACGTGGACAGCGTGACGGCGCCGAGGCTGCCATCGATGACCCCCTGACCGCGCCGTCACGTCCCAAACCACTATCTTTGCGCGGGCCATGCCCGATTCCCCGTCTCCCGAATTCCAGGCACTCCAAGCCGCGCTCGGCGGCCGCTACCTACTGGAGCGTGAGCTTGGGCGCGGCGGCATGGGCGTCGTGTTCCTGGCACGCGAGGTCGCGCTCGAGCGGCCGGTCGCGATCAAGCTGTTGCCGCCGCAGCTCGCGACAGCGGAGCTGGTCGCCCGCTTCCTCCAGGAAGCGCGCACCGCCGCCCGCCTCGCCCACCCGCACATCGTCCCGATTCACGCGGTGGAGCAGATCGGTGAATTCGTCTTCTTCGTGATGGGATACATCCCGGGGACGACCCTCGCCGAACGGGTGCACGACCATGGCCCGCTTGCACCGGCGGAGGTCGCCCGCCTGATGCAGGAAGTGGCCTGGGCGCTGGCGCACGCGCACCAACACGGCGTCGTGCACCGCGACGTCAAGCCGGAGAACATCCTGCTCGAGCGCGGCACCGGGCGTGCCCTGGTCACGGACTTCGGCATCGCCCGCCTGCAGGCGACCACGCCACCCACGGGGACAAGCCGCGTGATAGGCACCGCGCGAGTCATCGCCCCCGAGCAAGCCGCGGGAGAGCCGGGTGACGGGCGCAGCGATCTCTACTCACTCGGCGTCACCGCCTTCTACGCGCTCACCGGCCGTTACCCGTTCGATGCGGAGGATCCGCGCGCGCTGCTGACGCAGCATGTCACCCTCCCGGCGCCGCCGGTCACCTCGATTCGGCCGGGCATCGCGCCGGCGCTCGCCGCAGCCATCGACCGGTGCCTCGCCAAGGCGCCGGCCTCACGCTTTGCTACGGCGGGCGATTTGGCCGACGCCGTCGCCGTGGTTCGCGAAACGGCCTCCACCCCCGCGACGCTGCACCGCGTCACGCGGGAGATTTCGGCGTTCGCGGTCGACCTGTCGGGGTACGGCTCGCTCGCGCTCGTGGCCATCGTCGCCCAGCTGCTCCGGAGCAACGATTTTCTCGGCATGGGATTCGTGTACACGTTCGCCGTCGCCCTGGTGCTGCTTTCCCTGTCGGCGTTGCGGGGCATGTCCCTGTCCCGGCTGGTGCGCGAGGCCGTGGTCGAAGGATGGAGTGAAGGGGACCTCGCGACCGCGATCGAGCGCGAGGCCCGGATCGGGGCCGCGACGACGTCGCCGCCGCGACCGGGACGGGCGGCCAGCACGGCGCTGTTCGCGACCGGGCTCGTCGCCCTGATCGCGTTCTGGCTCGGGCCGAAGGAGCTGGGGCAGAAGTCGCTCGAAGGACCGCTCGCCTGGTTGATCGAGCTCGTCAGCCTGATTGCGCCGGTGGCGTGGGGACGCTGGCTCGGCACGCGGATCGAAGCGCCGCGCGGCGGCCGTCCGGGGTTATTCAGCCGGCTGGTCGCAAGCTTCAAACTGAAGGGATTGTTCTGGTTTGCGCGACTCGGGTCCCGGCGGCGGGCGCTTCCGCTTTCCCCGCAAAGCGCTCAACACACGGAAGTCCTGATCGCCGAGGCGGCACGCGACATCCTGCGTGCCCTGCCCGATCCCGAACGCCGTTTGGGCGGCATCGAGCGATTGCTCGCCCGAATGGAAGGCGCCGCGGCCGGCCTGCGCGCTCGCCTGACCGAGCTCGACACGATCGCCGCGCAGGTCGGCGGCGCCGCGTCGCCGCGACGCGATGATCTGGCCCGGGATCTCGACGCGGCACGGAAGATCGCAACGGAGCGCCTCGGCACGACCGTGAGTGCCATGGAGAACCTCCGGCTCGAGCTGTTGCGCAAGCGCGCCGGACTCACCACCACCGGCGACCTGACCGGCGACCTCGAGGCGCTCAAGGACCTCGGGGCGCAGGTCGACGCGGAGATGGAGCTGAAAACGGGCGGCCTCGACCCCGGAGACCGCCCGCTCTCACGCTGAGGCCGTTCAGCCGTCACCGCTCTTGGGTCGCCCACGCGGCAATCTGGGCGTTGAACCCCTGCGACAACACCTTCAGATCGATCGACCCGACGTTGGGATCTTCCTTCAGTCCGACGACACGGTCCAGGTTGACCTGCGCCTTGGTCAGCCCCGAATCGGCGTCGATCGCCGCGCGGTAGGCCTCGGCGGCTGTGGCAAAGTGACCGGTGCGCTCGAGCGCCATACCCAGGTTGTTCTGAAACGTCGCCACTTCCGGCGACAGGTCGACCGCGCGCGCCAGCGGCCGCAGGGCGTCCTCGAACGCGCCCTGGTGGATCAGCACCAGCCCGAGGTTGTTCATCGACCAGACGTCGGTCGAATCGAGCACCAGCGCCTCGTGGTAGGCGGTGACCGCCTGATCCGGTTCACCTTTGGTGTCACGAGCGCGACCGATCAGCCGATAGGCTTCGCCCAGCGTTTCATCGATCCGCAACACGGCGTCCAAGTAGCCGAGCGCCGAGTCGGGCTGGCCGGCGTCGAGCAGCACGCGGCTCAGGTTGAGGTAGCTCTTCACGTGCGTCGAATCGAGCGCCAACGCCTGTCGCAAGGCGTCTTCCGCCCGTACCAGGTCGCCGGCCTTCCACGCCGACAGGCCGAGCATGTAGAACCCGAACGCAATGCCAGGGCGGTCGGCTGTGTAGCGCGTGAACTGTTTCACGGCCTCGTCATAACGCCGGGCGCGGAACGCGGAGTCCGCGCTCGCGAACGTGACCGGCTCCACGCTCGTCGCTTCCGGCGTCACGCTCACTGCAGGCGTGGGCTCGGGTTCCTTCGCGTTGGCCTGCTTGGGAGACTTGTCGCCGCAGCCCGCCAGCACGAACAATCCAGCGACGAGCCAGGTTGGGGTGAATCTCAGCGTGGTGATCATCGGGTCCTCCTCCAGTGGGGCGCGAGCGCGCCTGGGTTCAATGGTGCCAGCGGACGCACGCTCATAAGGCAGGCGGGAGGCCAGACGGCTTCAGCCAGCCAACGACCGGCGGCGCAACCACTTGGCACTTTTGAAGGAGGTGAATCGTGTCCGGCCGGACACGAGCGATGATGGGGTTCGTGTCCGAAAGGACACTTGGGGATTACACGCGGCTGATCCCGTGCCTCCGCATGATCTTCAAGAGGCTCGCGTGATCGGCCAGGCCCAATGCTTCCGCGGTCCGGGTGATGTGCCACTCGTGCTGCTCCAGGGCCGCGACCACGATGCGACGCTCGGCTTCGGCCTTCTGCTCCTGGAACGTGCGGGGCTCCGCGCCCGCGCTCACGCGCCGCGCCGCAGTTTCTTCACCGATGTCGGCGGGCAGATCGCCGGCGTCCAACGTCTCCCGATCCGACGCGATCAGCATCCGCTCCAGCGTATTGCGCAGCTCGCGCACGTTGTTGCGACGCCAATCGTACGCCATCAACCCCTCGAGCGCGTCGCTCGTGAGCGAGCGCGGCCGCATGCGGAATCTTTCGCACATCTCGACCAGCAGACACTGCGCCAGCTCGGGAAGGTCGGACAAGCGGTCGCGCAGCGGCGGCACGGAAAGCACATGCACGTTGAGTCGGTAATACAGGTCCTGCCGGAAGCGGCCCGCGGCGATCTCGGCGTCCAGATCCCGGTTGGTCGCCGCCACGACACGGGCGTCGATGGCAATGGTCCGCATTCCGCCCAGCCTCGTGATCTGCCGTTGCTCGAGCACCCGCAGCAGCTTCGCCTGGGCCGCGAGCGGCAGCTCGCCGATCTCGTCCAGGAACAGCGTGCCGCCGGCCGCCGACTCGAACGCGCCTTTGCGCAGGGTGACGGCGCCGGTGAAGGCGCCCCGCTCGTGCCCGAATAGCTCGCTCTCGACCAGGTCGGGCGGCAAGGCGGCGCTGTTGATCGCGAGGAACGGGCCTTTCACCCCGCTCAGCCGGTGCAGCTCGCGCGCCACCACTTCTTTGCCGGAGCCGCTCTCGCCCACGATCAGCACCGGCGACGGGATCGGGGCCACCCGCGCGGTGGCGTCACGCAGTTTGCGCATGGCCGGGCCGGAGCCGACGAGCGCCGCCGCTCCGCCCAGATCGCGCCGCAACGCGGCCACCTGGCTCACGAGACGCTGCCGCTCCAGCACGCCAGCGATCTCCTGCACCACCCGCTCCATCGGCTCGTTCTTGTCGATGAAGCTCACGGCGCCGAGGCGGATCGCCTGGGCGCAGCGGTCGAAGTCGCCGGCGCCGGTGTAGACGATCACCGGCACTTTCTGGCCGCGGCGCTCGAGCTGGCGCAGCACCTCGAACCCGTCCATGCCCGGCATCTCGAGATCGAGCAACGCGCAGTCCACGGCTTCGCGCGCCAGGATCTCGAGCGCCTCCCGGCCGTCCCTGGCCTGGAGCGTGTCGTGTCCGGCGAGCCGCTTCAAATCGTAGGCGTATTGTTCGGCGAGGGGTTGGACGTCGTCGACGATCAGGATCAGGGTCACGCCGGGCCCTCGACGGCGGGCACCTCCACGATGAACCGCGACCCCGCTCCCGGCGAAGTTTCGACGCGCAGCCGGCCGCCGGCGTCGGTCACCAGTCGCCGCACGATCGAGAGACCGAGTCCCACACCACCGGGTTTGGTGGAATGAAAGTCCTGGAACGCGCTCTCCAGCTCGGCTGCGGTCATGCCCTTCCCCGTATCCTCGACCACGATGCGCACGGCAGTCGACGCGCCCTCCTCGGCGCCACGCACGGTGGACACGGTGACGACGCCCGGCTGCGACGCGAGCCCTTCCACCGCGTTGCTCACGAGATTCTCGAGAATGCGGCGCAGCGCGATGGCATCGATCTTCGCCTCTCCGACATCGGTGGCGAGCTGGAGCGCCAGCTCGGCCGAACCCGCCGGGAGCTGATCGACCGTCTCACGCGTGACGGCGTTCACGTCGCAGCACTGCGCCTCCGGGGCCGGCGACAGCTTGGCGTAATTGGCCGCCAACGTCTCCAGATAGTTGAGACTCGAAATCAGCGCCTGGCGCCGCTCGGCAAACACCTTCGGCAGCTCGGCGGGACGATCCCGGGCCACCTGCGCCAGGTGGCGCAACACGTTACGCAGCGGGACGAGACCGTTCTTCACGTCGTGGTTCACCTGCCGGGCCAATTCGCCGGTGGCCGCGCGTCGTTCCACCTCGCGCAGGCGGTCAGCGCCGGCGCGAAGTCGTTCGGTCATCTGGCCCAGCAGACGCTCGAGTGAGCCGACCTCGCCAGGACCATCGCTCGCAAACTCGACATCCAGGCGCTCCATGTTGATCTCGGCGGTCTTGTCCGCCAGCTCCGCCAACGGCCGGCTGAGTCGCGATGCCAGCCATGACGCGACCAGCACCGTGACCAGCAGCGTGACGAGCACGGCGATCACGAACCAGAGATCCACCGTGCGCTCGAGCTCCCGCAAGCCGGTCAGCGGCGTCGCCACGAGCAAACGCGCCGGGACGAGCCGGGCGCTGTCGGGCCGCGAGTCGTCCACGAACGGGACCGGCAGCTCGCTCACCACTTCGGCAGCCGCGCTGGGCGCGCCCGGCCGCGAAGAGAGCGTCGCGCGCGGCAGCACCACCGACACCGTGACGGCGCTGTCGTGTGCCAGCCGCGCCAGGAACCCGGAATCGACGGCCACGCCGCCGATGACGGTGAAGAGCCGGTCGCCGAGCGGCAGCGAGTCGAGCCGCGCCAGGGTGAAAAACGGCCCTTCCGGAATGCGGGCCTGAACCAGCGCCAGCCCGTTCGGCGCAGTGGGAAGCAGTTGCGGCAGTCCGCGCTCCACGCGGTCGAACTCGTTGCGGAAATGGCCGGAGCTGATGATCCGGGCCGAGTCGTCCTGGATCTGGAGCATGTCGAGCCCGGCCAGGCGCATCGCGGTGCCCGCGTAGTCGAGCGCGTAGCCGCGCTGCGTCGTGTCGCGCGCGATGGCCGCCAGACGGAACCGGTTGTCCGCCGCCGCCGCCGAGCGCAGCCGGGCCAGTCGCGTCGCGAGCAACGCACCCTGGCGTTCGAGATCCTGGCCGATCAGGTCGACGAGCGCCGTCACGCGGCCGCGGTACTGGGCGGCGATCTGCTGGCGCATCGCCCGCCGCACGCCGAGTCCGAACACCACCAGGGGGACGAGCACCACGGGGACGGTGGAGAGCAGGATGCGGGTGCGAAAGGTCATGAGGTCATCGGACGCGCAGAGTCCCGTCCCAATCCATGGTAAAAGCGGCTGCCCCGCGCCGCACGATGGCCCGGCGGCGCACGTCCACGAGCGGCGTCAGGTGACGCGCCGGTCCATCGGCGAGCCACGGCGCACGAGCGATCAGCGCCCGGAGGACCGCGCACGGCTCGAGCGTGGTCTGGGGCAGCGCCACGACGTAGGCGGCGGCTCGACCCGACGCGAGCGCGGCGCCGAGCTCGGCCGTAGCGAGCCCGGTGGCCCGCAGGGCAGTGATACCGCCCCCGATCCCCAGCGCCACCAGTCGCCCCGTGAGGTCGCGGGCCGGTGCGTCGTCGCGGGGATAGACGAGCGCGTCAGCAGTCGGACCGGAAACGATCGGCCCCGCACCCGGTGGCGGCTCCAGACCGCACGTCGCGCCGGAATCGGTCCACCAGAACGGTGCAGCCGCGGGTCGGGCGTCGACGCGCACCGCATCGCGTGCCAGGCCGGCCCGGACCGAGGCGTCGATGGGGATCGCTTCGCCTGGAACGGCCAGCACGTAGGTGCGCTCCCAGGGAAGGCCGACGGTGACGAACTCGGACCGACTGGCCGCGTAGCTCAGCGCCGCCGCGTCGTCGGTCACCAACAGATCGATCCCGGCATCGAGCAGATCGCGCGCATCTCTGCTCCCATTCTCCCGCACAACCAGCACGGGCCGGCGGGTTCCGCCGAACGGCGCGACGGTCACGCGACCTCCGGTAGTGTCCAGGGCGTAGGCCCCCGTCCCCGCCTGCCAGTCCTGTCCCGCCACCGGCCGCGTCACGCTGAGCGCGGGGTCGGCGAACAACCACGGCACGGTCATTGACCGGGACAAACGTACCTCCACATCGCGCTCGCTCCCAGTACTCAGCTCGACCCCGTTGGGGAGAGACGCGAAGCGAGTGCTCCAGGCATCGATCACGTCCTGGGCGGTCACGGGCGTTCCGTCGGAGAAGCGGGCGCCGGGACGCAACGTGAAGATCCAGCGATGACCGTCCTCCGCCGGCCGCCACGACTGGGCGAGACCGGGACGCACCTCGCCCGCGCAGTCGAGCCGGACCAGCGTCTCGTACACCTGGCGAAACACGAACCGCTCGGCGTCGTTCGTGGGCGCGGGGGCGTGGGACGGGTCGACCCTGCCGGACATGGCGATCGAGAGTTGGTCCGGTGTGGGGAGGGAGTCAGACCCCAGCGCGCAGGCGTCGGTCGACGCAGCCGGGGCGGGTGCCATGACGCCCGCCGGTTTCCCGCAGGACGCAGCGAGGCACAAGCCCAGGCAACGGCGCAGGGACAGCGAACAGCTCCGGAAGGGTCGGGGGAAGAATAGCTCGGAGGGCGCACCACGGCGATGCCGATAGTAGGCGGTCATCGGCAATCGATAATCGGTAATCGGTAACTGACTACACGTCAGGAAGGCGGTTCGACTGGTCGGCCGGATTGCGGCAACCGGCGTTGGCCGGAGAAGAGCTGCTGCAGGAACTCCTGCCCGCGAGCCAGCTGCGCGACGCCGAGCGCGAGCTCGTTCACACGCTCCTCGAGATCGCCCGGCGCTCGAGCCGAGCCGTCCAGCAGGCGGTCCTCGAGGCGGCTCAGACGGTGCTTGGCACGTGCCCAGGCCACACCGAACAGGAGGGCACAGGCGACCGCGGCGCCGAACGTACCAAAGAAAAAGAGCTCTTCCACGTGATTGGGCCGGTGGGAACGCTTGATCGTACGGGCGACTCCATCACGGGTTTCGCCAGGTTTGGGCCCCGACCCGGTTTGGCTCTCGAATCCTCACGGTCATGCGGCCCTAACTCGGAAAAGTGTGATCCGTCCACAGACCCGTGACCGTCGCGTGCCGGACGCCTCCCAAACGAGCGCGAACGAGTCATGGAGTCGCATCGCTCGCGCCCAGCTCGCCCGTCAGGAGTTCCGTGACCACGCGGCGTGCCCCGTAAACCTTGTCCAGCGCCGCCTGGATGGCCCGGACGTCCACCATCACGTTGCGCCCGCGCTCGGGCAGATAGATGTAGTCACGCACCAGGGCGTCGATGTTGCGGTCGAAATTGAACCCCACGACGCGCAGATCCTTCGTCACGACGGGGCTGCCCGAGCGGGTGGGCGTACTGCGTCTTGAGCCGGGCCTGGAGCGCGGCTCCCGCTTCGCGACGCACCCGGGCGCGAGCCGATATGCCGCAGCCACCACCCAGGCGAACGCGTCGAACTCCTCCATCTTCCACGCCGCCACGGCATCCTTGGCCGCGGTCAGGCTTGGGTCTGGGGACCCTGCGGTCGCAACGACCGCGCCACGAGGCCGATCCCGGCGGCCAGAAGGCCCAGGATCACGAGCGTGTCGAACAGCGAGGTCGACTGAAAGTAGATGTGCAGGTTGGCGAGGATCCCCGCCACAATGATCACCGAGCCCGCCGCGACCAGTCCCCAGCCGGGCAGCGAGCGGCCGTTGAAAAAGAGTATCCCGATCCCGACCAGCAGCGGCAGGAGTGACAAACCGAACGCGTTGTAGCCCCACAGCGTCCAGCCGCCGCTCGCCACGGTCACCCGGGTCAGGAGCAGATACCCGCCCGCGACGACCATGGCGGCGCCGCACAGGAACGTGCCCACGCCCCCGGGAGTGCCGCCCGCTCCTCGCTTCATGTGCGCGGTTTCATGGCGGGTGACGATCAACTCATCTGCAGGCCGATGCCGAACGTGGCCGCATAGCCCTCGCCGCTCATCTTGGGGGCCAGCAGCAGCTGCGATCCGCCGCTTCGAAAGATCCGGTCGTCGGCATTGCGGGCGGTGCGCTGCCCCCTGCCGGTGTATGGGGCGCGCGTGAATACCATGTCCGTCGATGCGTCGTCGAAGTACATCTGCGACGTGAAGTCGTAACCACGGGCGCCCTGCGGATCGGTGCGGATTTTGAAGTGGATGTGCACCGTCCGGCCCTCGTACCACCCCGGGTACACGGTCAGGAACCGCGCCGCGCCCGCGGCGTCGGTGACCTGATAGCCGCGCAGGAACTTCTGGCCCACCGTGCTGAATCCGGGGTCGGTGACATCCGAATAGACGCCCAGCGCGTCGCAGTGCCACACATCGACCTGCGCGCCCGGGAGCGGCGTACAATCCGCGCCGGCGATGCGAGAGACGTTGACCGTCAGCTGGAGCGGCACACCGGGCTTCACGATTCCGCTGGCTGGATCGGACCGGATGTCGGAGCGGTTGAGCAGCTCCTCCACGAAATACGGTCCTTCGGTCTGCTCGGGCCGGACCACGCACGCAGGTACCGCTGACGCCCGCCCGTCTCCGCCCTTGGCGGATGAACACCCCGTCAGCACCGCGAACCCGGAGACGCCGATCAGCGCCACCGCTTCCCGACGCGTCAGCAGGCTGCCGACCTGCCGGTCATCCTGTGTCATGCCGCGCTCCGACCAAGGTTGGCCTGGGTTATAGCGCGTTTCTCGGAAACCGGCGAGGCGGTCAGCGACCCGAGTCGGGCAGCAGCGTGATGCCCCATCCCTCGGGGTCGTCCGGCGGATCGTCGTTCCAGTCACCGTAGGCGTGCGACCCGTCGCTCTCGTAGTGCAGCTCGTAGCGTCCCGCCGGCAGCCGGATCGTGCCGTCGAACAGGCGGTTCTTGCGGGCGCCCCCGCCGTTGGTCGTCGCCCCGTACGTCATCTCCCACACCGTGGCACCCGTCTCGGCGTTCTCGATCCAGCCGTAGTCGTGCATCTCGCCGTCCAGCCCCTCGCCGATCGCGACGACGCGGAGCGCAGCGGCGCGGTCGAGCGTGAACAACGTGTGCGGATGCCGGCTGCTGCGCACCCGGAGCAGATCCGCAATAGCGTTGCGATGGCCGGGCTCGAGCGGGCCGATGGCGCTCCGGTCGAGCGACCCGCTGGCCGGGAACAGACTCACCCCCCAGGAGCCGGCCTCGGCGGGCGGGGCGGCGTTCCACTTTTCGGCGGAATGCGAGTCGTCGCTCTTGTAGTACACGAGGTAGCTCCCGGCATCGAGATGAAGCGTGCCGTCGAACAGCCGGTTCTTGGTCGCGCCGCCGGCGTCCTCGGTGTGTTCGTAGCGCATCGACCAGACGCGCCGGCGCGCGGTGGCATCCACGATCCAGGCGTAGTCGTTCATCTCGCCGCCCCTGTCCGCGCCCTCCCCCAGGGCGTACACCCGCACCTCCATCGCCCGGCGCAGCGTGAAGCCCTCTGAGCGCAGCTCGTGGTCTCCGATCCCGGTGAGCGAGACGATCGTCTGCCCCTCAGGCACCGGCTCCCAGTCGATCGCGCGCACGGCCGCCCGCGCCGCGGCGTCGGTCACGCGCAGGGTCAGGCCCCAGGATTCGGGGGCATAGGGCGGTACGGCGTTCCACTCCCCCGGAGCATGTGCGTCGTCGCTGACGAAGTAGGCGACGTAGCGGCCGGCCGGCAGCCTGAGCGTGTCGCGCACGATGCGGTTCTTGTGCGCTCCGCCGGCAGCTTCGGTATGGCGGTACTCCATCTCCCACACACCTTACGGAGAATCCGTCAGCTGGGTGTCTAAAACCGTCGTCCTACATGTAACGCGCCATCGCCATGGCGGCGGTCGCCACGCCGAGGAGAACGGCGACGACGCGGCCGAAGCCCGCGGCGCGCAACCGAAGCGCCTGTGCCGCAGCCAGTTGCGTTGGGTCCTGGCTCAGCGCCGCGGCTCTCAACATGGCTGGACGCACGATGCCGAGCCCCAGGGCGAACGCGATGAGCGCGGCAAGGGCGCCCACCCCGAGCATCATGCCCATGGAGGACCGCATGAACGGGGCCTGAAACCCGTTCGAATCGAACCAATAGAGCCACAGCCCGGAAGCGATCGTAAGCGCGGCGGCGACCGGCACGACATCGAGAAAGCGCCGCCGCATCAGTCCCGCCACGACCTTGGCCCCATCCGGGCCCGCATCGCGAATCGCCGGAACCAGAAAGACGGCGCTGAAAATCAAGGTGCCGGCCCAGAACACCCCGAGCAGGATGTGCAATCCACGCATGGTCAACAGGATGAGACTCACGAACAGGCTCCCGGGAGAGGCGAAGGCAATCTCGCCTGCGGTGAGTTCCCCGTCCATATCGCGGGTGCAGGCGGCACGGGGGGGATTCGCCGACCGTCGAATTCCGTGTCAGATTGGAGTATGACCGCCTCGCACGAGCGCCGGCGCTCCGCCGAACGGCGCGCGCTCCTGGTGCGACGCCTGAGCCTCGAGCGGGCGCAGCAACGCCAGGACGACGAGCGCCGCATCAACGGCGACCGGCGCGCCGGACAGGAGCGGCGTCTGGCGGTCCTGTCGGCGGAGGATCAGATTCGCGAAGCGCTCCGGTTGTTGACGCGGGTGATCGAGGCTGGCGAGACCGCGGAATCCGAGCGACGCAGCCTCGAGGGTGCGATGCTGCGACTGCGGTTCGCCCTGGATCGACTGGAGGAGTAACCGGCTACGGCGCGACGACCGTTCCCACCCGCTCCACCTCGAAGTTGCAGCCCTGCACCTGCTGAACCAGTCGCCTCCGGTGTGCACGAATCCCAGGGCCATGATACCCTAGTAGGCGCCTCTCGAACCCACCGGTTTCCAGGAAGATCACATGCGCTTCGACGTCCCGACCCTGGTGCTCGTCCTCGTCGTTTGGCATCGTCCGGCGTTCGCGCAAAGCAACGCTGAGCGCATGGCGAACGACCAATACACGCGCTCGCACGACTACGACCTGCTGGATCAGCGCATCAGCCTCAGGGATTTCAACTGGGACTCGACGTCGTTCGAGGGCAGCGTGACCACGACGCTCGTGTCCCTGCGCACGGGCCTCGATTCGGTGATCCTGGACGCGGGCTCCAGGCTGCAGATCGCCAGGGTCAACGATCGCGCCGGCCGGGTGCTGCGATCCGCCACGCACGGCGATACGCTGGTCGTCTACCTTGCCCGGCCGGTCGCCTTCCGGGACACCGCACGGTTCACGATCGCCTATCACGGGCGCGTCGAGAACGGCCACGGACTCACGTTTATTCAGAACGAGGGCCGTTCGCACCGACCGCAGCAGATCTGGAGCCAGGGGGAGGCCGACAACAACCACGACTGGTTCCCGACTTACGACTTCCCCAACGACAGGATGACCTGGTCGCTCGAGGCGACGGTGCCGCGCGGCTACACGGCGGTGTCGAACGGGAGTCTCGTGCTCGATCGCCGCAACCCCGACGGCACCCGGACCATGACCTGGCGGCAGGACAAGCCGAGCGCCACCTATCTCGTCTCGCTGATCGTGGCGCCGCTCGTGAAGATCCACGACGCCTGGGGGACGACGCCAGTCGATTACTACGTGTATCGCGAGGACTCGGCGCGCGCCCGGCCGTTGTTTCACCTGACGCCCGACATGATCGCCGTGTTTTCGCGACTCACCGGCATCCGCTATCCGTGGGCCAAGTACGCCCAAACCACGGTGGCCGACTTCTTCGGCGGGATGGAGAACGTCAGTGCCACGACGCTCGTCGACTGGCTCCCCGACGCGCGCGCCTACGCCGATCGGCCGTGGTACTGGTGGATCCTGATCCCGCACGAGCTGGCGCATCAGTGGTTCGGCGACTACGTGACCACCGAGAACTGGGCCAACCTGTGGCTCAACGAAGGGTTCGCCGAGTTCATGCCGGGCCAGTACTGGTCCGCGCGCCTCGGCCGTCACGCCGAGGATGACTATTACCTGGACGAGTACCGCCAGTTCATGCAGATCGACGCGCAGCGTCGCATGCCGCTGGCGGCGCTCGGATCCAACAACATCTATCCGAAGGGCGCCCTGGTGCTGCGCATGCTGCAGCGCTACCTCGGTCCCGACCGGTTTTGGGCGGCGATTCACCGCTACCTCGCCGACCACGCCTACGACAACGCCACGACAGATGATCTGCGTCAGGCGGTGCTCGACGCCACGGGCCAGAACCTGGACTGGTTCTGGGATCAGTGGATCTATCAAGCCGGGTTTCCCGAATTCACCGTCGCGGCCACGTACGACTCAGCCAGGGCCTTGCTGACGCTTACGGTGAAGCAGACCCAGGGGGATACGGCCACAGCCGACAGCACGGGGCTGCGATACTCCACGCCCGCGGTGTTCCGCATGCCGGTGTCCATCGTGGTGGCCACCAGCGCGGGCGACGTGGTGCACCACGCGCAGCTCGATCAGCGCGAGCAGACCATCGAGATCGCCGGTGTGAAGAGCGCGCCCACGACGGTGATCTTCGACGATGGCAACACGATCCTGAAGACGCTCACCTTCGATCAACCGGTCACCTGGCTCGCGGCGCAGCTCGAGCGCGACCCCGACCTGTGGAATCGCCACTGGGTGATCGAGCGCCTGGCCGGGCGCCTGTCCGATTCCACCGCGGTGGCGGCGCTCGCCCGCGCGGCGACGTCGTCCGACTACTTCCTCACGCGCATGGAAGCGGCGGATTCGTTGGGGAGCGCACCGGCTGCCGCGGCGCTCCCGGCCCTGGAGCGCGCCGCGGACGATACCTCGGCGCAGGTGCGCGCCGTGGCCGTGAAGTCGCTGGGCAGAATCGGAGGGGAACGCGCCACCGAGCTGGTGCGCCGCGCCTGGTCGCGCGACACGAGCTACGAGGTCCGCGCACAGGCCCTGGCCGCGCTCGCCAGGCTCGACACGGCGGGCCGCCGGGCCTTGATTGCCCAAGGTCTCGCGACCCCGTCCTATCAGAATGCCATCGTGAACGCGACCTGGGGCGCTGTCATCCAGGCCAACGACACGAGCTTCATCGCGCAGGTCGACAGCGCCGTCGGCGACGCGATCGAGCCGTCCTACGTGCTCGCCATCCTCGGGGTGCGGGGCAACGCCCACGCGCTCGATCTGCTCCTCGGTCACCTCGACGATGACCGCCCGGCGGTGCGCCGCTGGACGCTGATCGCGCTCGAGAACGTACTCCCTCGGGACCTCACGATCTCGCGGCTCACGGCGGTCCAGAACCAAATGCGACACGCCGACGCGAAGGAGGCAGTCCAACGGACCCTCGATCGCCTCTCCAAGCAGGGCCCATCGGGCAACCCGTGACGACCGAGCGGGCCGTGACGCCGGACCTGGTCCGCGCCGTCGCGATCGTGCTGGTCGTGGTGATCCACACGGCCGGCGCCGTCGCCGCTCCGGGACCGGCAGCGGGAGCGACAGCCTTCTGGGCCGGTGACATCTACGACAGTCTCGCCCGGCCGGGCGTGCCCCTTTTCGTGATGTTGACCGGCTGGATGCTGCTGGCCCCCGGACGGCGCGCCGAGCCAATCGGGATGTTCTTCCGGCGCCGGCTGGGGCGCGTCGTCTTCCCCTTGCTGACCTGGTCGCTCATCGCCTATGGATGGCTGGCGATCCGGGATCACCACCCGGCGCACTGGGCGCAGTTCGCCCGGCAGCTGTTGAACGGTGCGGTGTTCTATCACCTGTGGTACGTCTACGTGCTGTTGGGCCTCTACCTCGTGGTCCCGCTGCTCCGGCCCGTCGCGGCCGATGCGTCCGAGCCGCTGCAGCGCTACACCCTCGGCCTTTGGGCCCTGGGGAGCTCGGTGCTGCCGCTCTGGTATTGGTGGGGTGGACTTCACATCGGCATCGACGTACCGGTCGTCACCACATACGTGGGATACCTTCTCGCTGGGATCTGGCTGGCCGCGGCGCCAGTATCGCCTCGGACCCGTCGGACGCTGGTGCTGCTCATCCTGGTGACTGCAATCTGGACGGTCACCGCCACCGCCCGTCTGACGGGAACCGAGCCGCTGAACGTGGCGCTGTTCGGCTACGGGACGCCCAACGTGCTCGTCATGGGCGTGGCCTGGTTCGTCCTCCTCACACAACCCGGGCTGACGGCCTGGGTGACCCGGTATCCCCGGGCGCTCGCCGTGGTGCGCGTCCTCGCCGCCACGAGCTACGGTGTCTATCTCGCACACCCGCTCATCCTCAACCTCCTGGACAGCGGTGCGTTGAGAATCCACTTCACCGGGGCGTCGATCTATCCGTTCCTCGGCATACCGCTCTTGGCTGCAGCGGTGCTGGCGGCATCGGTGGGGGTAATGGTCGTCGCGCGGCGGGTGCCGGTTCTGGGCCGGCTGCTGGGCGCCTCCTAGTGCCGCTTACCGAGCTCATCCCGGCTTCCGAATACGCGGTCCGGCGGCGACCCCAAACGGGAATGTGACATCGAGCCGGCGCAGATACACGGTCAGTCCCTGGGAGCCGAGTGCCCGGGTCTGCGTCAGGGGATGAGCAGTACCTTCCCGGCCGTGCGGCGTCCTTCCAGCTCACCGTGGGCGTTCGCGGCACGCGCGAGCGGGAACTGGTGCGCGATGCGCAGTTTGAGCGTCCCGTCCTGGACCCAGCGCAGCAACTCGCCCGCGCGCCCGACCAGCTCGTCCCGCGTCGGCACGTAATGCGCCAGCGTCGGCCGCGTCAGATAGAGTGAGCCACGCTGGTTGAGCAGCTGGGGGTCGAGCGGCCCCACCGGCCCGCTCGACTGGCCGAACAGCACCATCAAGCCGCGCCGCGCGAGACTGCGCAGCCCCTGGTCGAACGTCGTCTGGCCCACCGAGTCGTAGATCACCTGGACGCCATCGCCCCCCGTAAGGCGCCTGACCTCCAGCTCGAAGTCCTGCTCGGAGTAGCGGATCACTTCGTCCGCTCCAGATTCCCGCGCCAGCGCGGCTTTCGCCTCGGTCGAGACGGTTCCGATCACCCGTGCGCCGCGCCGCTTGGCGATCTGGCACAGCAGGAGACCGACGCCCCCGGCGGCCGCGTGCACCAGGCACGTGTCGCCGGGCTTCAATGGATACGTGCTGGTGGCGAGGTAGTGCGCCGTCATTCCCTGCAACATCACGGCCGCCCCCTGCTTCGCGCTCACTCCATCTGGCAGCTTCACCACCCGCTCAGCCGGCGCCGGGGCGAATTCGGCGTACGCGGCGAGCGCGGAGTGATAGCAGGCAACACGGTCTCCCACCCGGAATCCGGCACAGCCGGTGCCCAGCGCCGCCACCGTCCCCGCCGCTTCCTGACCCGGGGTAAACGGAGTCGCGACCTTGTACAGCCCGGCCCGCTGGTAGACGTCGATGAAGTTCACGCCCACGGCTTCGGCTTGGATCAGGAGCTCACCCGCTCCCGGCTTTGGGGTCGGTAGGTCTTCCAGCTGAAGTGCTTCGGGTCCGCCGGGGGTATGGACGCGGATCGCTTTCATGGCAGCCAGCGCCGCACCGCCCGGCGATAGGCCCGGTAGTCTTCGCCGAACCGGCGCTGGAGGTTTGGCTCCTCGTACAGCACCACGAAGAGATGGGCGCAGCCGACCATCACCAGGGACAGGCACACGATCGAGGGCGAGTGCAGCACCAGGCCGTAACCCGCGAGCACGGCGAACCCGCCCACGTACATCGGATTGCGGACGAAGCGATAGGGTCCGCGCGCCACGAAACGGCGCGGTGGGTCGAACGGCGCGGGCGTCCCACCGCCCCACCACACGAAGCCGGCGACGCACGCGAGCGCCAGCGCGCCACCCAGCGCCATCAGCACGAGACCCGCGCCCTGGCTCCACTCGGGGAGCACGACCGGGATGAACCGATCGAGCGGTCGCACCAGGAGCGCGAGCCACCCCCACAGCAACACGAAGCCCGTGGCATAGGCGAGGGCGCGCAGCAGATCGAAGAGAACCCTCATCACCCGGGGCGGCATGGCTGGAAATGTAAAGACGACTGACGAGAAACGAGTCGGTCAGAACCGAACGTAGTGGCCGATCCACACGGCCCAAGCCGCCCGAGCGGCAGCGGGCGCTCAGAGGACGGTGGCTCGCGGGGGAATAGGAGGATACTCTTGGTGCCTCACCAGGAGGCGGCGTGGCCACGGGCTTCTTCGACCAGGTCAACCACCAGTTCGACCGCGCGGCGAAGTTCACCAAGCACGACCCGACGCTGTTCGCCCAGATCAAGACGTGCAACAGCGTCTACTACGTCAGTTTCCCCGTGCGCCGCGACGACGGGTCGATCGAGGTCATCCACGCGTGGCGCGCGGAGCACAGCCAGCACAAGTTGCCCACCAAGGGCGGCATCCGCTACAGCCCCGACGTCGACGAAGACGAGGTGATGGCGCTCGCGGCCCTGATGACCTACAAGTGCGCCATCGTCGACGTGCCGTTCGGCGGGGCCAAGGGCGGCGTGAAGATCGACCGCCGTCACTACTCGACCGGAGAGCTGGAGCGGATCACCCGCCGCTACACCTTCGAGCTGGTGCGCAAGCGGTTCATCGGACCCGGCGTGGACGTACCCGCGCCGGACTTCGGCACCGGTCCGCAGGAGATGGCGTGGATCGCCGACACCTACGTCTCGCTCGCGGGCGGCGAGCTGGACGCGCTCGCCTGCGTCACCGCGAAGCCCCTGGCCCAAGGCGGGATCCGCGGCCGCATCGAGGCGACCGGACGAGGGCTGTATTTCGGCACCCGCGAGGCGTGCGACACAGCCGAGGTCATGAAGCCGCTCGGCCTTTCACGCGGCCTCTCCGGCAAACGGGTGGTGGTCCAGGGCCTCGGCAACGTGGGGTACCACGCGGCGAAGTTCCTGCAGGAAGCCGGCGCCGTCCTCGTGGGGCTCTCCGAGTACGAAGGTGCGATCGCCCGCCCCGCCGGCCTCGACGTAGATCAGGTGATGGCGCACCGCCGCGAGCGCAAGTCGATCCTCGGCTTCCCCGGTGCCACCGATCTGCCCAGCTCCGCCGCCGCCCTCGAGCTCGACTGCGACATCCTCGTTCCGGCGGCGCTGGAGCGGGTGCTCACCGCCGACAATGCGCCCCGGATCAAGGCCAAGATCGTGGCCGAGGCCGCCAACGGTCCCACCACGCTCGAGGCCGAGGAGGTGCTGCTCACGCGGGGCGTCCTGATGCTCCCCGACCTGTGGCTCAACGCAGGCGGCGTGATCGTGTCCTACTTCGAGTGGCTCAAGAACTTGTCGCATGTACGCTTTGGGCGGGTGCAGAAGCGCTACGAGGAAGGCGCCGCCCGGCGGCTGCTGGAGGCGGTCCAGGAGTCTACGGGGAAACGGCTCAGCGATCGGCAGATCGGGTTCTACACCGAGGGGCCGGACGAGGAGGACCTCGTGAACTCCGGCCTGGAGGAATCCATAGTGTCGGCGTATCACCAAATCCGCGAGATCCAGCAGCGCCACGGCGCCGACACGGTGAGCCTGCGCACCGCCGCGTTCATCAATGCCATCGACAAAGTGGCGCGGACCTACGAGGAGATGGGCATCTTCCCGTAGGTCCGCTGGGCCCTCGGCCCGTCAACCTTCTGCTACTGGCACTTCGGCTCGCCTTCTTTCGAAGCCGGGGCGATCGCGGTGCTGCCGATGAAGATCGCGCAGGTCTTCGTGGTGTTCGTGTTCGAGAGCGTGGCCGTCCAGCCGTCCGCCGACAGCGCCAACGTCGGGTTGTTGTTGCCCGTGGTCACGTTGAAGGCAATCCCGCCTGCGCCGATCGCAGTCGTGTACTTGATGGAGTCGGCGAAGTAGGCCTCTTCCGCCGTCACCAGGTTGCGGAGATCGGACTTCATCGAGGCGATGTAGGCCTTCTCCTTGGTGTTGGCGAACTTCGGGATCGCGATCGCGGCCAGAATGCCGATG
>CAZRGT010000002.1:0-25276 GCA_964599725.1 uncultured Gemmatimonadaceae bacterium | reverse complement strand
CCGATGCGTTTCAGTTGCTCGAGGATCGTGGGGCCGGTGGTCCGGACGAACTGCCACACGCGCTCAACAAAGGCTTCGCGGCCCACGTCGAACCGGGTCTTGCCTTCAGTGGCGATGAGCCGCTCCACCACGTTCTGCGTGGCGATCCCGGCATGGTCGGTGCCCGGTAGCCACAGGGTTTCCCGCCCCCGCATCCGCTCGAAGCGGATCAGGACGTCCTGGATCGTGTTGTTCAGCCCGTGCCCCAGGTGCAGGACGCCGGTCACGTTGGGCGGCGGGATGACGATGACGTAGGGCTCGCGTCCCCCCCCTGGACCGGGGTGGGGCGCAAACGCCCCCCGCGCCATCCAGATCTCGTACAGCGGGGCTTCGACCTCGTGCGGGTTGTATTGCGGGGGAAGCGCGAAGTCGCGTGGCGGCATTCCTTATAATAACCATCCGCCGATCCGCCTATCCGCCCATCCGCCGTCTTTGTAGAATTCTCCGTCATGCCCGATGAACCGAACGTCATTCTGCCGAGTCGATTCGCGCGCTGGCTGGTGCTCGGCGTGCTGATCGCCGCGGGCGCCGTCCTGTACTTCCGTTACGGGATCCGGCTCCCACCGTTCGGCGCCTCGTCGTCCCCCGGCGCCGACTCCACGCGCTGACCATGCCGGACACGGAGATCCGGGTCACGCTCCCCGACGGGAGTACGAAGGTTCTGCCCGCGGGCGCCACCGGCCGCGACCTGGCCCAGGCCATCGGGCCGGGCCTCGCCAAGGCCGCGCTCGCGGCACGGGTGAACGGCGAGGTGCGTGACCTGGGCCGTCCGCTGCCCGACGGCGTTGCCGTGGCCCTGCTCACCGATCGCGACCCCCAGGCGCTCGACGTGCTGCGCCACTCGTCGGCCCACGTGCTCGCCACCGCGGTGCGCCAGCTGTTTCCGCACGCCAAGATGGGGTTCGGGCCGCCGATCGAGGACGGCTTTTACTACGATTTCGAAGTGCCGACGCCGTTCACGCCGGACGACCTGGAGCGGATTGAGGCGAAGATGCGGGAGGTCACGGCCGCGAACCACCCGTTCGTCCGCGAGGAGGTCGATCGCGCCGAGGCGAAACGTCGTTTCACGGACGATCCGCTGAAGCTCGAGCGCATCGACGACCTGGGGCCAAACGAGGTCATCTCGGTCTATACCGACGGGCCGTTCGTCGACTTGTGCCGCGGCCCCCACGTCCCGGGAACGGGGGCGATCAAACACGTCAAACTGCTGCACGCGGCCGGAGCGTACTGGCGCGGCGACGAACGGCGCCAGATGCTGCAGCGGATCTACGGGACCGCCTGGTTCTCCAAGGACGATCTCGAAGGGTATGTGCGCCGCCTCGAGGAAGCCCGCAAGCGCGATCATCGGGTCATCGGCAAGCAGCTCGACCTGTTCTCGATTCAGGAGGACGTGGGCCCCGGCCTGATCTTCTGGCACCCCAAGGGGGCGATGATCAACTTCCAGCTGCGCCGCTTCATCGAGGACGTGATCCTCGAGCGCGGCTACCAGCTGGTCTACACGCCCCACGTCACCCGCGAGCAGCTGTTCCTCCGCTCCGGGCACCTGCCGCTGTACGCCGACAACCAGTTTCCGGCGATGGCCGCGGGAGAGGGCGAGGCCGAAACCGTCCGCTATCGGGTGAAGCCGATGAACTGCCCGATGCACATCCTCGTATACGCGAGCCAGCAGCGCAGCTACCGGGATCTCCCGATCCGTCTGGCGGAGATCGCCAACGTGTACCGCAACGAGCGGTCGGGAACGTTGCACGGCATGCTGCGGGTGCGTGGGTTGTCGATGGACGACGCGCACATCTTCCTGCGCGAGGACCAGATAGAGGAAGAGATTTTCCGTCTGCTCGACATCGTGGAGCTGGTGCTGGGAAAGACGTTCGGCCTCGCCTACCGCCTGGACCTGGCGACGCGTCCCGAGAAGAAGCTCGGCACCGACGCGATGTGGGATGTCGCCGAGCGCGGTCTTGAGGAGGCGCTCAAGCGCCGCGGCATCAGTTATCGCCTGGACCAGGGCGGTGGAGCGTTCTACGGGCCCAAGATCGACGTCAAGTTCAACGACGCGATCGGTCGCGAATGGCAGGGCGCCACGATTCAGCTCGACTACGAGATGCCCGAGCGGTTCCAGATCGAGTACACCGGCGCCGACAACAAGCCGCACCGGCCGGTGATGATCCACCGGGCGATCTACGGCACTCTGGAGCGCTTTGTCGGGTTCTTGATCGAGCACTTTGCCGGGGCGTTTCCGTTGTGGCTCGCTCCCGAGCAGGTGCGGGTGCTGCCGATCGCCGACGCCCAGCTCGACGCCGCGCGTCGCGCCACCGAGACGTTGCGGGCGGCTGGCCTGCGCGCGCATCTCGACGAGCGCAGCGAGACGCTCAACTACAGGATCCGCGACGGGGAGATCCAGAAGGTGCCCTACCTCGCGGTGGTGGGGCAGCGGGAGGCGGACGCCGGGACCGTCGCGGTGCGGGCGCGCGGGGCGGGGAAGAAACAGGAAATCCTGCCGCTGGACGATTTCGTGCGGCGGTTGGCGGAGGAGGTTCGCACCCGTTCCCTCACCCCGTTAGTTTGAATCCCATGAGCGCCGATTCCGCCACGCCCGTCATCCTCAGCGCCGTCCGGACCCCGATCGGCAAGTTCTTGGGAGGGCTCTCATCCCTCTCCGCGCCCAGGCTGGGAGCGCTCGTGGTCCGCGCGGCCGTGGGTCGCGCCGGCGTCGACGCGGGGACGGTAGAGGAAGTGATTCTGGGAAACGTGCTGCAGGGTGGGGTGGGCCAGGCGCCGGCCCGCCAGGCGGCGATTCATGCCGGGCTCGCGGGAACGATCCCCAGCCTCACGGTCAACAAGGTGTGCGGCTCCGGGCTCAAGGCCGTCATGCTGGCGGCCCAGAGCGTGAAGGCGGGAGACGCCCAGCTCGTCGTGGCGGGCGGCATGGAATCGATGTCCAACGCGCCGCACTACGTCTCCGGCATGCGCGGTGGGATCAAGGCGGGGAATCAGCAGCTCGTGGACGGGATGATCCACGATGGCCTGTGGGACTCCTTCTCCAACCAGCACATGGGGAATCTCGCCGAGTACACGGCCAAGAAGGCTGGCGTGTCGCGCGCCGACCAGGACGGCTTCGCTCTGGCCAGCCATCAGAAAGCCGTGGCCGCGATGGCCGCCTGCCGGTTCAAGGCTGAGATCGTGCCGGTCGAGATTCCGGGCAAGAGGGGTCCGACGGTGATCGACAAGGACGAGGGGCCGCGCGCCGATACCACCCTGGAGGCCCTCGCCGCCCTGAGGCCCTCCTTCGAGAAGGACGGCTCGGTTACCGCCGGGAACGCGCCGGGCCTGAACGACGGCGCCTCGGCGCTGGTCGTGGCGTCGCTCGCCTTCGCCCGCGCGCACGGGATCGCCCCGCTGGCGCGCATCATGGCCTACGCGACCGGCGGCGGCGAGCCGAAAGACCTGTTCTTCGCGCCGATCGTCGCCGTCCAGAACCTCATGGCCAAGGCGGGCACGAAGATCGGCGACTACGATCTGATCGAAGCGAACGAGGCGTTCGCCGTGCAGGCGCTCGCCGATGGGCGGGCGTTGGGGTGGGATTGGGACCGCGTCAACGTGAACGGAGGCGCGATCGCGCTCGGTCATCCGATCGGGGCCTCCGGGGCCCGCGTCTTGACCACGCTGTTGTACGCGATGAAAGACCGGGGCAAGCGCACCGGTCTGGCGACCCTTTGTCTCGGCGGCGGCAACGCCGTAGCCCTCAGTGTGGAGGCGATGTAATGGACCAGACGCTCGTCCTGGAGAACTCGTCTCTCGTGGCGCGGCGAGCCATCGCCGTCGTGCTTGGCACCACCCTCGTCGCGGCGGCGTCGCAGGTCGCGATCCCGCTGCCCGGCACGCCCGTGCCGATGACCCTGCAGCCGCTCGCTGTGCTGATCGTGGGCGGACTGCTCGGGCCCGGCCTGGGTGCGACCAGCCTGGTGCTGTACCTCGCGCTCGGCGCCGCGGGCCTCCCGGTGTTCACGCCCGTCGGGCTCCCGGGCATCGCCCGGCTGCTCGGACCCACCGGCGGCTATCTCCTCGCCTATCCGATTGCCGCCTCGATCGTGGGCCGGCTCGCGATGCCCGGGGGAGGGATCGCCCGCCTGGCGCTCGCCACCCTGGCCGGATTGCTGCTGATCCACCTCGGCGGCCTCGCCCAGCTCGCGCTGCTCACCGGGAGTCTCCCCACCGCGGTACGATTCGGCACCGCGCCGTTCCTGGTCGGGGATCTCCTGAAACTGCTCTGCGCCGTCCTGGCGCTGCGTCCCACGATTCGCCCGGTTCGCGCGCGCCTCTGATGGCGCGCGTTTCGTTTGTGGGTCTGCGGCGCTTGGCCGTCGCCCTGCTGTGGCTGCTCGTGTTCCTGATCATCGGGGCCGGCGTGTCGATCGGCGTCGGGGCGATCATCGGACCGCTCCTGGGCGGGCGGTGGTGGATCGCCCGCAATGGCCTCACCGAAGTGATCGGATTCGTCGCGGCGACCCTGGTCGTCGGCCGCTGGCTGGACCGCCACGAATGGACGGCGCTGGGCTGGGGGGCGCCACGTCGAGTACCCCTGTGGTTCGCCATCGGTGTCGCGCTGGGCGGAGCCATGGCGGCGGCCGCGATCGCGCTGTCGCTGGCTGACGGCGCCCGGGTGTCGCTCCCCGGGCCGGGCGGTGTGTTCCTCCCGGTGGCGGGAGCGTTCGCGGTCGGGCTCCTCGCCGCGGCGCTGGGGGAAGAGCTGATCTTCCGCGGCTATCCGCTCCGCCGCCTGGCGGACGCGATCGGCCCGGGCGCCGCGACCGGACTGCTGGCGATTGGCTTTGCCGTCGCCCACCTGCCCAATCCCAACGTGAGCGCGCTCGGCGCCGCGAATATCGCGCTCGCGGCGGTGTGGCTCTCGGTCGCGTTCTTCTCGGGCGGGATGGGCCTCGCGTGGGGTCTGCACGCCGGCTGGAACGTGACCTTGAGTGTCGTGTTCGACGCCCCCGTCAGCGGCGTCCGCTTCGATGTCCCCGGCGTGGACTACACGCTCGGGCGCCATGCGTGGGTGGGCGGCGGCGCGTTCGGACCCGAAGGCGGCGCGGTCGGCACGCTCGCGCTCATCGCCGGGATCGCCGTCCTGCTCGGTCCGCGCTTGAGACAGCCCGGCCGCTGGCTCGCGCCGGTGGGGACGACCTCGTGAGCCGAGTGGCGGTCGTCGGCGCGGGGACGATGGGGAACGGCATCGCCCACGTGTTCGCCCAGCACGGCTGGGACACCCTGCTCGTCGACGTCTCGCGCGAGGCGCTGGACCGGGCGCGCCAGACCATCGCGGACAACCTGGACCGCCAGGTGAAGAAGGGCGGGCTCACGACGGAGCAGAAGGACGCGACGCTGGGACGGGTATCCACCGCCACCGCGCTGGACGGGACGGGACAGGCGGAGCTCGTCATCGAGGCGGTCACCGAACATCCCGACACCAAGTTCGCGATCTTCCGCGACATCGATGCGGCGGCGCCGGCCGGGGCGATCCTCGCCACCAACACGTCGTCCATTTCCATCACCACGATCGCGGCGAAGACGAAGCGCCCGGCCCAGGTGATCGGCATGCATTTCATGAATCCGGTTCCCGTGATGCCGCTGGTCGAGGTGATCCGCGGCCTGGAGACTTCGGATCAGACCGCCACCCGGACGATCGAGATCGCCACGGCGCTGGGCAAGACGCCCGTAGAGGTGCACGACGCCCCGGGGTTCGTGTCGAACCGGGTCCTGATGCCGATGATCAACGAGGCGGTTTTCTGCGTGCACGACGGCGTGGCGACCCCCGAGGCCGTGGATACGGTGATGAAGCTCGGCATGAGCCACCCGCTCGGACCGCTGGCGTTGGCCGACCTGATCGGCCTCGACGTGTGCCTCGCGATTCTCGAGGTGCTGCAGCGGGACCTGGGCGAGGACAAGTACCGGCCGTGCCCGCTGCTGCGGAAAATGGTGGCGGCCGGCCGCCTGGGCCGGAAGAGCGGCCGCGGATTCTATGACTACCGTCGCTGACCTGCCCACCGGCGGCCTGAGCGACACGCAGCGCCAGATCGTGGAGTTGGCGCGCGAGTTCGCGCGCGAGCACATCGCGCCGCGAGCGGCGGAGTGGGACCGCACCAAAGCGTTCCCCCGCGACGTGATCGACGCGCTCGGCAAGCTCGGGTTTCTCGGGATGACGGTGTCCGAGGCGTACGACGGCATGGGGCTCGACACGGTCACCTACCTGCTCGCGCTCGAGGAGATCGCGGCTGCCGACGCGAGCGTCGCCGTTTCGATCAGCATTCAGAACGCGATTCCCGTCACCATGCTGTCGCGTCACGGAACCGAAGCGCAGAAGCAACGGTGGCTGAAGCCGCTGGCGCGCGGGGAGCTCCTGGTGGGGTTCGCCCTGTCGGAGCCGGACGCGGGCTCCGATCCGGCCGGGATGCGCGCCCAGGCGGTGCGGGATGGGGACGGCTGGGTCCTGAGCGGGATGAAAGCCTGGGCCACAAACGGCGGCACCGCCGACCTCATGATGGTGATGGTGCGTACCGATACGGCCGCCGCGCGACGCGGCACCAAGGGCATTTCGACCTTCATCGTCCCCACGGGCACGCCGGGCTATCGCCCCGGGCAGCCCGAGGACAAGATGGGTCTGCGCGCCTCCAACACGTGCACCGTCGCCCTGGACGAACTGCGTCTTCCGGCGGACGCCCTGCTCGGAGACGAAGGGAAGGGGCTGGTGTACGCGCTGGAAGGGCTGGACGCCGGGCGACTCGGCGTTGCGACCCAGGCCGTCGGGATCGCGCGGCGCGCGCTTGAGCATTCCCTGGTCTATAGCGGGGAGCGACGGCAGTTCGACACGCCGATCCGTGACTTCCAGGCGATCCAATTCAAGCTGGCCGACATGGCGACCCGGATCGCCGCGGCCCGGGCGCTGACCCATGTCGCCGCCGCCGCCAAGGATCGGGGCGAAGACATCCGGCATCTGGCCGCCATGGCAAAACTGTTCGCCTCGGAGACGGCCATGTGGGTGACGACGCAGGCGGTGCAGCTGTTCGGCGGATACGGCTACATGCGCGATTTTCCGGTCGAGAAACTCTTTCGGGACGCGAAGGTCACCGAGATCTATGAAGGCACCAGTGAAATCCAGCGTATCGTCATCGCCCGTGGCCTCGCCGGCCGCTAACGCCGCCGTGATCGACCTGTTCGCGCTCGTGGCCGAGCACAAGCACGAGCAGGTGAGCGTGTACTACGACGCGGCGAGCGGCTACCGCGGCATCATCGCGATCCACGATACGCGACTCGGGCCCGCGCTCGGCGGCACGCGCTTCTGGAAGTACGCCGACGACCGCGCCGCGCTGGTCGACGCGTTGCGGCTGTCGCGCGGCATGACGTACAAGGCCGCCGTGGCGGGGTTGAACCTGGGCGGCGGTAAGAGCGTCATCATCGGCGACAACAAGACGACCCGGCGCGAGCCGATTTTCCGCGCCCACGGCCGCCACGTGGAATCGCTGGGTGGCCGGTATATCACCGCCGAGGACGTGGGGACGTCGACGGCGGACATGGAGTTCATCCGCGCCGAAACCGAGCACGTGACCGGGTTGCTGGGAAAATCGGGGGATCCCTCCCCGGTCACCGCTTACGGCGTCTACTGGGGCATGAAGGCGTGCGCCAAGCTGCGCTACGGCTCCGACAGCCTGGCCGGGAAGACCGTCGCGGTGCAGGGATGCGGTCACGTGGGCTACTTCCTGTGCAAGCTGCTGCACGAAGAGGGAGCGAAGCTCATCGTCACCGACATCGACACGCAGCGGGTCAAGACGGTGGTGCAGGACTATGGCGCCACCGCGGTGCAGCCGGACGAGATCTACGGCCAGACGGCGGATATCTTCGCCCCCTGCGCCCTGGGCGCCGTGGTGAACGACGACACCCTGAAGCAGTTCAAGGTGGAGATCATCGCGGGGGCGGCCAACAACCAGCTGGCGGAGGATCGGCACGGGCAGCAGCTCGAAGTCCAGGGGATGCTGTACGCGCCCGATTACGTCATCAACGGCGGCGGGCTGATCAACGTGAACGCCGAGCTGCACGGCTGGTCGCTGGAACGCGCGCGCAACAAGGCGGGAGAGATCTACGACACGATCCTCCGCGTGTTCGACATCGCGAAGGAAGAAACGATCCCGAGCTTCAGAGCGGCCGACCGGCTGGCGGAGCAGCGCATCGCCACGGTGGCGAAGGTGCGGCAGAATTTTGTCTGAGCGCATCTACGTCGGCGCCGACCATGCCGGCTTCGAGCTGAAACAGAAGCTCGTGGCTGAGCTCACGCGCCTGGGCTACGAGCCCGTGGACGTGGGCCCCAAGACCCTCGACCCCGCGGACGACTTTCCCGACTACGGCAAACCCGTCGCGGAGGCGGTGAGCACGGGCGTGGTGCGGCGCGGGGTCCTCACCTGCGGCACCGGCCTGGGCATGTCGTACGTCGCGAACCGCTATCCCCACGTCCGGGCCGCCATGGTCTGGAGTCCCGAGATCGCCGAGCTGTCGCGCAGTCACAACGATGCCAACATCCTCGTGCTGCCGTCGCGCTTCGTGAGCGAGACGGAGAGCCTCGACATCCTGCATCGGTTTCTCGACACGCCGTTCGAAGGCGGCCGCCACCAACGCCGCGTGGAGAAGATCGACCAGTGACCGACCGCCGCGCCTCGCTCGCCCGCGTCGACCCCGCGATCCACGCCCTGATCCGGCGCGAAGTGGAGCGCCAGGAGCACGGTCTCGAGCTGATCGCCAGCGAAAACTTCGTCTCGGTCGCCGTGCTCGAGGCGATGGGGACCGCCCTCACCAACAAGTACGCCGAAGGACTGCCCAGGAAACGCTACTACGGCGGGTGCGAGGTGGTCGACGAAGTGGAGCAGCTGGCGATCGACCGGGCCAAGGCGCTGTTCGGGGCCGAGCATGCCAACGTGCAGCCGCATTCCGGCGCGCAGGCGAACATGGCGGCCTACCTCGCGGTGCTGAAGCCGGGCGAGACGTTGATGGGTCTCGCGCTGCCGCATGGCGGGCACCTGACGCACGGATCGCCGGTGAACTTCTCCGGCTCCTTGTTCCGGGCCGTGCCCTACGGGGTGCGGGAGAACACCGGGCGCATCGACTACGACGAGGTGCGGGCCATCGCCCAGGCCGAGCGGCCGCGACTCCTGATCGCCGGCGGCAGTGCCTACGCCCGCGTGATCGACTTCGCGGCGATGCGGTCCATCGCCGACGAGATCGGGGCGACGTTCCTGGTCGACATGGCGCACCTCGCCGGGCTCGTGGCCGGCGGCGTGCACCCCTCGCCGGTGCCCCACGCGCAGATCGTCACGACCACGACCCACAAGACGCTGCGTGGTCCGCGCGGCGGCATGATCCTGTGTCGCGCCGACCTCGCCAAGGCGGTGGACAAGCAGGTGTTTCCCGGGACGCAGGGCGGGCCGCTGGAGCACGTGATCGCGGCGAAGGCCGTGGCCCTGGTCGAGGCGGCCACGCCGGCCTTCAAGGCCTACGCCGCCCAGGTCGTGAAGAATGCGCAGGCCCTGGCGGCCGCGCTCGTGGCGCGCGGGTACGCGATCGTCTCCGGGGGCACGGACACGCATTTGATGCTCGTGGATCTCCGCTCCAAGCATCTGACGGGGAAGGAAGCCGAGCAGCTGCTCGACCGGGCCGGCATCACGGTGAACAAGAACACCATCCCCGGCGACCCACAGTCGCCCTTCGTCACGAGCGGCATCCGCCTCGGCACCCCGGCGCTGACCACCCGTGGCTTCGCGGAGCCGGAGATGGGGCGCGTCGCGGAGCTGATCGACGACGTGCTCACCCGCCAGGACGAGGCGACGGTGCAGCGGGTGAAACGGGACGTGCGGGCGCTGGCCGACGCGTTTCCGCTGTATGCGGAGCGGGGCGCGCCGATGGCGGCCGTGACGTAGCGCTGCCCCCCGGGGCGAGGCGCGCGCGTTATCTTTTTCCCATGGCGGAGTCCGGTCCCAATCGCCCTCCCCGCGGGTCGGGTGCCTACACCGAGCACCTGGCAGACGAGCTGGAGGTCTATTTCAACGAAGTCGCCCACGGACGCCCTGTGGGCTTCGTGGCCTCCCCGAAGTGGAAGCCGCCCACCGACGTCTACGAAACCGCGGAGGACCTCGTGGTGCACATGGACGTCGCCGGCGTCCGGGCCGAAGACTTCTCCGTGGAATTCACCGAGGGCGTGCTCACCATCGGCGGAGAACGCCTGCCGCGGAGCGAGGGCAAGCGGCATTATCACGCGATGGAGGTGCAAGTCGGCCCCTTCGAGCGGCGCCTGCGCCTGCCGGTGCCCGTCGATGCCACCAGCCTGCGCGCCACCTACGACCAGGGATTCCTCGAAGTCCGCCTGACCAAACTGCCCCCCCCCCCCGCCTCTCCGGCTCGCATTCCGTGAAGGTGACCTGACGTGGAGCGTCTGCCGGTGTTGCCGCTGGGCAAGCTGGTCGTCTATCCCCACGTCGTGCTGCCGCTCGCCATTTCGGATCCCCGCGCGGTGCAGCTGCTCGACGACGTCGTGCAGGGCGACAAGCGTCTGCTGCTCGGTGTCGTGCGGCCCCGGGAAAACCGCGATCCGGTCGAAGGGCCGGTCATGGACGCCGCGCCCGACGACCTGTATGAAGTCGGGACCATCAGCATGGTCGTGCGGATGTTGAAGCTGATGGACGGCAGCATGCGCGTGATGATCCAGGGCGTCGACCGCGTGACGCTGCGCGATCCGCAGCCGCTTGGGGGCTGGCTTTCGGCCGGGTTTGAGCTGTTGCCAACGCCGGGCGCGGAGGACCCGCGGGTCGAAGCGCTGAAGCGCAACGTGGTGGCGCAGTTCGGCCGCGTGATCGATCTCGCCCCATATCTGGCCGACGAGCTGCACGAAGTGCTCGCGGGCATCTCCGATCCGGGCAAGCTGGCGGATTTCGTCGCCGCGAACCTCGATCTGGCGCTGCCCGCCAAAGCGGAGCTGTTGTGGCTGGGCGACATCCCGCGCCGGCTCGAGCGGCTCGCCATGCTGCTCGCCGAAGAGCTGCAGGTGCTCGAGGTGGGGAGTCAGATCCAGGAGAAGGTCAAAGCGAAGCTGGACGAGCACCAGCGCGAATACGTGCTGCGCGAGCAGCTCCGCGTGATCCGCCAGGAGCTGGGCGAGGACGCCAGTGAGGACGAGCTGCAGGATCTCACCACCAAACTCGACGGCGCGGGGCTCTCGACCGAGGCCCGTCGCGTGGCGGATCGCGAGCTCAAGCGGCTGCGCCAGATGTCGCCGCAGTCGGCCGAATACCACGTCTCCCGCACCTACCTCGAAGTGATCGCGGCCCTCCCCTGGGAGCGCGTTTCCCCGGACCGACTCGACCTCAAGGCGGCGCGCGAGGTGCTGGACCGTGATCACTACGATCTCACGTCCATCAAGGACCGCATCCTCGAGCATCTCGCGGTCCGCACCTTGAACCCCGACGCCCGCGGCAGCATCCTCTGCTTCGTGGGCCCCCCCGGGGTGGGGAAGACGTCGCTGGGCCAGAGCATCGCGGAGGCGCTGGGGCGCAAGTTCACCCGCGTCTCGTTGGGCGGCGTGCGCGACGAAGCCGAGATCCGCGGGCACCGCCGCACCTACGTGGGGGCGATTCCCGGGCGCATTCTCCACGCCCTGGAGCGATGCGAGACCCGCAATCCGGTCTTGATGCTGGACGAGGTGGACAAGATGGGCGCCGACGTCCGCGGCGACCCGACGGCCGCATTGCTCGAGGTGCTGGACCCGGCGCAAAACTCCACCTTCGTCGATCACTACCTCGAAATCCCGTTCGATCTCTCCGGCGTGCTGTTCATCGCCACGGCCAACAGTCTGGGGCAGGTCCCCGATCCGCTGCTCGATCGCATGGAGGTGCTGCATCTCTCGGGCTACACGCCGTCCGAGAAGCTCGCGATCGCCAAACGGTACCTGTTGCCACGCCAGCTCAAGGAAACCGGACTGGTCGAGGATCTGGCCTCGGTGGCCGATTCCGCCCTCGATCGGCTGATCGCGGAATACACGCGCGAGGCCGGCGTGCGCCAGCTGGAGCGCGAGATTCAGGGCGTGCTGCGCAAGGTGGCGCGCCAGGTCGTGGAGGACGGCCGCGCGGCGGTCAGTGTGGCGGCAAAGAACCTGGAGCAGTTCGCCGGACAGCCCAAGGTGCTGAACGAGGTGGCCGGCCGCTCCCCCGAGGTCGGCGTGGCCACCGGACTCGCGTGGACCCCGTCCGGCGGTGACATCATTTTCGTCGAGGCGATCCAGATGCCCGGGCGGGGGCAGATCACGCTCACGGGCCAGCTGGGGGACGTGATGCGCGAATCCGCCCACGCGGCGTGGAGTCTGCTCCGGGCGCGCGCGGGCGCCCTCGGCATTGCTCCGCAGCTGTTCACCACTACCGACGTGCACCTCCACGTCCCGGCCGGCGCCGTGCCCAAGGATGGTCCGTCCGCGGGGATCACCATCGCCACGGCGCTCGCGTCGCTCCTGTGCCGCCGCCCCGCACGTCACGACGTCGCGATGACCGGCGAGCTCACGCTGCGCGGTCGGGTGCTGCCGGTGGGTGGTCTGCGCGAGAAACTCACCGCCGCGGTGCGCGCCGGCGTCCGCACGGTCCTCGTGCCGGAGCGCAATCGCGCGGATCTGGTGGAGCTGCCCGACGAAGTGCGCGGGATGCTCGACATTCGGCCGGTCGATTCCATCGATCAGGTGCTGGCGGCCGCGTTGCTCGAGGCGGAACACGCACGCCGCCCGTCCCGGCAACGGACCGGCCGGCCGTCGCCGGGAGCGCGCGCGTGAGCGACTACGCGGCGCTCGAAGACGCGCTGCAGAAAATCGGCGCCCGGGACGGGCGCTTTCACGAGCGGGCCTACCTGTTCGTGCTGGCCGCCCTGGAGTACGCGCAGGGCCGGCTCCCGGCACGGCGCCATCTCTCCGGGACCGAGCTCGCCTGGGCGTGCCGCGATTTCGCGCTGGAGCAGTTCGGGTTGCTCGCACCGACGGTGTTGGGGTATTGGGGAGTCCGGCGCACGGAGGACTTCGGGGCGATCGTGTTCGCCCTGATCGACGCCGCGATGCTCGCGCGCCAACCGGCCGACCAGATCGATGATTTCGCCCGGGTGTACGAGTTCGGGGAGGCGTTCCGGGCCGGCTATCGCTGGCCCGGGGTGGAGCGGGCCGAGGGGACGTGATTCGCCGGCCCGCCGTCAGCGGGCGTTTCTACCCCGGCTCCGCCGATGATCTGGATCGCGAAGTGCGGGGCCTGCTCGCGCCGGTGCTGCCGTTGGCCCACCCCGCCACCGCCCGAGCCGCCATGGTGCCGCACGCCGGCTACGTGTACTCGGGTGTGACCGCCGCCCATGTGTTCGCCCGCCTCGCGCTGCCGCGCCTGATCGTGATCCTCGCCCCCAACCACACCGGACGGTGCGATGCTCCCGGCGGGGTGTCCCTGTGGGAAACGGGAGCGTTCGCGACGCCGCTCGGTCTGGTGCCCGTCGACGCCCCGTTGGCGGAAGCGATCCGGTCGGCGTGCCCGCTGGTCGGGGTCGACCACAGCGCGCATCGCGACGAGCATGCCATCGAAGTGGAGCTGCCGTTCATCCAGGTCCGCCGTCCCGATGCCGCCATCGTCCCGCTGGTGCTGGCGTGGGACCAGTGGGAACACGCGCGCTGCCTCGGGGAGGCCTTGTCCCGCGTGGTGCGACAGTCGGTCGAGCCGGTGCTGCTGCTCGCCTCGAGCGACCTCAATCATTACGAGGCGGCCGCGGTGTCCGAGCGCAAGGACGCGCACGCGTTGGCCGCCATCGTCGCCCTGGACGGGGCGGAGTTGTTGCGTCGCTGCCAGGACGAGCGCATCTCGATGTGCGGGCGGGCGGCCGCCGCGACGGTGCTCGCCGCCGCGCGCGCGCTCGGGGCGACCACGGGCGAGGTCGTGGATTACCGGCATTCGGGATGGGTCACGGGCGATGAGGCGCGCGTCGTGGGCTACGGGGGAGTCGTGATCCGGTGAACGCGATTCCGGTTCTGTCCGCTGCCGAAGCGGCGGCCTGGGATGCCGCAGCCCGGACGCAGTACCACGTGCCGAGTCGCGTCCTGATGGAAAGCGCCGGCCGGGCGTCGGCGGCGATCGTGGTGCGTGAGTTTCCCGACGCGATCGGGCGCGGCGTGCTGATCGCGGCCGGGGCGGGGAACAACGGCGGAGACGGTTGGGTGCTGGCGCGCGCGCTGCATGGAGTGGGCGTGCCGGTGTGGGTGTCGGGGCTCGATCCCAAGACCGACGACGCGATCGACAACCGCGCGCTGGCGCGGGTGGACGGGGTCCGGGAGCTGGAACGGCACGAGCCGTGGCCCGCGACGGCCGTGGCCGTCGACGCCCTGCTCGGCACCGGAGCCGCGGGCCCCGTCCGCGGTGACGTGCTCGCGCTGGCCGAGCGGTTGAATGCGAGCGCGCTGCCGATCGTGGCCCTCGACGGTCCCACCGGGCTCGATCTCACGAGCGGGGAAGCGCACGGCCCGATCCGGGCCCGGGTGACGGTGACGTTCGGCGGCGCGCGGCGCGGTCACCTGCTGGCGCGCGAATGGTGCGGGCGCGTGATCATCGTGGACATCGGTTTTCCGCCGGCCGATCCCGCGGCGCCGGTGCTGGTGACCGATTGGTGGGCGGGGGCGAGATTGCCGCGGCTCGCCCCGGCGATGCACAAGGGCGATCGGGGCCGCGTCACCGTGGTCGGGGGCGCGAGCGGCATGACCGGCGCCGCGTTGCATGCCGCGCGGTCCGCGCTCGCGGCGGGCGCGGGGCTCGTGAAGCTCGTCGCGCCGCGCGACACGCTCGAAGCGGCGCGAGCCAGCCTCCCCGACGTGCTCACGGTGGAATCGCAGCTCGGGCCGGAGCTCGAGACGGCCGCCGCCGAAGCCGTCGAGTGGGCGGACGCCCTCGTGGTCGGCCCCGGGCTGGGGCGGGGGACGCCGCGAACCCGTTTCCTCGGCGCGGTGCTGGCCGGGCACGCTCGACCCACGGTGCTCGATGCCGACGCGCTGTTCCTGTACGACGGCAAGGCCGAGCGGCCGTTCGTCTTCACGCCGCACCTGGGAGAGTTCCGTGCGCTCGCGGGCGACCAGCTGGCCGACGCCGCGGCCAACGATCGCTGGGCGGCAGCCGCGAAGGCCGCGCAGAAGCTGCGCGGCTGCCTCCTGCTGAAAGGGGTCCCGACGGTCATCGCCGACGTGCGCGGGCCGGCACTCGTGGTGGCGAGCGGAAACCCCGGATTGGCGACCGGCGGGTCCGGCGACGTGCTCGCGGGATTCATCGGTGCGCTGCTCGCGCGCGGCCTGCCGCCTCCCGAGGCCGCGGCCCTGGGCGCGCACGCGCTCGGCCGGGCCGCCGAGCTCGGGGCCCGGCAATGGACGGCGCGCTCGTTGCGCCCGGCCGACGTGCTGGCCGCGCTTCCCGAAGTGTGGCGCGCGTGGAGCGGCGTGCAGTCCGAAGGGCCACCGATCCTGGCGGTGCTGGAGGCACCGGAGTCGGTATGAGAGGCGGCGGATGGGCGGATGGGCGGATGGGGAGGTCGGCGATCGGCATGGTTGTGCTTCTCGTATCCGTCCATCCGCCCATCCGCCTATCCGCCCAGACTCGCTTCTGGCGCCCGGAAGATCGCGCGATCATCTCGGATTTCTCGATCGTCGATGCCGTGGCGGCATCGCCGTGGATCGTGTACGCGGCGACGCGACATGGTTTGCTGCTGTACGATCGCCGCGCCCGCGCCTGGCGACTGCCGATCACCACGATCGACGGCTACCCCACGAGCCGGGTGCGCACGGCGCTGGCCGACCCGGCGGGCAACGCCGTGTGGCTCGGTACCGGCGAAGGATGGGCGCGCTACGACGCCGATCTGCGGCGCTGGGATCGCAGCCCGCCGCCCGAGCCTCACGCTCAGCCGCTCGATGTGCGTACCGCGCTGGCGAGCGCGCCGATGGCGGAAGCGCAACGCGCGCTCATCCTCACCGATCCGAGGCTGCGGTCGTACCAGTTCACCGCCGCCGCGCGCACGCCTGAGGACAACGACCTGTTCTTGGGCACGAATGGCATGGGCCTGGTACGTATCGATCCCACCATGGGTCAGTGGGAGTCGCTCGGATACTCGTTACTCGCGGCCGGAGCCGACGCGCTCGCTCCGGGCGCCGATGGCGTGTGGGCGGTGAGCGCGACAGACGGTCGCAGCGGGCTCACGTGGCTTCCCGACGATCTCTCGTCCACCACGGTGCTCGAGCCGCCGCCCGGGAACGGCTTCGGCTCCGCCGCCGTGCGCCGTGCCCTCCTTGCCGGACGGGCCCTGTGGCTCGCCACCACCGCCGGGGTGTTTCGCGTCGACGTCGCCAGTGGCCGCACCCGCCGCTTCACGCTGGGCGACGGCCTGCCCTCCGAGGACGTGCGGGCGCTCGCCCCAGCGCCGGATGGCGTGTGGGTCGGAACGACGCGTGGCCTTGCCGTGATCACGACCGGCGACGCGGTCGTTCGTCTGGACAACCTCGCGCTGCCCGTGTTGAGCCTGCTCGCGGTGCATGAGACGCTGTGGGTCGGGACCGCCGGGGGCCTGCGGGTCCTCCCGCCCGGAGCGCGGGAGCCGGTGGCCCCGCCCGCCGTCCTGAGCGAGCCGGGACTGCGTAATCCGATCGTGGCGTTGGCGCGCACCGGGGATACGCTGGTCGCGGTGCTCGAGGACCAGGTCGCGTGGCGTGATCCCGGCACGGACCGCTGGACCCTCGAGCGTCCGCGCTCGCCGTTGGGACGCATCAGCGCCGCCGCGGGAGACGCGGGCGGCGTGTGGCTCGGAGGTGCCGTCGGCCTCGCCTGGTGGCGGATCGCGGGCCGGGAGTTTCGCGCGCTCAGCATCCCCGGCGACCTGCCGGGTCCGGTGCGCGACGTGGTGGTCGCGGCGCCGTGGGTGTGGGTCGCGACGGACAGCGGCGTCGTGCGGCTGCGGCGCGACGCCGTGACCGGGGGGGGGGGGAGGCCGTGACCGATCATCTGTGGCTGGGCGGCGGATCGGAATTCGACCGCATCCGGGCCATTTACGCGCGACTCGGTCCGGCCGGGGACGGATTGGGCGACGACTGCGCCTTGCTGCGCGCCGACAAAGCCACCATCGCGCTCAGTATCGACATCAGCGTGGAAGGCGTGCACTTCCGTCGGGAATGGCTGACGCTGCCGCAGATCGGCTACCGGGCGGCGGCGGCCGCGCTCTCCGACCTCGCGGCCGAAGGCGCGCGCGCGGCCGGGCTGCTGGTCTCGGTCGGTGTGCCCAAGCACGGTCCGGCCTCCGAACCGGCCGACCTCATGGAGGGCGTCGGCGCGGCGGCGACCGACGCCGGGGCGAAAGTGCTGGGTGGAGACCTCACGGACGCGCCGCAGCTCATCGTGGACGTGTGCGCGATCGGGACCGCTCCCAGGCCGGTGCGCCGTGCCGGCGCCGCGCCCGGGGACGGCGTGTGGGTCACGGGGCAGCTGGGCGGCGTCGCGCTGGCCTTGCGCCAGCTGGAGGCCGGGCGCCGGCCGGGGCCGGATCTCCTGGAGCGGTTCGCGCACCCCGAGCCGCGACTCGCGGCGGGCCAGTGGCTGGCGAGTCAGGGCGCGCGCGCGATGATCGACCTGTCGGACGGCCTCTCCGCCGATGCCGCCCACCTGGCCGCCGCGTCCGAGGTGGCGCTCGAGATCGCGCTGGAGCGTCTGCCCTGCTGGCCCGGCGCGTCGGCTCTGGTGGCGGCGGCGAGCGGTGAGGAATACGAGCTGCTCGTGGCGTTACCGCCCGCGTTCGGCGAACCCCAGGCGCGCGCCTTCGCCGGCATCGTGAACCTGCCGCTCACGCGCATCGGAAGCTGCGCGGCCGGCGCGGGGGTGCGGTTCACCGATCGCGGCACGGCCGTCACGGCGCCGCCCGGCTACGACCACTTCGCCGCCTGATGCTGCGCATGGTCTGGTACTACCTGGTGCTGTTCGTGGCGACGATCATCCACGCCTCCGGCACGCTGCTGGGTTCCCTGCTCCGCATCAAGCATCGCCCGGGCGGGATCTATGATTGGGGGACGTCCACCTGGTCGCGGCGGGTCCTGCGCGGTGCGGGGACCCCGGTGCGGGTCGAGGGATCCGAGCGCATTCCGGTGGGCGGGCCGGTGGTGTACGCGTCGAATCACTCCTCCATGTTCGACATCTGGGCGCTGGCGGCCGCGCTGCCGGGCTCGATCCGGTTCGTGGCCAAGCAGGAGCTGGCCAGGATCCCGCTGCTCGGCCCGGCGATGGTCGCGGCCGGGCACGTGACCATCGACCGCACCAACCGCGCCCGCGCGATGGAAGCGTACGCGCAGGCCGCGCGAACGATCCGGGAGCGGGGCATCTCGGTCGTCGTCTTTCCCGAAGGCACGCGCAGCCGCACCGGGGAGCTGGGGCCGTTCAAGAACGCCCCGTTCGGGCTCGCGATCGCGGCCCAGGTGCCGCTGGTTCCGGTGTACGTCCACGCCACGTTCCGGATCCTCCCCAAGGGGGCGTGGCGGTTGCGGCCGATGCCGATCCGGTTGCTCGTGGGCGATCCGATCCCGACGGCCGGTCTCACGCTGCACGATCGGGAATCGCTGCGGGATCGCGCCCGCGCCGCAATCGCCGCGTTGCACGCGCGCGTTGACGACGCCCCCGGCGCCCCTTAAGGTTCGCGCCACCATGAGCACGATCATTTCAGTGCATGCCCGGGAGATCCTCGACAGTCGTGGCAATCCCACGGTCGAGGCCGACGTGACCCTCGCTTCGGGCGCCAGCGGGCGCGCGGCGGTACCCTCCGGCGCGTCCACCGGCGAGCACGAGGCCGTGGAGCTGCGCGACGGCGTGCAGCGGCGCTTCGGCGGCAAGGGTGTGCTCGAGGCCGTCAAGAACGTCAACGAAGTCATCGGGCCCCGCCTCGAAGGGTTCGCCGCGGAAGACCAGATCGCGGTGGACTACGCGATGCTCGAGCTGGACGGGACGCCCAACAAGAGTCACCTCGGCGCCAACGCGATCCTCGCCGTCTCGCTCGCCGTGGCGCGCGCCGCCGCCGAGGACGCCGGGCTGCCGCTGTACCGCTACCTGGGCGGGCCGCTCGCGCACGTACTGCCGGTGCCGATGATGAACATCCTGAACGGGGGCGCGCACGCGTCCAACACGGTCGACTGCCAGGAATTCATGGTGGTGCCGATCGGCGCCGAATCGTTTGCCGAAGGACTGCGGATCGGCGTGGAGGTGTTTCACGCCCTGAAGCAGGTGCTCGGCAAGCGAAAGCTGTCGACGGCCGTGGGGGACGAAGGCGGCTTCGCGCCCGATCTGCCGAACGACGAAGCGGCACTCGAGGCGATCATGTCGGCGATCGAGGAGGCGGGCTTCGAGGCCGGGAAAGACGTGGCCCTGGCGCTCGACGTCGCCGCGTCGGAGCTGTACGCCGACGGCAGCTACAGCTTCAAGAAGAGCGGCGGAGGCCAGCTCTCGGCCGACGACATGATCGCGCGCTACAAGGCCTGGATCGACCGCTATCCGATCGTATCGATCGAGGACGGTCTGGCCGAGGACGATTGGGCCGGCTGGGCCCGGCTCACCGAAGCGCTGGCCTCCCGCGTGCAGCTCGTGGGCGACGACCTGTTCTGCACCAACGTGGACCGGCTGGCGCGCGGCATCGAGGAAGACGTGGCGAACGCGATTCTCATCAAGGTGAACCAGATCGGCACGCTCACCGAGACGCTGCAGTGCATCGAGCTGGCGCGGTCCAACGGCTTCGGCGCGGTCATCTCGCACCGCTCCGGAGAGACGGAGGACACCTTCATCGCCGACCTGGCCGTGGCGAGCGGGGTGGGGCAGATCAAGACCGGCAGCGCCAGCCGCACCGACCGGGTCGCCAAGTACAATCAGCTGCTGCGCATCGCCGAAGCGCTGGGCGACGTGGGACACTATCCCGGCCGCGATCTCTACGGCTTGTGACCCGCGCGCGTCTGGCTGTCCTGGGCGGCGGGATCGGCTTGCTCCTGGTGGCGGTCTTCGCCGGCGAATACAGCACCATCGATTGGCTCGAGCTGCGCCGCCAGCTGGCCGTGGAGCGCGACACGGTGCAGGCGCTCCGGCATGCCGCCGATTCCCTGCGCCGGGTGGCCAACGCCCTGGAAAACGATCCGGCCACCCAGGAGCGGGCGGCGCGGGAGCTGTTCGGGATGATTCGGGATGGGGAGATCCTGTACCGGATCGTCCCCGGTCAGTGAGCCGGAGCTACCGCCGCTCGATGCCGATCGAAAAGGACAAGCGGTCGAGGATCTCCGCGCGCACCGCGCTCGTGGGCCCACCTTCCATCCGCACCCGCTCGATGCCGTAGGCCAGCCGGATCCGCACCGGGAAGCGCTCCGGGATGACGGGCACGTCGCGGATGCGCAGGCTGATGCCGCCTTCCCCGCCCATGCCCGTCTGGAACGGCTGGGGGACGTTCACGTTGGCGGAGAACACGCGCCACAGCTCGAGGTACGACTGGATTTCCGGGAACACCTCCCCCTGAACCCGGGCGCGTCCTTCCATCAGGAACCAGCGTTGTGTGCCCGCGTTGCTGACGTAGGTCCAGGCGTGCGGCCCGAAGCGGACCGACACCCAGCTAAGCGGTCGCGCGCCGAGCTGGGCATACCCTTCGACCACGTCCCGGCTCGCCGCCTGACCGGCGGACGGGGTCAGCACGCCCTGCCAGTATCCCACGTCGAGGGTGATCCAGTTCGCAAAGACGAGCTGCCCTTGGCCCCCAAACGCGGCGCCGGACAGCTTCTGAACGGTGGGGCCGGAGACGCTGTGCACCCGCATGCCGACGCCGCTCAGCCCGGCCTCCCATTGCCACTGGCGCTGCGCGGCGAGCGCCGGCGGCGCCGCGAGCAGGACCGCCCCGAGCGCGGCGTGCACCGCGCGCCTCACTGCGTTCCCCCGATGATCTCCGGCGGCCCGACGTGGATGTCGAGCCGCTTCTGGAGCACCCGGATCACGTTCTCCTGCGTCGTCATCTCCAGCTGCGCCTGCCACCCGTCGCGCAGGGCCTGATTGGCGCTGATGTTGTCCGGAATCCGGCGACCGGGTCGGTGCTTGATGAACGCGATGAGCCCCGCGAGGGTCAACCCTCCCGCCACGACGTAGCGGCTGCCCGACGGGGAGGTGCCGCCCGCCACGAGACCCGGCAGCACCGCGACGGCGACTCCCACGCCCGCGCCGCGAGTCAAGGCGCGAAAACCCGCGACGGTCTCGCGCTCGGGAAGAAACAGCGAGTCGGGCAGCGGCGGCGGCGTGGGCAAGGTGTCCTGCGGACCGAGCACCAGATCCAGCGGCAGCCGCATGACGCGCGCCTGCCGTCCGGCGCCGGTCAACGAGGTGACGGTAAAGACCAGGCGCCCGGAGTCGTTGGCGAGGAAGATCGTGTCTTCGCCGGTCCAGAAGACCTGGAGCGTGTCGCTGATCGGGCCGGCGTACAGCGTGCGGATGGTGAAGCCGTCCTCGCGCTCGAGCGTGGCGATGATCTGATGGAACGAGCTGGCGTGCAGCAGCGCGCGGAACCGATCGGCGCCGAGCCGGATCGAGGTGTCGCGCGGCAGCTCCGCCGTGACCACTTTGGTGGCCTCGCGGGCGAAGGCGTAGATGGTCGTGACTTCGGGGGGAAACACGAGCGGATCGGGTCGGGCCTGCGGGTTCTGGACCACCAGGCGCCGGAACGCGGCGAACGCCGAGTCACGGCGCCCGCGGAACAACTCCGCGGCGCCGAGGTAGGTCAGCGCCCGGGTGCGCCCGCTCGAGGTCACGGTGTCCCCCGACACGCCGGCCAGGGCGCGTCGCAAGTACATCGACGCCGAATCGTACTCCAGCTGCTGGTAGTGGCGCAGCCCGGTGGCGAGCACCCCCATGGCGTCGGTGGCGTCCTGCGCGCGGACGGGAGCGGCAGCGAGCCCCGCCCACACGACGGTCAGAGCGGCGATGACTCCAGGTCTCACTGCGGCCTCTCCTGCAGCACGATGTCGGTCAATTTCAGCGTTTCCCCGGCCTCGATCGCGATCTCGGTCTCGTAGGGCACGTAGCCGTCGCGGGTGATGCGGATGCGGTGCATGCCGGGCGGGATCTGGAGATCGGCGCGCGGCGTGTTGCCCATCGGGCGATCGTCGATAAACAGCAATCCCCACGGCGTCGCGTTGATGAACAGATGGGCCGGGTCGTTCGCGGACAGCGTGGGCGTCACCGACGCGCGCGGCCGGCCGGTGTCCGATTGGGCGACGGACGCCGGGGTCGTGCTCGGCCGGGTCACGGCAGTGGTCGGGCGCGCGGAGGTGGAGCCGGTCCGGGGCTGCGCCGGCGTGCGCGTGCCGGTCGGGATGAGGCCTGAGTCGGTGAGTGCCGCCGGTGGGCGCCCGGCGAACCAGTCGGGGCCGCGCTCTTGGTTGCCGCGCGCCACGCGCCACCACACGGCGGCGAGCAACAGGACCGCGGCCGCGGCGGCTGCCCCGCCGCCCATGCGCGTCTTCCTGGACAGCGACTGCCAGCGGCTCACGAACTGCCGCACCTTGCCGGCGGCTCGCGCGACGTCCGCCCCCGGTTTGGGCCGCTCAGCCTCGGCAAAGAGCGGAGTCCGGCGCTCGGTGCGGGTCTCCGACGCCGGGGCGGGGCTGCCCGCCTCGCGCGCGGCGGGCCACAGCAGCACCGGCTCGCGCTGAGCCTCGGCGGCGGATTCGTCGGCCTCGTCCTCCTCGTCGTCCTCGTCTGCGTCGGGCGCCAGCTTGGCCGGTCCGGCTTTCGGCTTCGGCTTTACTTCGTTCTCGTCGTCGTCGTCGTCGGTCTCGGGCCCGCGTCCGGCGCCGCCGCGCTCGACGAACAGCAACGGGAGATGCGGGGTCTCTTCGACCTTCGGAGCTTCCGTTGCCGCCGCGACGACCGGCTGCGGCTCGACCACCTTCGGCGGCTCCGGCGGGGCGGGCGCCGGCTTCGGCGGGGCAGCCTCGACCGGTGTAGGTAGCACGATATCCGGCACCAGCACGGGACTGGTGACGATCGGTATGATCGCCGCTGGCTCGGCCACGGGGACGCCGGCCAGGGCGGTGACGAAGTCCAGGACGCCCGCGAACCGGTCCAGCGGCCGGCGGCGCATGGCGCGCGCCAGTGTGGTGGCGACGTGGGGCGGCAGGTCCGGACGAGTCTCGCCCAGGCTCGGGGCCGGGCCCTCGAGGTGATGCCGCGCGATTGCATCCATGGTCTCGCCCACGAACGGTGGACGGCGGGCGAGACAGGAGAAGGCGAGCACCGCGAGCGAGTATTGATCCGCGGCCGGGCCGGCCTCGCCGGCGGAGCCGAACCGCTCCGGGGCCACGTGCCCGAAATTCTCCTCGATCGACAGCTCGGGTTGCCGGCGGGGCAGGGCGCCGAAGGCCGCGCTCACGCCGAAGTCGGCGACGCGGGCCCAGCCTTCCGGATCGACCAGCACGTTCGAGGGCTTCACGTTGCCGTGCGTGATGCCGCGGCGGTGCCCGTATTCGAGCGCGCTCGCGATCTGCTCCACCAGGCGCAGGCAGGTCTTCAGGTCCATGCGGTCGGCGCTGCGCAACAGGTCGCCGAGCGAGCGGCCCTGCACGTACTCCATGGCGTACCAGACGGCGCCGTCGGTGGCGCCGAAGCTGTGCAGCGCCACGATGTGGGGGTGGTCGAGCGCGGCGGCGCGCTGCGCGTCTTTCTTGAAGCGGTCGATCGTCCCCGGCGCCGCGTCGGTGAGCGGCAGCACCTTGAGCGAGCAGAGCCGGCCGGTCACCTGGTCGCGCGCGAGGTAGATACGCGAAGCGGTCCCGCGGCGCAGCACGCCTTCGACCTGGAACTGCCGCTCGAGCGAGGGGAGCACCGGGTCGTCGTGCGCGCTCCAGTCGTTCGCCTCGACCAGCACCCCGCCCGTGCGCGAGAAGCCACACACCAGGCACTCCTGTGTGGCCTCGGAGATCTCGCCGACCGAGCAGCGGGGGCAGATCATCGCAGGGGGCTCGGCGATGGGGCAGTGCGCACTGACGCGGGCCTTCTCATTCTCAGTTGATGTCGAAGAGATCGCTGGTCGCCGACGTCAAGCCGCTGGCGGTTGCATCCAATCTATACCCTGACGCAATGACGTTGATGCTCAGGTTCGAGAACGTTACGACCCCTGCGGAAGCCGAGATCGGCCCCCCGTTGGAGAGGGTAGCCGTGCCACTGCCATTTGGGTCCGTGCTGATGATCAGCGTGACCGCGTCCGTCGCGTTGGTGACCAGGTTTTCGAATGCATCCAGGATCTGAACCTCGACCGCCGGCGAGATGGTCTGATCGACGAGGGTAGTCGACGGTTGGACGGTGAACGCCAGGTGGTCCGCGCCCGCGTGGGTGATGTTGAAGCCTGTGGAGGTGGCCGCCGTCAGGACACCAGAGGTCGCCTCCAGAGTGTACCCCGTGCCGGATTTGTCGATGCTCAGGGTATTGAACGTCGCGACCCCGCCCGATGCAGGGTTGGAGGCGTCGCCCGACAGCGTTCCTCCGCCTGCGTTGTTGAGGATTGCGATGTCGACGGTGTTCGTGGCGGTCCCTACCAGGTTGTTACCGGCGTCAAGGATCCGGACGGTGATCGCCGGAGCGATCGCCACTCCAGCGATCTCCGCAGTCGGCTGTTGCAGGAATGCCAGCTTGGCCGGCGCACCCACGATGATGTTGAAGGCGTTCGAGGTCACGTCCGTCAGGCCGGCGGCTGTCGCCTGCAGCGTATAGCCGTTGCCCGCCACGTCGATGCTCAGGGTGTTAAACGTGGCGAGACCGCTCGAGCTGTTGTTGGAGGCGTCGCCCGACAACACGCCGCCGGGGCCCGCGTTATTCAGGATTGCGATGTCGATAGTGTGCGGTGGCCCGCCCGTCACCCGGTTGCCGCCGAGGTCTTGGACCGCGACGGTGATGGCCGGCGTGATCGTTCCCCCGCCGGCCGTCTGGGTCGGCTGCTGGACGAAGCCGAGCTGCGCGGCCGCCCCAACCGTGATATTGAACGGGCTGCTCGTGGCTTGGGTGAGTCCTCCGGCGGTGGCGACGAGCGTGTAGCCGTTGCCGGCGCTATCGATGCTCATGCCCGAGAACGTGGCGACCCCGCTGGCCGCGGATACCTGGTCAGTGCCCGACAGCGACCCGTT
>CAZRGT010000001.1:0-55793 GCA_964599725.1 uncultured Gemmatimonadaceae bacterium | reverse complement strand
GCCACGGGGGGGCCCTGCAGCGCCAGCTGCGCGAGCGGTGTGCTCAAGAGATCGCGCGGGAACGGCGAGCGCAATGTGCTGCGGGTCGCTCGAAGCGCCGCCCGGGTTTCCGCGATCACCGCCGGCCAGAGGCTGTCCCTCGCGGCGAGCTCCGCCAGAGCCGCGTGGGCGCGGGCGGTATCCGCCCCGGCCGCCAGTGCGCGCTGCAACAAGTCCCGAGCCGGTCCGGGTTGATGGCGAGCGAGCGCGATCGTCCCGGCGAGCAGCAGGGCCCGAGGATCGTTGTGGCCGAGCACATCCGGCAACAGCGAGTCGGCCGCTGTGGTGTCTCCCAGAATGATGCCGATCGCGGACAAACTCAGGCGCCAGAACGGCTCGCGCGGTTGCGCCGCCTGGGCGGCGCGGACGAAGGGCAGGCCGGCCGGATCCCCGAGCCGGACCGAAAGCGCCCGGGCCAGGCGCAACGTCGGAAGGTGGTCCGCCGCTTCGACGGGCGCCTGGATGACGGCCAGCGAATCGATGATACTGGCTGCTCCATGACTGTCCAGAAACCGCCGCGCCGCGACGAATTCGAGCTCGGGGCGGTTGTCGGAATGAGCCAGGGTCGCGCGACTCTCGAGCCGCTCCACTCCCTGTTGTCCCAGCACCTGACGATCGAAGTAGTCCACTGGCGTATCGATCCCCAGGTACTCGTGTCCGGCACGTTGCAGGGCCCCACCCGGTCCCAGCAGCGTTGTGACCCACGCGGTATCGGGCACGAGCGGCCGCGCCGACCCCAGCACCATGAGGTCGTACGCCCCGCCGGCCCAGACCGCGACGTGCGGGAACACACTGCGCACGTTGCGGACGATGCCCGCCACCACGGAGAGCGGCAGCTGATAGAGCTGCACCCACTGGCAGAACACGCCGTCGTCCGTGAGTCGGCGTCGGACGATGTGATAGAACTCCGGAGTGTACAGGGTGGCGACGCCCGCCACCCACGGATTGCTGGGCTCCGACACGATCACATCGAACCGCTCCGGCGAGAGCTGCAACGCGCTGCGCGCATCGTCGGCGATGGCCTGGACGTTGTGTCTCGCCAGGACGCCTTCGTTCACGTGCCGGAACAACGGGGCCATGTCGAGCACCGCCTGCTCCAACTCGACGACGCGCACCCGCTCCATCCCCGGCGCCGCCGCCACGACGGCGGTCGTCACCCCGCTGCCGAAACCGATCACGAGGGCGGAACGCGCGTGAGGCCGCGCGGCGACCGGCGCGAGCCCCAGCATCGTTTGTGTATCCATGTCGCCGTAGTCCGATGCATCCACTTTGCCGGTCACTTTGAGAGTGCGCCCGACGGTGGATTCCCACACCGACACGGTCGTATTGCGACCTTCGACAAACGCGAGCGGCCGGGCACCCGCGTGGTTCAGAAACGCCCGTCGCTCCCCCGGACTCATGTTCCCGCGACCGTAGATCGTGGGCCCCAGATCGATGAGCCGCGCGCTCCAACGCGGTGCGGCGACGACGGCGGACAGGCCGACGATCGCGAGCAGCCCACCACCCAGCACGCGGGTCCGCAATCGGGCATGCTCGGCCGATCCCTCCGGCACGCCCCGGGCGGCGAACGCCGCGAGGGCCAGCGCGGCGAGCACGTTGATGACCAGGCCCACCCGCAGACTGACATCGCTGCCGAGCCAAGTCACCAGCACGAACCCGGTGAGGGTCGCGCCGACGATGCTGCCCACGGTGTTCAGGAGGTAGGAGCGACCGACGTCGCTGCCGCGCGCCTCCCCGGAGCGGGCGACCAGGTCGGTCAGCAGCGGGAACGTCATCCCCATCCCCACGGCTGGGAGGAGGATGACCGCCGCCACCGCTCCCCCCATTAACGCGAGACGCGGACCGGCATCGAGGTTGGGGATCTGAAACACCCACACGATGTAGGCCGGCAACCAGTTGAAGAAGAAAAGGATGATCGCCGCGCCCGCGGCGGTCACCCCTTGGGCGAGCGCCGCCGACGCCGCGGTTTCGCCTGACGCCGCTTGGCGACGGGCCACGAGCGAGCTGCCGATGCCGATGCCCAGCAGGAAGCAGAGCAACACCAGCGTGAACGCGTAGGTCGATCCGCCCACGACCATGACCAGGATGCGCGTCCAGGCGATCTCGTCGAGCAGGGAGGCGAATGCCGTGAGAGCGAGGAGCACGATGGCGAGCGATCGCAGAGCCGGTGGGGTGGAGAACATCGCCGTGGCGCCCTCCCCCTCCCCGGGCCCGCGTCCGAGATCGGCCGCGGCCGCGGCCGGAGCCGGCGCGGGATCCGGGAGGCGGAGCGCCACGACGCCAATCGCCAAGTTCATAACCGCCGTACCCCAAAGGCCGGCGCGGATGCCGACGTACTCGATCAGGAAAAAGCCCGCTATGGCCGTGCCGATGCAGGCGCCGATGGTGTTGAGTCCATAGAGCCGGCCGAGCGATGCCCGCAGCCGGCCGCGATCGGCGGCGGTGAAGGCCCGGGTCAGGACCGGGAGCGTGCCACCCATCAGCGTGGTGGGAACGAGCAACACGAGGCCCGCGAGCCCGAAGCGCAGGGCGACGCTCACGCCTGAGCCCGGCGGCAGCCCGTGGGCGAGCGCGATATAGGCCTGTTGGGCGAGCCACAGCACCAACGGCGACACGAGACCAAACAGGCCGATCAGGATCTCGAGCCAGCCGTAGAGCGCCGCCGGGCGAGCGTGCAGGTCCGCGCGCCGACCCAGCAGCCAGGCTCCCAGGCCGAGGCCGCCCATGTACGCCGCGACGACGGTCGTGATCGACTGAATGGTCGAGCCGAACGATTGATACAGGAGCCGGACCCATAGCAGCTCATACACGAGGCCCGTGGCCCCGGAGAGGAAGAACAGAAGACTGTAGCCGAGAACCGGCCTAAAACGCATGCAGCTCGCGCATCGCTCGCGCGAGATCGTCCACCTGCGGCAGAATGAAGTCCTCGAGATCCGGAGCGTAGGCCACGAACGTGTCGGTCGAGGCGACGCGTTTCACGGGGCCATCGAGCCAGGGGAAGCACTCGTCCGCCAGCCGAGCCGCGATCTCGGCCCCATAACCCCAGGAGAGCGAATCCTCGTAGGCCACGATCACCTTGTTGGTCTTCTGCACAGAGATCGCGATCGTCGCCCAATCGACAGGTGAGAGACTGCGCAGGTCGATCACCTCGACGCTGACGCCGTCCTGCTCTTCGATCTGCTTGGCGGCGACCAGGGTGCGCTGCACTACGGCGCCGTAGGTGACCACGGTCAGGTCTTTCCCCTGCTTCACGACCTTCGCCTTGCCCAGCGGGATCATGAAGTTGGGGCCCGGGTTCGGCGCCTTGTTGTAGGTCTGCCGATAGAGGTGCTTGTGCTCGAGGAACAGCACGGGGTCATCGCAGCGGATGGCGGTGCGGAGCAGGCCGTTGGCGTCCAGTGCGGTGGCGGGGCAGACGACGCGCAGACCGGGGACGGACGTGAACACCACGGCTCCTGTCTGCGAGTGATAGATGGACCCGCCCTTCAGGTAGCCGCCGTAGGTGACGCGGACGACGACGGGGCTGCTGAACGCGTTGTTGGAGCGCCAGCGCATCGTCGCAAGCTCGTTGCGCAGCTGGTGGTAGGCCGGCCAGATGTAGTCGAAGAACTGAATCTCGACAACCGGCTTCAGGCCTCGGGTCGCCAGTCCGATCGCCCGCCCGACGATATTCGCTTCGGCCAGCGGGGAGTTGTACACGCGATGCCCGCCGAACTGGCGCTGCAGGCCCCAGGTGACCTTGAAGACGCCGCCCTTCCCTTTCACGTCCTTCAGGTACCGCTCGCGGCTGACGTCGGCCACGTCCTCGCCGAAGACGAGGATGCGCGGATCGCGCGTCATCTCGTCCCTCATGCAGGCGTTGAGCAAGTCCACCATGGTGGTGGGCTCGCCGGTGAAGTGGGGGTCGTCCTCGGTGTCGAACTGCTCGGAGGTGGGATCGACGTCCGACGAATACACGAACGTCAGCGCGGACTCGGGGCGCGGCTGCGGCGCGGCGAGCGCCACGTCGGCTGCGACCTGAATCTCCTCCTCGACCTGCTGTTTGATCGCCTCGATCTCCGCGGCCGTCGCGACGCCTTCGGCGATCAACCGCTCGGGGAACGTGACGACGCAGTCCCGCCGGGCTTCCTCCTGCCGCTCTACGGGCGGCCGGTACAGGACCTCGTCGTCGGACAGCGAGTGAGAGTAGGGACGCGTGACGTGGGCGTGGACCAGGGCCGGCCCGCGACGGGCGCGGCAGTGCGCGGCCGCGTTGGCGAGGGCGGCGTAGGACGCCACGGGATCGCAGCCGTCCACCTCCTCGATCAGGAGATCGGGGAAGTTGGCCACCAGCGCGGAAACCGATCCGCCCGCCGTCTGCACCTCGACCGGCACCGAAATCGCGTAGCCGTTGTCTTCGATGAGAAACAGCACGGGCAACTTGAGGTTACTGGCCGTATTGAGCGCCTCCCAGAACTCCCCTTCACTCGTCGTGCCGTCGCCCGCGGAGCAGTACGTGATTTCGTCGCCGTGCGTCGGCCGGTCGGCGAGTCCCTCCACCTGGCTGTAGCGCAGCCACGCTTCGGCGCACCCCACCGCCTGCAGGAATTGGGTGCCGGTGGGGCTCGATTGACTGACGATGTTCAGCGCCTTGTGGCCCCAATGGGACGGCATCAGGCGCCCGCCGGAATTGGGATCGTCGGCCGCGCCGACGGCCGAGAGGAGCATCTCCGTCGGGGTCATGCCGAGGGTCAGACAGAGGGCGCGGTCCCGGTAATACGGATAGAACCAGTCGTAGGTGGGCTTGAGCGCCTTGCCGGCCGCGACCAGCACGGCTTCGTGTCCCGCGCCTGAGATCTGAAAAAAGATCTTGTTCTGCCGCTTGAGCTGAATCTCCTTGTCGTCGAGCTTGCGAGACAGGATCATCAAGCGGTACATGTCGAGCAGCTCGGTCTTGGCGAGCGGTCGGGCAGCACGCGCCTCGGCGCGCGGACGGGTGCGGGCGGGCATGGTGGAAAAGTAGGGCCGGAGAGCCGTGGAAGCCAAGTTGTCCATCGCCGGAACCGGCGCCAGATTCCAGTACACTCCCCAGACTCATGCCCCTCGAGGTGCCCGGATGGACGACGCCGCCAAACAGACCGTGCTGCGCCATTTTCCCTATGGTCTCTATGTCGTGACGGTCGCCGTGAGCGGCGAAGAGCACGGCATGACTGCGAACTGGGTGACCCAGGCGGCGTTCGAGCCCCCGATGATCGCGATCGCGGTGGAGAATACGTCCAAGACGATCGGGATGATCCGGGACGCGCACTACTTCGGCGTGAGCCTGCTCGCCGCCGGACAGCGTGACCTGGCTGGCAAGCTCGGACGCCCTTCCGACCAGGCGCCCAACAAGCTCAAGGGGATCAGGACGAAGCCGGCGCCGGTTTCCAAAACGCCGGTGCTCGCCGATGCGCTGGGCTGGGTCGAATGCCGGGCGATCGCCTCACTGCCTGCAGGCGATCACACGCTGGTGTTGGGGGAGGTGGTGGAGGCCGGCGTGGAGAGCCCCGAGGCGCAGCCGCTGACGCTGCAGGAGGCGGGGTTCAAGTACTCGGGATAGCTGCTGGCTATCGGCTATCAGCTGTCCGCCTTCCGGTAGACGATCTTGCCGCCGACAATCGTGACGGAGACGCGCGCGGTCGCGAGTGACTCCGGCTCCATCGTGAACAGGTTGTGGTCCACGACCACGACGTCCGCGAGCCGTCCCGGCGCGAGCGTTCCCCACTGCTGATCCGCGAATACCGCCCACGCGTTTCCCGCCGTGTACGCGCGCAACGCTTCTGCGACCGTCATTTTCTGCTCCGGGACCCAACCGCCGGGGTTCTTGCCATCGGATGTGCGGCGCGTGACCGCGGTCGACACTCCCAGCAGAGGGTCGAGGGACGCAACAGGCCAGTCGGACCCAAAGGCGAGGGGACCGTCCGTGTCGAGCAGGGTACGGAATGCGTACGTCGTCTTGATGCGCTCCGGACCGACGCGCTGCACCACCCAGCGGCCGTCGTCGATCAGATGTGCGGGCTGCATGGAGGGCACGATGCGCAGCGTGCCGAACGTGGGTATGTCCTCAGGGCGCAGATGCTGGGCGTGCTCATTGCGGAAGCGCCGGTCACGCGTCCCATGCGCTTTCACGACGCTGTCGAAGATGGCCAACAGGATCGTATTGGCACGGTCGCCGATCGCATGCACGGCGACCTGCAGACCGGCGGAGTCAGCGCCGCCGATCCAGGTTCGCATGCGCTGTTCGGGGTTGCGCAGCAGCCCGTGATAGCCGGCCGAGTCGGCGAAGGCATCGAAGAAGAACGCCGTGCGCGATCCCGCCGAGCCGTCCATGTATTCCTTGAGACCGGCGATCCGCACCCAGTCGTCGCCCCGGCCCGACGTGCGGATCGTGTCGGCCACGGCGCGCCAGTCGTCGAGCGGAAGGTAGAGGTAGACACGCAGCGTCATGCGCCCGGCTTTCTCGAGCCGGTGGTAGCTCGCGAGTTCCGCCCAGGAAGCCGACATGTGCGCCGTCGCGGTGAGACCAAGTGACGCGGCATAGGTCAGCGCGCGGGCGAGCGCGGAGTCGGTCTGCTCCGGGCTGGGGTTGGGAATCGCCTGATAGATCAGCCCCAGCGCCTGGTCCTTGAAGACCCCCGTGGGCTCCCCCGTCCTCGCGTCATGCAGGATCTCGCCGCCGCTGGGCGTGGCGGTCGTCTTCGTGATCCCCGCCGCCTCGAGCGCCGCCGTGTTCGCCAGCGCCTCATGGCCGTCCAGGCGGTCGATGAACACGGGGTTGTTCGGGGTTACGGAATCGATCCACTCACGACGCGGCAGCGGCTGTCCGGGCCACAAGGTGTGGTCCCAGTTTCCACCGGTGATCCACTCGCCGGGCTGTAACCGTTTCGCGTATTCCCCGATTCGGCGCACGAATTCCGCTGGAGCGGCGGCGTCGCGCAGCTCGAGCGAGGCCAGCTGGAAGCCGCCTCCGATGAAATGGGTATGCCCGTCGGCCAAGCCGGGCATCACGAGACCACCGCGCGCGTCGATCACCTGCGTATGGGAGTCGACATAGCGGGCGATGTCCGACGAATCCCCGACGGCGAGGATCTTGGCTCCCCGGATCGCGACCGCCCCCGGCCGTCCTTGGCCGGCCGAGAGGCCGGTCCAGACGATGCCACCGACGATGACGGTGTCGGCCCTGGGACCGCAGGCGGCGAACAGCAGGACACACAGACCGGCGGCAAGCGAGCGGTGCACGCGGGACTCCCTCGTCAGCGCAGTTTGGCGACGCGGCGGATCGTTTCGAGAGCCGCGAGTGGATCGACGCCTGGGGCGGTGGGTGGCGGAGCCGTCAGGGCGTCGCGGATGTCGAGCAGCACTTCGAGCAACAATTGCTCGCGCTGGTAGGCGGCGTCGAGGTCGAGCATGCGACGCTCGTCTCCCGCGGTCTTGGCGCGGTCGTAGGCTTCCTTAAAGATGGTCTCGAGATTCGCGAGGATACGGTCGCGGGGGCGAGGCATGGGCCTATCCGTCCACTTTTCGCAGCACCAGCCCGCTCGGCACCTTGGGGATGAAATAGGTCGACTTGGGCGGCATCACATCGCCGGCGTCCGCCACCGCGAAGACCTGCTCCACCTTCGTCGGGTTCGTCAAGACCGCGGCGAGCGCCTTGCCGCTGTGGGCCACCTGCAGCGCGGCTGCGGGATCGGGGGTGTAGGTCAAGGTCGGCGTGGACTTGCCGGCCGCGAGGATCTCCTGAACCACCAACCGCTCCACGATGGCCACGTCGAGACCGCGCACCGACGGCGTGCGCCCCAGCTCGGGAAGCTCGTGCAACGGCGCGTCCGGCCGCAGCACGAGCAGGCGATCCCGCTCCCCGCCCATAAGGGCGACCAGACAGGCCGTCCGTTCACGGCCCGCTTGAGCGAGCAGGGCCGCCCGGTCCGCGCTCGATGCCACGGGCGTCACCTCGAAATACTTGCGCCATCCGGGCTCGAGGGTGGTCACGTCCCGCCCGGTCGCGTAGATGACGCGGTGGGTGGGCAGCACGACCAACCCAGCCTCGCGCGCCGACACCACGAAGCCCAGTAGCCGCTGTGCCGCACGGTTTTCGCTCGCGTAGGCGACCGCAGTCTCGTAGCGGTGATGGCCGTCGGCAATGTAGAGCGGACCGGCGGACAAGGGCGCTGTGAGCTGCTCGGCGTCCGGGCCGCTCACCCGCCACACCTGGATCTGGACGCCGGCCAGGTCGGCCATCGCGTCGGCGGGGCGGACGCCGTCGCTGATCGTTCGGAGACGATCCGCGATCGCACCGTCCCCGTCTGGGGCGAGCAGGAAGATCGACTCGAGGCTGGTGTGCGTCGCCCGCAGCAGCTCCAGGCGATCCAGCTTGGGTCCACGGTGCGTCTTCTCGTGCGGCAGGACGCGCCGCGTTTCGTATGGTTCCGCCGCCACCGCCACGAACATGCCCACGCGCGTGCGCCGCTCTCCTGCCGGCGTCGCGAACGCCTGAGCCACGACGTACACGCCGGGCGTGGCATCCGTCGCGAACACGCCCGCCGCGCGCCACGAGGCGAGCAGCTGGGCGGCGGCCTGGTAGCGATTCACGTCCCCCGCGGCTTCCGGCAGAATCAGATGCACGATATTGTGCGGATCGACTGCCGCGTAGTGGCGGCGCTCCTCCGGGGAAATGACGTCGTACGGAGGCGCGATCAGCCGCGAGAGCGCGCTCGCGTCGGCGTAGCGCTCCCCCAGGAACGGCGTCACGAGCGGCGTGTCAGTACCCATCTAGCGACGGAGACTCCCGTGGCGTTTTGTGAAGCGCAGACGACGGTGGATCGGTGGATCAGTCAATATAAGGAAGGCTATTTTGCTCCGCTCGCGATTCTCGCCCGGCTGATCGAGGAGGTCGGTGAGGTGGCCCGCGAGGTCAATCATCGCTTCGGGGAGAAGCCGAAGCGACCCGACGAAGCCGAGGGAGACCTCGCCATGGAGCTGGCAGACGTGTTGTTCGTGACCATCTGTCTCGCCAACTCGCAGGGCATCGATCTCGACCAGGCGTTCGACCGGATGATGGCGAAAGTCACGACTCGCGACGCCGACCGCTGGACCAGGAAGGAACGGTGATCTCCTCGTACATCCGCTCGTAGGAGACCAGACGGTCGGGCTCCAGGTTTCCCGCGGCCGCCGCTTCCCGTACGCCACACCCCGGCTCGGCCAGGTGCCGGCAGTTGTCGAAGCGACACGCATCGAGATACGGCCGGAACTCCGGGAAGCAGGCGCCCAGCTCATCGGGCGCGATCCCCCACGCGCCCACCTCCCGCATCCCCGGCGTATCCACCACGTAGCCGCCCACCGCCAGCGGCACCAGCTCGGCGGCCCGGGTGGTGTGCGTGCCGGTGCGCCATTTCTCGTTGATCGCCCCAATGCGCAGCTTGAGCCCGGGCTCGAGCGCGTTCAGGAGGCTGGATTTCCCGACGCCGGACGCTCCCGTGAACACCGACTCACGGCCCCGCAGCAGATCGCGCAACGCCGGCAGACCCTCCGGAGCTTTCACCGACGTTGCCAACACCTGATAGCCGGCGCGGGCGTAACGGCGCTCGAGCTGTTCGGCCGGCCCATGATCCAGCTCGACCTTGTTCACCACCACCGCGGCGGGAAGTCCGTTCGCTTCGGCGATGACGAGGAACCGGTCGAGCAGGCGCGGGTTGGGCTCCGGATCGCGCGCCGCCGCGACGACGACCACCTGGTCCACGTTGGCGGCGATGGGCTGGGACCGGCGCGCCCCGCCCTCACCAGTCGCGCGGCGACGCGCCAGCACGCTGCGCCGCGTGTGCACACGCTCGATGGTGGCGGGACCGTCGCCGTGCAGCGCCAATTCCACCACGTCGCCGGCTACCACCCGATCGTCGTCCGCCAGCTTCAGCTTGCCTCGCAGCACGGCCGCGATCTCTCCCGCGATCGTGTGCACGCGGAAGGAGCTCCCTGCACGGGCCAGGACGACGCCGGTCATGCGTGACCCTTCGGGTCCGCGCGCACCGCAATGCAGCGGTCGAGGTGGGACTTCACATCGCCGAGCGACAAACCGAGCAACGGCGCGACGGCTTGGTCCGGGCTCGACCCGAAGGCCAGGTATTCGGTCTCGAGATGGCCAACCGCCCGCTCACCGCTCGTCGACCAGCGCACGAACAGCAACGCGGCGCCGAAGCGTCCCTCGGGGTCCGGATCGTCATCCACGAGCGTCGCGACCGTGTAGGCCTCGCCATCGGCGCCGCTGAACGCCGGAGGACGCTGGTGGACGCGCTCGTAGCCACCCAGCGTGGCGTCCTCGCTCAACGTCGCCGTAGCGACTCCTTGACCACATTGCTCAGGATGAATCCGATGTTCGCCGGGCGCTCGGCGAGGCGGCGCATGAGGTAGGGGTACCAGTGATTGCCGAACGGCACGTACACCCGCAGGTTGAATCCCGCGGCGCGCAGCTCGTGCTGCAGATCGCGCCGCACGCCGTACAGCATCTGAAACTCGAAGCGCGACGGGTCGATCCCGCGTCCCTTGGCGAACGCCCTGGCGTGGGTGATGAGGCGCTCATCGTGCGTCGCCAAGCCGGGATAGTTCCCCCGGTCCAGCAGGCGCTCCATGCAGGCGACGTAGTTCGCGTCCACGTCGCGCTTGTCCGGGAACGCCACGTCGGTCGGTTCCTGATAGGCTCCCTTGCAAAGCCGCACCCGCACGCCGAGCGCGATCATCGCGTCGACGTCGGCGCCGGAACGACGCAGATAGGACTGCAAGACGACGCCCGTGGCGTTGCCGAACTCCGGATAGAAGGTGCGGGTGAAGAGATCGAGCGTCCGTTGCGTGTACGCCGAGCCCTCCATATCGAGGCGGACAAAGGAGCCGAGCGTTCGCGCGCGACCGATGATCGCGCGGAGGTTCTCGACACAGAGCCGTTCGTCGATGTCGAGCCCCATCTGGGTGAGCTTCACCGACACGTTCGCCTCGGCCCCCGCCGCGTGAATGCGGTCGAGCAGTTGCAGGTAGACGTCCCGGGCAGCGCGCGCTTCGTCGGGCTTGTGGACCGATTCGCCCAGCAGATCGAGACTGGCGGCAATATGGGCGATGCCGAGGTCGCGCAGCGCCGCCATGGCCGTGTCCACGGTCTCACCCGCCACGAACCGCGATGCGAAGCGACTGGCGAGGCGGTTGCGGCGGATGAACCGGTTCAGCCGCGGGCGCTCGCTGAGCCACAGCAGACTGGCGCGCAGCATCACGAATAGAACCGCGTGCGAGCCCGCGCCTGCTCCACGATGACTTCGCACGGCGCGAAGCGAGCCCCGAGCCGTTCCGCAAGGCGCTGCAAGTCTGCGTAGACGCGGTCGGCCCCGAGGTTGTCGAGATACCGGAGCGGGCCACCGCGGAATGGGGGGAATCCGAAACCGAAAATTGCCCCGATGTCACCGTCGCGCGGGCTGCGCACAACCCCTTCCCCCACCGCCCGCGCGGCTTCGTTCAACATGGCGCAGGTGAGACGGTGCACGATTTCGGCGCCGGGAACGCCGCCGTTTGGTTGTACGCCGAGCAGCGGGTAGATGGCCTGATCCACACCGCCCTTCTTGCCCTTGGTGTAGACGAAGAATCCCTTCCCCGTCTTGCGGCCGAGCCGTCCGTCCTTGACCAGCGCGGCCAAAGCCGGCGGCGGAGCGAGCCGCTCCCCGAATGCTGTTTGCAACACCTCCCCGGCATGCTGCGCCACGTCGAGCCCCACCTCGTCGAGCAGCGTGATCGGACCGACCGGGAAGCCGAACTGCACCATGGCGCGATCGATATCGGCGGGTCCCACGCCCGCGAGCAACAGATGGGCCGCCTCGTTCATGTACGGACCGAGAATCCGGTTCACCCAGAACCCCGGGGTGTCCTGCACCACGATCGCCGTCTTGCCCATTCGGCGACCGAAGGCGACGGCCGTGCTGATGGCTTGCGGAACCGTACGCGACGACGGGATGACCTCGAGCAACGGCATCCGGGCTACGGGCGAAAAGAAGTGCATGCCGATGACCTGCTCCGGCCGCCGGGCCGCTTCCGCGATACGCGCGATGGGAATGGTCGAAGTGTTGGTCGCGAATACCGCGCGCGCGGGCAACGCGGCCTCGCATTCTCTGAGCACCTGTTGCTTGACCGTCAGCTCCTCGAACACCGCCTCGATCACGAGCTCCGCGGCGCCGAAACCGGCGTAGTCAGCGCCGCCCGAGAGCAGCGCCACGAGCCGCGCGTGTTCGTGCTTGGCGAGCCGGCGGCGGGTGAGCCGCTCATCCACGATCGCCCGCGCCGTGGCGATCCCTTTGGCGACCCGGGGCAGATCGGCGTCTTTCATCCGGACGTCCACGCCGGCCTGCACCACGGCCGTGCCGGCGATCCCCGAGCCCATGAATCCGGACCCGACGACGCCCAGGCGCTTGACCTCGACCGGTGCCGGAGCATCCGCGACGCCGAGGTCCTTTTTCAGGGCGGTCGTCGCGAAGAAAATCTGGACCAGCTTGCGCGACACGTCGCTCACCGCGAGCTGCCCGAAGAGCTGGGCTTCACGCTGCAAGCCCGCCCGCATCCCATGACTGAGCCCGTAGCGCACCGCTTCCAAGGCGGCGAGCGGTGCGGGGTAGTGGCCCTTGGTCTGGCCGATGACCTGCTTCTTGGCGGAGTGAAACACGAGCAGGCGGCCGATCGGGTTGCCGTCGAGCAACAAGCCCAGGAAAACGCCCTGCCGCTTGCGCCGCATCGGGCCCCGGTCCGCCAGACGTTTGGCCGCGGCGATGGTGATGTCCTGGAGAATCGACGGGGGGACCAGCTCGTCCACTAGACCGAGCCGGAATGCCTTGGGCGCGCGCTCGCTCTTGCCGGCCAGAATGATGTCGAGCGCCGCCCGGGCGCCGATCAATCGCGGCAGCCGCTGGCACCCTCCGGCCGCGGGGAGGATACCGAGCTGGATTTCGGGCAGCCCGAGCTGCGTCTTGGGATGATCCGTGGCGACGCGATAGTGGCAGGCGAGTGCAAACTCGAGACCGCCGCCCAGGCACGCGCCGTGAATCCCAACCGCGATCGGCTTCGGAAACGCGGCCACGCGGTCCAGCATTGCCTGCCCGTCACGCGACAGCTGCTCCGCCTCCTCAGGCGTCTTGAGCGTGACGAACTCCTCGATATCGGCGCCGGCGATGAAGTTGTCCTTCTTTCCGGAGAAGAACGCGACCGCCCGCACCCGCGCGTCCCGCTCCAGCGCGGTGAGCATCGCGTACAATTCGTCCTTCACCGACTGCGAAATGACGTTGATGGGGCTGTCCGTCTTGTTGAGCGTGACCACGGCGATGCCGTCGCGCACGTCCCACGTGATGGATGGCATCAGCGGCGCTCCAGCACGACGGCTGAGGCCATACCGCCCTGCGCGCAGACCGAGATGAGCCCGAATTGCACGTCGCGGCGCCGCATCTCGTTGGCCAAGGTGGTGACGAGGCGCCCGCCGGTCGCCCCGAACGGATGCCCGATGGCGATAGATCCACCTAGCACGTTGATGATCGCCTCGTTGATCTCCCAACCTTTGGCGGCGAATCCCTGCAGATTGGACAACACCTGCGACGCGAACGCTTCGTGTATCTCGATCAGCCCCAGCTGCTTCCATTCGATTCCGGCGCGCTCTAGCGCTTTCGGCACGGCCCAGACCGGCGCCTGTAACAGCTGCCACCCCGGATCGACGGCCGCGACCGCGTAGGATCGAATGTACGCCAGCGGCTCGTAGCCGTGCGCGCGCGCGGCGTCCTCCGACATCAGCAGCACCGCCGAGGCCCCGTCGGTCAGCGGCGACGCGTTGGCCGCGGTGACGGTGCCGTAGCGCCGGTCGAACACCGGACGGAGCTGCGCCATCTGATCGAGCGAGGAGTCGGTCCGGATGCCGTTGTCCTTCGCGACGATGTCGACACCGGGACGCACGGGCAGCCACGGGGCGATCTCGGCCGTGAGCCGTCCGTCGGCGGTCCCCTGGGCGGCCATCTGGTGGCTGCGGAGGGCCCAGCGATCCTGCGCCTCCCGGCTGATGTGATTCTCCTTCGCCATTTTCTCGGCCGATTGCCCCATGGACTCCCCGGTCGACGGCTCGGCGATGGCCGGAGCCACCGGGATGAGATCGCGCGGGCGGATCTTCGCGAAGGTGGCGATACGGGCGCCCAGGGTTCGCGCCTTGCTAGCGGTGACCAGGATGTCGGCCAGGCGCCGCGAAGCGAGGATCGGAATGTCCGACAGCGATTCCGCTCCACCGGCGAGTATGACGTCCGCATGACCCAGGGCAATTTGGTCGTGGGCTGCCGTGATGGCCTGATTGGCCGAGGCACAGGCACGATTGACGGAGAACGCCGGGATCTCTTTCGGGAACTGGGGCAACAGGCTGACTTCGCGGGCGATATTGGGGACCAGCGCCGAGGGGACCACCTGCCCGAAAATCACCTCGTTCACGGCGCCGGGTGACAGGTTGGTCCGCTCGAGCAACTCGCGCGCGGCGTAGCGGGCGAGATCCACGGCGCGGGCCTCCCTCAGGACGGTACCCGCCTTGCAGAACGGCGTGCGGCAGCCCGCGATGACCGCCACACGCCGCCCATTGGGGAGCGACATTACATTTTCCTCCACGACGTCTCTCGCACGGAGAGGGAACCTACCACTCTCCCGAACCGGAAGGGAGTTGGTGCGCCGAGCGTGAACCCGCGACGCGAACATCTGACCGCAATCTTGGTGCTGTCACTCACCGTCGCGTGTGGCGGCCCCGGCGCGTCACGGTTTGACGACCTCAATCTGGCCAGGTGCGGCGTGAGCCGGACGCTGGCTGTGGGCCACGCCGTGCCGCTCGTCGGCCTCGCGGTGCATCCGTAGATGGCGGGCGAGACGCCGTTTTCCTATCGCTCCCGCGCCGCGGCGCTGGAGTCGATGCAGGCACAACCGGTGGACCTGCTGATCATCGGCGGGGGCATCACCGGCGCGGCCATCGCGCGCGACGCTGCGCTGCGTGGATTTCGCACCGCGCTGGTCGAGGCGGGCGACTTCGGTGCCGGCACCAGCTCCCGCTCCTCACGGCTCATCCACGGGGGCTTGCGCTACCTCGAAGCGTACGATTTCCGGCTGGTGTTCGAGGCCAGCCGCGAGCGCCGTACGTTGTTGCGCATCGCGCCCCACCTCGTGCGGCCGCTGCGTTTTCTGTTTCCTCTGTACCGGGGTGGCCGCGTCCCGCCGTGGAAGCTGCGGGCGGGGATGTGGCTCTACGACGCGCTCGCGGCATTCCGCAACGTGCACTGGCACCGCTGGCTGTCGCCCGCCAAGGCCCTCGCCGCCGAGCCGGGACTGCGCGACCGGGACCTGAGCGGCGCGGCGCTCTATTGGGATGCGCAAACCGACGACGCGCGGCTCGTCATCGCCACCATTCGCGGCGCCGCCCAGGCGGGTGCGCTGGCGGCGAACTACGTCGCCGTCACAAGCTTCATCCGCGCCGAAGGCCGCGTCGTCGGTGCGGTCCTCCGCGACAGCCTCTCCGGTCAGGAGCACCTCGTGCGCGCCCTGACACTGGTGAATGCCACCGGCCCCTGGGTGGACCGGGTGCGCCGCCTCGACGATGCCGGGGCGAAACCGCTGCTGCGCATGTCCAAGGGCGCCCACGCCATCGTGCGGCGTGAGCGTATCGGTTTGCACGACGCCATCACCATCGCCTCGCCGATCGACGGACGGGTGATGTTCGTGCTGCCGTGGAACGACCTCGCCTTCATCGGGACCACCGAGACGGAGGAGGACGTGCAGCCCGAGGATGTCCGCGCCACCGGGGCGGACGTCACCTACCTGCTGCGGTCGGCGAACGCGGTATTCCCGCGTGCCCGGCTCACCCCGAACGACGTGATCGCCACGTGGGCGGGCCTGCGCCCGCTGCTCGCCCCCGACCGCTCGCTCCCGGCGGGCAAAGTCTCGCGCGAGCATCGCATCGTCGAGAGCCCCAGCGGCCTGATCACCATCGCCGGCGGCAAACTGACCACCTTCCGGGTGATGGGAAAAGACGTGGCCGATCTGGTGGCCAAACGACTGCGCCAGCAGGACGGCCGTCCGCTCCCGCCCCGTCCCGCCACCGACCGGCTGCCGCTGCCCGGCGGCGAGATCGCGGCGCTGGACGTCATGATGCAGTCGGTGCGGATGAAGGAGCTGCCGGCCGTCACGGCGCGCCATCTCGTGGACAGCTACGGCACCGAATCGGCCGCGATTCTGAATCTCGTTTCGAAGAACAAGGTGCTGGGCGGCCCGCTCGTGGCGGGACGGCCAGAAATCCGGGCCGAAGTCGTGTACGCGGTCGAACGGGAGATGGCGCTGCGGGTGAGTGACGTCCTGATGCGACGCCTGCATCTCTTCTACGAGGACCCGCAGCATGGCGCGGGCGTCGCGGCGAACGTCGCGCGCAAGATGGCGGAGCTCCTGGGCTGGAGCTCGACCCGTGAGGACGACGAGATCGGGGAGTACCTCGAAGAAGTCCGAAAGTCGCGCGAGTTTCTGCGCGAGGTGGGGAGGCCCAGCCAGGTCGCTAGCGCTTCGTCCTGAAGTGGCGTTCCAGCCGACGCACCACCGTCGGCTTGCCGCCGATGATGCCGTACAGTCCGGGTTCCGGACCACGCGACCGGTAGGATTGCACGTAGCGACCGCCCGCTTCCTCGATCAAGAGCTGAGTCGCCGCGATGTCCCACAGCCTCAGGCCGTAGTCCACGAAGGCGCCGATCCATCCCTCCGCGGCGAACACGTGCGCGATACAGTCGATGTATCCGCGGACCAGGGCATTCTCGCGCATCAGCCGATCGAACTTCCGGCCGGCGCCGCATTGCACGAAGCGGGCGCGATCCCCGGCGGAGATCACTTCGCGCGACACCGCGCGTCGCGGCACGTCGCGCACGCGCAACCGGCGCCCGTCGCACCAGGCGCCGAGGCCTCGCCCGGCGCTGTAACAGCGATCGAGCGCGGGCAGATCGATGACCCCGACCAGCGGCCGCCCGCGATGCTGCAGCCCGATGATGGTGCCGTAGAACGGGATCCCGTGCGTCAGGCTCGTGGTGCCGTCGATCGGGTCCAGGATCCACTGGTAGTCCGCGTCGGGATGCACGGCGGGCAGCTCCTCGCCGATGATCCCGTGCGCCGGAAAGGTTCGCCCGATCGCGTCGCGGAGGGCCCGCTCCACAGCGAGATCGACGTCGGTCACCAAGCTCGCGTCGGCCTTGACCCGGGTGCGAAACCCGTGCGCCACCCGCCGCCGGATCACCGCACGCGAGAGCCGGGCGAAGCCGAGCGCCGCGCGGTAGTAGCGCCTCCGCTCCGCCAGCGTCGGGGTCACGGTGCGGGGAGATACTCCGGCGGGATGGGATTGTCGGGGCGCTCGTCGTCCCACTGTACCCCGGAAATCCACCACCGCGCGCCATCCCAAAACAGCTCGACGCTGTTGATGCCTCGCCCGAGGCTCGGGCCGTCGGTGCGCTGGCGCATGTCGTAGGTGCTGAACACGTGCACGATATTCCCGAAGCGGTGCGTCGCGCGGTGGGTCTGGTGGTCGACCACGTTCGCGTGAATCGCGCCGGCGCTGTCCTTCGAGAGCGATACGAAGCGCACGTCCGGAATGTAGAGCGAGCGGTCACGCGACCATTGACGCGGCTCCCCCGCGGATCCCGAAATGACGTCGTAGAACGCCTTGAGGATGCCGTCGAGCGTGGCGATGTCTTCCGCCCGGGGGGCGATGGTCGCCACGTCGACGTGGGCGCGCGCCGGCTGCTGCGCCCATCCGGGGGTCACGAGCGCGAGCACGAGGGGAACGGTGACGAAGATCGCACGCATGGAGCCTCCCGCTGGGGCGCAAGAAAAAGGTGCGGCGCGGTCGGCGCCGCACCATGATAACCCAATCGAGATGTTCTAGAGTCGCACGCGAGGTATGCCCGAGGACGCCCGGAGTCAACCTGGCCGCTGCGGTAGGCGGCGGTCCCCTCGCGCGAGGCTCCAGCGGAGAGCTGGGGGGGTTGCCATGGTCGTCACGATTACCATGATGACCACGGCCGAGTAAATGGCCTGGTCCACAATCGGCTCGCCCCGGACCGTCAGCCCGAGCCCGATGTTCGCAAAGATCAAGCCCACTTCCCCTCGGGGAATCATGCCGAGCCCGATCGAGAGCCTATCGAGTTTGCCGCCCAGCGCGCCGAGCGTGCACGCCTGCTTTCCGACCACAGCCGCAAGCGTGAGCAACGCCGCGAACCCGAGCACATCGGCGCGGCCGAACGCGGAGAGGTCCACGCGCATTCCCATCAAGACGAAGAAGACCGGCACCAGGAAGACACCGATCGGCTGAAGCAGCTCTTCGAGCCCATGCTCGCCCCGCTCGGTGAAGTCCCGATAGTGAACGTCCTCGAGGATGAGGCCGGCGGCGTACGCGCCGACGATCGCCGCCAGCCCGATCGCCGCGGCGAGATAGCTGAGCCCGAAGCAGAAAACGAGCGCCGTGGCCAGCAGCACCCCGCGCCCCCGCAGACGAGAGGCCAAGCCGAACAGTCGCGGAGAAATCAAGAGGCCGAGGGCGACCGCGCCGAACAGAAACAGCGCCGCTTTGCCGACGATCAGTCCGGCGGCGCCGTACGACAGCTCGACGCCGGTGTTCGCCGCCTGGATCACACCGCCCACCACCGCGAGGATGACGAGCCCGAGCACGTCGTCGATGACGGCCGCGCCGAGAATGACCCGCGCCTCCGGCGTCTGGCCCTTGCCGAGATCCCGGAGCACACGTGCCGTAATTCCCACGCTCGTCGCGGTCAGCGTAGCTCCCAGGAAAGCGTGGACGTAGGCGCTGCGCTCGGGGAGCAGCAGCGCGCCGACACCCCAGCCGAGGGCGAAGGGTGTCACGACCCCCAGGACCGCGACGAGCAGCGAGGTGAGGCCGACCTTGAGCATGTCGCGGACTGTGGACTCAAGTCCGACCTCAAAGAGGAGGATAATGACGCCGAGTTGTGCGAGGGTGTCGAGCGTGACGTTCGTCTTGAATGATTCAGCCCACGAAAGCCCGACGAGACCCAGGTTGCCGAGCAAGACCCCCGCCACGAGCTCGCCAAGCACCGCGGGCTGGCCGGCGCGAGTGGCCAGATCTCCGCCGAGCTTCGCGGCCGCGAGGATCACGGCGATCGCGAGCAGGATCGCGGCGGTTGGAGCGTCCGCCCCGCTTGTGGAGGCGGTGGCCGTGAAAGCGAGTGTGAGGGTCAAAGGCACCGAGAGACGTTGAAGCGGGCGACCCGTCTGCGCATCCGCGCCATTCGGGAACCGTATTGCAAGAGAATCAGACTCTGCTCGCAGCGTCACCGCTCACGCGCGTCTCGCAGCCAGTACGCGAAGCGGGAGTCGGCCGCACTCTCCTGCAGCCGGGCGAAATGCCGGGTCGCGTATTCCTGGAAGTCGAACTCGATCTTCGACACGACCGACTGCACCACGCCCCACATCGCTTCGCGGAAATCAGACATGATGCGCATCAGGGCCAGGCAGGCCTGCCGACGCGGCGCCGCGGCGCCGAAATACGCCGTCAGCAGCCGCTCATCGTCCCCTTCCGAGAAGCCGTTGTTGATCGACAGGTTGCCGAGATCGAAGTAGCGATCGCCCATTCCGGCGTATTCCCAATCCACGATGCGGACGGCTTGGCCGTCGCGGATCAGGTTCGCGTTCAGGAGATCGTTGTGGCAGGGGACCGGCCCGTGCTCGGCACCCTGGAGCGCGGGCTCGATCACGGAGGCCACTCGGCGCGCGGCGGCGTACGCGACCGGCAGCGCGGCCCCCTGCGCTTGCGCGGTTCGGGCGTACGCCTCGACGACCCGGAAGGAATCGAACGTGGAAGGAATAGCCGGGCCGTCGTGGAATGTCCGCACCGAACGCGCGACCAGCGCGATGCACGCGGCGGTGCGCAGCTCCTCCGGGGGGACCGGCCGACCGGGAATGAAGCGCGTCACCAGGCAGCCCGCGTCCGCGAGAAAAGCGGACACTTCGGGTCCAACACCAAGCCGCGCCGCCGTTAGGGATGCGGCGTGCTCTGCCGCGCGATCGATGCCGAGAAACGCCGAGTCCGGGTCAGTGACCCGGACGACGTAGTCCCCATCGCCCAACCGCATGCGATAGTTGTGATTCGTGATGCCGCCGCCCAGAACCTCTGGTGCACCGCGCGACGCGCCGAGCAATGGGGTGAGTCGAGCGAGCAGCGCCGGCAGCCGATCGGACATACGCGGCCAACTTACGCCGCAACGCCCGCTCTGGACAGCCCGCTCGCCGACGCGTAGCGTACCCGCCGCTTCGCTGCCTCCGTATCCTGGCGCCGTCACGATCATTGGGAGGTGTCGATGGACCCCGCAGCCTCGAAGCAGGCCGACAGCAGCCGCGACACAGCCGATCTCGCCAAGTTCGGCTACAAGCAAGAGCTGAAACGCACCCTCGGAACCTTCAGCTCGTTCGCGGTCGCGTTCAGCTACATCTCGCCGTCCACCGGCATCTTCACGCTGTACGCGCTCGGGTTGTCGTTCATCGGCGCGGCGTTTTTCTGGACCTGGCCGATCGTCTTTCTCGGCCAGCTGTTCATCGCCCTGAACTGGGCCGAGCTCTCCAGTCATTTTCCCGTCGCCGGATCCGTATTTCAGTGGACCAAGTATCTCTCCGGCCGCACCTATGCATGGTTTACGGGCTGGATCTACTTAGCCGCCGGCGTGATCACAGTGACGGCGGTCGTGGTGACGCTGCCCCTCGCGCTCATCCCGATGCTCAACGGGATGGGATGGGCGATGGAGAACTCGCTCGCCAACCAAAGGTTGATCGCGATCCTCACTCTCGTCGCCATCACCGTGATGAACGTGTACGGCGTGAAGCTGGTGGCGATCGTCAACAACACGGGAGTGCTGTTCGAGATCCTCGGCATGGTGGTGTTCGCCGTCATCCTAGCGATCCTGCACAACCGCCAGGGCGTGGGTGTGATTTTCAACACCGGCGGCCAAACGGTTACATTCGGCGCCTTCATGGCGGCGATGTTCATGAGCCTGTTCGTGATCTACGGGTTCGACACGGCGTCGACGCTCGCGGAAGAAACCCGCGACCCGAAGCGCGAGGCGCCCAAAGCCGTGCTCGCGTCGATCATCGGCGCGTTCGTCATCGGCACGATCTTCCTGTGGGGCACCCTGATGGCGATCCCGGACCTGAAGGAGGCGATCGCCAGTGGCATAGGTCCAGCCCAGATCATCGGATCGGCGTTCTCACCCGCGCTCGCGACGATTTACCTGATGGTCGTTGCCGCCGCGATCTTTGTCTGCTGCCTCTCGATCATGACCTCCACGATCCGGCTGATGTTCGGAATGGCGCGCGATGGCCAGTTGCCGTTCTCGGCCCTGCTCGCCAAGGTCAGCCCATCGCACCACACACCGGTCTGGGCGTGTTACGCGGTCGGCCTGCTCGCTGCGGTTCCGCTGCTCCAGTACGCCGGCGCGGCCTACATCGCCATCGCGGCAACCGGGATGATCTACTTCAGCTACTTCCTCGGCAACATCGCGACGCTGCGTGCCCGGCTCAAGGGCTGGCCGCGGACGCCGGCGCCGTTCCGGCTCGGCAAGTGGGGCGTGGCCGTGAACGTGCTCGGGCTCCTGTGGGGCGGCAGCATGCTGATCAACTTCGCCTACCCGCGCGGGTGCTGTAACCCAAGACCGGTCGAGACCGTGTCGGGCGACACACAACTCCTGAACTTTCACATCGGGTTCCTGAACAACATTCCGGTGCTGTGGACGGTATTCGGGCTGATCCTGCTCCTCGGCGTGATCTACTATTTCGCCGTGCAGCGCAACAAGCCGTTCACACCGGTTGTTCCGCCGGAGGCCGTCTGAGGAAGTAATCAGCCTTCGTGCTCCAGCGTGCCGAGGTGCATCTGACGCTCGGTGCGGGTGAAGCCTGCCGCCTCCTCGCGTCGCGGCCAGAGGAGGGAGACCAGGATGCCGGAGACAAACGAGAGCGGCATCGTCACCAGCGCCGGATTCTTGAGCGGGAACCACGCGGCGGCGTGCTTGAGTACGTCGACCTGCACGGTCGGTGACAGCCAGATGAGCACGAGCGTCGACACGGTCCCGAGCACCATGCTCGTGACCGCGCCGGCGGTCGTGTAGCCGCGCCAGAAGATCGCAAGCAAGAGGGCCGGGAAGTTCGCGCTCGCCGCGATCGCGAAGGCGAGTCCCACCATGAACGCCACGTTTTGACCCTTGAACGTGATGCCCAAGACGACGGCGAGGGCGCCGAGCCCCACCGTCGCGATGCGCGCCACCCGGAGCTGCTCCTTGGCGCTCACGTGTCCGCGCCGGATCACGTGCACCCAGAGATCGTGGGACAGCGCGGCGGCGCCCGACAAGGTGAGCCCGGCCACCACCGCGAGAATCGTCGCGAACGCCACAGCCGCGATGAACCCGAGAAACGCCCGTCCGCCCAAGAACTCAGCCAGGAGCGGCGCTGCCATGTTGCCGCCCGGCTCGACCTGCCGGATCGCCTCCGGCCCCACCAGCACCATCGCCCCGAAACCGAGCACGAACGTCATGAGGTAGAACGCGCCGATCAGGCCGGTGGCGTAGAAAACGGACTGGCGCGCCGCCTTGGCATCCGGGACCGTGTAAAACCGCATCAGGATGTGCGGCAGACCGGCGGTCCCGAACATCAGCGCCAGCCCGAGCGAAATGGTGTCGAGCGGCTTCGCGACCAGGCGGCCGGGGGCCAGGACCGCGTCGCCGTACCGCTCCGCGGCGGCCGCGAACAGCGCCGCGGGGTTCATCTTGAACCGCAGCAGGACGAGCGTCGTGAGAATCGCGGCGCCGGTCAGGAGCAGCACGGCCTTCACGATCTGCACCCACGTCGTCGCGATCATGCCGCCGAACAACACGTATGCGATCATCGCCAGGCCGACGATCACGATCGCGGTCTCGTAGCTCAAGCCGAACATCAGCTTGATCAGCCCGCCCGCCCCCACCATCTGGGCGATGAGGTAGAGCGAAACCGTGGCGAGGGTGCCGAGCGCGGCCGCCAGCCGTACCGGCGCCTGTGACAGGCGCGCCGCGACCACGTCGGCGAACGTGTACTTACCCAGGTTCCTGAGCGGCTCGGCGATGAGGAACAACACCACCGGCCAGCCCACCAGCCATCCGGTCGAGTAGATCAGCCCGTCGAAGCCCGTGGTGGAGACCAAGCCCGCGATGCCGAGAAACGAGGCGGCGCTCATGTAATCGCCGGCGAGCGCGAGTCCGTTCTGGCCCGGGCTAATGGTCCGGCCGGCCGCGTAGAACTGCTCCGTGGTGCGGGTCCGCCGCGCGGCCCAATAGGTGATCCCGAGGGTGACGGCGATGAACAGGCAGAAGAAGGCGATCGCGACGCCGTTCGGCTCGCCGATGCTGGTCGTCATTGCTTCAGCCGATGCAGCTCGACGTCGTAGCGCGTGTTCGCCCAGCGCACGTACACCCACGTGAGCAGCCACGAGCAAACGATGACGAGCGCGCCGAGCAGGATCCCCAGGGACAACCCCGGAGCGAGCAGGTGGCCGAGCAGCGGCTTGCGGAAAGCGATCAGGGCGATGAAGCCGAAGTACAGGACCACCATCGCGGCCGTGAGTGCCAGCGCCACCCGCCAGCGCCGGGCGGCCAGCGCGCGCAGGTCCGCGTCCCGATCGGTCATCGCCATCCCCGCAGGCTGCGCACGTAATCGTGCAGCACCAGGAATTTCTCGAACACACTGACCCCTTTTCGTTTGCGGCCGAATTCACCGAACAACTCCCGCAGCCGTCCCCGACGACTTACGTAGAACCGGAACGTTTCCGCGAAATCCTCCTGCGGATGCGTCCCGGCGTAGCGGCTCACGTGGTCGACCATGGTCGTCGCCACCCGACGACGCTCGAAATCCACCCAGTGCTCGTCCGCCACCCGATACGCCATCCGCACCTCTCCAAACGCCCGGCGGAACCGCCCGGTGCGGGTCCAGCTCCAGTTGTGGTACAGGAACGAATGACCCAGCTCGTGGAGAATCAGACCGGTGAGCAGGTTCCACGAGATCTCGTCGCGACGCCGCTTCCCGGTCACATAGCGGCGATCGATCTCGATCACCTTCGGGGCGTTCGGGGAGACCCCGGACACTCCGGGACGCAGCAGGATCCGGTAGTCCCAATCCTTGACGCGCGAGACGATCAGCAACCGGCGCACACGTCGCAGCGCCTGGCGTACCAGGTCGCGGCCGGTCGCGTCCTCCCCGCACCACGGGCACGTGTTCATCCAGTCGTCCACGCCCCGATCGCAATGCGGGCAGTCGTTCTCGAACCGCTCGTACTTCCACTTCTGGGCCCGCCCGCACCACGGACACCATTGCATCGGGTACTGCAGGCCGCCGTGACACCGGCGGCAGCGGCGCTCGTACTTGAACCCTTTGGGCTTCTTGAGCGGCTCAGGGCTCGAATCGCGATCGGCGACGTCGCGGCCGCACCAGGGACAGAACGAATCACTGTCGGAAACGATCCAACGGCAATACCGGCACTCGGCGCCGGTCTCGCGCTGCGCGTCCCCCCACACGAGGTCCTTGCCGCAATTCGGACAGTGGTACCAGAACCGCTCCACCTCTGCCTTGCAGCGGGGGCAGCGGAGCTCGGGCTTCGGCACTTCGCGTCGCCGCCGCATGACGCTGCGCCACCAGCCACGGGCGCTCATAGATTACTCACCCTGGCCATATCCGCGCGCACCGTTCGCAATCCGAGCAGGATCACGACCCCTCCCACGAGACCCACCGCCGGCAGCAGCAGCATCGCGCGACGCAGCGCCTGATCCGGCGACAAGTGCCACACCATCTGCAATCGATCGGAGAGATACCCGATGAGGGGCGGGGCGACCGCGTCGCCGGCAAGGTGCGAGAACAGCAGGAACGCCCCCATCACCGACGAGCGCACCGCGGCTGGCACGACGTCGAAGATCACCGCCGACAGGGGTCCATTGTACCACGTATAGAAAAAGTACGTCCCGAAGACAAGTGGCACGAACAGCCTCAGATTGTCGCTCAGAATCAACCAGACCGCCACCGGCGCGCCGAGCAGGAATCCCGCCCCGGAGACCGCGATCCGGCCGCCCGGCCAGCGCTCGAACAGCCGGTCGGCGAAACGCCCGCCGACCAGCGCACCCAGCGCCCCGCCCGCGAGCCCCCAGATGCCAAACTCACGCCCCACGTCGCTTACGGAGAAACCGTGCACACGCAGCATGAAGCTGGCCGCCCACGCGATCAACCCATTCACGGCGAAGGTGACCAGCGCGCCGCCGACGAACACCCAGATCAAGGTGGGTACGCGCAGCACCGTCGCGGCCGCTTCGACGAACTCCTCGAAGGCGGTGGCCGCCACTTCACCCGCCGCGGACGTGCGCCGCAGGGCCACGGGAACGAGGCGCACCACGGTCCACACGACACCCAGTCCGATGAACGCGCCGAGCAGAGCGGCGCCCATGTCGGCCGTCAGGACGCGGGTGAGGGAGAGGGTCCCGCCGACGACGGCGCCGAGCGCGGCGAGCCAGAGCAGCGGCGCCGCGTAGTGCAGCGCGGTTTGCAGACCGGTGGTCGTGAAGCGGCGCAGCGTCGTGAGGATCGGAGTCGGCGGACGACGCTGCGGCTCGCGCAGCTGCGAGGCGAGCACCGCGAGTACGAAGCCCGGCACGCCGAGCCATAGGAAGGCAAAGCGCCACCCGTAGGCCTCGGCCAGAAGCCCGCCCAGCCAGACGCCCGCCACCCCCCCCAACGCCATCCCCACCGAGTAGACCCCGATCGCCAACGCGCGGCGCTTCTCGCGGAAATACTCGGCGATCAGCGCCTGCGACACCGGGCCATAGCCCGCCTCACCCACGCCGACCATGGCACGGCAGACGAACAGCTGCCAGAAACCGCGCACTGCGCCGCCCAGGGAGGTGAACAGGCTCCACAACCCCACGCCCCAGGCGATCACGCCGCGGCGCGTGCGTAAATCGCCCAGCACGCCCAGGGGGAGCGCGGCGAGCGACAGCACGATGATGTAGGCGGAGCCGATCCAGCCGAGCTGCAGATCGGACAGCTGCAGGTCGCGCTTGAGCGGCTCGAACACCGCGAAGACGACGTTGCGGTCGGCGTAGTTGAAGAAGTTGATCAGCGTCAGGAGGCCCAGGGCATACAGCGCGTACGCCCGGGACCCGCCCGCCGGTCCGCCCGCGTCAGACGGCGCGGCCGCCGGTCGCTCGTTGGGCGCGGGTGTCACGCTCGGGCTTGGCCGCGATATAGGCCTCGCGCAGATGGGTCATCATCGCCTCGCGCCGGTCGTACAGCCGCTTGAGCGGCCGGGGCGGGTGGCGCGCGAGCGCGTATGCCGCCAGGAGCGGGAAGGCGACCGAATTGTCACAGTAGCACACCACCGTGCCCGGCAATTTGTCCGGGTCGACCTTGCCCCAGCTGACCGCCTCGGCCGGCGTCGCACCCGAGAGTCCACCGGTATCGGGCCGCGCGTCGGTGATTTGGAGGTAGTAGTCGTGACCCTTTTGGCTGATGCCCAGCACTTCCTGGATCTGGGGCTCGGTCTGCAGCACGAAGTTCTTGGGGCTGCCGCCGCCGATCAACAGCACGCCGCTCTTGCCGTCGTGCTGCTTAGCGTGAAACACGATCGCGGAGGTCTCGTTTACGTCCGCGCTCACGTCGAAGCGCAGCTGCGAGCCCGCCAAGGCCTGCTCGGCCACGTTCATGCCGATCGACGAATCGCCGGGGCTGGAGGTGTAGATCGGCACGCCACACGCGTGCGCCACCGACAGCACCGAGCGACGCGACAGGCCGAGCGCCTTCTCCCGCTCGCGGACGAACCCGCCGAGCAGATAGTGGTATTCGGCGGTGCTCATGGCCCGCTGGAACTCTGGCCGGGCCGAGACGTCCCGGATGTAGGCGTCGGTCGACAACAGCACGTTGTAGTCGAAGAAGATGTCGTAGATCCGTACCACGCCAGCTTCGCGCAGCTCCACGTCGTCGGCGAACGGCGAGCCACGATGCATCGCGAGCCCGAGACCGAAGTGCGCGTCGTGGTAGAGGTTGGCCCCGGTGGAGACGATCCAGTCGATAAACCCCGCCTCCATGAGCGGGATGATGGTGCTCATGCCGAGGCCGGCAGGAGTCATGGCGCCCGTGAGACTCATCCCCACGGTGACGTCAGCCGCGAGCATCCGGTCGGCGTACAGGCGGCACCCTTCCGCGAGACGCCCCGCATTGTAGGCGAGGAACGCGTTGTCGATCAGGTCGGCGACGGTCTCACGGCCGGTGATGCCGCGCGGATCGATGCGTGCCCCGCGGAGATACGGCGAGGCCGCCATCAGACCGCCTTGTGGCGGGAATGGGTCCGTCTCCGCTCCTCGCGCGCCTTGACGACCAACTCGACCGCCTCCGCCGGGGCGTCCGTCACGTAAAACAGGTTCAGGTCTTTCCCGTCGATCTTGCCTTCGCCAGCGACCCGTCCCGCGAGCCAATCGCGCAGCCCGCTCCAGTATTCCTGTCCGAAGAGAACGACGGGGAAATTCTTCACCTTGCCGGTCTGGATCAGGGTCAGGGCTTCGAACAGCTCGTCCATCGTCCCATACCCGCCCGGGAAGACGACGAACGCCGTCGCGTATTTCACGAACATCGTCTTGCGAACAAAGAAATAGCGGAAATTGATCGACCGCTCCACGTAGGGATTCGTCCCCTGCTCGAATGGCAGCTCGATGTTGCAACCGATCGAGAGTCCGTTGCCCTCCTGCGCGCCGCGGTTCGCTGCCTCCATGATGCCTGGCCCGCCGCCGGTGATGATCGGGAAGCCCTGACGAGCCAGGAGCCGGGCCGTCTCCACGGCTTTGTCGTAGTAGGGATCGTCGCTGCGGGTGCGCGCCGAGCCGAAGAACGACACCGCGAAGCGCACGTCGGAGAGCGTGTCGAACCCTTCGACGAACTCCCCCATGATCCGTAGCACCCGCCAGGGATCGGTGTGCACGAAGGTCCGCCGCTCCTGCGACGGGGCCGCCGTGAGCAGCCGTTCGTCTTCAGTGATCGCGGTGCGTGGCGAGCTGCTCGAGTGCTGCGACATGGTCGTCCTGAACGTTGTAGAAGAAAGGAGAGAGGCGGACGTGACCCGGACGCGCGTCCGCGACGATGCCCCGGGCCGCGAGGTGCCGAACGGCGGCCGTCGGATCGGCCGCGGGCAACATCACGATCGCCGAGCGCGTTTCGCCGTTCCCGGCCACCCGCGGATGGAAACCGCCTTCGCGCGCCCGAGCCACGAGATCCTCGGTGAGGCCGGCCGTCACGCGCCGGATCGCGGGCACGCCGATCTCCTCGATGTACTCGAGACCGCCCAGCTGCGTGTAGATCGCGGCCAGCGGCGGCGTCCCCAGCTCGAAGCGGCGGGCATCGTCGTGGAATTCGAGCGCGCGCGGCTCAAACGCGAACTGATCGCGGTGACCGAACCACCCCGCGATCGTGGGCGCCAGCTCGCGCGCCAACCCCTCGCGCACGTAGCAGAATACGATGCCGGTCCCGCCGAGCAGCCACTTCAGCCCACCCGCCACGAGGAAGTCCACACCGGTCGCCGGGGCGTTCACCGGCACCTGCCCCACCGACTGATAGGCGTCGATCAGGCACCGGGCGCCTCGGGCGTGCGCCACCTGGGTCACGGCGGCGATGTCCTGGATCGCCCCGGTCGTGAAGTAGACGTGCGATGTCGCGACCAGCGCCGTACGATCGTCCACGGCCCGGGCGATCGCCTCGACCGGGACGGTCACCCCGTCGGGGCTCTCCACGACCACCACCTCCACGCCCCGTGGCCGTTTGGCGAGCCACTGGTAAGCCACCGTCGGGAAATCGAGCGCGGTGACGACAACCTTGGGACGTCGCACGTAATCGAGCGCGCTGGCCACCGCGCTGACCGCGACGGAGACGCTCGGCGCCAGCGCGATTTGGGAAGCGCCCGCCCCAATCAAACCTCCGTAGCGCGACCGCAGCTCCGCCAGCGCTGCCCACCACACATCGTACCAGGCGGCCGCCCCCCGCGCCTGCCAGATGTCGAGAAACTCAGCTACCTTGCGCCGGGCCCGGTCCCCCAGCGCGCCAAGCGAGCAGGTGTTGAGGTAGATCCGGTCCCGGAAGATCGGGAACTCGGTCCGGTAGCGGACCAGCGGGTGCGGCTCGGATCCGAGCGCGACGCCGCTTGCAAGCGTCATAGGCGCGGAATATACAGAAGCCATGCAGACTCCGGCGAGTTGGACGTCGCTCTATGCCAAGCTGGCGCTGCGGGCGCTCACGAGTCCCCGACTCGCGCTCGATCTCGTGCGGCTGGCTTGGAGCTTTCGCCGGCGGGACTGGTACCGGCAGCCGCCATTCCTTCCGCTGCCGCCCCCGGAGTACATGCGCTGGCGCATGTTCACCGCCTACGGCGACGAGAACGCTGTGCCCCCGGTCGATGATGTGGTCAGATTCGCGCGCTGGCGGCGCGAAGTCATGCACTTGTGAGCCCGGCCCAAACGGACAGCCTCGAGCTAAGACGCCGAGCCCTCGCGTTGGGCTTCAGTGCGGTCGGCGTCGCGTCGCTCGAACCGGATGTCCATGCGGCCGAGCTCGAGCGCTGGCTCGCCGCCGGGTACGCGGGCACGATGACCTACTTGCATCGACAGGCGACCAAACGACAGGATCCGCGACGTATCATGCCCGATGCCGCAGTCGCGGTCGTTACGCTTACCAACTACTGGCACGGTCCGGTCGAACCCGGCACGACGCAACGGGTCGCGCAATACGCCTGGTCCGCCGACTATCATCGCGTGTTGTCCACCCGACTCGAGCGTCTGGCCGACGCGGTCAAAGACCTGGCACCGGGAGCGCGTACGCGCTGCTACGTCGACGCAGGCCCCGTTCCAGAACGAGAGCTGGCGCGGCGTGCCGGGCTCGGATGGATCGGCAGGAACACGATGTTGATCGATCCAGAGATCGGCTCGTTCACCTTCATCGGCACCGTGCTCACCGACGCCGACTTCGCCCCCGATCTTCACTTTGAGGCGGACCGCTGCGGCACCTGCCGCGCTTGTCTCGATGCCTGCCCGACCGACGCGTTCGTCGCCCCGCACATCCTCGATGCGCGCCGTTGCATTTCCTATCTCACGATCGAGTCCCGCGGCGCGTTTGCCAGCCAGCAGCAGAGCCAGGTGGGCGAGTGGGTGTTCGGCTGTGACGTGTGTCAGGACGTGTGTCCATGGAACGTTCGGTTTGCCGAGCCGACCCGGGACCTCGAGCTCGTGCCGCGGGCCGCGCTTGTCGACCCGGACATCGACCAGCTGCAGGAGCTCGACGCCGCCGAATTCGAGGCGCGCTACGGGGACACGCCGTTCGAGCGGCCCGGACTCACCGGGATGCGTCGCAACGCGGCCGCCGTTCGCGCCAACCGGGTCGCGCAGTGACCGCCGCGCGCGTCGACGACATCCAACGCCAGCTCGACCAGGGCCTCACGCGCATCGATCCGCACCACCGCCTGCTCGGGCGGCCGGTGAGCTACCGTGTCATCGACGGCCAGACGCTGGAGATCATCTTTCGAGATGTGGCGGGCATCGCCGAAGCGGAGGTCTTGGGCGTCAAGAAGATTCTCGGGAGAGAGTGTTACTGCACGGTATCGCCGCAAACGGCGGAAAGCGTGACGGTGCGGTTCGTTGTGCCGCTGAAGTAGCTGCTCAGACGTCAGACTTCAGACGTCAGTACCTGATGTCTGAGATCTGATGTCTGATGCTTCAAACACCAGCGTCTCCCCGTGCATCATTCGATGAAACCGTTCCGGCGCCAATCCTGACGCTATCCACGTGTCTCGCGCTCTCCGCGGGGGCTCGTCCAGCGGCTCGTCGGTGAGCTTGAAGGTTCCCCAGTGCATCGGGATCACCAGCGGGCCCCCCAGATCGTGCGCCGCCTGCACCGCCTCCTCGGGGTCCATGTGGACCGGACGCATGAACCAGCGGGGATCGTAGGCGCCGATCGGCAGCAGGGCGACGTCGAACGGTCCGAACCGGCCGGCGATCGCCGCGAACTCCGGGTGGTAGCCCGTGTCTCCCGCAAAGAACACGCGTCGCGCGGGCGTGCCGACGCTCCAGCCACTCCACAGCGTCCGATTGTGCTGCCATGGAGTCCGCCCGCTGAAATGTTGCGCCGGCGTGCAACCGATCGTGAGCGCACCGTGCGTCGTCTCCTGCCACCAATCGAGATCGGTGATCTCGTGCACGCCGCGCCGCCGCAGGAACGACGTCAGGCCGAGCGGCACCAGCCAGCGCGCGCCGGGGTTCGTGGCCTCGAGGCGGCAGACCGTGAGGTCGTCCAGGTGATCGTAGTGATCGTGAGACTGGAGCACGAGATCGATCGGCGGCAAATCGTCGAACTGAATCCCGGGGCCGACCCGCCGTTTCGGTCCGATCCCCGGAATGGGTGAGGCACGATCGCTCCAGATCGGGTCGGTGAGCAGGTTCACGCCGCCGAGTTGGATGAGAAACGTGGAATGACCGACCCACGTGATGGTCAGCAGATCGTCCTGAGCGCGCGGCAGGACGAAGCGCGGCTCGGTGAGCGGGAAGAGCGATGGGTCCGGGTCCGGAGGAGGTGGGTGGCGCAGCCGGTCCACGAACCACCAGCGCAACAACCCGCCGATGCGCGCGTCGAGCGACGCCTTGGCCCACGGGTTGCGGAAACCGCCGGATGGATCGTGATGGTCGGGCACTGCGCCCGAAAGCTAATCGTGGGGGGCGTTCTTCCGCCGTCAGTGAACGGTGACGGTCGCGCTCCCGCTCTTCCCTTCACTCAGCGCTCGAATCACGGTGCTACCGACATGCCGCGCCTTGAGCACGGCGGTCGGCCCGATGGCCAACAACAGATCCACCACACCGGACGAATCCGCCGCGAACCATGAGATTTGCCGGTTCGCCAGCACGTTGCCGACGGAATCGCGCAGTTCCGCGACGAGGAACGTGCTGTCGCCCACCACGAGGTCCAGCGTCGGCGGGGATACCGTCACACTGGCGACCTGGTTGAGATTCGGTTGCGACACGACCTCGATGAGAACGGAATCCGCGAGTGCCCCGCTCGTGGCGACGATCCACGCCGAGCCCTTCTGCACGCCCAGCACGAGCTTGGTCTGGCCGAGCGTGTCGCCCACGGCCGAATCCACGGGGCTGGCGATTGAAGAGTCGCGGCTCACCCATGTGATGACGGTACTCACGGCGTTCCCGATCGAATCGGACAGCGCGGCATGCAGCAGTGTGGTGCCGCCGACGCCGACGGTGGTCGTCCCGGTGATGTGCAGCCCGGCGCCGGCCCGCGGCAACTGCACGTTCAGCGACGTCACGTTTCCCACGGTCACAAACACATTCGGCATCGTCACCGCGGCCAATGCCGGGATGATCGGTTGCTCGATGCGCACGATGTAGGCGCCGGCTAGCAAAAACCCGACCTTGTAGTGACCCTGCCCGTTGGTATGCCCCGTCGCCACGACGTACCAACTTCCCGAGAGGGCATTCGGATCGCCTCCATACACGGTGACGTTGGCGTTCGCCACGGCGTACGGAGGGCCCTGGTTGGCAGTGGCGGTCACGGTCCCCTCGATCGTGCCCGTCGCCGCGCTGTTCACGGCGCGTAGCACCGGCACCATATGGAACTCCTTCACGCCGAACAGACGGTACAGGAAGCTCCGGCCCACGTCGAAATCGATCACGATTTCCGCTCCGGTCGCCGCCACGGCGAGTGGCTCCTCCACGAGCGCGTAGATCGTGATCTCGCCCTGCCCCGACCCCGGCCAGTGCACGACGGCGCCGGAGCCGTCGGGATACTTGATGGAAGACTTGTCCACGTCGATCGTCATGCGAATCGCCGCGTACGCTCCCGCGTCGAGAATGCTCTGGCCGACGAATGCCGTCGTCCCCTGCTGCAGCGTCAACAGGTCGAAGACCTTCTGGGGCGCCGCGACTTCCACCCAGTTTCCCGCACCCGAGGTATCGACTTGCGAGCTCGCCTCGATGCGACTCACGTACAGGTTGACGCTGCCGACCGAATCGAACGGGAACGGAGCGTCGGTCAGGAAGACCTTGGTCGGCGCGATCGCGGAGGGATGGAGGGCGTCGTCCTGGTAACAGGCGATCCCGATAGCTCCGGCCACGGCGAGTGCGGCGAGCAGGCGCTTCATGGAGGCTCCGAACGATGGACGGTTCGAAGGACCATACCCCGATTGCCTGCGCCGGGTCACACCGCCCCCAGGTGACCCGCGAACCCCGCCGGTGGGTATATCATGAAGCGGATGAACGACGCGGAGATCGTGCGCCGGGTGCGCGCGGGTGATACCGCCGCCTTTGCCGTGCTGGTCGCGCGCTATCGCGATCGGCTCGGACGCTACGCCGTGCACATGCTGGGCGATCGCGAGGATGCCGAAGAGGTGGTGCAGGACGCCTTCGTGCGGGCCTACCGCTCGCTGGCCCGCTGCGAGGAGAACCGGTTCGGCCCCTGGCTTTTCGGTATCCTCGTCAACCGGTGCCGTACTGCCGGGCGCCGTTCGAGCCGGCGGCACCGGCTGTTCGTCCGGGACGACGTGTCGCTTGCGCGCGCCCCGGCCGCCCAGGCCACCGACGGCGCGGAGTGGGATGATACGGTTCGCTCGGCGCTGGGCCGCCTCGCGCCGGCGCTGCGCGAGGCGTTTCTGCTGAAACATGTGGAAGACATGGAATACGAGGAGATGGCGCGATTCACCGGGGCGGGAGTCTCCGCTCTCAAGATGCGTGTTAAGCGCGCCTGCGAACGGCTACGTGCCCTGTTGACCGAGGTGGAACGTGTTTGAACGCGACGATGACGTACTGCAGCGGGTAATCGAGCGGTTGCGGGAGCCGATTGAGATGGATCCGACGCTCGATGCCCGGGTGATGGTTCGCGTCGCCCGGACGTCACGCGGCCTGGACTGGCTTGCGCGAGGATGGGAGTGGCTGCGGCTTCCTCGCGACGTCTCCATCACCCCGCTCGCGGCGGCCGGCGTTGTCGCCACGCTCGCCGCGCTGGCCGTGGTGCTCGGACCCCGCACGCCCGCGAACGGCCCGGGCCCGGATACGGCGGTCGTGCAGTTCGTCCTCGTCGCTCCGAGCGCCGCGTCCGTTTCGCTGGTGGGCGATTTCAACGATTGGGACGCCGTCACTACGCCGATGCGGCCGGTACGCAGCGGCAGCATCTGGAGCGTGACCATCCCGCTGCCCGCCGGTCGGCATCGGTACGCCTTCTTGGTCGACGGCTCGCATTGGTTGGCGGATCCCTCGGCGCCGCGCGCGCCCGACGACTTCGGGACCCCGAGCTCCGTCGTCACGGTGGGAGGATGAATCTCATGCGACTTTCACACGCGCACATCGTCCTCGCCCTCGCCGCCGGCGCCCTGACCCCTCGCGCCGGCGCGGCCCAAGATCCACGTCTCGAGCGCCGTCTCGACTCTGCGACGGTGGCCGCGCTCGATGCGGTGATCGACTCGGCTCGGGCCGTCGGTCTACCGGCTGAGCCGCTGGTGCAGCGTGCCCTCGAGGGAGCGGCGAAACGCGCCGCGCCGGCCCAGATTGTGACGGCCGTGCGGTTGCTCGCGGACGAGCTCGGGATCGCCAGGACGGCACTCGGTCCTGCCTCGGCACCCGCCGAGCTCGTCGCGGCGGCGAGCGCGCTCCGCGCCGGCGTCCGGCCGACGGACCTCACCCTGCTGCGTCGGCGCAGAAGCTCGGGGCTAACCGTCTCGCTGGCGGCCGTCACCGATCTCGTCACGAGCGGCGTGCCGCCCGATTCGGCCGCGGCGGCGGTGCTCGCCCTCGCCGCCCTGGCCCGCGACGACCAGATCGTCGATTTCCGCCGCGCCGTGGAGCGCGACATTGCCCTCGGCGCTCCCCCCGCCGCCGCCGCCGCCGTCCGCGTCAACGCCGCACTGCTCGACGTGAGTCCAGGCCCCAGCCGGAGACCCTGACCATGAAGTTCGGCGCGCAGGCGGCCGCCATCGTGGCCGTCTGCGCGGCAACCCGTAGGCCGTGCACGCTGAACGCGCAGGTCGCTGCCTCAGTGGACGTCGGCGTGAGCGATGTTCGCTACGATGGATTCCTTCCTAGCGCGGCCGCTTCCGTCTCACCCATGTTCCGGATTGAACGCCCTCGGTTGTACGTCACGGCCCGAGGTACATTGCTCCGGTTCGAGAGCGGCAACCTCAGCCTGCAAGCCAATGCGAGTGGGTCGGTCTTTTCCGGCCCTCTGGGTCGCCTGCGCGTCGAGCTCATGGGGAATGCCGGCTCCAGCCGTTACGCGGACTTCGCCAGCTTCTCTCATCTGCTTCTGGGTCCCCGGCTGCATCTGGTGGGCGATCGGCAAGGCGTGTGGATCGGAGCGACCCTCGGGACGACGTCCTTCGGTGCCGATCAACGACCGGTGGTGGCCCTCGCCGCCGGTGCCTGGACGCAACGCATCGGCGCTACCTGGCTCGTCAACCTGACGACGACCGGCGTTGGCGACACGGCGTACGTGGACTTCGAGGGCACCGGTCACTATGAACACGGCCGGCTGTCCTTTGATGGGGCTTTGGGTGTGCGCGGCCGGAGCAAAGGCGCGGGACACGGTGTCTACGGCGAGGCGAGTGGCGCACTGGCCCTGAGTGCCTGGCTTTCCATCATCCTCTCCGGCGGGCGCTATCCCACCGACCCGATTCGCGGCAGCGTGTCGGGCCGCTACGTAGGACTCGGTCTCAGGATCAACGCTTGGCCTCGTCGAACCACCGCGACGATGCCCGCCCGGCGGCTCGCCGACCCCGATGATCCGCCTTCGGCGAGCGTCGAGGGGCACACACTGGTGATTCACGCCGTGGGGGCGAAACTGATCGAGGTCTCGGGGGATTTCACCGATTGGGTCCCGGTGATGCTCACCGCGGACACGGCGGGAACGTGGGTCGTGTCCGTTCCACTCGCGCCGGGGACGTACCGGTTCAACGTTCGGTTGGACGGCGGGGAGTGGATCGTGCCGGCCGGCGTGACCCGGATCAAGGATGAATACGGTGGCGACGTCGGCCTCTTGATCGTCTCCTAGCGCCGGCCGCCCGCTAATCGCACCGCTTCCGGGCGCGCGCGTAACGCGCGCATCGCCCACACGCCCAGGGCGGGCCCTGCCGCCAATACGCTCATGCTCCAGCGCCATCCGATGCCGGAGGCGACGAGCGGCAGCAGCGAGATGGTCACCGCGGTGAGCAGGAATCCCAGGCTCGTTTGCAGGGTGAGCGCCGTTCCGACGTAGTCTCGCGGCGCCAGCTCGCTCACCGCCGTGGAGAACTGGGCGGAGTCCGCGACCGCCGCGATCCCCCAGATGAGCAACAACGGCCCCATCACCCAGAGCGGCCGCCCGAACAGCACTCCCACGAGCACGCAACAGCATCCCGAGACGATCATCGCGATGCAGGTGATGGTCGTGCGGCCGAGACGATCCGCGTATTTGCCGCCGAGCCAGCAGCCGGCTGCCCCGCTGCCGATGACACCGAAGGTCACGATGGCGGCGGCTGCGGGGTGATCGCCGGCGACGGGGCCGAGCCGGGTGAGCTCGCTCGCCGCGACGAACGCCGCCATCCAGGTCCACATCGCATACAGCTCCCACATATGACCGAGATAGCCCAGGTTGGCGAGTAGGACGGCACGGTCACGCAGCAAGGTCGGGGCGGCCGACCAGGAAAACCGCGCTGATGGCGCTGCAAAGGGGCCATCCGAGGGCACGAGCAACACCAGCGCCGCTCCCGCCCACGCCGACAACGCGGCCATCAGGAGCACCGTGCGCCACTGGTCGGCCGGCACGAGCGAACGGACCAGGTGCGGCGTGGCGGAGCCGAGCGTCAACGCGCCGACGAGAATGCCGATGGCCCACCCACGCGCCTCGCGAAACCAGCCGGCCGCGATCTTCATGCCCGGCGGATAGACCCCGGCGAGCGCGGCACCGGTGATGAACCGGAGTCCGATCCCGATGGTCGACGTCGTCGAGAACGCCACCCCCGCGGTGGCGAGGCCTGCCAGGACCGCCGAGCCAGCGACCAGGCGCCGCGCCGACCAGACGTCCGCCAGTGTAAGCATCGCGGACACGAGTGCTCCCATCACGAATCCCAGCTGAACCGATACCGTGAGGCCGGCCGTTCCGGCCGAGTCCAAATGCCACAGCTGGGCGAGGGTCGGCGCGACCGCCGAAGCGCTGAACCACGGCGCCATCGCGCACAGCTCCGCAGCCGAGAGGATCGCGAGAACCCTGCCCGCGGTCACAGACCCGTCGGATGGTCGAGAAACGCCCAGGGAATTCCGAACTTCGTACCGACGTGCTCGGCGAGCGCTCGCACGCCGAACGTCTCCGTGGCGTAATGGCCGCCATAATAGACGTTCAGCCCCAGCTCTTCGGCGTCGAAGTAGGTGTGATGCGCCCCTTCACCGGTGACGTACGTGTCGAGCCCCTCGGCGGCCGCCTGTCGGATGAAGGAACCGCCGGCGCCGGTGACGATCCCCACCCGGCGCACTGTCTCCGGGCCGAACCGCATCGCCTTCGCCGAGTGGCCCAGTGCTGTGGCCAAGCGGTGCCCGAATCCTTCCCGGTCCAGTTCCAGCTCACCCCATACACCGACCGGCTGTTCGCGCCACGCGCCAAAATCACCCCGGATGGTCACGCCCAACGTTCGAGCCAGCAGAGCCGCATTCCCGACTTCCGGGTGACAATCGAGCGGGAGGTGAGCCCCGTATAGCGCGATGCCGTGGCGAATCAACCCACTGACCCGTTCGAGCTGCGGCCCGACAAGCGGTTGCACACCACCCCAGAACAACCCGTGGTGGACGATCAGCAGGTCGGCCCCCTGCTCCGCCGCCATGCGCACTGTCGCGGCGCACAAGTCGACCGCCGCCGCGATGCGGTGCACGCTGCCGCCGCCGCCGACCTGAAGGCCATTGAGCGCTTCAGCGTAGTCGCCCACTTCGTCGATTCTCAGGTAATCGTCGCAATAGCGAACGAGATCCAGGAGGTTCATTCTGGGGAGCATATGAGTGTTAAGCGCTCAGACAGTATTACAACAATATCATGACATCATCTGCGCACCACAGAGGCTCTGTAGTAGGGCTGAAGCAGTTCAAGTCTCGGTGCTGCAATGGCTTACGCAATCCACACGACAGCGTAGACAAGCTGTGGACAAGTTGAACTGCCGCTATCGTTTAGCAGCCACGGGCGCAGCCTCCAGTACGTCTTCGCTCATGCGCAGGACACCGTTGATCTCCCCGCCCTCCTGGACCAGCAGGCGGCGGGTGGCGATGTCCCCGTGGACGACGCTCGTGGTTTGCAGCTCCACACGCTCACCGGCCTTAATCCCCCCCCGAACCTCGCCGCCGACTATGGCCTCTCGAGTCACGACGTCACCTTCCACCAACCCGCCCTTGGCTACCAGGACTTGCCGGCCCGCTTGAACGGTCCCCACCACCGTGCCCTCGATCTTCACCACACCCTCGGCGCTGATGTCTCCGACCACCCGCATGCCCGAGCCAATGATCGAGAGTCCCACCTCGCCTGCCGGAGCGCCGGTCTTCTCGGTGAAAATGGCCATCGCTAGTTCCCCTCCTTTACGAACGTGAGCGGGTCGAGCGACTGACCCTCACGCCGGATCTCAAAGTGCAGGTGCGGCGCCGTCGAGCGACCGGAGCTTCCCGTCAACGCGATCACTTGCCCGGCCGACACGGTATCGCCTTCCCGGACCAGGAGCCGTGACGCGTGACCGTACATGGTTTCATATCCGCCTGGATGTCGCAAGAGGACGAACAGGCCATAGTCCGGATCCGGCCCGGCGGCTTCTACCGTCGACCCGCCGGCTGACCGTACCGGCGTACCGATCGGGACCGCGATGTCGACTCCCTCATGGGTTTCGCCCCCACCGTCGTTCGCTTCGCCACTGCGGCCGCGGGTCACGAAGCCTTGCAGGTCGAGCGGCCAATGCGTCGGCGAGGAGAGACCGGCCTCGTAGCGACGTGCGCCAGCGAGCGCGGCCCTGATCGGCGCCGCGCGCATCACATCCGGAGATGCCGAGCCGCTGTCGCGCGGAGCCGCCCGCCCGCCCAGCAACTGCCGCAACGACTGGTAGTTGGCTTCGGCGCGGTTCAGCGCGGCGGCCAACTGTTGAACCCGGCCATTCTCCTCCTGCAGGCGTGACACTTCGCGCTCAAGCCCCGGCACACGAGCCGCGGATCGGGAAATGGGCCCCGCAAACGCGAAGAACAACACCACGAGCAGCCCTACGACCAGCGCGCCCCACTTCCCTGCCGTGACGGCCCAGAGCGGAACCCGATATTGCTTCGAGCCGATGTCCCCGTCCAGATGAATGAGGACCGTGACACTGCGAGGCTTCATCCGTCGAACGGCGCGCCCAGAACCAGTTCGAGGATTCGCGCGAGATCGTCGTTGGAGTAGAACGCGACATGAATCTGTCCTTTTCCCTTGGCGCGCACATTAACCCGGACGTCGGTGCCGAGGCGACGCCGCAAGGCGTCCTCGACGCGACGCACTTCGGGAGCCGGAGGCAGACCCCGCCTCGAGCGCGGACGGCGTTCCGGCGCGCGACCGCCGCGGACACGGTCCTCGATTTCCCGCACCGACAGACCCTGCGCCACGGCCTCGCGGGCGAGGGTAGTGGCCAGGCGCGCGTCATCGAGCGCGAGCAGTGCCCGGGCGTGCCCCACGCTGAGCTGAGCGTCGTGCAACATCTGCAGCACCGAGTCTGGGAGCTTCAACAGTCGGAGCGCGTTCGCTACCGTGGAGCGGTCACGCCCGACGGCGTCCGCGACATCCTGCTGCGTCAGCTCGAATTCAGCGATCAACCGTTCGTACCCGCGTGCTTCATCTACCGAGGAGAGATCGTCGCGTTGAAGGTTCTCGATCAGTGCCAGCGTCAGGACAGTTCGGTCGTCGACGTCGCGCCGCACCGCCGGGATCTTTTCCCATCCGAGCGCCTGGCACGCGCGCAGGCGACGCTCGCCGGCGATCAATTCGAACACGCCGTGTCCACCCGGCGCCGGTCTCACGACGACCGGCTGGAGCAGGCCTGCCTGCTTGATCGAGGACTTCAACTCCTCTAGCGCGGCCGGATCCACATCGCGTCGCGGCTGCAGCGGATTAGGACGGATGTCCTGGATCGGCAGCTCGACCAAACTGCCTTCGCGCTGAGCCTCCTCGCGCGTCGGGCCCAGCAGGGCCTCGAGCCCCCGGCCAAGGCGGCGGCGACCAGCGGCGGTCTCGGTCATGCGGGCACCTCCGGTTGAGCGGAAAAGGCAGCGGGAAGGGCAGGGGAGGGATCCCCGCGCTCCACCCGCCGGATCAGCTCCTGAGCGACGGCGAGATAGCTTTTCGCTCCCACCGATTGGACGTCGTACAGTAGAATCGGCTTGCCGAAGCTCGGGGCTTCGGCCAGGCGAACGTTGCGCGGAATGGTGACGCTGAACATGCGCGCGCCGAAATACTCCTTTGCCTCATCGCCGACCTGCTTCGAGAGATTGAGTCGCGCGTCGTACATCGTCAGCAAGACACCGTCGATCGCGAGCGCGGGGTTGAAGTTGCGCTGCACCAGCTTGATGGTATTCAAGAGCTGCGACAGCCCCTCCAACGCGTAGTATTCGCACTGGATCGGGATCAGGACGCCGTCGGCGGCGGTCAGCACGTTCAGCGTCAGCAGGCCGAGCGAAGGCGGACAGTCGACGATGATGTACTGGTACTGAGCGGCGACGTCTCGCAGCGCGCTGCGCAGCATGGTCTCGCGATTGTCCCGATTGACGAGCTCCAGCTCGGCGCCTACGAGATCCTGCGTCGCCGGAACGACGTCGAGGAAGGGAAAGTGGACCGCGCGAACCCGCGCGTCCGCCATTCGCTGGCCGTCGAGCAGCACGTTGTAGAGTGAGTTCTCCAATGCGGCCCGATCGATTCCCACGCCACTCGTCGCATTCCCCTGGGGATCGGCGTCGACGAGAAGCGTTTTTCGCTCGGCGGCCGCGAGCGAAGCGGCCAGGTTCACCGCCGTCGTCGTCTTGCCGACGCCACCCTTTTGATTGGCGATCGCGATAATACGACTTTTCATGTAACCTGTTGTGCTATAAAGAGTTATACTGAAAACACTGTAAAACGTTGCGGCCTAATCTAATGCGTGATCTCGGTGAGCGAAAGAACGGCGTTTCACGTGAAACGAGCTGAATTTCACGTGAAACAACGACAGTTTCACGTGAAACAGTCAGGCCTTAATGGCCTAAGCGACTCGCTTCCGCCAGCGGAGAGTTTCCATAACGAGGTTGTGGAGATCACTGGCGGAAACCCCGGGGACTCGAGACGCCTGCGAGAGCGAACCGGGGCGGACGCGATCCAGTTTCTGCCGAGCCTCCGTCGAGAGACTCGCCAGATCCGCGTACGGCAGATCCAGCGGCAGCGTGAACGACGCCAACTCCGCGAGCCGATCCGCCGCCTGGCGTTCACGCGCGATGTAACCGCGGTACCTCAGATCGATTTCCACCGAGAGAATTGCCACATGATCGAGATCGCGCGCGGCGCCCGCGGCTTCCAACAAGGCCAGCAACGGCACATGAGGCCTGCATGCCAGTGTCGCGATGCGCGCAGGGGAGTCGAGCGCCAGCAGGTCGTGCAGCGCGCCCGTCGCTTGCGCCGGAGTGAGGGACGTCCCAAGGGCCAGCTCGTGGACCCGCTGCTCCGCAGACAGCCGCTCGCCGGCCAGGCGGCGCTCTGCGTCATTCAAGAGTCCGAGCTTCTCTGCCAGCCCGTACAGCCGACGCAGGGCATTGTCCTGCCGTAGCAGCAGCCGGAATTCCGCACGAGAGGTGAACAAGCGATACGGCTCGTCCACGCCGCGCGTCACGAGGTCATCGACCAGGACGCCGATGTAAGCATCATCTCGCCCGAATACCACGGGCTCTTCGCCACGGCATCGCCGCGCCGCATTGATGCCTGCGACGATCCCTTGCCCGGCCGCCTCCTCGTAACCGGTCGTGCCGTTGATTTGACCGGCGAAAAACAATCGTTCCACGGCCTTGGTCTCGAGCCACGGTGTGAGCTGATCGGGCTGGTAGTAGTCGTACTCGATGGCGTATCCGGGGCGCGTCATGTGTGCCCGCTCAAGCCCGGGCACGGCGTGCAGGAACTCCAGTTGGACCGGAACGGGCAGGGAAGTGGAGAGCCCGTTCACATACAGTTCGTGCGTGTCCAACCCCTCCGGCTCGAGGAAGATCTGATGCGTGGCGGCATTGGGGAACTTGACGATCTTGTCCTCGATCGACGGACAGTAGCGGGGTCCCCGTCCGCTAATCGCCCCGCCGTAGAGCGCGGAATCCAGCAAATGGGCGCGAATGATCTCCTTCAACGGCTCACCGGCCCACGTGATCCAGCATGGCACTTGCCGCGGCTTCGGCGCCCGCTCAAAGAAGGAGAAGCGATGGAATTCCTCCTCCTCCCCGTCCTGTCGAGTCAGCCGGGACCAATCGACACTGCGCCCATCCACTCGCGGTGGTGTGCCGGTCTTGAAACGCGATACTGTAAATCCAAGTGCCTCAATAGCTTGCGCCATTTCCACCGATGGCTGATCGCCGGCGCGGCCGGCGGGGACCTGCGTGTCGGTGCCGATATGAATTCTGCCGCGTAGAAACGTCCCCGCGGTGATCACGACCGCGCGCGCCGTGAAACGCCGGCCGTCAACGGTTTCGACGCCGCACACCTGATCGCGCTCGAGCAGCAGCCGGGCGGCCATCCCCTGGACGAGCGATAGATTCGGACGCTCTTCAAGGATGGTGCGAACGGCGCGACGATACAGAGTCCGGTCGCACTGCGCGCGCGGCGCCCACACGGCCGGTCCCTTGGATTGGTTCAGCATACGGAACTGGATCGTGGCTCGGTCGGCGGCCCGGCCCATCACGCCACCCAACGCGTCTACTTCCCGGACGACGGTGCCCTTGGCGATCCCGCCGATCGCGGGATTGCACGACATCTGGCCGATCGTGTCGAGGTTGGAGGTCAGCAGCAAGGTGCGGGCGCCGAGCCGGGAGGACATCGTGGCAGCTTCGGTGCCGGCGTGGCCGCCACCGACAACAACGACATCGTAGTCGTAGGGCATGAGGGAATAATAGGCGAGGCAACGGCTAGACGCACAGACGCCCAGCGGGCAGCGGTCAACCGGCGCGAGGAGGTTTCGTGGCTGCCTGGCTCGCCTTTCGCAACAACCCGAACAAAGTCTTACTGGTCTCCGTGGCGAGCGCCTCAAGACGACCGAATTCTGCGGGTTCCAAGTAACCCACATCCCGCGCCATAGATAGGGCCGTTTCAACTTCGGCGAGCGATCCCCAAGCCGAGTCCAGAAACCTCCGGTAGTCGCGAGGTCCCTTTCGGCTGCACCCGTCTGCGATGTTCAACGGGACACTGTACGCCGCGCGGCGCAGCTGGTCGGCGAGGTTTTGCTGCTCGTAGTCTGGAAAGGAAAGCGCCGCCTTGGCACAGTCGACGGCTAATCGTTGAGCGTGTTGCCACGCCTTCAGCGTGTGGTGGTTTGGCATATGGGGAAACTGCGGAGAAAGAAGGCGGGGTCGGTAACCATTTCTACGCGTCCCGTACCCCGCCTATGCAACTCGTACCTGTCAACCGCGATGCGTCTAGCCTGTCGCCTATCCTATGCCGCCTTGACCCACCTTACCAGTTCCCTCAAGTTCGGCCGTTTTCCCGTCATCAGAATCCCAACCCGGTAGATCCGTGCCGCTACCCAGGTCACCAGTACGACCGTCACGAGCAGAATCGCCAGGGACGCCACGAGCTCGATGATCGGAATCGGTGTTGCCCCCCAACGCACCGGCGTCGCGATCGGCGACCAGAAGGGAATCAAAGTGAACCACACGGCGAGCGAGCTGTTGGGGTCGTTGAGCAACGAGAAGAAGGAGATATAGGGAATCATCAGCACCAGCTGCACCGGCACCTGCGCCTGCCGCGCCTCCGCTTCCGTGCTCGACATCGACCCCACCGCTGCGTAGATCGCGGCGTACAAGAAGTACCCGAGCAAGAAGTAGACGACGAAAATCACCAATGTGAGGGTCGGAATCTGGGGGAACTGGAAGCCAGAACCACCCAGCGTCGCACTGGTCGCGCCGGAAAACCGATGCTGAGCGCCGGTGAGCAGTTTCGCAGAGGTGATCCATACGCCGAGCTGCACCAAGCCCACCGCGCCCACGCCGAGGACTTTCCCAACCATCAATTGAAACGGGCGCAGGGATGAAACGAGAACCTCCACCACCCGTGTGGTCTTCTCCTCCAGCACCGAGCTCATAACGTTGACGCCGTACATGAGGATGGCGACGAACAACAAGATGGCCATCCCGAACCCCGTCATGAACGACTGTGTGCCGCTCTCACCAGTGAGCTTTCGTCCGGAGATCTTCTTGGTGGCGAGCTGGACCCGAACCTCGGCGCGCTGGACGACGGCGGTGTCGATGCCTTCGCGCTCCAGGCGAGATGCAAAGATGAGCCGGTGGAGGGTGCGCTCGAGCTGCTCCATATCGGCGATCGAAGACACGTTGGAGCCCCGGTACTCGGCGACGCCGTATTCGAGCGTGCTGTCGCTGACGAGTAGAAACCCGTCCAGCCGCTTGTCGATGACTTCCTGGAGCAAAGTGTCCAGCACCCCGACACCGGCCGGTTCTCGCCGCAGGTGGAACCGCGGGATCGCCGTTCCCAACTGAGTGACCAACCGCTGGCCGAACCCGGTGGTCGTGGCATCGACGACGGCAACCTGCCGCGCCCCGGCTCCGCGCGAGGCGAGGAGAATCTGGAGCGCGATGATGCCGATCATGAGCAACGGACCGAGAATGGTCCCGATCCAGAACCACTTGGTCCGCACGCGCTCGACGAATTCGCGCCGAATGACCGCCCAGACCTTATGCACGCACTGCCTCCTCGGGCCGGGCCGCGGCGCGCGCAGCATCGGGGCCCACCAAGTCGATGAAGATCTTGTTCAGCGACGGCTCCATCAGCTCGAACTTCGTGAGCCGCGCCCCGGATCCCACGAGGGTGCGCAGGATCTCCTGCGCATCGGCGGCCGGCGTCAGCTCCAGCTCGGCATACTGGCCGTAATCGTCGGCTCGTTTGATCAACCGCTTGTCGGCAAACACCCGTGCGGCGGCGCCCGATCCGCCATCGAACGCGACGGTAAGATGGCGGCCGCCGTGGGTCCGCTTCACCTCGGCCAGGGAACCGTCCACGAGCTTCTGGCCCCGCGCGATGATACACAGCTGATCGCACAGCTTTTCGGCCTGCTCCATAATGTGGGTCGAGAACAGGATGGTGGCACCCCGTTGCTTGAGCTCGAGCACCACATCCTTCATTACCTGCGTGTTCACTGGATCGAGCCCCGAAAACGGCTCGTCGAGAACAGCCAGCTCGGGGTCGTGCAGCAAGGTGGAGATGAACTGGACCTTCTGTTGCATGCCCTTCGACAGCTCGTTGACTCTGCGGAGCCGCCAATCCGCGAGCCCCAAACGCTCCAACCAATCGAGCGCCTTGGCCCGCGCCGCGCGCCGGGTCACGCCTTTGGCCTCGGCGAGAAAAACCAGGACATCGAGCACGCGCATTTTCGGATACAGCCCGCGCTCCTCCGGCAAGTAGCCGATGCGCGCGGAGTGATCGCGTCCACCGCCCGGGGCTCCGAACACCCGCACCACACCGGCGTCGGGCTCGTAGATGTCCATGATCATGCGAATGGTCGTCGTCTTGCCGGCCCCGTTGGGTCCCAGGAGGCCGTAGATGACCCCGCTTGGGATCTCGAGCGACAACGCGTCTACCGCCACATGACCGGAGAACCGCTTGGTCACGCGATCGACGACGAGGATAGGTGTGCTCATAGACACCGTGGTGAAGCGTGGAACTCGACAGGCTTCAGCCGGGAAGAAAACTACTCGGTCGAGACGGGCTCCGCCCCCGCCTGCAGCGCCGCGCGGAGTGTGTGCCAGGGCAGGCTGGCGCACTTGACGCGAACCGGGAATTGCCGCACTCCGGCCAACGCCGCGAGCTTGCCGAGCCTGGAAGTGTCCACTGCAGTGCCCGGAGCGGACGTCAGCATCGTGCGAACCTCCCGGAACAACGCCTCCGCCTCGGCCTTGGTTTTGCCCTGGATCGCGCCGGTGAGCAGAGAAGCGGATGCCTGGGAAATCGCGCACCCAGAGCCCTGAAAACCGACGTCCGCGATGCGATCGCCCTCGAGCTCCACTTCCAGACTGATCTGGTCGCCGCAAAGAGGGTTCGCCCCTTCGGCACGGCGAGTGGGATTGGCGAGCTGCTTGAAGTTGCGGGGGGCGCGATTGTGGTCGACGATGATCTGCTGGTAGAGGTCCGAGAGATCGGCCATCAGGCGAACACCTTGCGGACTTTCTGCACCGCGGCTGCGAGGGCGTCGACCTCCAGGAGCGTGTTGTAACACGCGAACGAGGCGCGCGCCGTAGCCGGCACGCCGAAGAAGTCCATGACCGGCTGCGCGCAGTGATGGCCGGTTCGGATCGCGACGCCGTCCTGGTCCAGGATCGTGCCGACATCGTGGGCATGAACGCCATCCACCACGAACGAGACCACGGCGGCCTTCCGCGCCGCCGTCCCGACGAGTCGCACGCCCGGAATCCCGGCGAGGCTCGCCGTCGCGTACTCGAGCAGCTCCTGCTCGTGCGCTTCAGCCGCCTCGCGATCGAGCCCATGGAGGTAGTCGATCGCCGCGCCCAGACCGATGGCACCGGCGATGTGCGGCGTCCCGGCTTCGAAGCGGGCGGGCGGGTCGGCGAAAGTGGTCCGCGCAAATGTCACGGACTTGATCATGTCGCCGCCGCCCTGGTAGGGCGGCATCGTGTCGAGTAGCTCCTGCCGGCCGTACAGCAACCCAATCCCCGTAGGCCCGTACATCTTGTGGCCCGACACCGTGTAGAAATCGGCGCCCAACGCTTGCACGTCGATCGGGAGGTGCGGGGCCCCCTGGGCTCCGTCCACCAGCACGAGGGCGCCGCGCGCGTGCGCGAGCCGCGTCATCTCCGCCACCGGGTTGATCGTACCGAGCGAGTTGGAGACATGGGCCACCGCTACGACCTTCACCGGCCCCCGGAGCAGCCGCTCGAACTCCTCGAGCAGCAGCTCGCCCCGCTGGTTCATGGGGATTACCCGGAGCGAGGCGCCCACTGCATCGCACGCCATCTGCCACGGCACGATGTTGGAATGGTGTTCCATGGCCGAAACCAGCACCTCGTCGCCGGGACGAAGATTGGTCCTCCCCCAGCTCGAGGCCACGAGATTGACGCCTTCGGTGGTTCCGCGCACGAAGATGATCTCGTGGACGGCCCGGGCGTTCACCAAGGCTCGCGCCTTCTCCCGCACCCCCTCGTAGGCCGCGGTCGCCTGCTCGCTCAAGGCATACACGCCGCGATGGACGTTGGCGTTCTGAGTCGTGTAGTAGCGCCGAACGGCTTCGATCACCGCACGCGGCTTCTGACTGGTGGCGGCATTGTCCAAGTAGACGAGTGGCCGGCCGCGCACGGTCGTGGCGAGAATCGGGAACTCCGCCCGGAGCCGCGCGACGTCGAGCGCGGGGCGCGTGGTGCTGGTCACGAAACGAGCAGCTCCGGGACCCCCAGGCGGTCGCGAATCACGCGATCCAACCGTTCGCGCACCCCCGGGATGGCGATGCGGTCCAGAATTTCCGCCCCAAATCCATAGGTGAGGAGCCCTCGCGCCTCGGCGGCTCCCAGACCGCGGCTGCGCAAATAGAAGAGAGCGGACGGATCGAGGGGGCCCACGGTGGAGCCGTGGGTGCACTTCACGTCGTCAGCGTAGATCTCGAGCTGTGGCTGGCTGTCGGCACGCGCCGTCTCGGAGAGCAGCAGATTGTTGTTGGTCTGCTTCGAGTCGGTGCGCTGGGCACCAGGGCGCACGATGATGCGGCCGTTGAAGACGCCGTGGGACTCGCCATCGAAGATGCCGTTGAAGTACTCGTGACTCTCGCAGTGCGGGCGTGCGTGCTCGATGGTCGTGTGATGATCGACGTGCTGCCGCTGTCCCAACACCGACAGCCCGTTCAGGATGAGATACGCGCCACTGCCGTCCAACACCGCATTGATGTCGTGGCGCGACAGCGCCGCGCCGAGCGCGACCGTCGTGAACACGAGCCGGCTGTTGGGTCCCTGATGCGACTGCGTGGTGGCGATGTGGTAGCTCAGCGCATCGTCGCGCTGCTCGCGACACAGCTCGAGGTGGGCGCCGTCCTGCAGGATGACTTCGGTGACCGCGTTCGTCAGCGACACACCCGAGGCGCCGTCATAGACCTCGACGACCTTGGCCTGCGCGGCGCGCTCCAACACGATGAGCAGCCGCGGGTGGGCCATCGGCCGTGCGGCGCCGGGCGGGATGCGGCAGTTCAGCTGGATCGGCTCGTCGACCACCGTGCCCGCGGGCACGTGGACGAGCAGGCCGTCGGCCAGGAATGCCGTGGCGAGGGCGGTAAACGGACTCGCCTCGACCGGCGCATAGCGGGCCAGGTGGGCGCGGACCAGGTCCGGCCACCGCTGTATCGCGTCCCCCAGCGTGGTCACCGTCGCGCCGGCCGGGACGCGCCCGGCCTCCCAGCGCACGCCGCTCAGCGTGAATCGGGTTTCGGCGATCGGCTGGACGTTGGTGAAGCGCCACTGCTCGAGGCGCGTAGAGGGGAAGCCCACCTGGGCGAACCGGGCGATCGCCCGCTCGCGCAGACTCCGCAACCATTCCGGCGCACCCGAGGCTCCGTTGCTTGCGAACGCTCGATACTGCCCCACGAAGTGCTCGGTCACGCGGCCGTTCCCGCCGCCGCCGGCCTCAGCCAGTCGTAGCCCTTTTCTTCCAGCGCAAGCGCCAGCTCTTTCCCGCCGGACTTCACGATGCGCCCCTCGGCCAACACGTGCACGTGGTCGGGGACGATGTAGTTGAGCAAGCGCTGATAGTGCGTCACGACGACGAACGAGCGATCGGGGCCGCGCAGCTTGTTGACTGCTTCGGCCACCGTCTTCAACGCGTCGATGTCGAGCCCCGAGTCGGTCTCGTCGAGGATCGCGAGACGCGGCTCGATCACGGCGAGCTGGAGGATCTCGTTGCGCTTCTTCTCACCGCCCGAGAAGCCCTCGTTCACGGCCCGGTTCATGAAGCTGTCGTCCCAGCCGATGGCCTTGAGCTTGTCCTCGAGCACCTGGAGGAAATCCAGCGGGTCGAGCTCGGGCAGTCCCTTGTGCTTGCGGATCGCGTTCACCGCGGAGCGGAGGAAATAGCTGTTCGTGATGCCGCGGATCGAGACCGGATACTGAAACGCGAGAAACACCCCTTCGCGCGCCCGCTTCTCGGGATCCATGTCCAGCAGATCCTTGCCGTCGTATTGCACCGAGCCCGCAGTCACCATGTAGGCCGGATGACCGGCCAGGACCTGCGCCAGGGTGCTCTTCCCCGAGCCGTTGGGGCCCATGATGGCGTGCACCTCACCGGTGCGCACCGTGAGGCTCACGCCGCAGAGGATTTCGTTGCCTTCCACGGAGGCGTGGAGGTCGCGGATCTCCAACATGGGCGGGGTCATCCGACGCTCCCTTCCAGTGAGATCCCAAGGAGGTTCTGGGCCTCGACGGCGAACTCCATCGGCAGCTCCTTGAAGACTTCCTTGCAGAAACCGTTGACAATCATCGACACCGCGTCCTCGGCGGAGAGGCCGCGCTGCTTACAGTAAAAGATCTGATCTTCGCCGATCTTGGAGGTGGACGCTTCGTGCTCCATGATCGCGGTGCTGTTGCGCACGTCGATGTAGGGGAAGGTGTGTGCGCCGCACTCGCTGCCGATCAGCATCGAGTCACACTGCGAGTAGTTCCGCGCACCCTCGGCGCCCTTCATGATCTTCACGAGGCCGCGATAGGTGTTCTGGCCGTGGCCGGCAGAGATCCCCTTCGACACGATGGTGCTCTTCGTGTTCTTGCCGATGTGGATCATCTTGGTGCCGGTGTCGGCCTGCTGGCGGTTGTTGGTCACCGCGACGGAATAAAACTCGCCGATCGAGCCGTCGCCCTGGAGCAGGCATCCCGGATACTTCCACGTGATCGCCGAGCCGGTCTCGACCTGGGTCCAGGAGATCTTGGAGTTCTTGCCGCGACAGGCGCCGCGTTTGGTGACGAAATTGTAGATTCCGCCTTTGCCTTCTGCATCGCCCGGGTACCAATTCTGGATGGTCGAGTATTTGATTTGGGCGTTGTCCAGCGCGACGAGCTCCACTACCGCGGCGTGCAGCTGATGTTCATCGCGCGTCGGGGCAGAACAGCCCTCGAGGTAGGAAACGTGACTCCCTTCCTCGGCCACGATGAGCGTGCGCTCGAACTGTCCGGTGGATGATGCATTGATGCGGAAGTAGGTCGACAGCTCCAGCGGGCAGCGCACGCCCTTCGGGATAAAGGCAAACGACCCGTCGGTGAAGACGGCGGAATTGAGCGCGGCGAAGAAGTTGTCGTTCGTCGGGACCACGGTGCCTAGGTATTGCCGGACCAGCTCCGGATGCTCCCGGATCGCTTCCGACATCGGGCAGAAGATGATCCCGTGCTTGGCCAGCTCGGCCCGGAACGTCGTGGCCACGGAGACGGAATCGAATACCGCATCCACCGCGACACCGGCCAGCCGCTTCTGCTCGGCAATCGGGATGCCCAGTTTCTCGAACGTGTCCAGTAGTTTGGGGTCCACCTGGTCCAGGCTCTCGAGCTTGGGCAGCTGTTTGGGCGCCGCGTAGTAGCTGATCGCCTGATAGTCGATGGGGCCGTACTTCACGTTCGCCCACGTGGGCTCGGTCATCGTGAGCCAGTGTCGGTAGGCCTTGAGCCGCCATTCAAGCATCCACTCCGGCTCGTCCTTCTTGTGCGAGATGAGACGAATGACGTCCTCGCTCAAGCCGGGCGGAACAGTCTCGGATTCGATATCCGTGACGAAACCGTACTTGTACGGCTGAAGAACCTGAGTTTCGATCGAGGTCATACCGACTCACCGCGGACTGTGTCGAAGGTGATCGCGTACTCGCAGGCATTGCACCCGTCGACGATGTGCGCCTGGCGCTCCACCGTCGCGGCGAGCACCGCCTGCAGGAACTTCGCTTCGGCCGCGCATACTTCCGGAAAACGCTCCGCCACGGCACGGATGGCGCAGTTGTGCTCGGCCAGGCGAAACTTGCCGCCCGACGAGTCCACCTCGGCCATGTAGCCAGCTTCGTTCATGACGCGGGCGACCGCGTCGAGACGCCGCGCTGGCCCGACGCCATACAGCTCCGCCTGCAGTTTGCGGGTGAGATCGGCGTAGAGATCCTCGAACATGCCGACGGCCGCCGGACGCCCCTGCTTCTCCGCTACGCGTTCGAGCAGATCGGTGAGCGTCTGCTCATAACGCTTGGGGAACAGGGCTTCGCCCTGTGGGGAGAGGCGATACGCGAAGGTTGGCGCACCGACGCCACGCTGCTCACGACCGTAGGTCACCAGCGCCTCGGCCTCGAGCTCCTTCAGGTGATGGCGCACAGCGTTGGGCGAGACGCTCAACTTTTCCGCGAGCTGCTTCGCGGTGAGCGGTTGATCGTGCTTCAGCTCGAGCAGGACTTCGCTCCGCATGCCTTTATGGGCGGCGAGAGCCGGGAATGGATGGGTCATTACCGGCCAACGTACGCCGCACTTGGACGATTGTCAACTAAATCAAAGGATTTATTGGTGAATACATAAATACTTGTGCCTACAATGACTTACAAGCGCCAGCAGACACGACGGTGCGTTACTCGTCCGGCTCGCGCCGAACCCAGCCCCACAGTAGCGACAGCCGGTAGGGGCCACGCAGCAACGTGAGGACTCCCGTGAAAGAGAAGTAGATGGCCCCCGCCGCGAGCGCCCGATACGGGGCGTTACACCAGGTCACGACCCGATCGCTCGAGAGCAGGTCGTCAGGGATCAGGAGCTCCGGTGCATGACACCATCCCGGGTAGTCGGAGATCCGGAATTGCGCGTCGATCGCTCCGAGCGCCGGGAGCGCCAGCAACATGCTGGCGGCCGCCGCGCCCCCATAGAGAACCAGCTCGCGCAGCGGCGCTCGCATGCGCCGGGCACCGCTCGCGCCGGCCCGGGCCAACCTCAGGCGATTCCACAGCAGGCCGGCGTAGGCACCGATCGGCCACCAGACGTGCCAGCGAAAGGCGAAGTAGGCGGGAGGGAGGCTGCACACGACGAGGAGTCCGGTCAGGCTCTTTGCCTTTTCATTCCGCGCCTCGTCTGTGGCCAGGCCGTACGCGAAACCAACGGTGAACAGTGACACCATGAGAATCCAGCCCTCGATCTCCACCAGGAGCATCAGGTCGACACCCAAGCGCGTGCCGAGCCCGAGCAGATCCAACCAGGCGCCACAAAACAGGATCCCCAGGGCTAGATCCGGAACGCTCTGGGTAAGGCGTTTCCCGAACGCGCGACCACCGGGCGGGCGTGGTGGCAGGATGCGGACCACGCCTAAAGGTTGAGTCTCTTGGCAACGATGGCGAGCCCTTCGGCGCCGAGCAGCGCCCGCGCCATGGGGAAGAGCACCTCATTCTCACGACGAATGTGGGTCCGGAGCACGTCCACGATCTCGAGCGCCAGGCGGGCAATCCGAGTCCGGTCGTTTCGGTCAAGGGCGCCGGCGAGATCCGCTTCCAGCCTCCAGAGGATTTCGTGCTCCGCGAGAAACGGACCGAGGGGAGCGTCTTCTCCCAACAGGGGGAACAGAGCCCGTTCTTCATCCTCATTGTGCCGCCGCACCGCTCCGCAGAGCAGCCCGTGCACCTCGCGGGCGGTCGCGAAGTGCGGTTCGGAAGCTTCGGAGCCCCGCAGCGCCTCGCCCGCCTGCTCGAGTCGCTCGAGCGCGGCGAGTGCCACTTCGTGCTCCTGCTCGAACCGGCGGATGGGATCGGACGTCACGGCGTCACCACCCACCGCACGCCTTCGCCGCGGCGCAAGCGGTCGAACCCCTCGTTGATCTCATCGAGCGGAAACGTTCCACTGACGATCGGGTCCAGGGTCAGGCGACCGGATTCGACCAGCGCGACGATCTCCGGGTATTCGCCGGCTCCACACCCCAGGCTCCCCACCAGCTCCAACTCGTAGAACATCAGCTTGCCGACGTTGATTGGAACCGGGTCTTGTGAGAAACCGATCACGACCAGCCGGCCGCCCTTGCGAATGAGGTTGAAGGCGAGATCGATCGTTTTCGGATTGCCGACGACCTCGAAGGCGACGTCCACGCCGCCGTCGGTGAGCTTGCGGACCTCCTTATCGACGCGTTCGGTCGTCGCGGCGTTGATCGCATGGCGTGCGCCGAGGCGCTTGGCGAGCGCGAGCCGGGTGTCGTTGAGATCCACGGCGACCACGGTCGCGCCAGCCAAGGCGGCACATTGCACGACATTCAGGCCGACGCCGCCACAGCCGACCACCGCCACGGTATCGCCCGCGCGGACGCGTCCGCGCCGCTTCACGGCATGGTAGGGTGTGGAAACCGCGTCGGCGATGATGCACGCGCGCTCGAGCGGGATCGACGGCGGCACCGGCACCAGCTCCTTCGCCGGGACGGCGAGGAACTCCGCGAACGCCCCATCGGTGTGGTTTCCCGGCATCACGAGATCGCTGCACAGATTCTCCCGGCCCGCCCGACAGAAACGGCACCGGCCGCACGACCAGACAGATGGCACCAGGACCCGGTCCCCCTCCTTAAACCCGCTGACGCCCGCGCCGCTACGCGCCACCGTCCCGGCCGCCTCGTGCCCCAGCACGATGGGCGGGGCCTTGAACGTGGAAACGCCGTGGTCGAGGTAATGCAGATCCGTATGGCACAGACCGCAGGCGGCGACGCGGATCACGACTTCACCCGGCCGGGGCTCCGGCACCGGCACGTCTTCGATGGTGAGCGGCTGTCCGCTGCCGTGGAACACGGCGGCCTTCATCGATCGTCACTCCCGGTGCGGCGCGTGTAGATCACCCGGAAAAACCCGGCCGTCACCAGCCAGCAGTTGGTGCACTCCTCGCGCAGCCCCTCGGGAATCTCCGTTTCCACACGGACGGCGAACCCGGCCTGGCGGTACACCTCGGCCGCTTCCTGGGCCCGTTGGGGATCGGCCACGAAGCGGCGCTCCCAGCGTTCAGGCGCCATGCGCGGCTTCCTCGGCCGCGAGCCGGCGCAGGCGGCGCTGGCCGAGCAGCGCGGCGCCGAACGCCGAGGTGTACTGGACCATGTCGCCCGGGAGAACGTTCACGCTCGCCCCGAGCGCGTTCTGCACCACCTGGATCATCCGCTCGAAGCGCAGGATCCCGCCGACCAGCGTGAACTCGGGCTCCATTCGCACCCGCTTCATCAGCTGGACCGAGCGATCCACCAGCGAGACGAAGGCGCCATGCATGATGTCGGCAGGAGCCGAGCCCTCGGAGAGCTGGTTGATGACTTCCGACTCGGCGAACACGGCGCACACGCCGGAGATGGTCACGGGGGCCTTGGAGGTGGCGACGAGCGGACCGATCTCCTCGGTGCGGTAGCCCATGTACCGGGCGGTCTTCTCGAGAAAGGCCCCGGTCCCGGCGGCGCACTTGTCGTTGAGGCGGAAGCTCTGGACCTTCGCGTCCGCGCCCAGCCGGCTCGCCTTCATGGTCTGCCCGCCGATATCGAGGATGGTGCGCGTATTGGGGAAGACGTGCGTCGCACCGCGTGCCGCCGCGGTCAGGTCCGTCACGGCCGCATCGCCGATCCCCGCCTGGTGCCGGCCGAAACCCGTCGTCACGGTGTAGGCGACATCGGCCCGCGCGACCCCCGCCGTCTCGAGCGCCCGCACCAGCGCCCGTTCGACCGCCTGCGCCAGTTTGAACCCGGTCGGCTCCATGGCCCGCCCGAGGACTGTGCCGTCCTCGCCCGCGAGGAGGACCTTGGTATAGGTCGTCCCGATGTCGATTCCGGCGGTGCGGCTCACGCCGCTCCCTTGGCCGCCGGCGCCCGTGCCGCGACGATGCGGTCGAGCGCGAACAGCGCCGCGCCGAGCGCGCCCATGTAATGCGACTCCTCACCGACGTTCACTTTGAGGGCCAGGCGCTTGTTGAGTGTCTCGACCATCGCCTCGTTCTTGGTCACGCCACCGGTGAAGGTCACTTCCTCCTCGATCCCGACGCGCCGCAAAAGCCCGATTGAGCGCGCCGCGATGGACTCGTGCACACCGAGCAGGATGTCTTCAATCTTTTTCCCCTTGCCGAGCCAGGACAGCACTTCCGACTCCGCGAACACGGTGCAGGTGGTGCTGATCTTCACGGCGCGCTCGCCGCGCAACGCCGTGGGCCCGAGATCGGCGAGCGGAAGATCGAGGGCGACGGCCGCCGCGCCCAGGAACCGGCCCGTGCCGGCCGCGCACTTGTCGTTCATGCAGAAATCCACGATCTCGCCCGTCGGCTGGACGCGGATCGCCTTGGTGTCCTGCCCGCCCATGTCGAGCACGGTGCGCGTCCGCGGGAACATGTGGACCGAACCACGCGCATGGCAGCTAATCTCGGTGACTTGGGTGTTGCCGAAGGTCACCTTGTAGCGCCCGTATC